>CAYPGQ010000283.1:0-1519 GCA_964410125.1 uncultured Eubacteriales bacterium | reverse complement strand
ATCTTCTTAAAAAAAAGAAGAATTTTAAAATAAAAAGTCGTATAATAAAAACAAATAATATAAATAATTTCTTTTATTAAGTACCTGTTAATATCATTATTAATTGTATGTCATATCACCACCTATTTCTATAAAGTAATATAAAAATGAAGAATAAAGAAAAAAAATAAATGTTATGAAAGGTGAGTAAAATATGAATCTATTAATCTGGATTGGAATTGTATTCTGTATTTCTCAGTCAGCTATGTTTTCGGGTCTTAACCTTGCCTTTTTCAGCATCAGCAAGTTACTACTCGAAATAGAATCGAGAAAGAATAATAAGCACGCATTGAAAATCGCAAAGTTGAGAGAGGACTCAAATTTTCTTCTGACAACAATATTGTGGGGGAACGTAGGGATAAATGTATTACTGACATTATTATCGAACTCCGTTATGGCTGGAATCATTGCGTTTGTTTTTTCAACAGTTATAATCACTTTTTTGGGCGAAATCATACCTCAAGCATACTTTTCGAGACATGCCATGCAAATTGCCTCCCTTTTGTCACCAATTCTTCGATTTTACCAATTCTTACTATATCCGGTAGCAAAGCCGACATCTTTTATACTGGACAAATGGTTAGGTGCAGAGGCAATAAGATTTTTCCAGGAAGAAGATCTACAAGAACTTTTGAAAATACATATGGATTCAGCAGAAACCAATATTGAAAAGACTGAGGGAAAAGGTGCTTTGAATTTCTTGGCCATTGATGATTTGACAATTATTGAAGAAGGTGAGCCAATTGACTCTAAAAGTGTCATTGAGCTTCCTTTCAAAAATAACAAACCAATTTTATCTATTACAAAACGTTCATGTGAAGATCCTTTTCTGAAAAAAATACAGGCAAGTGAAAAAAAATGGATAATATTGACCGATGCGACAGGTGAACCGCGCCTTACCTTGGATTCTGACGCTTTTATCCGATCAGTTCTTTTTGAAGAAGATGATTTCAATCCTTTACAACTATGTCATAGACCGATTATTTTTAGAGATCCAAAAACATCTTTAGGGGAGGCAATAGTCCGTCTGAAAGTATATCCAGAGCGGTTAGGCGACGATGTAGTAGACGAAGACATTATCTTGTTCTGGGGTGATGAACAACGACGAATTATCACTGGTTCAGATGTGCTAGGCAGATTATTAAGAGGTATTGTTCAGCAGGAAAAAACAGCTTTTAGGAAGATTAAGTATGGAGAAACATAACAAGCTAATGGAGGCTGATTTCAACCCGCGCAGTCTTGTGAGGTGTTGTCGTGCCTGCTGATAACGTCTTGTGGTGGTTCGCACAGTGTCCTTCCGGTTATGGCGGTTGAAACACCTCATTGGAGTCGTTAGGTTGTAGAAAAGAGTAAAGACATGCCAAATTGAATTGCGTTTATAGTCGATAGGGTTGTATTAGCATTTCTTGTTAGCCTCAGTACAAACGGGATGTTCCTTGTCATACTTTCACGATTCAAGCCAAAGGTAGATATGTCTCCA
>CAYPGQ010000282.1:0-1528 GCA_964410125.1 uncultured Eubacteriales bacterium | reverse complement strand
ATTCCTTTGTTAAAAGCGGCTAAAATCCCGATAGAAGAGATTTTTTTCCATGAAAATTTGAACTGTTTTTTCAAGGTAGCAAGAATGAGTATTCCCATGGAAAGAACTAGCACGCCGATATAAAGCTTGATGTAAAATTTGGGCAAATTGATAGCAACAAAAACTGCACCCAAAGTTCCAAAAATGCTGCACACCGCCATAACCATAGCGATCTTGAAATCGTTTGTTCCGAACTTTAAATTTGAATTCTTAAACTTGTGATGGAAGAAAGCAGCACTCAGTCCAGTAATCAGCTCAGACAGCAAAACACAGGGAACAATCTGAAGCGGATTGTAACCCATGAGGAGGAGCACCGGAGTCAGAGTTGTTCCGTATCCCATTCCTAAAGATGAATCGATATACTCGCACACAAAAGCCATAATGATGATAGCAATTGAAAGATGAATGAAGTCCAAAATCCCTCCTTATTTCAATCTAAATAACCCAGCTTCTTTAATTGGCTTCGGGCTATTTTTAGATCTTCCGGATTCAACGCTTTTTTAACGGGGAGAACGCTCAAGGGATGTTTGATCCTCCCCCATTGAATTCTTTCCCAAATCCTTTCATGGACATAATAAAGAACAACCCGGATGCTATGAAAGAGGATCGTTATCAAAGACATCTCTTTCCAACTATGAGTAACAATCCAAGAGATTGCACCCAAAATGGCAATGCCGAATATTCTCCAAACAATAGACTTGATCCAAGCTCGAGCATGTGTCTCAAGACTCTTTTTTTTCTCTTTATTCACTTTCACTTCGTAGGAATCATTTTTTCTGATATTTATTGGACCAATCAATAGCCTCCAGCTCAAAGAATCGCCTATCAAGAAATCTGCAATATAACCTATGAATGACTTATTGATTTTGTTTACTTTCATATTTTGTTTTACCCTATTTTTTTTAATTTAAGAAAGGTATAACTTCATTTATACTCCATTAGTATCCTAATCGTAGTACAATAAGAGTGCATTGTCAACATTATTTTTAAGTTATTTCAAGTGTTCGGAATCACAATTTTTGTTTACTCTTCATGCAATGCTATATGCAGGTTTAGTCCCTTTTTTTTGTAAGCTCATGAGGATAGTTCAAAAATCAAAACTACACAGTTTGACTTTTAAAATAAGGAATAAACTCTAGGTGGAATTTAAAAAAAAAGGAGAAAGGTTAGAAATAACCCAGGCTTTTTAGCCTTTGCCTGATGGCTTCAATTTCTTCCGTGGAGAGCTCTTTCTTTTCCTTGCTTTGCGATATAAGATCCCGAAGTATATAGACGACAAATTCGTTGACACTGCTGAATCCGCTTCCTTCGATAACAGACTTGATCTTGTTGTAAAGGGGACGGGGAATTTTCAATGTGACGCGATCGCTTCCCATTTGCCTAATTCTAAATAGGATATGATCAAAAGTCAAATTTGGCCCACAGTATTTTACCGTAGAGTCGAAGACAGGCGCGGTGACCTTAGGAAAAGGGGAGTAGCCGTGTCCGG
>CAYPGQ010000281.1:0-1623 GCA_964410125.1 uncultured Eubacteriales bacterium | reverse complement strand
TAGGGGCAAAGTGAAAATCCACACAGCAAAAACCGAAAATGGCGAAGCCATCATCGATATCATCGACAACGGACCAGGTATTCCTGAAGCCGAGCGCACCAATCCAACCCCCGCTACCATCTTATAAGCCTGATTTCCCCTGTAAATAAGTAATTTTCCAATGTCTCTTTGATTATTCAACTTTATCTGTTTTTAAGCAATATTAATCAATTTTGGTGACAAATGGGCGTCTGTTTATATTGTTTCCTGTGCAGTTCTGAACACAAGAGAGGTATATTAAGCCTCCCCTTGCCCTTAAATGCTTTGAAATGGGCTTCAGAGCTCTCTCTGAAGGGATATATCAATGACAATCTCTCATGGTAGCAGTTCATCACTGCTGCATGGGATTATGGTGGATATGTCTGTAATTACGGCTTACTTTTCTGCCCACTTGCGGAGCTCACGTTTTATCTTCTCCTCGATTTTCTTCCCAGTTTCTTCCCAGTCGTCCCGTTTTATATCCTCTTCTTCAGCCCAGTTTTTGATACCTTTACGGACCTTTTCCTCCACTTTTTCAGCGATCTCATCCCACTCTTTTTCTCGAGCGCTCTTTTTCCTTCTCCTTTTACACGAAGAACCACAGCTTCCTCCTAAAGCTATTGCAGCTCCGAGTAAAAATCCAAAATTGTACCACCCACCACTGTTGCTAACTTCGTACATTGTCACACTTTTGGAAAACAGACTGATGATGAATGTGATAACACAAATGAGACCATGCCATAGCCCAGCCCAGAAGCCAGCCGGCTTCGCATCAAATCTCGTGTTTCCTGGAGCACAGCTGCTGGTAACAATGATGAGAATGAACACGCAGAGAAAGATAATGGAAAGTTTCCTTAATTTCATTCACTCCTCCTCATCAAAAAGCTCTTCCTGAAATACTTTTTTTCCCACGCAACGTTTATACTACAGGGAATATACGGTGTCAAAATAAAGGGAGTATCTTGTTAAGGCAAAGTGAAAACTTCCGGATTGGTATTTCAATCAGATTCTCTCTAGATAAGGGACTATAAGAAAAACTGTGTAAAATTCATTGAGGCGATAGGAGAGCAGTTCAATTCTACCTGCCTCTGTGTGTCTATCCGAATGTAACCAAAGATCTTCGAATCCAAAGATCGGGGATTCAAATCCATCCGGGCGAAGTTCAAATCATGTCATGGAAAATGTATTGCTTCAAAATTCGTTCTTTATTTTCTCACGATAAAAGGTTATAAATTGTCTATAAGTTATTGATAGAGGCAAGATCATTTTTAAGCTCTCGTTAGGTCAATTACTGCTGTTCCAAAAAATCCAATAAATAATTTATGAAGGAGGATATCTAATGTCTACTCGGTACATTTTTTGTGTGATCCTTTCTTTGTTCATGTTTTTTGGTCTATGCCATGTGGCAACGGCCGGTCAACAGGTTCAGGAAGAGGACGCTGAATCTTCACTATATAAAGACATAAATATGAAGGAATGGAATAATCGGATTCGTCGGGAAAAGTTTGACCTCATTCTGCCGCTGGTCATGAGGAAGCACCATATCGACATGTGGATCCATGTGATGAGAATAGCAAATCCTGATCCCTTTGGTGCAGAAGAACT
>CAYPGQ010000280.1:0-1664 GCA_964410125.1 uncultured Eubacteriales bacterium | reverse complement strand
TAGTATGGGAAAAATAAAGCTTGATGTTTCCATGTATTTCGGGGTCAGACTTTTAACGGGATTATCTTTTACCAGCTCAACTAGACAAAAGTCTGACTCCAAGAAAACCTTGACTCCAAAATCGTGAGGGAGTACTATCTATTCAACAGGAAAACATCAGGAGAGTCTGTGAGAAAAACCGTTTTTGGACTTATGATCATTGTTCTGTTCTGCGTGGGGGGATTTGCGCAAAAGGAACAGGATTGTCTTAAGGTTGACGCATCGATAAGTCCGAGATATCTTTCAAGAGGGCAAGAAGGAAAGGTCGTTCTCAAAATAAAATTAGCCGAAGGGATCACCATCGATCCTCAACCGTCGTTTATTATTGAATGCGATCCATCCTATGAGCTTATTTTCCCAAAAAATTTTTTCACAGCATCCGATTTAGAAATCGAGATAAAAGAAGAGGCAGGAGAAGAGTACCTGAATCTCGAAGAACCTATCGAGATCCCATTCACGGTTAGTCTAGAAGCAAAAAGAGGCAACCATTCATTCGAGGGAAGAATCAAATATTTTGCCTTTTCCAAGCAGGAAGGGTGGTGTCTCAAGAGCACAGCAAAATTTGCGGCATCTTTCTACACGAGAAGCACCAGAATAAAGAAAAAATAGATTTCAAAGCCAACCATGGTCAACATACCACGTCAAGGTTTCTTGGAGACCCTCTTTGAGGCTAAAATGGGGAGAAAAGGACAAGAGCCGTTCTGCCTTTGTTATATCCGTAGACCAGCCTGTCTGCAAGATGGCTTTGAGCTTGTCCCGGTTAAAATTGCTGGGTTTGTTCGTTATTGTGGCCGCTCCTTCTAAAACCAATGCAGCCAATTTCAAAAAGAAGGAAGGAAGTCTGATCGTCAACAGCTTTTTCCCTAAAGCTTCCCCTGCGATTTTTCCGAATTCTTCCCAAGTGACACGGTGTGGATCGAGGATATTGATTATCTCCCCTGATATGAGATCCTTTTGGATACAAAGATCGAAGGAATTGATAAGGTCCTTGATGTAACACAAGTGATACCAATTATCCTGGGAGGATTGGGAGAGAAGGATCCCCTTTTTAACAGATTTGAAAAAGGAGAGGAAATCTTCATCTCTTGGACCATAGACAGCTCCAACCCGGATGATGACAAGAGGAAAATCTTTTTTGAATTTGAGGGCTTCTCTTTCACCTAAGAGTTTGCTTTCTCCGTAGGCAGACACAGGATGGGGTTCATCATCTTCTTTCACAGGATTCCCATCGAGAGATGGGCCCGCAGCTGCTGTGCTACTAAGAAAAAAGATCTTTTTGGGCTCGATGTTCTGAGCACGCAACGACTGAAAAAGACTTGCTGTCCCATGTTGGTTTACTGTATAATAATCAGCCAATTTGCGTGCTTTGGTTATGCCTGCAATATGGAAAACGTAGTCGATGTTTATGGGAAGAGACGGTATAGATAAAAGATTTCCGTTCAGAAAGTGGATATCCATGCCTTTCAGCCATTTGAGATTTTCTGAATTGCGTACCAATGCGTACACTTCTGCATTTTTTTCGTCTATCAAGTGATTAATAAGGTGGCTTCCGATAAATCCGGTCCCACCTGTGACCAAGGCTCTCATAGGATAGATTGTATGAAAAATGCTGTTGAGCGTCAAAC
>CAYPGQ010000279.1:0-1717 GCA_964410125.1 uncultured Eubacteriales bacterium | reverse complement strand
GTGTGCTTTTTCCGCTGTTTGGCTGGCCAATAAATACAATATCCGGGAAATTATTATGTTTCACCAACGATCTCAACTATAATCTTTTGGGCAATTCCCCGCCCCAGAGCTACAGATGTATCCGAGGTTAAATCTCTCACAAGAATAGGACCTCTCAGGATGCTTCGAGAGTCCAATTCAATAATATGATTCTTATGAAATCCCAAAGAGATAAGCCGGCGGCGGACACCATGTCCCCCTAGTATACCCACAATCTTCAGCTGTTTATCATAGGGTGCTTGGGTTAAATTTATCATTTTGCAAGAAATGTCCTTGTTATAAGTGTTTGAAAATATTAAAGAAGATAATAAAGTAATCCACGAAAAAAAGCAAGCCATGTTGCGAGCGACCGTAGGGAGCGTGGCAATCTCTAATAATTGACAAGGATTGGGGTTTCTGTCAAAATGGAGCAAATGTATAAGTGGCTGATTCAAAAAATTTTCGGGACAAAAAACGAGAGAGACCTAAAAAAACTTCTGCCGTACGCTACGGCTATCAACGAGCTGGAATCCGGAATTAAGAAACTGTCCGACAGCCAGCTCCAAACCAAAACAAACGAGTTCAAAGAAAAGCTGAGTCAAGGAGCGACGCTGGAAGATATCCTCTTCGAAACCTTTGCCGTAGTCCGGGAAACCGCCAGAAGAACGGTGAACATGCGTCATTTTGATGTGCAATTAGTGGGCGGCGTCGTTTTACACCAGGGTAAAATCGCTGAGATGAAGACCGGAGAAGGAAAAACCCTGGCGGCGACTCTTTCGGCATACCTGAATGCTTTGTCTGGAAAGGGTGTCCATATCGTCACAGTGAATGACTACCTGGCGAAAAGAGACACCGAATGGATGGGCCCCATCTACAAATTCCTGGGCCTAAAAGTGGGGACCATCCAGCATGAGATGCCGGATTTTGACAGACATCAAGCCTACAGGAGTGACATCACATACGGCACAAATAATGAATTCGGGTTTGATTATCTCCGGGATAACATGAAATTCCGCTGGGCAGATATTGTTCAAAAAGAACACAACTATGCCATAGTCGACGAGGTGGATAGCATCCTTATCGACGAAGCACGAACACCGCTCATCATATCCGGGCCCACAGAGGAATCAACCGCGATTTATTACAAAGTGGACAATCTCATCCGGCGTCTCAAAAAAGAACAACATTTTTTGGTGGATGAGAAGTCTAGGACCGTAACCTTGAACGAAGAAGGAGTTGCCCAGGCAGAAAATTTCTTGAATGTGGGGAATCTGTACGACCTTACCCATATGGACACGATCCATGCCATAAATCAGGCTCTGAAAGCTCATCATCTTTTCAGAAAAGATGTCGACTACATGATTAAAGAAGGAAAAGTCATTATCGTGGATGAATTCACCGGTCGTCTGATGCCCGGAAGACGCTACAGCGATGGCCTTCATCAAGCCCTTGAAGCTAAAGAAAAAGTCCGTATCGAAGAAGAATACCAGACCCTCGCCTCTGTTACATTCCAAAATTATTTCCGCATGTACGAAAAACTAGCCGGGATGACCGGAACGGCTGTCACAGAGGCCACAGAGTTTCAATCCATCTATGATCTCGATGTTGTGGAAGTCCCGCCCAACAAAACCCTCATCCGGCATGAATCCCCGGATGTGGTCTACCGGACGGCCAAGGAAAAATGGGATGCCGCCTGCGA
>CAYPGQ010000278.1:0-1730 GCA_964410125.1 uncultured Eubacteriales bacterium | reverse complement strand
CCAGGTTGAAATAGCTGTGATGGGTAAGATTGACCGGCGTGGCTTTGTCCGTCTCCGCCTCGTAAGTGATATTCAAATCATTCTTTTCAGTCATCATATAAGTTACTGTGCAGGCAAGATTTCCTGGATAGCCCTCTTCGCCGTCCTTGCTGAAATACACAAATTTGACACCCACCATCCCTTCCTGCCTGAAAGGCTCGGCCTGCCAGATGACTTTGTCAAATCCCTTGATCCCGCCGTGAAGGTGGTTTTCTCCGTTGTTTGTGGCCAGTGTGTATTCCACTCCTTCCAGAGTGAATTTTCCTTTAGCGATCCTGTTGGCATAACGGCCGACCGTGGCTCCAAAATAAGGCGAGGCAGCCATGTAGTCCTCTAAAGAATCACAACCGAGGGTGATGTCGGCAATATTCCCGTTCCGGTCGGGAACGCCGAGTGACACAAGTATCGCCCCATAAGTCATGATCTTGGCCGTCAAACCCTTTCCGTTCGCCAGGACATACAGGTCCACTGTCTGTCCGTCGGGCATTTGCCCAAATAGTTGTTTTTGAATATCCATTTTTGGTTCTTCCTTTATTTGGTTGTTTTCGATCATTTGATCGGTACCTCCCTGTGGCGATGTTTCCTCTCCACAGGAAAAAAGCAACAGACACAATCCGATCATAACAAATAAAAGAGGTAAGTCATGATATTTTTTGATCATTGGAACTCCTTTCAATTTCCCTAACTCAAACATTCGGGAATTATGATACACCAAGAGGGAACTCTCCTCAAGAGGAGACGCTATAGGGTGACACCTTGTGGGACGTCCCCTAATCAGGTAAAATGCCAAAGCTTTTTAAAATAATTCAGGAATAACAGAAAAGAGGAGAGCGCATGAAAAACAAAAAAGCATATGTCGGATTAATACTTATGGGTATCTGGACAATATCTTTGATCACCCATGTCCAAGCAGAAAATCAGAATACCTTCAACGAAAAATTATTACGCCCCTTTTCCTTCCGGAATCTTGGCCCTTACCGGGCAGGATCCTGGGTGACAGATTTTGCCGTTCCAGAATCTCCAGCCAAAGCTCACCTTTACACTTTTTACGTGGGCACACGGAATGGCGGTGTCTGGAAGACCACAAACAACGGGACGACCTTCGAACCGATCTTCGATACCCAGGACAAGCTGTCGATCGGAGCCGTGGCCCTTGCTCCCTCCGATCCGGAAATAGTGTGGGTAGGCACAGGAGAAGTGGCATGCGCCCGAAGCTCCTATTCCGGCAACGGCGTATACAAATCAACTGATGGGGGCAAAACCTGGGAAAACGCGGGATTGCGTGACTCCCACCACATCGCAAAAATCATCGTCCATCCCACAAATCCGGACATCGTGTATGTCGCGGCTATGGGTCATCTTTATTCCCCAAACAAGGTGCGGGGAGTCTTCAAGACTGCAGACGGTGGAAAGACCTGGCATCAAATCCTCTATATCAACGAAAAAGTCGGCGTTATCGACCTGGTTTTGAACCGGAAAGCTCCCGACATCCTGTATGCAGCCGCATACGAAAAATACCGGTATCCCTGGCATTTCGAAGAGGGAGGGTCAGAAAGCGGTATCTATAAAACCATGGATGGGGGAATTACCTGGACAAGGCTGACGGAGGGTCTTCCCACGGGCAAGATCGGCCGTATCGGGTTGGACATCTACCAGAAGAATCCGGACATCCTGTATGCTGTCATCGAAAA
>CAYPGQ010000277.1:0-1822 GCA_964410125.1 uncultured Eubacteriales bacterium | reverse complement strand
TGAGTATTGATAAAAAGTCCATGTGTTGATAATAAACAACTTACGTCTTTTTAAACGAGTCCCAGAGCCAGGAAACACTAGTGACAGAGTTATTGTTTTATCCCTTGACAAACATGATCCATTATGATTTAATAACGTCTGATGTTCCTCAAAGAATCTTCCGTCATCAACCGGCAAGGTAAACGAGTGACATATCTCCATCTTGTCGAATCTCTTTGGGATTCCAAACGCGGCTACTCCAGGCATAATTTCATCTACAGCTTCGGCAAGATCCATGAACTGAATAGAGATAAAATGTTGGCTTTAGCCCAGACGATTCTCCGTTATCTGAACGAAGATGCCGGTGATATGGACTCTGAGATACTCGAGTCGCGTTCTTACGGGGGAATTTATGTGGTTGAAGATCTTTTGAAAAGACTTGGAGTGTTGGATGTCTTGCGTAGGAGCCTGAGGAAACGCAAATTCACTTCTCCGGTGACTGACGCGATAGCGGCCATGGTTGTGAACCGGCTTCTGGAGCCTATGAGTAAGCTTGGAGTTGATGAATGGGTGCGGGAAGATGTGTATTTTCCCGGATCGGAGAAGATTGAACTTCAACATTATTACAGAGGTTTGGATTTTTTGGAAGATTGCAAAGATGAGGTTGAGGACGAGCTTTTTTGGACGACGCGAGATCTTTTCAACCGGCGGGTGGATGTGGTGTTTTACGATACGACCTCAACCTATATGGAAGGAATGGGGAACGCGGATCTTTTGGAGTACGGCTACAGTCGGGACCGACGGCCGGATCGAAAACAACTCGTTGTGGGATTGGCGACAGACCGGAATGGGCTGCCTGTCTCCTCTACGGTATTTGCCGGCAATACGATGGACATGGCGACGGTGGCCAGGATGTTGGAGCGGATCAAGCGGTTCAAATTCGGCCGATGTCTGTTTGTCTGCGACCGGGGCATGGTGAGCGAAGAGAATCTTCAAAAAATAGAGGAAGCCGAGTATGAGTACCTGGTGGGGGTCAAGCTTCGGAAGTTGAAAGAGGTACGGGACAAGGTTCTGGGATCGCGGGGCCGCTACCAGAAAGTGGACGACGCTTTGGAAGTCAAAGAAGTTCTCCTGTCCGGGAAGCGCTACATCATCTGCCGGAATCCGGACGAAGCCGAGCATGACCGCCAGATAAGGGAATCGCTTGTAGCTGGGCTGGCTGAGGAGCTTGAACAGTGTCGTTCTCAAAAACAGCAATGTGCCGTTATCAATCATGCGGCAAAAAAGCGTTTCGTGCGGCGGTTGAAGAGTGGGAGACTTGTGCTGGATAAGAAGAAAATTGCCGAAGAGAGCCGCTATGACGGAAAATACGTGCTGCTTACGACGGACCGGAAACTTGATGCCGACGAACTGGCTTGTCAATATAAACGTCTTTTTTCGGTAGAGAGAGCTTTCCGGACTCTTAAAAGCGGGATAAACCTCAGGCCGATCAATCATTACAAAAACGAGCGAATTAAAGCGCATGTATCGCTGTGTGTTCTTTCTTACTTCGTCCAACGGTATGCAGAGATAAAAAGTGGTGTGAGCTGGGAGACAATCCGAAGACATATGAACCGGATATCGGCCGTAAAACTTTTATTAAAAAATGGGACGATGATTAAGCGGAGTCAGCTAACGAAATACCAGCAACTTCTTTTAAATCAATTAGATATGCAAGAACCACCCTTGATTTTGAAGGGATAAAACCTAGTGACAACGGGGTTCACTAGAAAAACACACTTAACCTAATGTATATCAATAAGTTAGATGGCATTTTTGGGACTAGCAACTGTCAAACGTGGGT
>CAYPGQ010000276.1:0-1830 GCA_964410125.1 uncultured Eubacteriales bacterium | reverse complement strand
TGCGACTGGGAGGGGAGAAAAGGATCATCACGTCCTTTTTTTCCGATGTTGCCGGTTTTACCTCCATCTCGGAAAGTCTCTCTCCCGAAGAATTGGTACATCTTCTGAATGATTTTCTATCGGAGATGACCGATATCATTCTCTCTTATGGAGGGACCCTGGATAAATACGAAGGGGATGCCATTATCGCTTTCTGGAATGCTCCTCTTGACCAACCAGACCATGCTGTGAGAGCCTGCCGTGCTGCACTCGATTGTCAGAAAAGATTGGAAGAGCTGAGACCTGTATTTACTCAAAAATCGGGACATGAATTGTTTATGCGTGTCGGTCTCAATTCCGGGCCTGCGGTCGTGGGAAACATGGGTTCCCACAGCCGTTTTGATTACACGGCCATGGGGGATACCATCAACATGGCTTCCCGTCTCGAAGGAGCCTGCAAACACTATTCGGTTCCTATCCTTGTCGGAGATACCACGTTCCAGATGGCAAAGGAAGTAATAGCGGCCAGAGAAGTGGACCTTATTCGGGTTGTTGGAAAAAGCAAACCCGAACGTGTGTACCAGATTTTGAAGGAAAAAAGCCAAGCCTCCCCAGAGATGCAAGAAAATGTGGCGACCTTTCACCAGGCACTTGATTTATACAGGAACAAAAGATGGGACGATGCTTTGAACTTGTTTAGGAAGATAAAGGATGATAAATTATCTGCGGTGTATGTTTCCCGCATCGAGCAACTCAAGCAAAATCCTCCGCCGGGGGATTGGGCCGGTATATATGACTTAACACAAAAATGATTCTGAATTATTTATAAAAAATGGGCCACTGCCTTGCCGCTGCAGCAATCTCGGCTCGTAAATAATCCAGATCAAGGAAAAGGTGTAACTATGGGTGAGGATAATAAATCGAATTTGGTATTTTGGGGTGTGAGAGGGACCTGTCCTGTTTCAGGAGAAAACAGAAACAAATACGGCGGACACACTCCCTGTTCTTCTTTGGAGACACCCGATGGAAGCATCCTTATTATCGATGCGGGTACGGGCATCAAGGAGCTAGGAGACTGGCTTATGAGCGATATGTGTAAAATGCCGCCAATCCTGCACATTTTTCTGACCCACTTTCATCTCGATCACATCATGGGGCTTCCTTTTTTCGGGCCCCTTAATTCTCCGGATGTTCGGTTGATCTTCTACTCTGATATCCTTCCCGAGGAAACGGAGAAACATCTCAGCGGTTTTATGGGTGGGAAGTATTTTCCGATTTCGTTCAAACAAACGCAATCGGAGAAGATATTCCACCGGATGCCAAAAGGAGGACTTGCAGTTGGAGGGAGTCATATTTCATGTTGTCCTCTCAACCATCCCCAAGGAAGCATTGCCTATAAAATAAAGGATGAGAACAATACCATCGTCATCGCGACAGATACTGAACACCCCTTGCATGGAATCGACCAAAAACTCGCCGATTTTGCTGCCGGATCGGATATGTTGGTATACGATGCCACTTTCACGCCGGCTGAGTACCAGGCGGGCCGGATCGGATGGGGCCACAGCACTTGGTTAGAAGGAACAAAACTGGCAAAACAGGCCGGAGTAAAAAAACTTTTCCTTTCCCACCTGAATCCAGACCATCAAGATTCCCAGATCGATGACATCGTATCCTTGGCCCGTGAAGAATTTTTGGACACATATGGAGCCAAGGAAAGAAGCGGCTAAAGGAGAATCGCTTTGTATATTGAAATTTTTCTGATCTTTGCTTTTGTCGTAATCGCTGGATTGCTTTATTTTCTTTTCCGGTTTTTGATCCAGCGATTGTCTGGCTTGAAGGGAAGGTCTA
>CAYPGQ010000275.1:0-1881 GCA_964410125.1 uncultured Eubacteriales bacterium | reverse complement strand
CTTGTTGTTTTTATCGGTCTTAGCGGACATTTAGTCGGATTACAGATCGAGAAATATGCTGCCGTCATCGTCATTTTTTTTATATTGAAATCAGGCTTTGCAATCCTGGTCGAATCCGTGAAAGTCCTGCTCGATGCTTCCCTGGATTACAACACCTTGAATCAGATAAACCAGATCATAAGAAAGGAAAGCAAAGTCGAAGAGGTTAAGAGCTTAATTGGAAGAAGTTCAGGACGCTATCGGTTTGTTGAGGCAGACTTGACATTAAAGGTCCGAAAGATTGAAAAAGCCCACCGGACCGTCGATTTGTTGGAAAAAAAAATAAAAAAAGAGATTCCTTTTGTCGATCATATCCGCATTCACTTCGAGCCTATTCAAAAAAATGTTCACAAATATGCTCTTCCCCTGGCTTCTCCAGAAGGTCGGGTATCCGAACACTTTGATGAAGCGCCTTATTTTGCTCTCATCGAAGTGGATGCCAAAACAAAAAATATTTTAAACGAACACATCATTTCCAATCTTTTCCTTTCTCTAGAGAAGGGAAAAGGCCCCCAGTATGTCCTTTCTGACTCTTCGGTTGAGGTCATGATTCAAGCAAAAAACAGTCTCCTGGATACGCTCAGCGAATTAGGAATAATAAAAAAAGTTTTATAGCCATGTTGTGGCAAATGATAAAGGAGTGAGAAGATGTCGAAATGTCGTGTACGCCTGATACTCTGGCTTCTTCTGGCCGGTGTGTCGATTGGCGGAGGAATCGTCATAGATGTCCTCCTGAAAACTCGCGCTTTCCCTGTATTTGTGCGCCTGTTGGGACTTGTAGGTATGCTGGCGGTCCACTTCCCATTGAAGAGGACAGGGAGGTTATTGCGTCGCATGGAAAACCCCCAGGAGTGGGGATGTACAACGCGGCTGGTGACTACAGATATCTATCAGTGTGTGAGACATCCACACCATGCAGCGGTGGGAACCTTCATGACCTGCCTTGGTCTCCTCATCGGACATCCGGGATCTTTCTTGCTCATTATGGTGACTCAATGGATATGGGTTATCGGATTCTTGTTCTTAGTAGAGGAAAAGGAGTTAATGGAGAAATTTGGAGAGGAATATAAAGCATATCGTCAGCAAGTGCCAATGCTCATTGCAAATCCTTTTTGTCTGATCCGAGTTCTCTTAAAACCTAGTGATCTTCCAAAGAGCTAATACTTGATGGTTTTGGTAAAAGGAATTATTTTCAATATGTTTTTCCCCGCTTTGTTCGAGCAAGGTTACGCAAACTGCATTAGTTTTAGCTTTTATCTGTTCTTATACATCGAGCAAAGTTTTCATAAAAATATTGGTCTTATTTTAAGTACGGCAGTTAATTCTTTGACCTCTCGAATTATCTATCTGGATTTTTCGGCAATGAATCCCATACCACCAGAACAGTGGCGCCATTTTCGGAAGTAAAAGTTCCATGATCACTCTGCGATGGAATAAGGCGATAGGTGCCAATACCAAATATTTTGCCATTGCTTATATATTCACCGTCTAAAACGAAATGCTGTTCCGTAGCAATGTGTGAATGGGCTTTCATATCAAACCCTGGCGCTAATTTTAACAAAAATGTTTTGGCGCTTTCTTCTTCCCGAAGCATTTTTATTTTTGTTCCAGTCGGGTATCCTGTAGCTTCTGACCATTCCATATCCTCATAATTTATTGATAGTTTTTCCATGATAAACTCCTTTTCCATTTTTATTATTCAAAGAGGAAATTCCCATATAATGTTAACTTAGGTTTTAAGAATAACTTCTAAAGCAGCTATGGTTCCGTCACCAACAGCTATAGTAATTTGTCTGTGTCTTTTATCTCGAATATCTCCGGCTGCATATACGCCTCTGATAT
>CAYPGQ010000274.1:0-1882 GCA_964410125.1 uncultured Eubacteriales bacterium | reverse complement strand
ACGGCGACTGGCTGTTATTCAGTCCGCCATCCCATCGGCTGATTACTATTTTCTGGAAATTATCCATTGAGTTTTTTCACAACTTCTCTAAATTTATTGTGTATTTCTTTTTGCAATTTATTATTACTAAAAAGATCAAAGGCTTTTATGATTCCAGTTTCCCTGCTTTCATATATTACTAACCCCCTGTCTCTATTTGAGTACATCATATAAGATTGCATCTGACAATAAACTTTATATGGAACTTTTTCTTTTGGTATCCAATCATCCATCAAAACGCTTTTAAGATCTGCTGGATTATTTTCAAATCGAAAATCAGGATGCCCCTTTACGATTCCTGCGAATACTTCTATTTCTCCACCATTGGTTATTTTCTCTTTGAAAACGGCGTTAAGCCTACTGATCATATCTTCTTCCATTTGATAGCCCTTGTAACACTTCAAGCAAATATCTTTGGTTTTTTCAAACCCTTTTGTATATTGCTCTATCAATTCTTCAACAGATAAATGACTATGCGACATGGAAATATAGTTTCTCTTTTCATCAAAGTTGCTTTTCTCTATCGTGTATTTTTCTAATGCTTCAGCTATCTCTTTGACTTTCATGGTCATATCCCTACTTTCGGATATTGATGATAAACAACCCCGTCCAGTTTATCCCCTCCATAGACCCCATCGATCTTTTTTCTTCCGCCATTCTGTTTGTGAAAATAAGGAATATCAAAACACTCACATATTTCTCTTATATGCCGAAACCAATCCATATCTGCCCTACGATCAGAACAGCTTTCACCGCCTGAAATTACCCAATTTATCTTCCTTAAATAATTATTATCAGAAACACGACCCAAAGGACCTAAAGCTGGCTCATAACTAATAAATCTTAGTCCAGCATCAATTTGGCTTATATGATCAATACGCTGAATAAATTGCCCATTCTCAACACTCACCCCCAGCCACACATTGTTCGGAAAACCCTCAATCGGACAACCACTCGAAGGATAGCAGGCATCATCTAACCATGGCAGAATCCGCTCAGGCCTTTTTGTGAGAATCAGAAAAATAAGACTGCTACAGTTTGCCATAATCTCCATCGCCTCATCCCGCCACGCATCCGCTTCCTCGATCCAGAAGTCGCTCCAACTGCAAACAAACACCAACGGCTTACCACAAGGATAATTCCCCTGCACTTGTTTATTCCATCGTAACGGCGCATTGAACGTTCGTTCCGCCGATCTCACTACGAGATCAGGCTCTTGACCATAACGTTGCTTCTCTCGGAACATATAGCAATTAGTGCAACCTTCCGAAATCTTATGGCATCCCTGCCATGGATTCCAGGTGTGATTACACCAACTGATCCCTGTCTGTTTTCCCATCGCTTAACTCCTTAACCAACTTTTTAAATTCATCCCACCGATCCCGCTTTAAAAACAGGATCAAATAATTTTCTCCCATCTTTGCCTGGTCGATTACCATCTTGCAAAGTAACAGCAATCTTTCGTATTGGTCCATTTAAAACAACCAGACAATTGCGATTACTGCAAACCTTAGTATCAGGCCTAACAATATCAACGGAGAATAGTCCAATATTTTATTTATCAGCTTCATTTATTCTTCTTTGCAGGTTGTCTTTTTGTTCCTTTGTTTCCAACACCCTTGTGTGAAAATCACCTTGCTTTAAACACTTACAAACGTGCTTTTCTTTTACTGGAAGTTGAATTATCATCTCCCTATCCAAATATCAGGTTTTCTCGACATTGCCACTGCTGATCGCCGTGACTGTACTACTTTTTTAGCTGCCAAAAACTTTTGCACTGCCAGCGCTTCGCATTCGCCAGCCTCGCTGTATCGTTTTGATCTTCTTAAATATAGTGCCTTCA
>CAYPGQ010000273.1:0-2012 GCA_964410125.1 uncultured Eubacteriales bacterium | reverse complement strand
TGAAGGGGCAGACGTTAATAAAGATAATATTATCGTCGTGTCCGGATCCCAGCAGGCCTTGGATTTGATCGGCAAAATATTCATCGACCCCGGAGATCCCATCATAATCGGGCTGCCTTCTTATTTGGGTGCCATTCAGGCTTTCAAGAGTTTCCGGGCAAACATGGTGGGAGCCCGATTGGATAAACAGGGAATCAATGTGGATACGATCGCAGATATTTTGAGGACATACACCGCCAAAGGACAGAAGATAAAGTTTATTTATGTCGTGCCTGATTTCCAGAATCCCTCAGGCGTGACCATATCGTTGGAGCGCCGGGAGAGGCTTCTGGAATTGTGCTATGAGTACGGAGTCGTTCTTGTCGAGGACAGCCCCTATCGTGATTTGAGATTCGACGGTGAGCCCATTCCGATGATCAGAACCCTAGATAAGAAAGGCTATGCCTTTTCCCTGCACACATTTTCGAAACTTTTGTTCCCAGGAACCCGGCTGGGTTGGATCATTGCCGACAAAGCCATCCAGGAAAAACTGACCATGGCCAAACAGCCTACGGATCTCTGCACATCGCCGCTGAATCAATCCATCATTTACGAGTTTTGCCGGCGCGGCCTCCTCAAATCCCATATCCCAAAAATTATCGAGCTCTACAGGAAAAAGAGGGACATTATGGTCAAGGCCCTGGAAAAATACATGCCCGAGAGCTCGGGGATCGAATGGACCAATCCTGAAGGGGGGCTTTTCCTTTGGCTGACCCTACCAGAAAGTCTAGATGCCGGAGAGTTGTTCCCCAAGGCCGTCGAAAAGAATGTGGCTTATGTTGTCGGATCGGCTTTTCATTTTGACCGGAGCGGCCATAATACCATGCGGTTGAATTTTTCCTACCCGAGCGAGGAGCAGATAGAAGAGGGAATAAAGAGGCTGGCGGATTTAGTCAAACAAGAAATCAGTCAAACGTCACTATTTTAAAATCAAGGGTCATGTTACCAGAAATTCAGTACATCCAGATTCTGAAGCTGGCAGAGCTTATCTCTTTTTGACCCCGTTGATGGCCCCTTCGATCAGGCGGTAGGCCGCCTGGAGAGAAAGGCCCTCCTTATCTCTTTCCCCAAAAGGCATCGAGGCAATGCCTATAGCCCCTGCTTTTTTGTGCTGGAACATTACTTCCAATGCCGCCGCCAGCTCATGACTGGTCGGTCCTTCAGGTGCTGTGAGGGGGTGACCGCTGACTTCGCTCGGATCGAGAACGTCCATGTCGATGTGGACATATATGATTTCTGTAAGCCGGCTCAATCGTTCCATCTGCTGGTTCAGGTTATCCGAAAGATTCCGGATGTCTTCCACAGATATGTATTCGCATTGGGACCGGTCCAGGAGTTCCTGTTCCAGGGGATCCACATCCCTGAGTCCGGCCATGACGATGTATTTTGTCGGCAGGGCTGGATCGAGGCCCGCTTTTAAGCGCAGCCGTGTCAAGCACATGCCTGCCGCGATCGCCACCGGCATCCCACCGAGCATGCCGCTGAGCGTTGTTTCGGGAGTGTTAAAATCGGCATGGGCATCGATCCATATAAGACCCACCCGCAGAGGTTTCTGTCCTGCCAAGCCCTGCGACTGGAGGCTGCGAGAATCTTCCTGCAGGCTCGGTCCGGGTTTTAGATGCTGGAGGCCGGCCAGCATGCCCAGCAAATCCGTGCAATTGGTTAACAGACCTACCGTGAAATATTCATCTTTTCTGTTCGTGGCGATGAGTTTCCCCAGGTGCTTGCTCTCGAGGGCATCCTGGTTCCATTCGCCGTATTCTTTTTCCTCTTCGGGTGTTAATCGTACGGTTGAAACTTTGGCGACATCGCATCCCAAGTTTGTGAGACGATCTAATAGGCCGCTGCGTTCCATGGTTGCCGGACCTTCGGATCGGTTTTTCACGATAAAGATTTTAATTTTCCCCTCGGTCGTCGTGTAGTTTTGCGCTAGTAAAATTAGGGGGAAAAAAACAAAAAGACCAAGAAATAGG
>CAYPGQ010000272.1:0-2026 GCA_964410125.1 uncultured Eubacteriales bacterium | reverse complement strand
TAAATTGGGCTTTTGGGGATGGTTGAAGCGACCATTGAAGATTTAGCCTTCACGACCCGTTCTTCGAGGGTAACAATATGGGGACGTCCCCATATTGTCGGCGAGGATGTATTGAGCACGACTTTACTAAAGGATTTGAGCTCTGGGCAAACATGGGAACATGGCTAGAGTGGCAGAGATTGGGAGTTAGCGCGCGGAGTTCCGCAGCCGCCGAGAAGAGCGGTGAAGGAATGGCGTAAAAAATCTTCACGAAAGCAAAACCATTCCTAAAAGCCAATATAAAGCCTTTTGGTATCACGGAAATAGAGATGCTCACTTCTTTGTCTTAGTTGTTGACCCCATGACCGAATCGTGATAATTTTTTCTTGAATGAAGTTTCTCAAGGTTTTTTTAAACTCCCTCATTACGGGAGCTTTTTTTAGCGCTCTTCTTGCTCTTCTCATTTATGATATTAACATCAACTTGAACGTCCAGGCTCTTTTCTTTGGCCATTTAACTCTTTTTCTTCTCATTACGTATGGGCTGGTTGTAACCATTCTCTCCGTCATCATATTTTTCATCCTTCAATTCATTCTCGGAAGTAGTTTCAAGATTGCCTTCATTTCTCCTTCCTTCCTGGCCCTGAGTTTTTCCTTCAGCATTTCCCTGTTTCTTTTGATTTTCAAAGCCAACTACGATTATTTTCTTTCCTTTTTCAGTGCAGAAACCCAGATCCTGCTTAACAGGCAATTTTTAACTTTCATTTTCCTTGTTGTTCTAGGGTTTATCTGTTTCTACAGCACCCGCCTGTATAAAAGAAATGTCATTTTCCTCCTTGTTTATTTTTTGGCCTTTTTTGCGGGGATGTATTATGTAGTGCTCCAGCGATTGCACTATCCTCTGCTCCAAAAATCTGAAAGAGTCGCTAACCTTGAGGCAAAAGAACTAGACAAGAAAGTCACAATTATCGGATTGGATGGATTGAGTTTTGATGTTATGATTCCTCTGATCAATGAGGAAAAGCTTCCCAATTTTGCTTGGTTGATGGAAGAAGGAAGTTGGGGAAAACTCGAAAACTTCTCACCCACCGAACCAGTGATTCAAAGAACCTCCCTCGGATCCGGTAAACTTCCTTCTAAGCACCGTCAATTATCTCTTTACAGATATTGCGTTCTGAACAGTAAACAAGAATTTGAGGTGTCTCCTCGCTTTATTTTTTTCGGACAGCTTTTGCGCACAAGCATTCTCACGCGGTACCAAACAACCCCTCCTTTTTACTCCAAAGATATATGGACCATATTTAAAGACAACAGAACCTCTCATTATGTGAAGGATTGGCCGTATTACAGGAAAATCCCTGATCCCACACCAAGGGCCGAGACACGATTCAACCTTATTTTTGAAGATCTGAAATCTGACAACAGCTTAATTTTTTCGACAGTCAGGAGAGCCTTTTTCTCGGATTTTGAATACGAAGACCAAGTCATGCAGGTGAAAACCGGAACTCAACCGCAAATAGTCTACTTTATGTTGAATGGGCTCAACGAAGTCGAACGCTATTTTTATAAATATACTTTTCCGGATTTATTCGGAAATATCGAGCAGGATGAGATCAATCGCTACAGTTCTGTGATAGAGAGATATTATCAGTTTTATGATGATATCATCGGCAGATATTTGGCGTCCCGAAAAGAGGATGAGCTTCTTGTTGTGTATTCTCCTCATGGCATCGAACCCTTACCTCTTTGGAATAGGGTCACAGAATGGCTATTCGGGAGTGCCGAAATCTCTGCATATCATGAATTGGCACCTGATGGAGTGGCATTTTTTTATGGAAGGGAGATTTGGCGGGGGAGAAATATCGAAGGGATGAGGCTCATCGATATTGCCCCCACACTTCTTAATTTTCTAGGCCTCCCTATCGGGAAGGACATGGATGGCATCGTTTACAGTTCGATTTTTAGGGATGAGTTCAAATTGGAAAATCCTGTCCTTTTCATTTCATCTTATGAGGAACATACCATAAAACAACCGGATTGAATGGCAG
>CAYPGQ010000271.1:0-2071 GCA_964410125.1 uncultured Eubacteriales bacterium | reverse complement strand
AGAAAATCACCAAGCCCCTTTGTCCTGAGTGCCGTTGCCGTAAATTCAAAGCCCATACCCCGGGCCTTTTCCTGCAATTCTTTAGAAGCACCAAGGACCGACATCATGATCTGTCGTAATTGCATTGTGGCAGTTCGGGAATCAATTCCACTTCTTGTCATCGTTGCAATGGCTGCTCCGATATCCCTGAACCCTACCCCTAACTTGGCAGCCACAGGGACAACCGTTCCAAGGGATCCCGCCAACTGTTCATAAGTTACCTTTCCTCGCTTAACAACACCGAACATAATATCGGAAACATCTGTGACGGCTTCAGCCTCAAGCCCATAGGCATTGACTACGGTAGTTAAGGCATCGACTGCCGTTGCCGTGTCCGTAATTCCAGCCTTGGCAGATATCGCAGCTTTCTCAAGAAACCTTATCGCCTTCGCGGGCTCAATCGATGCAGAGAGAACCTGATACATTCCCTTTGCCAAGTCAGTTGTATCGCCCAAAGTTGGAGAAAGTCGCCTAAGATCGTTTCGTAGTTTTTCTGTTTCTTCGCTAGAAATAGAAAGCATGGTTGTGACATTCGCCCACTCCCGCTCAAACTCTCGACCCACTCGTACCATATCGGCTACCTGGGTTTTTATAGTCCTTATGCCCGCACTAATGGCAGTTGTGACCCCCATTCCCGCAGCCATCTGTTTCCACATGCCAGAGAAAGCCGTGCCTGTCTTTTTGGACTGAGCTGCCATTGCTTTCTGTGATTGGTTCACAGCCATGACAGAGGAGGACCATTGCCCCTTCTCCATCTTTAATTTAACTACAATAGATCCACCGTCAAACATTGTTCTTTCCTTTAATGAAGGATTTGTTTTGCTCTCTTTTTTCTTCTCTTAATTGCATCCTGTTTTCGCTTCTCCTCTGCCTTAGAATCCAATTCATCGATTCTATCCCCATGCTCAAGTTCATAGATTTTCCAGTTCACTCGATTAATTTCAGCATTCGCATCCGATTGTTTCCTGTGTGGCAATAAGGCTGCACCATAAGCCTCGGACTGTCTTGCAAGCCTCATCATCTTTGCCTCATTAAGCCAGACCTCGAAATCTCGAATCTCCATGCCTACAAAATCAGCAAAGGAAAAAAGGCCAGGGAATTCACTCGCTATTAAAGCTACTTCTCTTGCCCTGGCCCTTGCACTTTTTTTTCGATCTTCTCCGGACTGAAGGCTTTGTGGATGATGAACTTCATGATTGTTATGGCTTCGTGGATACCGAGTTGGTCTATTTCCTTGTTCTTTCCAATCACGAGTTCAAGTCTCTGGTAAATTGCATCCGTATTACCCTTCTGTATCTGAGCATCGAAATCAGCTAATTGCTGACCAATCTCCCTTGTGATCTTCTTGACCTGGAATGTCTTCCCGTTGATTTCAACTTCAACCGGTTCGTAAAGCGAAGTCTTTGTGTCAATTTTTAGTTTTGACATATCGACCTTATGGCTTATGCGTAGAAACCAGAGCCATATTCATCTGAACCAGACGGCATTCCGATTAAACCAAAGTCACCAGCATACGGACTTTCCTGCATGACGAATACTTTGAACTTAATCGGGAACACACGCTGAGTCGATGGATCAAATGTCAAATCCATCCCTGGAACTGGATAGCATTTGTGGAGCAAAAGCCACTCTGCAGGATCATCAGAAACGATATCGCCACAGATGGGCTTGATCACAATAGCTTCAGCCAGGTCATAGAGTGAGCAACCGCGAGGATTCTTAATCTTGATGTACTCGTGGTCGCCAGATGTTATGACCCCTCCCGCAAGAAGAACCGCAGAAAGCTGTGCATAAGTTGAGCGAGTTAATGGAACTTCAAGAGTCATTACTGACCCACCGAAAACCGCATCAACCGCAGCCTCGCCCTCTCCGTCTTCCTTGACATCGTGGACAGTTGATTCCATTGTGAGCTTCACGCCCCCAAGAAATTCACCAAGATACATCGCATCTGATTCACCGTAACCCCATACAACTTCACAGGGTCCCATGTCACCAATGGGCATTTTTGGCATGATAAACCTCCTAAAATATT
>CAYPGQ010000270.1:0-2075 GCA_964410125.1 uncultured Eubacteriales bacterium | reverse complement strand
CATCAAAGCGGAAGAATTGGGATCGTCAAAGGTCCCCTCTAGTAAAGAAATATGCCAGTGGGTTTTTGTTAACCATAAGCCGTTCATTTCCACAGACAATGGCAATAAAGAGCCATTTAAGGATTTGCTCAGATCAGAGTCCGATTATGAAACCTACAATGTGGCTGTAGTTCCGCTGCTGCTCAATGGAAGATGTTTAGGTGTAGTTGAAATAATCAACAAAAAATCCATCAGCGCCTTCACTCCTGAAAAAATAGAACTTCTAAAAGCCCTCTCACAAAAAATCGCTGTACTGGTCGAGAATGAACTTCTTTTTGACCGGTGTTCCAATCAATTCTATCAAAGGAACACAATGCTCGATCTTGCCAGAGAAGTGAACACAACAAGAGAGCTACCTGACCTTCTGAACTTTATTGTCATCACTGTGGCAGAGCTGTTGAATGCCGAAGCCAGTTCACTGCTTCTTCGGGAGGGGGATGTCCTTCGATTTGAAATCGCCTACGGAGAAAAAGGAACGGAATTAAAAAAATTCACAGTTCCCCTCGGAGCCGGTATCGCCGGGTCTGTAGCCCTGTCAGGGAAGTCAACCATCGTCAACCAGGCAGAGATCGAAGGCTCAGGGATATTCAAGGAGATCGACAAGCAATCCGGATTTACAACGAGAAACCTTATTGCCGTCCCTCTACGGGCTAAAGAAAACATAATAGGAGTGGTCGAAGTCGTTAACAGCAGAAATACGGAAGGATTCAGCGAAGATGATATCGCCCTTTTGGAGGGTTTTTCGAATCAGGCAGCTATTGCCATTGAAAGGGCCCAATTAGTGGAAAAACGAATCCAAGCGGAAAAAATGGCCACTATAGGGCGGACAGTGGCAGGACTCGCCCACTGTATCAAGAACATGGCCAATGCCTTAAAAGCGGGTGAATATATCGTTGATAAAGGATTCAGGGACAACAATATGGATTTGCTGAACAAAGGCTGGAATATCACTAAGCAAGGAAATGAGCGGATCAGAGACCTTGTGCTTGATATGCTGACCATCTCGAAAAAACGGGAGCCGGAATATTCCCTTTGCGACCCCCGGGAGATAGTGACCGAGATCATCGATATGACCAAAGAACAGGCTGCAGACAAAAATGTCAGAGTCGAGACAAAACACGATGAGACGCTTGACAAGGTCAAAGTGGACCGCAAAAACATTTTCCGGTGCGTGCTGAACCTTGTCACCAATGCCTTGGATGACAGTGAAAAGGATAAGGGGATAATCAAAATTGAAATATTCAAAAATAAGGAGAAACCCTTTTTCGGATTCCGGATAATCGACAACGGGCAGGGGATCAGTGAGGAAAACCAAAAAAAACTATTTACTGAGTTTTTTAGCACCAAAGGATCCAAGGGAACAGGTTTGGGCTTAAGTGTAACCCAGGCTATTGTCAGTGATCATGGAGGCAGTATCAAATGTGATTCTCAATTGGGAGAGGGAACAACTTTTACAATTGAATTGCCAAAAGGAATATAATTTTATTTTGACACCTTAAACTTTTTATATTATGTTTTTATGTCGATGCTATAGAAATGCCATATATATTTAAATAGGAGGTTTAAGATGGTTGACTTGAAAGGCAAAGTAGCGCTAGTCGTGGATGATGAATTGGCTCAAATCGAATACATTTCAGCCATTCTGGATGACAATCATATGACTGCGGTTACCGCCAGCAATGGAATCGAAGCGATGAATAAACTGGGCGAAGCAAAGCCCGATGTGATTATTCTGGACATCATGATGCCTGAAGAAAGCGGGATGAAATTTTTCTTCAAACTTAAGAAGGAAGAAGAATATAAAGATATCCCGGTGATCATTGTAAGCGGTGCGTCACAAGTCACAGGAGTTGACTTGAAAAGCATTATTTATGATAAGGATTTTACAGAACGAAAGGAAAAAGTATTCGGTATAGATGCCGCACCCGATGCTTTTCTGGAAAAACCGGTAGAGCCTGATACTTTAATGACAACGATAAAAGAATACCTTTCCAGCTAGCCGGTGGTTCCTATCCTTTTTATTTTTTCCGCTGGTT
>CAYPGQ010000269.1:0-2107 GCA_964410125.1 uncultured Eubacteriales bacterium | reverse complement strand
CAGGTGGAGGAGCGGAGGACATCCAAGAAGAAATCCTTATTGAGGGAGAATTCTCAGAAGATGATCCAGAAGTCTTGCAAGGGAGTGAGGATATGTTTGAAGGATGGACGAGCACGCTAAAACTCTATGCTGAGGCTTTGAGAGGGCAAATATCCGGAAAAATCCGCTGGAAACTCGAAAGGAAAGGCAAACATTGATAGATAAATTGGGGACAGGATACTCTTTCACCAATTTAAATTATTATAAATAGAGGAGGAATAATTAAATGGATTTAAGAAAGGGTTTGAAGGCTTTTTGTTTATTGTTTGTCTTGACCTGCCTGGTTATCCCCCTTGCTGTGCAGGCGGATGTTTACATCAAGCAAAAGAATCACACGGATGAAATGAAACTCATGGGTCAAACACAGCCAGCAAGTGACCAAATATTTGTAAGCTGGATGGGCAAAGACAAAGCCCGGCTTGACCTCTATGAGGACAAATCAATCATCATCAGGCTGGATAAGAATGTGATGTACACGATCGATCATGCCGAAATGAAATACGCGGAATTTCCTTATAGTGAAACAGGCGACATTTTTTCGGCTGCCATTTCTGGTCCCGATCTCTCGGACGAAGAACAAGCCGAGGCCAAGAAAATGATAAAAGGGTTTGCCCAGATGATGCAGCCCGAGGTCAGTGTGAAAGAGACCGGGGAAACACAAAAAATCAAGAGCTGGAAATGCAAAAAATACATCATGACCATGAAAATAATGGGAATAACAAACACTTCAGAGGTATGGGCGACAGAGGACATAAAAATCGATTATGAGCTGTATATGAGCCTGAGATTATCAATGATGCCCAAATCACCCGGATTGGATAAGATGCTCGAGGATATGAAAAAAATAAAAGGGCTCATTGTGCTGTCAACAGGAACCATGTCCATGATGGGAACGGATGTTAAAACCACTCAGGAGCTTATCGAGGTGGCAAAAAAATCAGCCCCGGCCGGAACGTACGATATCCCAACCGGCTACAAAAAAGAGGACTAGTTACGTTACTCCTTATTTCTCGGCTTCCTCTTCCTCTGTTTCTATCGGCGTGTCACTCCAGGAATGATGATAATGCAGTATTTTCCAGTCGCCATTTTTCTTGATCCATACAACAGAGACTGTTAAGGGGTAATCAGGGCCTGTTTCGCCCAAAATATTTGTTATCGAATATTTCCCTTCATAGGTATAAACAGCGATGGTGTCTGAGATTACAGAGACGTAGTCTTTTAAGATCGTGATGTTTGTGGAAGTCCGTGTCTCTGATATGGATTTAAAAGCGGCATCTTGGGCTTCCTTGTTCAGAAGAAACCTGACTCCGTGAACAAAAATACCTGGATTGCCCATCCAGGACACATCGTTATCCTCCACGAAAAATTTTGAATACCAATCGGGATCGCTTTTCCAGTCATAATTGTTGTAGTCCTGGTAAGCTTGCTTGATCGTGTCAGCAATCTCGTGGCGCTGCGCGTCGGTCATTTCCGCGGTCTTGGCCTTTTCAGTCGGTTGGCAAGCAACGATCAGGATGACAAAACAGAAAAGCACAAAAAGTCGTTTACACATAGATACCCTCCTCTTATTCCATGAAAATATCCCTAAACGGAGATTATTTAATCAAAGTTGTAGGCACATGTCAACTCCATACATTCGATTTGAGACAAAATTTTCATTTAAAACGTCACATGTATAAAAGTAGCGCCACTTGACATAAGTTTTCGCTATCTGTACAGTATATCTGTACAGATTAAGGAGGCATCTATGGCCATTCAGACAACATACACCAAGGCTCGTGCCAATTTTGCCAAACTGCTCGATGAGGTCACAAAAAATCGGGAAACCGTCATTATCGAGAGACGAGGTACGGAGAAGGTGGCCATGATAGCCCAATCCGAGCTTTCCAGCCTGCTCGAGACAGCTCATCTGGTTCGGTCACCCAAAAATGCAGAACGCTTGCTTGCCGCTCTAGAGAGGGCGTTAAAAAAGAAGATCAAACCAAAAACTCTTGATGAACTGCGTCTCGAGGTGGGGCTTGGCTCAAAAAAGGCGTGATGCTGTCTTCCAGCCCGAGTTTATCCAGGA
>CAYPGQ010000268.1:0-2166 GCA_964410125.1 uncultured Eubacteriales bacterium | reverse complement strand
ACGCCTTTGACCGCTTCGTTGAAGCGGAGTGCGCTGAAATCCACTTAGCCACACAATTTCAAAATATTGTTTATGAATATCTTCCTCTCTCAATAAAAGAAAAAATATATGCCTGGCTCCATACAAATTGCGCAAGCGAAAGAAAACCCGAGCAGACCGATGATCAGTTTATCTATAAAACAAGGAAAAAAGCTTTAGGGCCGTTCAAGAGACAAATCTATTCTCTGCCTCTCGATATAAAGGATAAAGCTTCTTCTGCGTCTGAGGAAGAGCTCTCCTTTCTCTTTGAAAAGCTCAATATAAAGGATACCAAAGTACTCGTTGATAAATACATGAAACCCATGAGGGTAGTAAAGAGGAAAGAAGACTTCATCCAATAGGGAAAAGATTAAGGAAAACATAAGGAAGGTGTTATATTTTAGGCCCAGCTTCGAGTATCTCTGATTCACAATCATCTGCGAATTGCTGAAAGTTTTCTCTAAATTTTCCTGCGAGCTCCTTCGCCTTCTCCATGTAATCGCTCTTCTTTTTCCAGGTCTGGACAGGATTCAATATTTCCTCTGGAACATCCTGACACTCTTTAGGAATTTTCAATCCAAACACATTCTCTTCTGCAAACGAGGATTTCTCCAATGCGCCAGAAAGAGCCGCATTGATCATTTGTCGCGTATATTTCAGTTTAATCCGGCTTCCGACTCCGTAAGGGCCACCCACCCATCCTGTGTTCACCAGCCAGCATTTGACGTTATGTTTTAAGATTTTTTCTCTGAGCAACTGTGCATATGCATAAGGGTGGAGAGCCATGAACGGAGCTCCAAAACAGGCACTGAATGTTGCCTGCGGTTCCTTGCCAAGCCCGATTTCAGTTCCTCCAATTTTGGAAGTATATCCCGAAACGAAATGGTACAACGTCTGCTCAGGAGTCAACCGGGAAATCGGCGGCATAATCCCGAACGCATCCGCAGTCAACATAATAATGTTATCCGGATGTCCTCCCATTTTCGCACGCTCTGCGGTCGGAATATGAGTAATCGGATATGCAGCTCTTGTATTTTCAGTTAAGCTGGCATCATCTAAATCTATTCGTCTCGTATCAATGTTAAAAGCCACATTCTCAAGGATTGTGCCAAATTTTCTCGTACATTCATAAATCTCAGGCTCTGATTCCTTGGAGAGATGGATGGCCTTTGCGTAGCATCCTCCTTCAAAGTTGAATACACCTTTATCGCTCCATCCATGCTCATCGTCTCCGATTAACTTCCGCGAAGGATCGGTGGAAAGTGTTGTTTTTCCTGTTCCCGAAAGGCCAAAGAAAATGGCGACATCACCCTTTTCTCCAAAATTAGCAGAACTGTGCATGGTCATAACGCGTTCCTGAGGGAGTAAATAATTTAATATTGTGAAAATCGATTTTTTTATTTCTCCGGCATAAGCTGTCCCGCCGATAATCACCAGCTTCTTTCCAAAATGAATGATGATGAAAGCCTCTGAGTGAGTTCCGTCAATCTCGGGAATCGCATGAAAATGAGGAACATGCAAAACAGTAAACTCAGGAATATGGGATTCAAGCTCTTCCCATCGTGCTTGAATAAACATATTCCTGGCAAATAAATTGTGCCATGCGGTTTCCGTTATGACCCGGATGGGTATCCTAAACTCCGGATTGGCACCTGCAAAACAATCCTGAATGAAAAGATCATTGCCCTGCAAGTAGGCCATCAACCGTAAATAAAGAGATTCGAACCTTTCTTCCTCAAAAGGACGATTCACTTTGCCCCACCAAATGTTTTTTTCGCTGCTCGGCTCTTTCACGATAAATTTCTCGTTCGCAGCTCTTGCTGTGTAGTGACCCGTTCTCACAACAACGGGTCCAAGATGAACTACGGAGCCTTCTCGTCTCTTAATGATTTCTTCATATAAGCGCGGAGTATTGAAATTCCAAAACACTTCACCCGTGTTGGTTATTCCGTGATTTTCTATACCATAATAACTCTGAAGAGGCATGGTTCTCTCCTTTTTAAATGGAGGACTTATCTCCCATCATACTTTATTTGTGTACAGCCATGTCAATTATATAATTTCATTTCCCGGCTGTCGAGGAATACAAGTCTAGGAAGACCCATATACACAAAGGAGTTATTGCATCAAATGTCTAAGGGAAATGAA
>CAYPGQ010000267.1:0-2254 GCA_964410125.1 uncultured Eubacteriales bacterium | reverse complement strand
CGTTGTTTTTTAACTTCCATATGGCCAGGAGAACGATTTCTTCGGATCTCGATAATAGAATCATTTGTCACACTCCAGTCATTTGTCTGAAAAATGGATACATATATATAAACGTGCAGAATCGAAAAAGGTTTACGCTAGCAGTGGTAATGGTGAATCTTTCCCCTTTTGTGTGAATCGAGGGCATAGCTAATGGGCAATTCAAATTTGACGTGCTATAATTATACTCAAAAGATAAATGCTGGGTAAATTTTTCGATAAATTTTGCTTTAACACCATCTTTCTTTTTGTTGCTGTTTTGATATTGGGCGGTTTGCAGCTGTCCTCCGTTTTTAAAGCAGGCAAAGGGGGGAAAATGACCGGACCTAACCCTGTCCTTCCAAAAACCGTCGGGCTTTGGACAAGGCCCGATTCCCCAAAAGTTGTGACAGCCGAAAATATTTTCGATTATATGAATGGTGCCGGGGAGCTCTATCTCGGCTACCGGTTCGACCAATTAGATGTTTATGAATACAATGCCGAGTCCCAGAAAGAAATCCTTGTCGAAGTATATTTCATGAAGACATCGGATGATTCCTTCGGACTTCTTTCTCTGGATTGGGGAGGCGATTCTGTGAATTTTACCCCTGTTTCTCAGAATGAAGTGGTGGATGATTTCGCGTGGCCGAGGGCACTGTATGGGGAAGGTCTGCTTCGCCTTTGGACGGAAAACGTCTATGCCCGTGTCATGGCCATGCAGGAAACTCCGGAATCCAAGGAGGCTGTTTTATCCATCGGGCGGGCCATCGTTAAAGACCGCAAAAATCCTCCCGGCCCGAATCTTATGAAGAAGCTTAAGAATACACTCTCACCGTATTGGGATCTGCGTCAGGATAGGGCTAGCTTTTTCCGCACTCATCTCGTGCTGAATTCCCTATACTATCTCAGCCATCAAAATATCCTCGACCTGGATCTCACATGCGAGGCGGTCAGTGCAGAATATGAAAGGAAGGAGCCTTCTGGAGGGCGAACCCAAATTTCCTTTCTTTTAGTTAACTATCAGGATCCTAAGCGGGCTCAGAACGCGCTCTCCCGTTTTCATAAGGCTTACCTTCCCGAACATACTTTGTCGAGAAAATCCGGCCCAGTTGAAAAAATTCAAAATGCTTATGCTGTCGAGGACGGATGGATGGCTTATGTATTCCAGGATAAATCTATCGCTTTTGTGTTTGAATGCCCAGACCAAGAGACAGCCAGGGCAATCATTGACCAAATAAATTAGAATCCAATTGTAAAGGAGGCATGGAATGCCTAAAAAAAGAACACCCTTGACACGGAGGGATTTTCTTAAAGAAACCCTCGGGACTACTATCGGAGCGTCGGTCATAGGAACAGGATTTCTTAAGGCCGGAGGGATGGCCTTTGGATCGAGCTTGGTTACGATCGTCCGAGATCAAAATGCTATGGATGCCAGCAACAATGTCAATGCTGGTGCCTTGAAGACCATGCTCGACCAGACATTGATCAAACTAACCGGGGAAACAACCCCCAAGGATGCCTGGCTCAGTCTAGTCAAACCCGACGACACCATCGGCCTTGTGCCCACCCCCCACCTCAATCCCACTCATCCAGAAGTAGTGGATGCTGTCAAGAGTTCTCTCATTGACGCAGGAATCCCTGAAGGAAAGATTGTCGAGGCGCAGGGAGGACCCGATAAACCGGAAGCCTGCACAGCGCTCATCGGTCTGCCCGGACTCAAGGCCCACTGGCTAACAGGGATCGGAACGGTCATGAAGCTCTACATCATGTACTCAGGAAATCCGCGGAACTACCATAATCAAGATAGCGCCAAACTGGGAGAGATATGGAACCTGCCGTTTGTCAAAGGCAAAACAAAGCTGATGTTAGTCGATGCCCTGCATCCCCTGTGTGACAAAGGCCCCCAGGTGAACCCCCGTTACAAATGGGCATACAATGGCTTGATCGCCGGCATCGATCCTGTAGCCGTCGAAGCGGTCTGTCTCCGCATCATCCAGGAAAAGAGAAAAAAAATGAGAGGGGAATCCTGGCCTCTGTCTCCTCCTCCGATCTGTGTGGAAGCGGCCGACAAGACTTACGGGTTAGGAACCAGCAACTGGGACAACATTAAAATCGAACATTTTGGTTGGGGGGAAGACTTGCTCCTCGGCTAAGCTTTTTTGAATTCGGGGACACCTTACCTGTGCGCCAGGATAAGCTGGCACACTCCAGCCGGTTAAAATCCGGTACGGGTAAA
>CAYPGQ010000266.1:0-2335 GCA_964410125.1 uncultured Eubacteriales bacterium | reverse complement strand
GTGTGGGCCTATAAGCATATCATGGGATTTGAAGACGACATATTCAAGATTACACCTCTGGCTATCGATATAAATGACACACGGGGATTGCATGCCGCCCAGCTCACCCGCGACGCATTACGCAATATGGGCCAGCCCATTGCTGCCGCGGAAATACTCGTTCTGGGAGCTGCGTATAGGGAAGATGTTGGCGATACACGCTACAGCGGCTCTGAAATTATAATTCGCAAACTAGCGGAAATGGGAGCCGAAATTCGTGTTCATGATCCTTATATCGAGCACTGGTGGGAATTTGAAAAACAGGACACTTACCCAGGAGTTGGCCAGAGCAAATCCCGTTTCTTCCGAAATCAGGAGAAATTGGCAGAGATATCTATCCAGAAAGATCTGAATAAGGCTTTAAAAGATGTCGAGGCGGTGATTTTTGCCGTACGTCATGAATCATATCTCAACCTTCAACCTGATGATGTGATAAAAGCTATCGGTAATAGGGCAGCCATTGTGGATTGCTTCGGTATTCTGACAGACGATCAGATACGCCGCTATTTTGAATTGGGCTGCGAAGTCAAAGGGCTTGGCCGCGGTCATATCCAGCGGATAAAAGAAAAAGTAAGAAAATCATAAAACACAGATTAGCCCTTTATATCGAAGGCCATATGCTTTAAAATAAAAAGAGCAAATGGTGAAAAGGACTGTTATTTTTTGTCTCATTCTGTTTTTTACTTTTCTTTCTGTGTCCCCATTATCCGCTCAAACCAGGGAGTCGTGGCAGAAACTGGAGCGCAACGGGCAAGGTTATGGCTACGACCACATCATCGCGGAAGATCTCGCAAACGGGAACACAAAATATGAGATCTATCAAACCATTAAAACAGACATTGCCGGCTACAATCCTCAGGATATCACACAAAAGGGCTTCTACATCGTCGATGGAGATATGAATCCGGTTGCATTCGATATTCATATCAAATTCAAAACCAAACAAACACACATCACAGGAGAGATTAGAGATAAAGCTCTGTTTCTAACTCGCCAGGTCAATAAAGAAGAGCCCCAGAATCAAGAGATCCTGTTTGATGATGTCTATTTTGAAGTCGTCCTGGGCAAAGTGATTTTCCAAAAAAAAGGTCTGGGCAATTTCAGGCTTAAAGTTTTCAATCCGGTGGAAGGGAAAGTCAATGATTATGATGTCGAAGTCATTCCCGATGACAAGGGCAGCATCATAGCCAAGGTGAAAGAAAGAATCAACATGATCTTCTACATCGACAAAAAAGGCAGGGTCAAACAGATCAAGTTTGTCGAACTCAACAGCCGCTCATATGTCACAACGGCCAGAAATGCCAAAAGAATCAACTATCTCAACACAGCCGATGGATTGACCCTGACAGTTCCGTGCAAACCCCAATTCCCGAATGTATGGGACATCAACAAAGCGCAGATTTCCATCAAATGGAAGGGAATTCCCTTCGAACAATTCCATTTCGAAGATAACAGACAAAGAGTTATCGAGAAAGTGCAAAACGGAAATGAATATGAGGCAGTGCTGGAGATAAACAAGCCTCTCCCCCCTTCAAAGGAAACTTCATTCCAGGTCCAGGATAAAAATCTTGCATCTTTTTTAAAGGATTCGGAGTTCATCAAACCGAATGATCCGGCCATCCGAAAACAGCTTCTTGAAATCAAGGGTGATGAAAAAGATGCTTTATTTCTTGTGAAAAAAATTCTTCTCTGGGTGTACGAAAATATCGGAACAGAATACATCGCCGAAACCCTATCAGGACCGGAAGTTTTAAAAAGGAAAAGAGGAAAATGTGTGGAATTCTCGACCCTTTTTGCTTCATTAGCCCGGGCAGCAGGAATACCGACACGAATCGCTTTCGGTGAAGCCTTAAACGGAAAAAACTGGGTCGGGCACATGTGGTGCGAGGTGTGGCTGGGCGAGTGGATGGCCGTTGATGCGGCAGCAGGGATCCTCGTCGAGAATCCTTCCCACATTAAATTTATCGACAGCCCGACCGTAATGGGAACTCAAAAAATCCGTTGGAAGCTGGTCGATAACCTGGGCATCGAGATACTTACGTTCCAAAAATAACAACATCTAGCCTGAATTATTTATAAAACCCGCCGATGCTAACATTCCTTTTCTGAAGAAAATTTCATATTCATCTCAGTATCCCATCGGCGGCTTTTACCCTACGGGCGAGCCAATCTCACTGCATTGACTTCATCGCAGCCTGTTCGCGGTAGTTTACTATAGCTTCACGGGCCACTTCTTTGTCACTACAGCAATCTTGGCTCGGTAGAGTCGAAGACAGGCGCGGTGACCTTAGGAAAA
>CAYPGQ010000265.1:0-2369 GCA_964410125.1 uncultured Eubacteriales bacterium | reverse complement strand
ACCATTCCCTTTGAGTATGAGGAAATCGAAGATTGCATCTCCAATGATAATTTGAGAAGCTCCATGAACTGTCCGATTTTTTCTTTTAATGCCTTCTCCGGGATTTGACGCAAGCGTCCGACCATCAACAAATAATCATAGGCACTCAGGTGAGGATAGATGTCCGGCTCCTCGGGAACATAGCCAATTTTCTTTTTGTATTCGACCATGTTATTTTTTAGCTTTTTGCCCTGAAGAAAGATATCTCCGGAAGTCGGTTCAAGAAGCCCTGTAAGCATTTTGATGGTTGTCGTTTTGCCGGCTCCGTTGGGGCCCAGGTAGCCTAGAATTTCCCCCGGCTCGATGCGGAAACTCACATTGTCGACAGCAGGAAACACATTGTACTTTTTTGTAATCCTCTTCAATTCAAGCATATTCCCCTCATTTTCATTTTACGGACTCTTCCCTTATATTTACAACCGAGCGGGGAAATTATTCCAAACAAAGAAAATGTTAAGATTAGTCGGTGAAATTTGATACGAAATAATATTTCATATAAATAGAATTAAATACGAAATAATATTTCGTAAAAATCGGTTATGCTTGGTTTTATTAAGTTATCGGGAATATTGACGGCTGGTTTTTGCGCGTTATTTGTACTTCACATCGGTTTCGACAATGAAAAACTTATAATCCGCATACCTGAATGTTATTTTTTCAATAAGGAGGCTCTCTCCCTCGCTATTCACATAAAATTCTTGAATAAGCTGCCGGCTGGGAAATCTCACTCCGTTTTTTTCAACTCCAAAATGTGTCGACCAAATCACTTTTTTGCTTAAATCTCCTATTGGCAATTGAAGCAACTCATCCTCGTAATCCTTTATGGACTTAGGATCATACTCTATTTTTAAAACGCTGAAATCTTTCTCATCCACCCAAACCCGTCCAAAGTTGTAATTTTCTTCTCTTTCCTTTTTTGGGGTAGATTCAATGATTATTGTCTTTTTATCATCGATGACATCCTCTCCCACTATCTTATAATCGAAATGCTGCTGCCATTGTTTACTCAAAAATCCAACAGGACCATAAACCATATACTTACCAGAATATTTAACAGGTCTGAATTCTATATCCTCTTCATATTTTTCTTCTCCGTCTTCTTCCAATAGAATTCTCTTTTCTTTCAGTTCTTTCCCCTTTTTAACTAGCTGGTAGTCATATAGATATTTTTTTTCCCTAATCCTTCTGGGTTTAATTTTTTCTAAAACGGACATACTGAACTTCAACAGATTCTTTTTTTTAAATAAATGCCTCTCGTTCTCTACTTTTTCACGACAAACATAAAACAGCGCCATCCCCTTCACTTTCTCGCAGTAATCCCCTGTTTTTTTTAAAATCGCATCAAGAGTGTCTTGGCCTTTTGTTTTTTTTGGATTGTGGGGAGCAGAGATAACGAATCCGGAAAAGGCAATTAAGATTGAGAGAAATAAAACGAATGAACAAAAAGAGTTCTTGTATTCCAACTTACCCTCTCTCTGAATTTCATATTAAACCAAAAGCAACTGGTATTCAACCTGTGCGGCAATGATGCTCGTGAAAATCTCAGTCGGCAAAATATCCGGCTCGGTGGGTCACCTTGTAATTTTTGCCTTTAACTTTGATCTTAATATTACGGAATTTACCATCAATCTTATAATCTTTTGGGGTGTAATAAAGAAGATAATAATTCTCCGTAGCATCAAAAGCTTTTTTGAAAGAAAATGCAGGATTGGCAGAACTGTCAGTCAAACCTCCGGTCGCCTTGGCCACTTCATAAAGTGCACCAAAGGTATTCATCGACCAATCTTTTGTTATCGCGTTGCTCGGCCCCTGATTGAGAATACTTTGCTGGTGCTGTTCTGTATTGGTTATATAAATGAAATGAGCCGAGATCAACGAGTCGGAGAAAGCCTGTTTTACTCTGTCCACATCAAAAGTAATTTCTCTTCCCAGTTCATCGGTTGAATAGAGATAGTCTGATGTGGTTAAGTTTCCGATTGTAGTATTTGGACCCGGAATAGCATCCCTTTGATACAGCAAGAAGACATTTTTTTGTCCTTCGATTTTTTTCAGAGTTTCCGCAAAATCTAAAAGCCTTTGCTGCTCAAGGCGCCTCATGCTCTTCAATCTAAAATAATCAATGTAAGCGGCATCTCCCCTCATAATAGTTCTCATTATGCTTTTGTATTCTGCATTCCCTTTCCAGATATCTTTTTTCAATTTTGCCTTCAGCTCGTTTGACACTTCTTCCAAAGACGTATTCGCGAAAAGTTCATTTTTCAGATTATAAGTATTCATGGGGGTGACGATGGAGAGGTTATCTTCTGGAGCGAACACGTGATTGAAAAAAT
>CAYPGQ010000264.1:0-2406 GCA_964410125.1 uncultured Eubacteriales bacterium | reverse complement strand
AAGACTTCCACGTCATTTTCCATGTAGATGGGAGAATCTCTCTCGGTGAATTTCGCCTGAATATGGGGCTCTTCGATCCAAAATCCGATGTATAAATTCTGATCATCCCAGAGTGCCGCCATCCGTGTGTTCAATGGAGCAGGCTCTCCAGTTACTAAATCTACGAACCTTGGCGATTTTGGCACTTTTTCCCAGGAAAGTTCATTCAAATGACCGTCGATGTTGATGGCCTCATTCGTTCGATAACACGTGTAATGCCCGATATCTTTTTCCGGACTACCGTAGGGTTTTGTCATTTTTCCATCAAAGTTTGACTTTTTTTGCTTTTGCTATTGTTACATAACCGGGGGATTCTGTCGAGGGATCTCCATCGATTGTAAGAATCTCAATTTCCGTGATATCAAAGGGCTTTATATTGGCTTTTGGAAATGGTTTTGCTTCCGTGAAGATTTTTAACGCCATTCCTTACCGCTCTTCTCGGCGGCTCGGAACTGCGCTCGTTAACTCCTGAACTCTACAACTCTATCCTTTGTTCCCGTGCTTGTGCGGAACTCTTATCTTTTGGCAAAGTCGTGCTCAATACAACATCGCCGACAATATGGGGCTATCGCCATATTGTTACCCTCGAAGAACGGGTCGTAATGGCTAAATCTTCAATGGTCGCATCAACCATTCCCACAAGCCCTAATAATCAAATAGAGATGTTTTCTCATCGAGGTTCTCTTTTTTTTTCTTTTGTTGAAAAGGAGCATTCCTTTTTATAGAATGCTGATATGGTCGGCACTGGACTGACTCTGCGATTTCCCGATAATCCAAACCGAATTGTAAAATACAAAAAATTTCAAAGTGCCTATCCGTCTGGTTTATGAGCCAGAAATGACTTTTATGAACAGGAAAGGAGGGGAAGAATGAACAATAAGAAACTTTCCCGGCGCCACTTCATCGGCACAGCAACAGCCGCTGCTGCTGCACTGGCGGTAAGCCCGATCGGAGTCTCAGGCAAAAATCCTGCAGCTCAATCGGGTAAATCCGGGTTTAAACTCAAGTACGCCCCATTTTTCGGGATGTTCGGGGCCCATGCTGGAAAGGATCCGATCGACCAGATCAAATTCATGGCTGACCAGGGATTCAGAGCCATGTTCGACAATGGATTGATGGGGAAGGACCCGGTGCTTCAGGAGGCCATTGCCAAAGAATTGAGCCGCCTGAACATGGATCTCGGCCCATTCGTGGCCTATGCGGATTTTAAAGTGAAATCTTTTGTCACACGGGATAAAAAAATCAAATCCATGCTTACGGATACGATGAAGAAAGCGGTGGATACGGCCAAACGGACAAACGCAAAATTTACGCTTGTCGTTCCCGGCCGGTATGATGAAAGCCTGGAATGGGATTACCAGACGGCCAATGTGGTCGAAAATCTGAAATTCTGTGCGGAAATTTGCGAACCATCGGGCTTGGTCATTGTGATCGAACCATTGAATCCCTGGGATCACCCGGGACTCTTCCTGACGAAAATTCCTCAGGCCTACCAGATCTGCAAGGCTGTCAACAGCCCAAACTGCAAGATTGTAGACGACATCTACCACCAGCAAATCACCGAGGGGAACCTGATTCCGAATATCGACCGGGCATGGGATGAGATTGCCAGCTTCCATGTGGGTGACTCGCCCGGCCGCAAGGAACCCACAACCGGGGAAATCAACTACAAGAACATTTTCAAGCACCTCCACTCCAAGGGATATGACGGAACGATCTGCATGGAGCATGGAAAAAGTATAAAAGGGGTAGAGGGAGAAAAGGCTTTAATCGAAGCTTATCGTGCTTGCGATAACTTTTAGGAGGGATTATGGAAGGAAAAAACAAACAAACAAAAGGAAAAATGTCCCGACGGGACTTCATCAAGGCCACATCGGCTGTATCGCTGGCGGCTGCGGTATCACGAGTCGAACCCGTTTTTGCCGCCAGTTCGGATAAGCTCCGCGTGGGTCTTATCGGTGCCGGTGGAAGGGGCACAGGCGCTACCATGGACTGTGTCCATTCCTCGCCCAATATTGTGATAACTGCCGTTGGCGACATATTCAAGGACCGTTGGGAAGGTTCATTAAAGCGGCTTCAAGAGAGACTCCCGAAGGAAAGCGTCGCCGTTACATCCGATTCCTGTTTTGACGGCTTTGACAACTACAAAAAAGTCTTGGCTTCGGATATTGACCTGGTCATCCTGGGCTGCCCGCCTCATTTTCGGGCCAAACACTTGAGGGCGGCAGTGGAAGCAGGCAAACATGTTTTTATGGAAAAACCTGTGGCCGTGGATCCTGTGGGGATACGTTCGGTGATCAAAAGTGCCGAAATGGCCAAACAAAAAGGGCTGGCGATTGTGGCCGGAACCCAACGCCGCCATCAGAA
>CAYPGQ010000263.1:0-2441 GCA_964410125.1 uncultured Eubacteriales bacterium | reverse complement strand
CGGACACGGCTACTCCCCTTTTCCTAAGGTCACCGCGCCTGTCTTCGACTCTACCAAGCTTAGCTACGAGGCACAGACGGTACAGCTGTACGAATGTACCGCAAGCCGTTTGTAACAAAGCAGATAAGCTTGCCCGAAGGGTAAAAAATGCTGATGAATAGTTCAGGTGAGTTAAGAGATTTCCTGGAGGGAAATATGTTGAAGAATTATTTCAAGATTGCATTCCGAAATCTGTTAAGGAACAAATTGTATTCTTCGATAAACCTGACCGGCCTGGCCATCGGTCTGGCAGCCTGCCTGATGATATGGCTTTGGGTGCAGGATGAAATGAGCTATGACCGGTTCCATACTAATGCCGAACGGATTTATCGGGTTGAGCGCAAATTCGATTTCAGAGATATGCACGGCCAAGCCCCAATCACCAGCGGTACCTATGGACCGGCCTTGGTCAGTGACTATCCGGAAATCGAGAATCATGTCCGGCTGCACAGGAATGAATTGTCCATTAAAGACCACCGGAACATTTTTCACAAAACCCAACTGATCGTTTCAGACAATTCTATCTTCGAGATCTTCGATTTTCATCTGGAAAGCGGCGATCCAAAAACCGCTCTAACGCAACCGAAGTCCATGGTTCTAACCCGCGAAAATGCCATAAAATATCTTGGAACGGAAGATGCCATCGGGAAATTTCTGACCGTGGATTGGAGTGGGACTTTGGCCGACTTCCAGATTACCGGCATCTTGGAAGAAATCCCCCATAATTCTCATGTCCAGTTTGATGTTCTGGCCTCCATCTCTTCTTATCCTCCAGAGCAATTGAACACTTGGTTCAATAATTTCCTGTATACGCATGTGCTGGTAAAAGAGGGGACGGATATCGAGGCATTGCAGGACAAATTCTCGGGCTTTTTAACCAAATATATGGCAGCGGACTTGGTTAAAATCATCGGACCGGAAATAGATGTCAACGATGTGTTTCAGCTAAAATTGGTCTCCCTTTTGGACATCCATCTCCACCCTGCTCAAGAGTTTGAAATCGAACCTCAAGGCAGCATGACATCGATTTATATTTTTTCAGCCATTGCCGTTTTGATATTGATCATAGCCTGCATTAATTTCATGAATCTTTCCACAGCCCGCGCCAACAAAAGAGCCAGAGAAGTCGGTATTCGCAAGACCGTCGGAGCACATAAACGCCAACTCCGGGGGCAATTTTTAGGGGAATCCGTGCTTCTTGCCTTCATTGCATTGGTCCTGGCTGTTTTGCTGATCAGATTGTTCCTCTCCGTTTTTAATTCGATCTCGGGCAAATTATTATCTTTAAGCATGCTATTTCAGATGAGTAACTGGATCATTCTTATCGGGATCGCTTTGGCTGCGGGATTGTTGGCCGGCTTGTATCCGGCTTTTTACCTGACACGATTCGATGCTGCCAAAGTGTTGAAAGGAGGTGCCCAATCCGGTACCGGGAAATCGGTCTTCCGCAGGAGCATGGCCGTTCTCCAATTTGTGATATCCATCACTTTGATCATCGGCACACTCGTCATATTCAGACAAATGGACTATATCCAGAAAAAGTCCCTTGGTTTTGATAAAGAGAATGTGATCATCCTCCCCGCAGAAAGCAACCAGGTCCGCCAAAATGCCGAGGCCTTTCGCAACACTCTGAAAGAAGACACACGGATAAAATCCGTTGCTGTTTCCTCCAATGTTCCGGGGAGCTCCATGTTTTCAGACACAACCTATAAGAGGGGCGATACCGATGAGATCTTTCCGTTGATTTTTATGGAAACGGATTATGAATTCGTGGACACATATGGATTCGATGTTACCCATGGCCGCCGATTTTCCAAAGAGTTCAGCACGGATATCGATGGGGCCATCATGGTCAATCAGGCGGCTGCCAGAGAAATCGGGTACACACCTGAAGAAGCAGTCGGCAAAAAATTGCTCAGATTCATGAGTTTGACTGAATTCAAGGAGTTAACGATTGTCGGGGTTGTGGAAAATTTTCATTTTAAATCCTTGCACCGGATTATCGAGCCCTGTTTGTTGGAGCTCAATCCCGAAAATTTCGACACCATCTCGATCAGGATCATGCCCGGAGATTTCAGGGGAACGATCGGCTTTATCCAACAAAAATGGGGGGAGATCTTCCCGGGGGAACAGTTCGAATACAGTTTTCTGGATAGTAGAATCGATTTATTGTACAAAAGCGAAGGAAGGATGCGGAGCATCTTTTTGATATTTGCCATTCTATCCATATTTGTGGCCTGTCTGGGGCTCTTTGGCCTGGCCACTTTCACGGCTGAGGAAAGAACAAAAGAGATCGGAGTGCGGAAAGTTATGGGGGCGACTGCTGCCAATATCCTTTTGCTCCTGTGCAAGGAATTTGCCAAATGGGTGCTTGTGGCCAATGTCGTCGCTTGGCCTGTCGC
>CAYPGQ010000262.1:0-2542 GCA_964410125.1 uncultured Eubacteriales bacterium | reverse complement strand
AAGAGAGGTTTGGACAATGAAAATTAAAACATCATTCATTTTGGTTTTGGCTTTTTTGATGGTCATCCTGGTTGCAGGATGCAAAAAAGCTGAAGAACCGGCCGAGGCTGCTGCTCAGGAGTTTCAATGGCAGATAGACCAGTTCGCCGACCTGAAGATCTTGCGCTATCAGGTCCCAGGATTTGACGAGCTTCCTCTGAACCAGAAAAAGCTGACCTACTATTTGAGCGAAGCCGCCCTCTGCGGCCGGGATATCATCACAGACCAGAACTTCAAGCACAACCTGACGATCCGCAGAACTCTCGACACGATCGTCGAAGGGTACAAGGGCGACCGTACCGACCCCCAATGGGAAAATTTTATGGTCTACACCAAAAGAGTGTGGTTTTCGAACGGAATCCACCATCACTATTCCACGGATAAATTTATCCCGGAATTCACGGCGGATTATTTCGCTACCATAATCAAAGAATCCGAAGGTGTGGACGATGATATGATCGCCTTCTTGCAGCCCATCATCTTCGATCCTACCGTAGACGCTAAAAAAGTATCCCAGGATTCAACCAAAGACCTGGTCACCCACTCTGCCGTCAATTTTTACGAAAACGTCACACAGGAAGAAGTCGAGAATTATTATAAAAGCATATCGGACGAAGATGATCCTACGCCGATCTGGTACGGATTGAATTCTCGCGTTGTAAAGAAAAACGGTAAAGTGACAGAAGAAGTTGCCTCCATCGACGGGCTTTACGGGCCGGCAATCGAAAAGATCATCTACTGGCTGGAAAAAGCGGCCGGCGTCGCTGAGAACGACCAGCAGAAGCAAGTGATAGATAAACTCATCGAATACTATCGGACCGGCAACTTGGAAAAGTTCGACGAATACAACATCCTTTGGCTTAATGATGTGGATTCGAGAGTGGATTTCATCAACGGATTCATCGAGGTCTACAGCGATCCCCTCGGAATAAAGGGCTCTTGGGAATCGATTGTCAACTTCAAGGACCTGGCAGCCACAAAACGGACGGATACGATCGCGGTCAATGCGCAGTGGTTCGAGGACAACTCCCCTATCGATCCCCGTTTCAAGAAAAAAGAAGTCAAAGGTGTGACCGCTAAGGTGATCACCGCGGCCATGCTTGGAGGAGATGCTTATCCCTCCACCCCGATCGGCATCAATCTTCCAAACGCCAACTGGATCCGTAAAAACCATGGTTCAAAATCCGTAACGATCGAGAACATAACCTACGCCTATAACCAGGCTTCGTTAGGCTCGGGCTTTGGAAAAGAATTCTCCTATTCCGAAGAGATAATCGAAAGGTCAAAAAAATATGGGGCCCAGGCCGGGAATCTTCACACTGACCTTCACGAAGTCCTCGGGCATGGCTCCGGACAGCTTTTGCAGGGAGTATCCAACGAAGCTCTTAAGAATTATCATTCGCCGATCGAAGAGGCACGGGCCGACCTGTTTGGCTTCTATTACATAATGGATGATAAAACGGTCGAACTCGGATTGTTGCCTAATCTGGATGCAGCAAAGGCCAATTATGACAACAGTATCCGGAATGGCTTGATGACACAGCTCACCCGAATTCAGCCCGGCAAGACCATCGAACAGGCCCACATGCGCTCCCGCGCACTCGTGTCTTACTGGGTTTACGAGAATGGAAAGCCGGATAATGTGATATCCAAAGAGATAAAAGACGGAAAAACCTATTTTGTGATCAACGACTATCAAAAACTGCGAAATCTTTACGGCAAGCTGCTTATGGAAGTCCAACGCATCACCAGCGAGGGGGATTATGATGCTGCCCGCGATCTAGTCGAAACTTACGGCGTCCAGGTCGATCAGGAACTTCACAAAGAGGTTCTTGAACGGTATTCCAAACTCAACCTGGCTCCCTACGGCGGTTTCATCAATCCGATCTATAAACCTGTGGTCGAGAACGGCGAGATCGTGGACATCAAGGTCGAATACCCGACCGATTATGTGAAACAAATGCTCCGCTACAGCAAAGACTACTCTTTCTTATAATAAAGCCACGAAGCCCAGGATGTTGATTTTACATCTGATACACACGTCCGTTGTGTGAAGTTTATTTCTTCAGGGCGATCAAACGGACGAGCTCTGCAGGCGGCCCCCCCCAATCGCCAGGCCAGACACCTTCTTCATATTTCTGGATGTGGAAATCTTTAAAGTGGGTAAGCAAGGCATTGGGAGGCAATCCATGGACGTAGGCCGGGAAGGACTGTTTCTCCGTCTCGAGAACGTGCTCGAAAACCACAACGCCACCCGGACGAAGAGAAGCGCTCAACTGGGCGACAAAGGCCGGATCTGACACCGGTGCCCAGGACAAGATCATGACGATCAGATCCCATTGTTCAGTTCCGAAGTCGAAATCCAGGTAGGTCGCCTTCACGGTCTTGATGCGTGTGCCTGCTTTTTCGGCATTGGCCTCCGCAACGGCCAGACCGACTCTGGAAATGTCGATTCCGGTGACATCCCATCCCTGTTGGGCCAGCCAGACGGCGTTGCGGCCCT
>CAYPGQ010000261.1:0-2549 GCA_964410125.1 uncultured Eubacteriales bacterium | reverse complement strand
TGAGTCCTAAAATATCTTTTCAACCGGTTACACCCACACAAAATAGCGAAGAACCGTAATAATAAACACTCAGAACTCAAAATACTATCTCTTTGCTCTAGAATGCGGGTTCTATTTAATCTTGGGGGGATGGTTTGATAAAAACGGATTATCCCCAGTAGAAATTGGGATAAGAGGATGTACTTGGGGCGGTAACTTCATAAAGATAGACATTATTGCCGCCTGTGGGCTGCATCTGGAGTTTAGCAATGGACTTCGTACTTCTGTAATTCAGAAAGTGGTCGTGTGTCAGGGCAATGCGCAAAATTAGTCCCTCCTTATTCCTTCTTTTTGGGATAGATGCCTTTCTTGTGCTGGCTGGGGAAAGGTCTTTGGACTTCACAGCCGGCCAACTCCGGTTTTTCTTTAAAAAATATTGCTGGAAAAATGGTCGTGTTTTTTGGCCTCGTTGCAGGAGCTGCAAAATCTACCGAATTATTAACAAAAGATACCGATGCAAACGCTGCGGATACACATTTCACGATTTCAGTAATCGATGGATTAATAAATTGAACATAAGTTTTAAGCAGTGGATGTGGTTGATAAAGCTGTTTGAGTTGGAACTCTCCACGCGAAGGATTGCTGATCAGGTTCGTCTAAGTTACCCGACGGTTTTGAAAGCGGTAACTTTATTAAGAGCTGCAGTTTTTATAAATGACAAAGATACTGACGAATTTCTTCAGGATGAACTGAACATTGATGATATCTATTTTGAAAAGAGACACGGGAAAAGAAATGCAAGTGTCTCCAATAATAAAACTCCGCTTATAGGCATTCTGAAAAAAAATGGAATGGTCAGAGTAAAATGCATTAGGTGTGATGATGTTGAATTAAGGCTTCAGAATATAAACGAAAACAATAAAATAAAATCCATTGGGCATGATACTAGATTTAAAAATTACGACTATTTAATGTATTGTGATTACAAGTCTCTAAAAATCGGTCATGGAAGATCGTCTTCAAATGGTAAGTGCAGTATGAATGGCCTTGAAAGCTTTTTAAGTTATGCAAGGGAGAGGCTTTTAAAGTTTCATGGTATCTCTAGGGAGAGGTTTCTTCTGTATATGAAAGAGATGGAATTTCGATACAACCATAGGCATGACGATCTCTTCATTCTGTTTGCCCAGGATTTATGCACTCTGCTGCCATTTCAGATGCCAAACCCTTGATAAGCCAGCAAATACACCTCCAATTTGGCCCAAAACTGGCACAGCTCTTGCTAATCAGAAGTACGAAAAAGGAAATTCAGAAGGAGGTGCAGACAGGATATTTAAAGGAAAAAAGGCTAGGGGTGGGGTGAGTATTTTCACCCTATGGATTTGAACAGCTGCCTCCAATTTTGGGGGCAAAAGTAAAAAAGGAGATTTTTTTATGCGTAAAGCTTTAGTCATTCTTTTTGCACTCCTGCTCGTTGCTCCTTTGGTAGCCCAAGAGAGAACCGGTCGAATCATCGGAACAGTTGTTAATCAGGACGGGAATCCCATTCCTGGCGTGACTGTGACGTTGCTTGCGACAGCCGGTGCTCCGATGCAGGCTATCTCCACTGCAGAAGGATCATTCCGATTCATGGCTCTTCCCCCCTCCGCAGGTTATGCTCTTAAGGCCGAGTTGGAAGGTTTTAAAACAAAAACTGAAACCGAAATCATCGTAGCCGTCGGACAGAGCACAGCCATAAGGCTCGAAATGGAGATGGGAGCTCTTGAAGAGGAAGTGACCGTTGTCGCTTTTTCTCCTGTTGTCGAAGTAAAAAAGACATCGATTTCAACGACAATGAACTATGAGATCCTTCAATCCCTTCCCAGTGCCAGAGATCCTTGGATCATCTTGCAGATGACTCCTGCGGTCCAGGTGGACAGGGAGAATGTCGGTGGAAACGAGTCCGGTCAGCAAGCCAGTTTTGTCGCTTTAGGTGGTGACGGTGATAACGACACCTGGACAATGGACGGTGTCAACTTCACAAACCCTGCTGCCATGGGCGCATCTGCGACATATTTCGACTATGATGTGTTCGAAGAAATCAATGTCACAATCGGTGGAGCTGATGTTGAGACGCAAACAGGCGGAGTGTCCCTGAATATGGTGTCCCGTCGTGGTGAAAACAGAGTGACCTTTGGAGGCCGTTTTTACTACACAGAATCTGCATTCCAATCCGAACCATCCGGGGAAAGCTATGAAAAAGTCGAAGCTGTATTCCCGGGTTATGGCTACAACCAGATCAGGGAGGCTTTGGTGCATGAATCCATTGCAATGTTGACATTACATCGGTGGATAATCACTTTATAAGCATGTAAAATCCGCAAATCCATGGAGGTCAGCATGCCCGAAGCTCACAAGAGAGCGTATAGACATCCGAAATACAAGACGTCTTACCGTGTCAAGAACTGGCCGGAGTATGAGCAATCTCTTCGAAACCGAGGCGATGTTACTGTCTGGCTCAGCGGAGATGCCATCGATGCGTGGACACCTCCAAAGAACGGAAAGCGGGGCGGCCAACCGATCTATTCTGACAT
>CAYPGQ010000260.1:0-2576 GCA_964410125.1 uncultured Eubacteriales bacterium | reverse complement strand
ATCCGAAGATCTCCCCTTTTTGGACCTCCAGAGTAATATCGTCCACAGCTTTAATAGTGTCGAAGGTTTTAGAAAGATGTTCAATCCTTAACATCTCTAGTCTCCATTCCTCAAATTCTTAAACAGGGATATTTTTTTTTAATTCATTATATATTACGGAACAGGACAAAGAAAGTATTACGTGCCGATGAATAAATATCAGGATAACTTCCTGATTTTTCTTAGTAAGAGGGCATGGGCATTTTATTTTAGTAATCCAGAGTAATAAATCATCTTGATTTATTGTGGATTATTGATAAAAATGGAGGGTATCTTTTTGATTGCGAGGGACTATGGATCAAGAAAAATTACTTCTCATCCCAGGGCCTACTCCTGTTCATCCCAAGATTCTGAATGCGCTTTCTCAGCCTACACTATCTCATGTCAGCCCCGTATTTGTTGCTGAATTGAAGGAAGCGCTTGCAAATTTGAAAAAAATTGTTTTTTGCGAAAGAGGAGAATCCTTCATTGTTGCCGGTGCGGGGAGCTTAGCAATGGAAATGGCCTTGCTAAACACGATTGCCAAACGGGAGAGAGTGTTGGTGCTCTCTCAAGGTTTTTTTGGCCAGAGAATGGAAAAAATTGCTCAAAGCTTCGGACTGAACTGTGATATTCTCCAGAGCGATGAGGGAAAAGCTGTGGAACCCGAGGTGCTCGGTAATCGAATATCCCAAAAAGCTTATACCGCGGTGGTAGCTACCCATGTGGATACGGCTACTGGAGTTTGTGCTCCGGTTGGTGAATATGCCCGGATCATCAGAGAGTATAAGACATTCTTCATCGTTGATGGCGTGTGTGCCACAGGAGGAATCGAGGAGAGAATGGATGATTGGGGGGTGGATGTTGTTTTGACCGCTGCCCAAAAGTGCTTTGGCGTACCTCCTGGATTGGCCGTGTTGGTCGTCTCGGAGAGAGTTATAAAAAAAAGAGAGCACATGAAGAGCATCCCTGCCTTTTATTCGGACCTTCTTAACTGGCTTCCCATAATGAAGGATCCTTCAAAGTATTTTTCTACCCCTTGTGTGAATGAGATTAGAGCATTCTTTGAAGGAACAAAAATCATGCTAGAGGAGGGGATGGAAAACCGATTCGCCCGGCATACCCGTGTGGCTCAGACCATCAGGGCAGAGTTACTCGGACTGGGTTTTTCCTTTGTTCCAGAGGATCCATACTTGTCAGATACCTTGAGCGTTGTGCGTTATCCCGATGGAGTTGAGGATGGGATTTTTCGCAGGACATATGCCGAAAACGGAGTCATCGTGGCTGGTGGGTTGGGGGATTTAGCCGGGAAGGTTTTTCGGATAGGACATATGGGAAATTTGTCCTTTCCCCAGGTCTATTTTGCATTTGATGCGTTGAAAAAAACTTTGGCATCCATCGGATATTCTGGCAAATTAAAAACGGATGTCCATACGACGGAATCTAAGTTCGAAGCCATAAGAAACAAGAAAGCTAAAGAAAAATAATGCCCAGCAAAGTGTTCTTTTTACCTGCTTCTGAAAAGGAGGGTCACGAAATCCTGGCTGAGAAAACCAAAAGAATATTTGGTATGCTTGGGTTAGAGGATAGCATAAAAAAAGATTCCTTCGTGGGAATAAAAATCCACTTCGGAGAAAAAGGAAATACCGGATTCCTCAAACCTCCGTGGTTGAAACATTTAATCGATGGGCTGAAAAAGCAGGAAGCTAAAATATTCTTGACGGATACGAATACCTTGTATATTGGCAACAGATCCAATTCTGTCGAGCATCTCCAGCTGGCGGCGCAACACGGATTTTCTTTGGAAGCTTTAGGCGTTCCTGTCATCATCGCCGATGGTCTTATCGGCAAAGAAAGCGGTGAAGTGGAGGTGAACCTGAGGCATGTCAAATCGGCAAAAATTGCCAGCACTTTTTTCCATACCGATGTGCTCTTGTGCCTAAGCCACTTTACCGGTCACATCCTTTCGGGTTTTGGCGCGACTATCAAAAATTTGGGGATGGGATGTGCTTCTCGGGCGGGAAAACTCGAACAGCATTCGGATGTTCATCCTTGGGTAAAAGCAAAAGCTTGTACGAACTGTTCGGTATGTTTGGAATATTGCCCGGCCGATGCCATAGAGCAGGTTGACGGCAGTGCACGCATCATCGACGAGAGATGCATCGGATGCGGAGAGTGCCTAGTGGTGTGTAGCGCTGGAGCTATCAAGATGCGTTGGGATGGGGATACGTTGCGTATTCAAGAAAAGATGGCAGAATATGCCTTTGCAGTCCTGAAAAGCATGAAGAATAGAGCAGGTTTTATAAACTACCTTGTCAAGATCACCAAGGATTGTGATTGCATGTCCAAAAATGGGAAGGTGCTCGTTCCTGATTTGGGTATCGTTGCTTCCCTTGATCCGGTTGCTGTGGATAAAGCCTCTATTGACTTGCTTTTAGAGGCCAATAAAAAAGATTTTTTGCGGGAAGCGATCGATGTGGACTGGTCTGCACAACTACGACATGGTGAAGAGATAGGCCTGGGTTCGATGGAATATGAGCTCGAACATTTACTTTAAT
>CAYPGQ010000259.1:0-2601 GCA_964410125.1 uncultured Eubacteriales bacterium | reverse complement strand
CAAACTTCACCTTAAAGAAGGGCATTTTCTGTCCAGACAATGGGGAGGGGCTCAATATTCATAGGCCACGAATAGGTCGCTGGCCGGCTGATAGACATAGATGTTTCCTGATTCTTTTCCTAACTTTGGTTCTATGCTCAGATGATTATGTCTCAGATTGATCCCGAAATATCCCTCGAACAGGGCTTTTCCCATACTCCCCGCACTGCCAGCGTAGAAGTCGCTGCCCAGGCCAACGCCTTCTTTGTTGTCCCACTCGAAAAATCCTCTGTTGTCCACATTTTTTTGGATGATCTCGAGCCATTTTTCTTTGGCTGTTTGGCTGAAACCATGCTGGAACATGGCATAGATCAACCGAGCGCCGAACCAATCCCACTGGGCTCCGTTCTGGTATTCATAGGGATCGTCCAGCAGCGGATGTTTGAAGAAATTTTTTGGGTAGGGCGGAAGGAGAGTTCCGCTTATGGTGGAGACATCATAGGTTTCCTGCCGCTGTGTTTCCCCCCATGACGAACATGTTCTTTTCATCGAAATCATGGCGGAGAGAATCCAGATGCTCGTGGACTTTGTAAAAACCTTTCTCTTCCTGCCAGAGCCATTTGTTGGTGTTGTCTTTAATCGATCTGGCTTTTTCTTCCCAAAAAGCCATCCGATTTTCCTCTAGAATCAATCCAATCCTCCATGGATCCGTTTCCTTTTTGAAAAGCCAGGTGCTCCTCGAGCCATGAGGCAAGAAAGGATCGGTCATAAAAATAGCGTGAGGCAGGAAGGATAGTGTTGGCATCCCGAAGCCAGATCTGAGGATAATCCACCCCTGCTGCAAAACCTGATATTTTTCCTGTCTTCCCGGAGAATATCACTTCATTCTGGTGAAGCGTAAGACGGATGAGCTTCAGGATCTTGTCGATCTCCTGTTGGCTGGAATGAATTTTGGTGTTATCCTCCGGCCATTCTTTTTTCGTGACATCGAATCCGATCACAGCCGTGCGGGAGCCAAAATTGCTTCACTCACCCAACGGCGGTAGCATGCCCGAGCACCGCGAGAAAAAGGTTTATTGAATCTTGTCAATAATAATGCTATTATTATTAAATAATAATTAATAATAATATGATTAAAATTAATAAAGCTTCTTCAAAATTCTTTCCTCGCCGCCTTATGGAAGTATTGAAAAAATGGATTGACCGCAGAGAAATATACGCCATCAAAGGTCCCCGCCAATCAGGTAAGACCACACTTCTAAAGATGCTTCAACAATATCTGATAAATGAAAAGGAAATTAATCCGGAAAATATTATATTTTTAACCTTTGAAGACAGAGAGATTTTAGAAAAAATTTCTTTAAATCCAAAAGATTTTATCAAGAGTTTCATCGCAAAAAGACAAAACGAGCGCTTTTATTTTTTTCTAGACGAATTTCATTATCTTGCTGACGGAGGACAAAAACTAAAACTTCTTTATGACCTTTTTGAAAATATCAAGTTCGTAATTACCGGATCTTCTTCATTGGAACTAACAGGAAAGACGGCTAAATTTTTGGTAGGTAGAATGTTCTCATTTTATCTCTTTGAACTGAGTTTTGCTGAATTTATTCGAGTAAAATCCTCACAGCTCAACAATGTATACCTGGAAAGAGCAAAAATGCTCAAAGAATTTATAAGCACAGGAAAAAATTTCAGGTTGGAAAAGGATATTTTTCGCTCTGACTTTGAAAAATATTTTGAAGAATATGCAATCTTTGGCGGCTACCCGGAGGTCATTAAAACGGATGATTCCCACACAAAAAGAACAATCTTAAAAAACATCTATGAGACTTATGTCACGCGGGATATTATAGAACTCTTAAGGCTTAACAATATCACCAAATTTAGAACTACAGTCAGGCTCTTAGCTGCACACATCAGCAGTCTGGTTAATTATAACAGCCTTTGTTCTGATTCCCAGACTTACTACAAGGAACTAAAACATTATCTTTCTGTACTGGAAGAGACATACATAATATCTCTTTTAGGACCTTTTTACACCAACAGAGCGACTGAACTGAAGAAAAATCCCAAACTTTATTTCATCGATACGGGTTTGCGAAATTACGCCCTTGATAACTTCAATAAGATTGAATTCAGGACTGATGCGGGAAATCTCATGGAGAATACAGCCTATATCCAATTAAAGATAAACTGCCCTGAGTTTTCTATAAAATACTGGCGAACTTTGGCCAAGGCAGAGGTCGATTTTATTCTGGAAAAGGAAGAAAAAGTCATCCCCATTGAGGTTAAATATTCCAATATATCGGGGCCAAAAATATCCCGGGGATTTAGAAATTTTATTCTCCACTATAAACCGGAGAAAGCTTTAGTCCTCACTAAAGGCTTCTGCGGTGATTTAAAGATAAACTCATCTTTAATCAAATTTATCCCCGTTTGGTACATATAAAAGATGAACCGCTCAGTGTCTTTCCGTGGCAAAGATAAATAATGATAATATGCAATATCATTGCAAAAATGTCTTGACTTATTTCATAATTTGCTGTACATAATTGCTAATGGCTAAGAAGATATATATCCATAGAGAAATAGAGGGGATCTTAAAAAAGGTAGTTAATC
>CAYPGQ010000258.1:0-2673 GCA_964410125.1 uncultured Eubacteriales bacterium | reverse complement strand
ACCTTATCGCAGGGAAGTTTAATTTTAATCTACCCACATGAAACAGCGAGGAGGCTTTAAAAGAAGAGATTGAGCGATCCTTTGAACAACTGAAAGAACTACACGGCCACAAAAAATTTGATGATATCACTGGTCCTGTTCTCAGGTCGGAATACAAACCGGTTTCAGAGGATGATACTAGTAGAATCTTTGAACGGATTGGATTTGGCTATAGAAATTTTTGGGTGAATTCAGGGGATTTTCCAAATCAATTTGAGCCTAGAACTATAAATGGGGACAATATTATCATTGACAAAGCAGCAGGTTTATTACTCTTTAGGATTACAGGAAATTCCCCGGGCCTTGGCCACAAATTTTGAATCAATCGGGGGGATGGTGTCCCGCCCCGGATTGAACCGGGACGGGACTTTTTGAGTCAGGATTATTTTTTAATGATTTTGGCGCCTGACGGATTGTCGGCCGGGACCTCGATCTCGGAGCCATAGACGATATCGCCGTCCGAATTGATCAGAGCGGCCTGCCGGGCGATGAACGTTTTCTCCTTCTGGAGAAACATGATGTGACCGATCAGGATCCACTCCCTGCCGTCATGGGTGCATGTGGCCTGAGCAAGGCTGTAGTCGCTCTTGCCCCCTGTAATGGGCGGCGGACCGGAGTGAAGTGTCGTCAGCACTTCCCAACCTTGGCCACTGTTGATCTGGCAGGGATAGTAATAACGGGTGTTTCTCTCATCCGCCTTTTCGATGATTCTCCTCTTTTTCCAGGTTTTCCCTTGAAGCACTCTGTAGGCGGCCGGGTCGTCGAGAGGGACAGAGATCAAACCTTGGGCCTTCAGTTCACGGTCGGGATTTATGACGAGGGTGCCGAATCCGACGAGTCGATTCTGGTTTTTGATCCAGAAGATGTCCCCCAGCAGCGTCCACATTCGACTGGTTGTGTGATTTCGAATATAAATCTTTTCCGCATCCGAAGCGAACTCCTTCGGAGGAGCAGATGTCTTTTCTTTTGTTGGAGGGGAGATCTTTTCAGGAAGCTGCGCTCTGGAGCGTCCGAATCCTATCAGATTCCGGCTGAACTCTTCCGCATTGAAATACTTGCGGTCTGTCTGGATCTCGAGATTCGGCTCGATTTGAAAGACAGCCTGTGCTTCCAAGGGGCCGTAATCGGGAAGCTCGGATTCGGCTTGTTCAATACGGCGGGCGCCTTTCACAACGAAGTCTTCCGGGTTATCGACAGGAACGATGATCTCGTCGCCGAGAGCCGCTGTTTTTCCCTTTGGGTCCAGAAGAACTGCTTTGCGCCCGATGAATTGCCTTTCTTTTATCAGCAGGAGGAGGTTGCCGGCCAGTTTCCAGCCTTCGGGATGGGAGCAGACGGCTTCCGCCTGAGCGAAGTCGTACTTGCCCGTCTTTCCGGTGATATCTTCGAGAGACCAGTTCTTCCGGGTGGAACGGACCGTCCATCCTATCACGTTGAATGTTGTGTTGTAGGAACCTCTATCTTCCTTCCCGAAAATCTTCGCCAGCAGGCTCCACTCTTTGGAGAGGGCAGAGTTTTCTGTGTTGATGGTAAGCGTATCCGGAGGTCCGGACAATCCCATTCGTCCTTCTTCCGCAGCCCATTCCCTGAACTGAATAATCATAAGGGAGATCACATTGCCGCTGCGGGTGCTGAGGAGCTTGGTTTCCTCTCTGCCCAATTGAAAGGAGACATCCTTTTTTTCGTTTGTTTTGCGGTGGCGGAATTCGACGACTCCGGTGATCCGGTCTTCGGTCAAATCGAGTTCATCCGGCTTGATCCACAGCTGGTAATCCCCCGCCCGATTGGTCATGGTCATGAACCGCTCCTGAAGAAAAAAACCGGGATAGGGGATCATGCCGTCGGCGGAACTCATCATGGAAGACAACTTGCCGTTGAAAACCGGCTGAATAAGATCCGGTATGTTCTTTGCTTTTATGGGGCCCTCAGCTTTCAGGGGAATGGTTCGGATTTTTCCTTCAGGGAATTCATCATAGAGGGATTCATCCAGAAGCCGGCTGCCGTAGATGTTGTATTTCATGTAAACCGAAATGCTGGCTTGGGTAATGCGATCGATCCAGGACTGCGCTTCCCTTTGGATCTGTCTGTCTTTGTCCTCTGCGGCCAGTTTCTGCAGCAGGTCCAGGGATCTGTCGGAAAAATTACTGCCGAGGAGCTGCACGCACCGCTTCCGTATCTCCGAATCTTTGTCCGTTTTCAGGATGTTTTCGAGCAGAGGCAGAACGTAATCTTCGTCCAGGTCGGCAAGGGAGTTGAGCGCCAGCGTCCGTAGTTGGCGGACATCCTTCTTTTGTGTCCGGACGGCTTCCTCGATAATAGGTGTGTAGCCGTCCCGTCCCATCAGGATGAGTTGTGAGGCGATCTCGATGCGGAGTGCCATTCCGTCGTCCCACCACAGGCTTTTTGGATGATCGTCGATTAACTCGTTGATCCGGGCGACGGCCGCTTCCTTGAGTGCAACGATTTTTTCTTCCGTCTTTTCACCCTTGGACAGCATGTTCAGGCTGGTGGCCAACCAGTAGAGGCCCTCATCGCGAAGCCGCCCTTGTGGGTAGTCCTTAAGATAGGACTCGAAGCCACGGCGCGCTTCCTCCCAGTTGTATTTAAAGACATGTTCCTTGGCCTTGAAAAACC
>CAYPGQ010000257.1:0-2674 GCA_964410125.1 uncultured Eubacteriales bacterium | reverse complement strand
CCAAACAAGCAGATAAAGTGGTCGATTTTCTAGATAAAAAAGCAATATTGATAATGCAATATTGCAGACCTTGGATATAATGAATATAATGCCCATTTACATACGATCGCTGTACCTATACGTCAGGAATTTTTAGGAGGGATTAGTATGAAAACTAGAATTCATCTTATGGCTACCATCATTTTCCTGTTGGCCGCCCTGTGTATTGTGTTCCCCTTGACTTCGGCCGAATCTTTTCATGTCGGTGTCTACTATCGAGGAACGGAAGCTCGGTTGGCTTTCAGAGAACTCGCCTCGGCGTTCTTCATCGATCGTGAGATTTCAGTCAGTCCGATGACTGCTGCTGATGTGGTTGCAGGGAAACTGGAATGCATTGATGTGTTTGTGGTCGTGGATTTCGGCCTTCAGGATGATAGGACAACACCGGTCGATTTCGGCGATCTGGGAAAGGCCAAGGTTCAAGAGTTTGTGAAAAATGGAGGCGGCTATCTTGGAATCGGAATGGGTGCTAAGTTGGGAATCAGAGAAACAGAAGGTAGCTTCGGTTTTGTCGATGCCCACTGGATCTCGATCCCTCAAAACCAAAGAGGGATTTTGAAGATCACGCTAAATCCCAAATATGGGGAATCGTTTCCCGAGCTCGGAAAAAAACCTACCTTTTACGCCCCTGTTGATGGATATGTGGCCATTTCAAGAACGGCAAAAAAAGACAATGCAGTTTTTGTGTTCGGTTTTGAGGTAAATGCAGCATTGAATGGATCTGCGGAACTCATCGAGTCAGACTTCGGGTCGGGAAAGGTCATCCTTACAGGATGGAAAATCCACCAGACGCCCGGAATGAAATGGGTGCTGCCCAGGCTTGTGCGGTTGATGTCGGACGGTGAAAGGCTGAACTACGGCCGCTATCTCCGAACGGATTTTTATTCGGAGGAAAAGGTCTTCACGGAAGACAAGAAGAAACAGAGAAACGGTCTCATCAACCGGCTTAAATCGGCGATGGCGGCCGAGACTGAAGAAGAAGTTGCCAGAGTCAACTCGGCCATGAGGGAGCTGAGCGGAGGGCGTTATCCCGATTTCCTGCCTCACATCGTCGGACGACTTCGTAGCCATTATCCGGACATCCGAAAAACCGCAGCTAAAATTCTTGGGGAATGGCAGTATTTTGCCGCGGAAAGAGACCTCTGGGCAGCCATAAAAAGCGAAGAGGATTCCTCTGTTTTAAAAGTCCTGATCAAAGTCTACGATGACATCAGCTTGGGTCAGAGGAGATTGGAGAAAAATTGGGAAGAAGAATCCCGGGACATCAAAGTCGCCGTGTATGACGATTACGGTGTCGGGAGTCTGGATAACGGTGTGGCCCTCATTCAGACTCTGTGTAATATCGATCCCGGGATAGTAAGTGCGGCCATAGACGCCGCGGATATCGCCTCTGGAATTCTGGATCGGGTGGATGTGACGGTTTTTCCCGGCGGGAGCGGCTCGGCAATCGGAAGCTTTTTGGGAGCTTCTGGTTTGAAACAGGTCAAAGATTTCATCCAAAATGGCGGAGGATACCTGGGCTACTGTGCCAGCGCCTATCTTGGAACAGGAACTTATGACTGGAGCCTGGGCTTGTTGGATGTGGCCTCTTTTGACCGCGCCCACTGGAACAGGGGAGGGGCAATCGCCGAGGCTATGATAGAGGCCAAGGCTTTGGATATATTCCCCGAGCTTGAAGGACAATCATCCCTGTTTCTGAAATTTTGGCAGGGGCCTATCATGGTCAAAGGCGACTTTGACCTTCCCGAATATGAGACTCTGCTGACTTTTGTCTCCGATATCTATCACAGACAGCCCGAGGCCAAGGGTGTGACGCCGGGCAAGGCCTTTCTCGTCGTGAGCAAAGAGACGGACCCAATCAGGGTGGCCCTCTGCACCGGCCATCCTGAACAGACACCCGGATTGAGGTATTTCACTCCGAGGCTGGTCCGCTGGCTGGCCTGCCGGGAGCTTGTACCCTACGGGAAACACACGGATCCGCTTAAGTATCGGGTCGAGCTGATGTATGATAAAGTCTGGAAGGAACAGCATGACCGGCTTGTGAAAACTCTGATCCTGAACCAAGATCCGAAGGATATGGAAAAGGCATTGCTGAAGCTGGCCGAAGAGTTTGAGGAGTCACACTGGTACATTTCGGGATTCCTGAGAAGCGATCATGCGACATTGAGGAAGCTCGCCTCAGGTTTGATCATCGATCTTCAAATCTTTTGGGCAAAGAGGGATGTAGAGGTCGCCTACGCTGCCGAGAATGATGCAGATGCTAAAAAGGCGATGGAAAGGGCCTTGGAATTTTTAAGTGCGACACGATGATAAAAATGGACGTCAAATGATGGAAAAAAACGGAATTGATCGTAGCGATTTTATGAAAAAAACAGCGGTTGGAGTTGTACGCACACTCTTGAAATGACCTGTATATAAAATTCTGGCGATAACTCTTCGAATGAAACACCAGAAGCCAGATGGACCTTATCTGCGCCCAGTGCTATTGCTTTAGAGGTAGCCTCTTCGATATCCTTCCCGACAAGGAGGACATGAAGGGACTTACCCAATCTATCGCAAAGCTCTCTTCCCGTTCGCAATAGTTCTGTGGTCACAGTGGAAATTTTTGTGTGGGTCACCTCTCCACAGATCAGCA
>CAYPGQ010000256.1:0-2788 GCA_964410125.1 uncultured Eubacteriales bacterium | reverse complement strand
AGAAGATCGATGATTACGGAAAGTTCATGGAGATCAAGATGAAAGAACGATCCGATCCTCAGGACCTTCTGAATAAATCGGTGGGCAAGATCCGGATCAACAAGTTTGAAGTGCGGGAGCCAACCTTAAACGCCATATTTATCGACAAAGTGGGAGAAACCAATGCGCAAGATAATATCGGTCATTAAGAGAGAATACATCCAGATCGTCCGGACTAAGGGTTTCATCATCGGGACCATACTAGGTCCTGTGTTGATGGCAGCTTTCATTGTGGTCCCGATTCTTGTTCAGTTTGTTTCTGTCGACAAGCAGGAAAAAATCGGAGTGGTGGACCTCAGCTGTGAAGTCTTCATGGAACTGGACAAAAAGCTTGACCAGGAACTCAAAGATGGCAACCGGCGCTATATCCTCCAAGAGTTCAAGATAAAGGAAGATTTAGGCCAATTGCTGGAGGAACTGAATAAAAACGTGCTGGCTAAAGAACTCACGGCTTATATATACATTCCAGAAAACATCTCCGAGGGTGGGATAGCCGAGTATGTATCCGAACACGTCTCCGACTTCGACAAGCAGGGAAACATCGGTCAGACACTGAGCAGCATCATCATCGAAAAAAGATTGAGAGGGGAGGGGCTCGACCCAGAGAAAATCGGTCAGTACATGAGGCCTGTCCGGTTGGATACAAAAAAGGTTACAACGAGGGGTGTGGAAAGAGACGCCGGGGGAACGTTCATGATCTCCTTTGTTCTTGTGCTTATCCTGTACATGACTGTCATCTTTTATGGCCAGATTATCCTGAGAGGGGTGATCGAGGAGAAAAGTTCCCGTGTGGTGGAGATCGTGCTTTCCTCCCTCAAACCCTTTCAGTTGATGGCAGGGAAAATCCTTGGCATTGCGGCTGTGGGATTCACACAATATGCGATATGGGCCCTTTTTGGGATTGCTGCGACCAAATACAGCGGGAATGTGGTTTCTCGGTTTTTCCCAGCGGCAGCGAACTTTCCGATACCGACCATCCCAGCTTATATATTCGTCTATTTTATAGTATTCTTCATCCTGGGATATTTCCTGTATGGGACCATGTATGCCGGGATCGGTTCGATGGTCAACAACGAAAAAGAAGCGCAGCAACTGGTTATGCCGGTGACCATGTTTTTAGTCGTTCCGATCATGCTCATGATGTTTGTGATCAAAAGTCCGGATAGCTCTGTTTCGGTTGTCCTATCCATAATCCCGTTTTTCGCCCCGATCTTGATGCTTCTCCGCATATCCGTCCTGCTTCCTCCCTTTCCACAAATTGCCGCTTCCATCGTGCTCCTCATCCTTACCACAATTTTGATGATTTGGATTTCGGCCAAGATCTACAGGGTAGGAATCCTGATGTATGGCAAACGCCCGAGCTTTTCCGAGATCATCAAATGGATGCGGTACGGATAGGGGTAAACCTTTTAAAAAAATCCTTCGTAATACACGTTGAGAATTCCATGATGAGATATAGAATAATAACAACGGGAAAAGCCAGGTAGTGATTCATCAGGGATAGCAAGAATGCATACCCAGAAAAAGAACCAGCAAGACGAAATCAGCAGCCTTGTCGAAAGGGTTAAAAGCGGGGATAGAGAGGCTTTCATGACTTTGACTAGGCTTTACCAAAGAAAAGTTTTCCAGCTAGCCTACTCTTATTTTCGCAACAAAGAAGATGCTTTGGATATCGTGCAAGAAACCTTTTTAAGGTTTTACCAGAAAGCTCACATGTTCCAGAAGGGAAAAAGTTTCCAAAACTGGCTTCTCCAGATGGCCAAAAATATATGCATCGACTACTACAGGAAACACCATAAAAGGGACAACGAATTGAGGCGGAAGGAAAATATCGAAGAGATGAACCAAACACCTCATGAGTCCTCTCACCATGATCCATCCTCTGATCTCAAAGAAATATTTTCCCGCTGTTTGGTGAAACTGAGTGAAAAGCAAAGGATGATCTTTGTTATGAAACACTACAATCATCTTCACTACAGCGAGATCGCGCAAATTTTGGATATAGCTTTGGGAACCGTTAAATCACTTCATTTTAAAGCGGTTCGAAATCTTAGGACTCTGATGAGTCCGTATATGGGGAGAATGGGATGAAGGACTGTAAAAAAACAAACCGGAATTTGGTGGCTTTTTTGTATGACGAATTGAATGAATTCGATAAAAAACAGGTGGAAGCTCACCTAGAGACATGCCAGAAGTGCAAGGCAGAACTCCTGGAATTGAAAGAGGTCTATGAAGCAGCAGATTTGCTGAATGCAGAGATGGAGAAGGCTATCGAATCGGTGGATTGGAAAAACTTCCCCACACGAATTTCTGATGGGATTTTTGACAAGGAACCGTCCCGGAAGAGACAGCCGCGCCGGGCTGGTTTGTGGCCGTTCTTGTTCCAGCCCAGGTTCCGTCTTGCTTATGCCGGTCTTCTGTTGGGTATGATTGTCGGTGCGGTCGTTACCTTCCTGATTTTCCAGTCTCCTCCTCTACAGGTTGCCGATGATGGAAGAATCATCGCTCCTCAGGGCTTTTATGACATGATGGAATTAGAGATGGCCCGCCGCGACACCATAGACTATCTCGACAAAAGCGAATACTTACTCCTGGATTTTGTCCAATCTTCTCCTGAAAAATCGGTCGTGTTCTGGCAAAGCGATTTTGCGTCCCAAAGAACGAAGGATTTGTTATCCAAAAAAAGATATATAGACCAGCAGTTGGATAAGATCAAACTGGCCAAAGCCAAAGTCATCTGTGACCAGAT
>CAYPGQ010000255.1:0-2795 GCA_964410125.1 uncultured Eubacteriales bacterium | reverse complement strand
AATCGTCGTCCTCCAGGGGAGACCGAACAAGATCGTTAGATTGGATATGCTGGGGGAATTGATAAACGAGATCAGGCCCGAAGAGGCGGTTTCAAAACTGATCACGTGTTTAGAAGATGAATATGTCATGGCGCACAGTTCATTCCCGAAACTCGAGAAAAGAGAGCCCGAGATAATCGACATAAAATGGAATTTAAGATTGGTCTCGGAGAAAGGAAAAGTCGAAAACACAAACCTTGATTTTCCAGTGAAATGGTATGCACAAAGATTAAAAAATGCCATTATCGCCAATTTTATCGTCGATTTTACGGCCAAGCCCTTTATGGACAAATTTCTGGTTATCTACCACACGCAGGAGTATATGCTCAATATGCTCGATCTTGAAAGCCAGCAAATCGTCAGAACATTCACGAGAGAGTACAGGAGTGTGAAGTGGAAGTCTGATAAAACAGGGCGTGTGGAAGTACGGCCTCACCTGTACACCTTGGTGCCTCCGGTGGATAATCTCAACGATATTCAAAAGCTGTTTACTCAAAATAAGACTATTTGGGCCATGACATCCACGGTGGATAAGGAAAAGGGGATACTTGTGGATGTGCTTAATTTAAGGGGGGAATACATTGATAATTTCTATTTGCCCCTGCAGCATCATGTGAAAATCGAGGGATTGAGCCAACACCCAATGACTATTTCTGGAGATGCTCTTTTCATCGTTGAGTATGATGAGAATGACATTCCTTCAGTTGTTAAGTATAAAATAAAGGATTAGAACCGGACTGCTGAAAAGACATCCGACGAAAATGGATACTATTATAAGGTCTTTGATTCCGAAGGCAAATACATCGCAAAAATAGCCTTAAGGAAAAAAACAGGCCCGGGGTTATGTCAAGGTAGTTTGACTTAAAGTCCGTTCAGCTTTATCCTAAAAAGGAAGAGAGTGAAACATATAGGGGGAGATAAAAATGAGACTAACAGCTTTACCAATTCCAGCTATCTTAATAATTGTTCCTTTAATGCTGCTTTCATCTTGTGGTCAGCAAAAGGCAGAGTGGAAGGGCACCATAGAGGAGATGGATGGAGTAACGATTGTTAAGAATCCAAAAGAGCCAATGTATAGGGAAGATATTTTTGTTTTGGAAGAGGAGCTATCCATCGGGGAGGGGATAGGAAGAGAGGAATACATGTTCTCAGAGGTGGCGTCTGTTGCGACAGATGAAGAGGAAAGGATATATGTCCTTGATTCTGAGGAATGCAATGTAAAAATTTATGATATAAAAGGAGATCATATCAAAACATTCGGCAGAAAGGGCGAAGGACCCGGTGATTTGCATTTACCTCGTTCTATAACAGTTTCTAAAGAAAATGAAATTGTGGTAAAAAATTATCGAAATATTTCCTATTTCTCATTGGATGGAGAATACAAAAGAACTCTTTCGACTGCGAAATACGATATGACCACAGCTCGTATCGATTCGGATGGGAACATTCTTGGGGTTGAGATTGTCAGGGATGAGGAAAATCCTAGGTACGAGCTCAAGAAACTCGACTCCGAAGCGAATTATATCCGCTCAGTCGGTTCTTCGCCTTTACCGAATTTTAGACGTGATGGTTTTAATCCCTTTTTCCCTACTTTGAGGTGGACCATTATCAACGGAAATCAAATTGTCTTCGGATACATGGGAAAATATGAGCTTAAGGTTTTTGATACTGAAGGGAATCTGATACGGAAAATATCGAAAGAATACACACCTGTGGAAGTAATCCCAAAGGATGTCGAGGAGAGATTGGAAGGCGAGGACCTACCACCTCAAATTAAGGAAAGAATGACTTTACCTGAACACCATTGTCCATTTTGGAGGCTAAATACTGATGATGAAGGCAGAATATTTGTAACGACTTATGAGCGGACACCTGATGGAGCAGGGTATTATTTTGATGTTTTTGATGCACAGGGCAGATTTGTTGTCAAAGTCCCGTTTGAAAATCGCCCCCTCCTGATCAAGAAAGGGAAACTTTATACCATAGAAGAAGATGAAGAAGGGTATCACGTGGTTAAACGCTACAAGGTCACCTGGAAAATCTGACCTGACCAATATTATTGGGGAAAAAGAAGCTGGGGAATAAGGATAAATTATGATGAAGGGAGTATAACCTATACTGGGTGATGAAATGAGAATGAAGGCCGCAATAATTCCAGGAATTTTATGGTTAATCTCTTCAATATTGTTGATTTCCTATCATCAACAAAAAGCTGAATGGAAAGGAACAGTAGAGATGGTGGGTGAAGCCGCAGTCATCAAAAATCCTAAGGAGCCGATGTATGGAGGTGATGTACTTGATTTGAAAGAGGAGCTATGCATTGGAAAAACCGATGGAAAAGACGATTACTCTTTTTATCGTGTATGGTATTTAGCAGTTGATGATGAAGAGAATATATATGCCATGGATCAAGGAGAGACACAAGCTAAAGTGTTTGATAAAAATGGAATTTTTCTAAGATCGATAGGATCAAAAGGAGAGGGGCCTGGTGAGTTGATTCGTCCGAATAAGATATTCATAAAAGGTGATAATCAGCTAGTGATCGAGGATTTTATACGAAATTTAACATTTTATTCTCTGGATGGAAAATATATAAAAAAGCAATCCACTGCTAAAGTATTTCCAATTGAGATTTTAGTGGCTTCAACCGGTCGAATATTTGCAATTACCAATATCAATGAGCCTGACAGGTCAGGGAAAGATGAACTACTCCCCAAAAACTGGACAATGCAATAAGGTGATATTTGACCTGCCAT
>CAYPGQ010000254.1:0-2873 GCA_964410125.1 uncultured Eubacteriales bacterium | reverse complement strand
GGTTAGAGTGGAAGAGTTTGGGTGTTAACGTGCGCAGTTCAGAGCCGCCGAGAAGAGCGGTGAGGGAATGGCGTTAAAAATCTTCACGGAAGCAAAACCATTCCTAAAAGCCTATATGAAGCCTTTTGATATCACGGAAATAAGGATGCTTACTCACGCCACATTCTTCTTGACAGGTTTTGGATGGAGGCTTAAACTGTTACGTCATGCTCCTTTATTTATCTTTATTCTGTTATTAATCCGGAGGTATCATATGAAAACCATAATTCTGTCTGAAGTACGAGACAAAATCAGAGGAGTCGTCCAAAAAGCCAATTTCGAACTCCAAGAGGACACATTAAAAGTCATAAAAGAAATGGATGCCAAGGAGGAATCTCCTGCCGGCAAGTCTGTTTTTCAGCAAATCCTCAAAAACGCCGATATTGCCAGGGATGAAAAACTGGGGCTCTGTCAGGACACAGGCCTGGCCGTATTTTTTGTGGAGATCGGAGAGGATGTCCAACTGGACAAAGATGATGGCTTGGGAAGCCTCCAGGAGGCGATCACCGAGGGAACCCGCATAGGATACGAGGAAGGATATCTGCGAAAATCAGTAGTGGAAGACCCGATTCGGCGCAAAAACACAGGGGACAACACGCCTGCCTATATCCACTGGGAATTGGTTCCAGGCGATGTATTCAAGGTGACTTTCATCGCCAAGGGCGGAGGAGCTGAAAACATGAGCCAGATCCGGATGTTTGCCCCAGCCGCCGGCCAGGAAGGAATCGAAAATTTTGTTGTCGAGACAGTGGACACCGCCGGCTCTAATCCCTGCCCTCCGACCATTGTCGGCGTGGGCGTAGGCGGCAACTTCGAATACTCTGCTCTCCTGGCCAAAAAAGCCCTGTTGCGAAGACCTCTGGGATCCCACAATCCCGATCCTTTTTATGCGGACATGGAAAAAAGGCTTCTGGAACGGATCAATAACCTTGGCATAGGGCCCCAGGGCATGGGAGGCAGATGCACCTCCCTGGCCGTTCACGTGGAATCCTTCCCCTGTCACATCGCGTCCATGCCCGCTGCCGTGAACATCCAGTGCCACTCGCACCGTGTGCTCTCGTTTGAGATGTAGTTAATTTGCAAAGAAGATCCCTGCCCTATATATTATATTGTCAACGGGCATCAGAATGCTTAAATCCAGTCGCAAAGTGCATGATCTAAGATAAGCAAACGGAGGGAGGAATGGCCCAAAAAGGTTATGTTGAAATAGCGATCGAGGTTTGCAAGGGCTGCAACCTGTGTGTGATCAACTGTCCCACCGACTGTTTAGCCATCAACACATCCGACACTAACAGCTACGGTCTCCACTATGCCTACCTTGCGGAACCCGAAGAATGCATCGGCTGCGCCAACTGCGCTGTGATGTGTCCGGATGCGGCCATCACGGTCTACAGAGAGAAAAAGCAAAAGGCGGCCCACCCCAAGGAAGGGAGGCAATAATGGCTGAACTCAAACTGATGAAAGGCAACGAGGCCCTGGCAGAGGCTGCCATTCGGGCAGGCATGCAGGCCTATTTTGGTTATCCGATCACTCCTCAATCAGAAGTGATCGAATATTTGGCTCGCCAGGAACCCAAGCACAATTATGTCCTGATCCAAGCCGAAAGCGAGCTGGCTGCTGTGAACATGTTGTATGGCTCTGGCGGGGCAGGCGCCCGTGTGATGACAACCACTTCCTCGCCGGGTTTCACCTTGATGCAGGAAGGAATCTCTTACATGGCCTGTGCCGAGATTCCCTGTGTGTTGGTCAATGTGAACCGCGGAGGGCCCGGCCTCGGGACTATTCAGCCCGGTCAAGGAGACTACTTGCAGGCCGTCAAAGGAGGCGGGCACGGCGATTATCATTTAATAGTATTGGGCCCGAACTCGGTCCAAGAGATGGTGGACCACATCTTCTTGGCTTTTGAACTGGCGGATAAATACTTGACACCTGTAATGCTCCTGTCCGATGGTGCGACCGGTCAAATGATGGAAAAAGTCATGATGCCACAGCCAATAGAATACAAACCCGACAAACCCTGGGCTACGACAGGGAAAACACCAGACAGAGAGAGAAACATCCTCACATCGCTCTTCATCCAACCCGAGGATATGGAGAAGAGAAACCTGAAGCTCCAAGCCAAATACAAAGAGATCTTAGCGAATGAAATACGATACGAAGAATACAAAACAGAGGACGCCGAATACATAATAGTCGCCTATGGTTTATGCTCCCGGATCGTCAAAAATGTGGTACTCCAGGGAAGGAAAGACGGGCTGAAATTGGGCCTTTTCCGGCCGATCTCGCTCTGGCCATACCCATGGGACCGGCTCGGAGCGATCGCTTCTGAAGACCGGGTGAAATTTTTCATGTCTGTGGAGATGAATGCCGGACAGATGGTGGAGGACGTCAAACTGGCCGTGTGCGGGAAAAAGCCCGTGCATTTTTTCGGCCGGATGGGCGGTATCGTCCCCACGCCCGAGGAAACGTACGAGGCCATAAAAGAGAAAATTAAGGAGTAATCCGATGAAAGAAGGATACGAACTCATCTATAAAAGACCCGGAACCCTTATCGACAGGCGGATGTCTTACTGTCCCGGCTGTTTCCATTCGACCATCCACAAATTCATGATGGAGATCGTGGAAGAGATGGACATCCAGGACAAAACGGTCGGTGTTTGTCCGGTGGGCTGTTCTGTTTTTGCCTACCACTACCTGGATGTGGATATGCAGGAGGCTGCCCACGGAAGGGCGGCTGCCGTGGCCACAGGAATCAAGCGCATTCTTCCGGATAGAGTCGTGTTTTCCTACCAGGGAGACGGCGACCTGGCCGCAATCGGCACAGCCGAAACTCT
>CAYPGQ010000253.1:0-2907 GCA_964410125.1 uncultured Eubacteriales bacterium | reverse complement strand
CGTCTTTTATATCAGGAATGGCACGGCCTATGATCACGCTCATGGCGTAATCCAGGTAGGACTGCCGCATTTCTTTTTCTAGGCTTACAACAGACAGCTTGTTAGGGGACTTGCTACTCATGACTCTCCTTAAATGTCGAGGTTTTGAGCTTCAAGAGCATTGCTCTCGATAAAATTGCGCCGTGACTCGACTTCTCCTCCCATCAAAATGGTAAATATTTTATCGGCTTCGACAGCATCCTGGATCGACACCTGAAGGAGATACCGGACTTCCGGATCCATCGTTGTCTCCCATAGCTGTTTAGGCGCCATCTCCCCCAGTCCTTTGTATCTCTGGATGACAATTCCTCTCTTCCCATGCTCAAACAGGTATTCGAGGAGTTTGGACTCATTGTCGATCTTCACCTTGTCGCTGTTGCCCAAAACTTGGAAGGGAGCCTTGATCCCCTCCAAATCATCGTGGATCTTGTGAAGATTCTGGTATTCGGCAGAGGTTAGGAGAGCCTTGTTCACCTTACACGATACACTCATCCCGTTAATTTGGAAATTGACAGAAAGTTCGTACAATCCATGCTCTTCATCCTTGTTCATCACAGAGATGATTCCTTTTTCGTTCAGAAGATTTTGGATGTTTTCCACATTTTTCTGCTTCTGTAAAAAATCAGTGCTCCCGGCACCGTTTTCAAGGAGTAATTGGATCAGGAAAAACGGAAAATTTTTTCTTTCGAGAATCTGGATGAAGTTCTTTTTGGCGATAATCCTCTGGAAAAATTTGCGGAATTTATCCCCTTTTATCGGCTCCTTCCGTCGACTGACCTTGATCTGGAATTCTTCGGATATCTTCCGGATTATATACTTCTCGAACTCCCTTTCGTCTCTAAGATACTGGAAGGATCTTCCTTTAGAAATCTTGTAAAGGGGGGGTTGGGCGATGTAGAGATGCCCTTTTTCGACCAATTGGGGCATCTGTCGGTAGAAAAAAGTCATCAAAAGAGTACGTATGTGAGAGCCGTCCACATCGGCATCGGTCATGATGATGACCTTATGATAGCGGAGCTTGTCCAGATTGAAATCCGCCTGTTCAACTCCTGTCCCCAGCGCCGATATGATGACGCCAATCTCTTCACTCTGGAGAATTTTATCAAATCTGGCTTTTTCCACATTGAGAATTTTGCCTTTTAAGGGAAGGATGGCCTGGTTGCGGCGATCGCGAGCTTGTTTGGCGGAGCCGCCGGCAGAATCTCCCTCCACGATGAATATTTCACTTTCAGCAGGATCTCTCTCTTGACAATCGGCCAGCTTTCCTGGAAGGGAAGTCGATTCAAGAACGCCTTTGCGTCGGGCTAATTCTCGAGCTTTGCGAGCGGCTTCACGAGCTCTTGCTGCATCAAGAATTTTTGTGATGACTTTCTTCGATATGGTGGGATTTTCCTCAAAATATATGGAAAGCTGTTCGTTCACCATGGATTCGACGAGGCCTTTGATCTCGCTGTTTCCCAGTTTTGTTTTTGTTTGCCCTTCGAACTGAGGATTTTTCATCTTCAGGCTTAAAACCGCGCAAAGCCCCTCTCTTGTGTCATCACCCGACACATTTTGTTTCAAATCCTTTATCAAGTTGTAAGTGTTGGCATAATTGTTGATGGACCTTGTCAAGGCCGCCTTAAAGCCGATCAGATGCGTTCCTCCCTCAGTCGTATTGATATTGTTCACAAAGGTGAAGATGTTCTCTGAATAGCTCGTGTTGTACTGGAGGGCCATCTCGACAATCACATCTTCCTTCTGGGATTCGAAGGTGATAGGTTTTGGATTCAAGACAGTTTTGTTCTGGTTGAGGTATTGAACAAATTCCTTTATTCCCCCTTTGTATTGAAAATCATGGCGATTGTCGGATCGTTCGTCGATGATGCTGATAGTCAGGCCTTTATTCAGGTAGGAAAGTTCCCTCAATCGTTGGCTCAGAATATCGAAATTGAAATCTGAGGTATCAAAAACCTCGGGATCGGGTCTGAATGTGACTTTGGTTCCTGTGTTTTTTGTTTTCCCGATCTTTTTAAGCTTATTGATGGGTTTTCCTCTCTGATAGCTTTGTGTGTAAACCCCACCTTCCCTCTTGATTTCCAAATCGAGCTTTTCAGCCAGCGCATTGACGACAGAGACTCCCACTCCATGAAGACCTCCGGAAACTTGGTAGGACTTTGCGTCGAACTTGCCACCGGCGTGGAGGGTCGTCATAACGACTTCTGCAGCAGGTTTTTTCTCTTTTTTGTGCATCCCGACCGGAATGCCTCGTCCGTTGTCGACGACCGTGACGCTGCAATCCACATGGATAGTTACTTCTATCTTGTTGCAATGTCCTGCCAGCGCTTCATCTATACTGTTGTCCACAACTTCGTAGACTAAATGATGAAGGCCTTCAGGACCCGTGCTGCCAATATACATAGCAGGACGCTTGCGGACAGCCTCCAACCCCTTCAGAACTTTAATGCTTTCTGCAGTATAAGTTTTTTGTTTCATGTTCTCTCAATTATGGGAAAAAGAAAGGTTACACAGGAGGGAATTTTGTATAACCCAATGGGCATTTTTAGCACAATTAATTTTACCTCAAAATCATGATTTAGTAAAGGAAATATTACCCTAATAACAGGGAAAATCGACCTTTTTTATACTTTTTTTTGCCCTTCAAATAAAAGCTCGATAAAGCATGCATATATATAACGAAAGAATCTCCAAAATCCTCTCATATAAAAAAGGGGACGGTTCTATTTTTTACAAAAAAAATAGAACCGTCCCCTTTTTTCTTTTATACTAAAGGAAAGGTTAAAATGCCGACGAATCTACCTCCTCAGTATTTTGAAAAAGAGAAGGAATTAAAAAAAGCAAACACTCCCCAGGAGAGAATCGCTATCC
>CAYPGQ010000252.1:0-2915 GCA_964410125.1 uncultured Eubacteriales bacterium | reverse complement strand
ACAAAGAAATTTCATAATGGTTTGCAAGGCAATTCTATTAATCTTAGCAACATTAAGAAAAGACTTTATTTAGAAACGAACGACCGATTTTCTCGATTCACCCACTTGGATCATGACTGTGTGATTGTGCACGACCCACAGCCTCTCCCTCTCATCAAATTCAATAAAAAGATTCAACCCTGGATTTGGCGATGCCATATCGATATCACCCATCCAAATCCAGAGCTATGGAATTTTATTAAAACATTTATCCTACGCTACGATCTGATGGTCATTTCCAGCGAGCAGTTCAGGAAAGACGATCTTCCTCTGGAACAAAAGATAATTCATCCGTCTATCGACCCATTGTCCCCGAAAAACATGGATCTTTCAGATGATCTCATCGCCAAAACTTTGAAGAAGTTCGATATTCCCATGGATAAGCCCCTTATTACCCAGGTATCTCGCTTCGATCCTTGGAAAGATCCTGAGGGAGTTCTGAAGGTCTTTAATGAAGTGAAAGAAAAGGTGGATTGCCGTCTGGTCTACTGTTATAACATGGCGCCGGATGATCCAGAAGGCATCATCATATACAACAAGATGAAAAGGATCGCAGGAAAATATCTGAAAAGCAACGATGTTTTATTCAGACTCGGTGACAACCAGATCCTTGTGAATGTTCTTCAAAGGGTATCGTCGGTTATTATGCAAAAATCGATCAGGGAAGGATTTGGGCTCACAGTTTCAGAAGCCCAATGGAAGGAGACGCCCGTGGTAGCCTCACGGGTGGGGGGTATACCAGAACAGGTTATCGATGGCGAAACAGGTTTTCTGGTAGATCCGCAGGATATTGCCGGATGTGCAGAAAAGGTTGTCACTTTGATAAAGGATAAAAAACTTGCCACCAAAATGGGCAAAGAAGCAAAAGAATTCGTTAAACAAAAATTCCTGATCACACGCCATCTTGACGATTATCTTAACCTTTTAATCGATGTTTTGAGTGGCAAGTAGAGGATTTGTATGATCCAAACCGGCAATTTTTCATCTTATGTTGACTCTACTGCGATTTGAATTTTATCCTGCCACGCGTTAGACTATAAGAAAAACTATCTCATGCCTTCAGCAAAACAGAAATCAGGCCGACTTATCATTGTTTCCAATCGGCTTCCCGTGACCATCACAAAAAGAAAGGGAAAAGTTACAATTCTGCCAAGTCCAGGTGGACTTGCAACCGCCCTCCGGGGTCTTCAAACTGAGAAAGAAGTCGTATTCTTTGGATGGTCAGGTTACATTCCTGAAAGCCGTAAGGAGCAAAAATTTATCGATACAACTTTGAGAGAGAAACATAGTTGCTTGCCTCTATTTTTAACTCGCAGGGAGATCGATAAATACTACTATGGTTTTTCTAATCGAACCCTCTGGCCGCTTTTTCACTATTTTACTTCCTATTGCACCTTTGAAAAGTCGGAATGGGAGACATATCAACACGTCAATCAGCGGTTTTTTAAGGAGATTATTCAGGATTCAAATGAAACAGATACTTTTTGGGTACATGATTATCATTTGATGCTGTTGCCGCATCTGTTGCGAGCCTATTTCCCCAAAACCGACATCGGTTTCTTTCTACACATTCCCTTTCCATCGTCAGAAATTTTTCGCATACTGCCGTGGCGTAATGAGATGCTGGAAGGGTTGCTGGGAGCTGATCTTGTCGGTTTTCATACCTACGAATATGCCCGCCACTTCTTGAGCAGTGTGCTGCGACTTTTGGGGCATGAAAATGAATTCGGGGCCATCGCTATCGAAGACCGTGTCGTCATGGTGGATAATTTTCCTATGGGAGTTGATACTCAAAACATCATGACATTGCTCCAACAGGAATCCACGAGAAGTGACATCAAGAAATTTCAGAAGACTGTGGGAAAGAAAAATCGAAAGGTCATTCTTTCTGTAGATCGCCTGGACTATTCCAAAGGGATACCTCATCGATTACAAGCCTTTGAGAATTTTCTTTCTCGGTATCCAGAGTGGCGTGAGAAGCTGGTATACATCATGCTATGTGTTCCCTCCAGGACTAAAGTCAGGGATTATGCGCTCCTTAAACAGGAAATAGAAAGTTTGGTGGGCAAAATCAACGGCCGCTTCGGAAATCCCGACTGGATGCCGATATATTACCTGTATCGCTCCTTTCCTTTTAAACAACTCCTACCACTTTATGCCATCGCAGACATTGCTTTGGTCACACCGGTGCGGGATGGTATGAATTTAGTGGCAAAGGAATATGTGGCAGCCAGGACGGATGATTCAGGAGTTCTGATACTGAGCGGTACGGCTGGAGCCGAGGCTGAACTGGGCGAAGCCCTGGTTGTGAATGTCTACAGCAGAGAAGACATTGTTGATGCTCTTATTCGGGCGCTGGAGATGTCGGAGGAGGAACAAACACGACGGATGCGGACAATGCGGCAACGCATCATAGATTATGATATCCATCACTGGACCCGAAGTTTTATTTCCGGGATTGAAGATATGAAAAACCTGAAGTCACAAAGGGAACACTGGAAATTGACTGAAAAATGGAAGAAAAAGCTCCTTTCCGATTACCACTCAGCTAAAAAACGTCTGCTACTGTTTGATTATGATGGAACCTTGATCTCGTTCGCCAAAAAGCCTGAAGATGCAAAGCCCGATGTTGAGCTAAAAAGATTACTGCTGCTTCTGGCCAAAAAACGCAAGAATCATCTGGCGATTGTCAGCGGACGCGACCGTTTGACTATGGAAAAATGGTTGGGAAATATCCCCTGCACTTTGGTTGCAGAGCATGGTGCTTGGATCCGGGTGGACGCGCGTTCGAATTGGAAAGCCCAAAAGACCGTTTCAATGGAGTGGAAATCCCAAGTGATGCCCATCCTGAAAACATACGAGGCCCGAGTACCAGG
>CAYPGQ010000251.1:0-2949 GCA_964410125.1 uncultured Eubacteriales bacterium | reverse complement strand
TCTTCGCTCTGAAGGGTAACGAGTTTTTGCCCAATTTTAACCCAGTCTCCTATGAGGACATGGATTTCAGAGATCCTTGCTGGGAATGCATAGCTAACAATGGCCTTTCTTTGTGGATGGGCGAAGACTTTTCCTAGGGCCTGGAGTTGAGATTTCAGAGGTTGATAAGTCGCTTCAACCGTTTCTATTTCAATGGCGTTTTCTTCTTCTGCGGATAATTCCACAACAGTATCCGGGCCCCAAACTCTTCCGGCATTTACATTTTGGGCTCTGTTGCCGAATCCTTGTCCAACCGCCTGTCTTTTTTGCTGTACCCTCCGTTTGCCCTGGGGTTGGAGCTCTTGGGAAATCTCTTGCCCGGAATTTTTTGCGCTGTGTCGTCCTCCTCGGCAGGATATGCCGAAAGCGATTATGGCTGTTATCAGGAAAAGATTGATGACGTATTTTTTCATTGTCCGTCTCCTTCTAGTTTTTGTCCGATTGATTTTTCCAGTGCGGCTATGGCCACATCGTAATTGAACAGAGCATCAGCATAGGAGGTTCTTGCCTCAATCAAAGTACGACGCGCTTCGATCAATTCAATTCCGCCTATTTCGCCTTCCTGGTAGCTGAAGAGAAACATGTTGTAAACTTCTTCAGCTTGGGTGAGTATTTCCTCCTCGAACAAACGGATTTGATTACTAACGGTAACCGCGTTCATGTAAGCTTCTTCCACTTCGAGCGTTATGGCGTTTTGCAGGTGTTCGACATCTCTCTTGAGAGCCTGGATGTTTGCCTCTGCCTCGGCGATCTCTCCTCTTTTGGGTTGCCAAAAGAAAAGCGGAATAGGGAAGGACAGGGTGAAATCCCAAAATTCTCCTTCCCCGATAACGCGGTGTTTGTTGACACCCAATTCAAAGTCGGGCAAATAGCTCATGTAACCTTGTTTTTTTGTGAGCTTTTCCCTTTCAAGTCCCATGTTGATCCTTTTGACCTCCGGGCGGAAGGATAAAGCCCTTGCAATCAATTCATCCTCGTTCAGGCCGATCGAAGCCCTTTTAAGATTGCCTTGGATTTCGAGGGGAGAATATTTTTTTCGTGCCAGCAAAAAGTTCAACATGGCTGTGGCTAACCGAACATCGTTCGATGCCGAACGGACTTCGTTGGCCGCTTTTGAGGATTCCACTTTTGCCCTTAGGGCTTCGACCTTTGCCACATCCCCGGCTTCATATTTCAGCTCGGCTTTTTGCAAGAAATCTTGAGCGAGCTCCAAATTTTGCTGGGCATACTTGAGTTTTTCCTGGGAAAGGAGAAGATTGTAGAATGCTTGTTTTACCTGAAAAACAATGTCCAGTTTGAGAAGTTCGATGTCCTGAAGAAATTCGCTGGCTTCCTTGGACGCAATTTTTCCCCTAAGGCTTCTCTTTCCGGGGAACTCGATTTCTTGACTTATTCCAAAATACCATTCCCCCGATTTTCCGAAATTAAAAAGCTTTGGCTGTAGATCCGAATCCCAATTGATGGATGGCTGAGCAAATGCCTTCGCCTGGTTGATACGAGCCAGTGCCGCTTTGTACTGTTGCATCGAGGACAGCACGAGCGGATTTTTTTGTACCGCGATGGATAGGCACTGGTCCAGGGTGAGTGTGTTACTCTCGGATGTTTGGGCCATTAAGTGAACCGGGAGGCATAAAGCGATGAATAATATGATTGTTGCTTTTCTTCCTAGTGTCATTCGACCTCCTCGCTGTAAGAGTTTAGATCGCCGGAGAAAGGGAGGCTTCTCGGCTTGAAAAGGAGAGTGAATCAGGATTGAGGAGGTGACCGTGAGGAAGGTGGGATAAAAAAGAGATGACAAAGAGTGAAGGATTCGAAAATTCTAAGCGATTCTAGAGGCAAAAGCTGTGGGAGATGGAAGAAATAGATCTGAGCGGTCATCATAGTGAAATTTTGAAATTGACATGCCGGACAGTTATTGCTCCGTTTGAGCGTGTTTTCGGTATGAAAATAGTTGATTGTCAGGGTGAGAAAAAGAAAGATTAACAGGAAGGCGAGGTTGCATTCTTTTCTGTATGACCTAGTCATCGAATCCCTAGAGGCGTTACTATACGGGAAATAAGGAAGGAATGTCAAATTTTATCAAGGATTAAAGTTGGATTTTAAATCCTCCGTAGGCTGAGAGTCCTGGTGTTCCGTAACCTTTGATCAATTCGTATTGTTGATCCAGGATGTTGTCAATGCGGAGGTAAAGTTGAATATTCGGGAGAATATCCCAGGATACCGTAGCGTTAAGCAGAGTGAAAGGATCCATCTGAACTCTGGTCGATATCCAATCGATCCATTCCTGATCATCCCTTGCACCTATATGTGTAAAGGAAAGTATGAATCGCCCTTTTGCCAAAAATCGGACATTCAGATTGGCCGTGAATTTGTCTTTTGGCCTTCTCAGGAGTAACTCTCCAGTATTCTGGTCCTTTGCCACGATGTGGGAGTAGGAAGCAGAAAGGGCGAGATTTTCGGCAGGGGCAAATTCAAGAACAAATTCCACACCCTTCGAAGATGCTTTGGTTATGTTGATGTAGCCTTGTGTGTAGTCGTATTCCATCAGGTTTTCGAAACGGCTGGAAAAGTATGTCCCTCCTAGGCGGATTTTTCCAGCCCAGAGGTCCTGCTCGATTCCTAAGTCCCAGCTGGTTGTCTCTTCCGGTTTGAGGTTTTCGTTTCCGATGGGCCCCCAGACGTTTCCCGGTGCATAGAGCTGGTAGAGAGAGGGGGATTTATAGCCTGTTCCATAGGTTGCCTTCAGCTTTGTGTTTGTCTGTTGGATAAAAAAAGCCGGGGCGATTCGGTAGGTTGTCGAATGACCGGATTGGCTGTGTGAATCCAGCCGAATTCCTGCCGTCAGAAAAAACACTCCCTCTAGTCTCATTTGATCCTGGATGTAGATTCCTGTGTTGTGGGCTTTTTTCA
>CAYPGQ010000250.1:0-2975 GCA_964410125.1 uncultured Eubacteriales bacterium | reverse complement strand
CAGCGATGCCCCCAGAATGTGAAGTTCTTTAATATATTAAATGTGTTGAAAAACATGGCAGCAAAAGAAGGCTATGCCCCTGCTTCGTGGGTAGAACAAACTCAACAGATTAAAAAAACAGGTTTAATATTCCCTTTAGATAAGGTGTTGGCAAAAAAGAGGAAAGCCCTTTCTCTTCCAGCTATTAAAAGTGATGGGAAAAAAGCTAAAAGATTAATCCATTTAACTGGCATTGATAATATTAAAGCTCAACGCGGAAGGTAAAATGAATCGTTACGCCCTATTTTTAGGTTGCACCACTCCAACCCAAGTCATTCAATATGAACTCTCCTCTCGATGGGTGTGTAAGCAGTTGGGAATTGAGTTGGTGGATATTGACGATTTCGTCTGTTGTGGAATCAACCAGGTCAATTTAAGTCAAGAAGCTGGATTATTGTTAGCAGCTATGAATTTAGCTTTCGCTGAACAAGAAGGGCTGGATATTCTTACACTCTGTGCTGCCTGTACCGGACATTTAGCAGAGGCCGTGGAGAAATTAAAGAATCAAAAGACAAAAGACAGTGTAAATCATAAGTTGAAAACGATGGACTTAGAATATAAGGGGAAAGCTAAAGTAAAACATATCTCAAGAGTTTTATACGAGGATATAGGTATAGATGGAATAAAAGAAAAGATAAATATAGATCTATCGGACCTTCGAGCTGCTCCTCATTATGGCTGTCATTCTCTAAAGCCGGAATCGACGTTTGACGGATTTGATGATCCTGACAATCCCCGGATTCTTCATCATCTTATCTCTGCGGCAGGAGCCTCTCCTATTCAGTATGAAACCCTCAATTTGTGCTGTGGAGGAAAGAGTTTTCCGGTTTCCAGGGAAGTAGCTTTTTATCTGGTGCAAAAAAAGCTTGATAATTTAATAGCCCAAAAAATCGACTGTTTGGTTGTTCAGTGTCAAACTTGTTATTTGATGTATAATGATCAACAAAAAGTGATAAAAAACAAGCTCAAGAAACAATACAATATTCCGGTTCTCCTTTATCCTCAGCTTCTTGGTTTGGCTTTGGGTGGGGATCCGAAAAACGACCTTGGACTGGATTTTAACACAGTCTATTCGAATAATCTGCTCATAAAAGCGGGAATAAGAAAAAAGATTTAAAAAAATGGATATCCATTAATAAAATATGAAAGGAGAAAATCAAGGATGTTATTTGACTCTCAAACAAAGGAATTGTTAAAGAAAAAATATAGCCAGGAGTTAAAAGAGGATGTGGAGGTGAAAGCTTTTACCCGCGACATCATTATTAGTGGTGAAGATCCTGAATATGCCAAATTTAGTAAAGATCTGCTAAAAGAACTCTCTCAAGTAAATGATAAAATAAAAGCGGAATATTTAAGCCTCGGAGATGAGGGAGCAAAAGAATTGGATTTGTCCTTTTCTCCGACTATTATAATCGGTAAAAATAGTGATTATTCCATTCAATACTGGGGAGCTCCTGCCGGTCATATAGCAAGTACACTGATCGAGACAATATCTCTTGTTTCGCAAAGGAAAAGCGGTTTAGATCATTCGGTGAGGGAAAAATTAAAAAATATAGATAAAAATATCCTTATCGAGACTTATTTTGCCTTAGACTCTCCTGCCTCCAGTCAGGCTGTTCTTTTGAGCAACCAAATAGCGATTGAACAACCTGGCAGAATTATAAGCCGGGCTATCGAGGTAAATGAGGCCATAAAAAAGGCAAAAATATCCAACATAACCACTTTGCCATTTGTTTTGATCAATGAAAATAGTGAATCTTCGCTATCAGGACTCATCTCGCAAGAAGAGCTTATATATCAACTTATTCTTCACGGTTCATCAAAAGGTGATGATATTCTTGCTGAAATAAAAGAAGAGGAGAACAAAAAAAGAAAACTCACGGATAATCCGGATTATCCTGTAGTTTTGACCAGTTCTAATTTTGATGAAGCAATTACAAAATATCCGTTTGTCGTCATCGACTGCTGGGCAGAATGGTGTGCTCCTTGTCATATGGTTCATCCGATAATTGAAAATTTGGCTAAGAAATACAAGGGAGAAATCGCATTTGCAAAATTGGACATAGACCAGAACAGAGAAATTGCCGAACTTTTTCGTATTATGTCCATTCCCACGTTGCTCGTGTTTAAAAATGGACAGAATGTCGACACTATCATTGGTGCCATGCCTCAAGATGCACTAGAGGAAAAAATTACAAAATTATTAGAATGAATAAATTAGTCCTTGAATAATAGACAGTATCGTTTTTTTTATGAATAGATAAGGTTAGAAACTTAAACAAAGAAAGGAGACCAATGTCCACAAAAATAGCCGTTTCAAGCGGTAAAGGAGGAACTGGAAAAACATTTATTGCCACTAACACAGCCGCTATTCTTGCCGAAAAAAGAGAAGAGGTTCGATATCTTGATTGTGATGTGGAAGAGCCAAACGGCCATCTTTTTTTAAAGCCCCAAATCGATGAGGAAGAAGACGTAATGATTTTATCTCCTGTCGGAGTCGATGAGGAAAAATGCATCAATTGTGGTGATTGTTCTGAAGCCTGTCACTACAATGCTATTGCGGTGATGAAGGAAAAAGTTCTGATTTTTAAAGAGTTGTGTCATGTTTGTGGAGCATGTAAAGTGGTCTGTCCCACAGACGCAATCATTGAGAAAGAAAGGAAAATTGGCGTTTTAAAAAATGGAAAAAGTGACTCCATATTTTTTCACTATGCGCTTCTTGAAACCGCAGAAGGAGGGATGTCTCCCAGGTTAATCAAAAAGGTGAAAGAAAATATTGGGGAGGGAGTCAACATCATGGATTCTTCTCCAGGGACCAGTTGTCCTGTTGTGGAGACGATCAAAGATGTGGATTTATGTGTTTTAGTGACAGACCCTACTCCATTTGGTATCAACGATTTAAAATTGGCTGTGGACATGTCTCGAGAGGTTGGCCA
>CAYPGQ010000249.1:0-3002 GCA_964410125.1 uncultured Eubacteriales bacterium | reverse complement strand
AGAGCAGAAGTTATATCGACATTTAAAGTTGACATTTCTTGGTATCCTTTTGCTTTTTTTGTCAAGAGTTTTATATCAAAGGAAAAATCCCAAGTCAAATTAGAGTAAATGAATCTCTCCCAACCGTGCCACAGGAATGCCACGGAGATGCCACAAAAAGTTGTAAAATCCGCTTACTCTAACCTAGTTACTAGATAATCAGGAATTCAAGAAAAACGTCTAATTTCCAGGGGTGGAACATGAAATATGACTGGCTGGGAAGCAGGGATTCAAACCCCGATTCCATGATCCAGAGTCATGTGTCCTACTTGAAGGTAGATTTCTTTACTGACTCCATGTTCCAAATTTTACTGAATTTGGCTGAAACTATGGCAAAAAGGCTGAAAATCAAAGTGAGCTAAAAATCATCCAAAATCGTTGACTTAACAGAGGTACATCTGGTGTCCCGGGCATTCCAAACCCAGGTGGCGCTATCGTCTAGGGGACTAGGACAGGTGGTTCTCAGCCATCAGACCGGGGTTCGAATCCCCGTAGCGCTGCCAGCCCTATCAAGCCGTTTTTCCCCTGGAAAAAGACTTTTTCTCCCATGTTTTATTTTAAGCACCATTAAGCCAAGTTAAGCGGGTTGAAGCGAAATCTGTTACATATCTGTGACATAGGGATAGGTCTATCTCAATTTGAAATTGACTCTAATCATATTCCTTGATATCCTTTTGCCGACCAAGCATGGGAAAATAAGGGGACAGCAATGAAGAAAAGTATTCAATAATGTCAAATCTACAATTCAGACAGGGAGAAAAAAATGTTTGATAGGATCAGCGTTCTAAAGAGAACACGTTTCGCTCAATTCATTCGAATTCTTATTTGTATCACATTTATCCATCCCCTCCTGCTTTTATACCACTGCAGGACAACTAATTCCTCCCTCGAAGAAAAAATCCGAAGAGTCGATAGCGGATTAATCCGTGCTGTTGTCATAAAAGATCAGCCTGTTGAGAAATGGAATATAGTTGACCGAATGAAACACTATAAGGTTCCTGGAGTCAGTATTGCTGTTATCAATAATTATAAAATCGAATGGGCCAAGGGCTACGGTGTCAAAGAAGTTGGGAAGGAAGATGTCATAACATCAGATACTCTCTTTCAAGCAGCTTCCATCAGCAAGCCTGTTGCTGCCTCTGCAGCCCTGCATTTTGTTGAAGAAGGAGTTCTCGATCTCGATGAAAATGTAAACAATAAACTTGATTCTTGGAGAGTCCCTGATAATGAATATGTCAAAGAGGAAAAAGTCAATCTTCGGCGCTTGTTAAGTCACAGTGCTGGATTGACGGTTCATGGTTTTAGGGGTTACGCACAGGGCGAGGAAATTCCAACAGTCCAGCAGGTGTTGGACGGAGAAGGCCCAGCAAACTCAGATCCAATTCGGGTTGATATTGAGCCTGGCGCTCAGTCTCGTTATTCAGGAGGCGGATTCACGGTCATGCAATACATGCTCACTGAACTCAAGAATAAGCCTTTTCCTCAAATCATGAGAGAGACGGTCCTCGATCCCCTTAACATGAGACTTAGCACGTACGAACAGCCTTTACCTGAAAACCGTAGAGGGGAAGAAGCCATAGCATATAGAAGTAATGGCAAACCAATCGAAGGGAAATGGCACACCTACCCAGAAATGGCAGCTGCAGGTCTTTGGACAACACCTTCGGACCTCTGCCGTTTTGCGATTGAGCTTATGCTTGCCTCTAAAGGAAAGTCCAATAAAATTCTCTCGAAGGAGATGGTGAGCCAAATGCTTACAGCTCAAAAGGGAAATTATGGACTTGGCATTGGTGTGGAAGGAAAAGGAGAGTATTTCAGATTTAGTCATGGAGGAGGTAACCAGGGATTTAAATGTTATCTTGTCGCCTATCCTGAGAAGGGACAGGGAGCAGCAATAATGACAAACAGCGATAATGGCAGCAAGCTGTATATCGAAATACTCACTAGTATTGCCAATGAGTATGTCTGGAATGCTTTCCAACCAGAAGAAAAGGTTCTCGCTGAAGTCGATCCATCAATTTATGATCTATATACAGGAAAATACATGCTCTCTCCTCGTGTTATCGTAACTGTATCCAAAGAGAACAATCGATTATATTTAGAGGTCCCTGGTGAAGGAACCATGGAGCTCTTTCCAGAATCAGAAACTGATTTTTTCTCAATAGAAGAGGATTCGCAAATCACCTTTGTAAAAAATGAAGACGGTGTAATAGAGAAATTGAGAGTTGTTTTGCAGGGTCAGAAGCTGGAGTTAAAGAAGATAGAGTGAAAACATGGAATAGCACTTGAAATTCCTCTCCCTCTGGAAGGAGGCTGGCTGGGTTGAAGGGTAATTGAGGTGTGTGGATAACGCAGAAAATCCCCAATCCAACACGACAAAAAGTCGACAGTCCCACCGAAAAGGCGGAAATCAAGAGAACCGTAAATCATTTAAAATCAGTCCATTAGAAAAGATTTTATTTTTCCGATAAACGGACTTCGAATCCAAAGGTCGGGGGTTCAAATCCCTCCGGGCGTGCCACTTCTAATTCCATGATATTAAAGGGTTTAAGGGGTTTTCGGTGGATTTCTTTTTAGCCTGATCTTCTTCCATGTCAGGGACTGTAAGAAAAACTGTGTAAACCTCCTTAGTGATATAATTCACAAGGAGGTGACATGGTACTTGACCGAGCAAAACTTAAAAAGCTTCTCAAAGAAAGAGGCGTAACACTAGATAGATCCCTAATTCACCGTTTAATTTATGTAATTATATGATTTACTTAAGTTTACAACGATATTTGATTCACCTAAAAAATTTTATCTGGAGCGATTATTCTTTTATATATTATCAAGTTAGCAATTTAGACGGTGGATTTAGGGTCACTCTCTTCTAATTGACAGCATCATTTATGGTTTGATATGTTTCCTGAAGGAGGCTATTTCTATGATGGTCCCAACACACCAAGATATATTGGACGCAGCGA
>CAYPGQ010000248.1:0-3045 GCA_964410125.1 uncultured Eubacteriales bacterium | reverse complement strand
AAGGCAGTAGCTCATGAGTTGTATTTGTATACTACGATTGGGCTGCAACGAAGCCGATGTAGTGAGATCGGCTTGCCCGTAGGGTAAAAACGGCTGATAAAAAAAGAAATGGATTTGGATATTTTAGTTTTTGTAAATGGAAAGAAATATCAGCCGTTTTTATAAATAATTCAGGTTATTGGGGAGAGAGCCAGAAGGGCATAATAGCCCAGATTCGTTCCTGTTCTAGTAGTTTGAAAGCAGCGATCATTTTTTCCAAACGAGGGCTAACACTCAGATCTGTTTTTATCAACGGTTGTCCCAAAAACATGTCCAAAAATGAGGTCTTTTTTTTGGGCTGGACCACAAGTCTCACTTGTTCTCCAGTTGGAATCCCTGCCAGTTCCTTGGCCAATGCGATGGCTTTGGAGAGGCCTCCGATTTCATCCACCAATCCCAGATTTTTGGCCTGGCTTCCCGTCCAAACCCTGCCTTTTCCTATCTTGTCCACGTCTTCCTTGGACATATTTCTGCCCTCGGCAACTTTGGTCAGGAACTGGTCGTAGGTCCATCTCATCTCTTCCTTTATGAGTTCCCTTTCTTCGTCTGTCCATTTTCGGAATGTGGAAAAAATATCCGCTTTGTCCCCGAATGTCAGTCTTTCTGCGGATATTCCCAGTTTCTCGTAAAGCTTCTTCAGGTTCGGCTTACCCCAAACGACGCCGATGGACCCTGTCCATGTCTGAGGTTGAGCGACGATCTTATGAGCGGACATGGCTACCCAGTACCCTCCAGAACCGGCCAAGTCCGACATGGAAATGACGATAGGTTTTTCTTTTTTTGTCAGGATGACCTCTCGCCATATCACATCCGATCCAACAGCCGAGCCCCCGGGACTGTCCACGCGAAAAACCACGGCTTCGATGGATTTGTCTCTCCGTGCACTCCTGAGCCAATGGGCCACTGTCGAACTGCCCATCATTTGATAAAACCCTTCCCCTGTGAGAATCTGGCCCATCCCATAGATTAGGGCGATTTTCCTACCTCGGTTCAATCCTAAAGAGGAGGGTTTGATCTTCGAATAACCCTTATGGCTTATCCTGGTATACTTTTTTCCGTCTGCCTGGAGAACATTCTGGAGTTCATCATCGTAGAGCAGGTCATCGACTAGGCCGGCCTCTAGGGCTTTTGGGCCTTGGAATAAACCGTGATCGATTAGAGCTCTGACTTCCTCCTCACTCTTTCCTCTTGCCTCGGCGATTTTTTTGACATAATGCGAGAAAATATTTCCGTACAGGGATTCCATCATTTCTCTGTGGGAAGCGGTAAATCCTTCTTCCGTGAACTCGTTCATAGCTGTTTTGTATTTTTCCATGTGTTCCACTTCGTATTCCACACCCAGTTTGTCCAATCCTTTTTTAAAGAAAGGAATGTAACCGCCGATCCCGTTCACAAACATCATGCCCGAAGGGTGAAAGATGATGCGGTCGCAGGCAGTGGCCAGGTAATATTCTTTGTCCGCATCCACTGTTTCCTCGAAGGTAGCATAAACTTTTTTCCCGGTCTTTCGAAAATCGAGAACAAGATCTCTGAGTTCATTGACCTTGGCCCAACCACACTGCAAATATCCCATACGCAGAACGATGGCTTGTATGCGCCTGTCTATTTTGGCCTTTTGGAAGTTGAGCCAGATATCATGCATAGAGAGAGGAGAGCTCATACCAAAAAAGGTCAACAAGAAATCAGGGGAAGATTTTTCCTGTATATCTCCAGAGAGCTTTATTTCCAGGTAGGAATGGGATTTTACACTCGGAGGTTTTCCGAACTCAAGGTAGAAAAAAGAAGCCAGTGCGACGATTATTAAAAAGAAGAAAATCAGGAATATGATCAGGACATACGTTCCTCTTTTCATTTTTCCTCCTGTTACCTGGATCATTTATAAAAACTGCAGATATACCCACTCATATCAAAAACAAGATTTTCAAATCTCTTTATACCATACATCTGCAGTTTTTACCCTTCGGGCCGGCCGATCTCACCACGTCGACTTCATTATGGCCCATTTGCGGTATTTAAATACAGCTTTATGAGCCACTGCTTTGCCGCCGCAGCAATCTCGACCGGTGAATAATCCAGGTTATTCTTTTTAGTAATAAACTATATCAGAAACGGTAACGTCAGGAAATATATAAATACGAGAGTTGAGTTGCCTTAGTTTTAGGATTGGATTATTATTTTCTTTTATATTTGGCTTTTCCAGGGCAAGAAAGGATGAACACATGGATGCTCTAAAGATAGAAAAAATATCCAAACGTTTCGGCGATTTTTATGCTGTCAAAAACCTCTCTCTGAAGATTCCCGAGGGTACCATTTACAGTTTGCTGGGACCGAACGGCGCGGGGAAAACGACGACTATCCGTATGGTCATGAATATCATCATCCCGGACGAAGGCTCCATTCAAGTGTTGAATGAAAAAATGGATGACAAGATGAAAAGCCGGGTCGGATACCTTCCTGAAGACCGGGGGCTTTATCCCAAAATGAGGGTGGGCGAACTCCTTCTTTTTTTTGCAGAGCTCAAAGGCATCCGGGGACAGGAGGCCCGCAATAGAATCAACCACTGGCTTGAGAGGTTTGATTTGGCTAACTGGAAATTCAAAAAAGTGGAAGAACTTTCCCGAGGAATGCAGCAAAAAATACAGTTCATAGCCACCGTGATCCACCAACCCGATCTGATCATTCTGGATGAACCTTTTAGTGGTCTGGACCCAGTAAACACGAAACTGTTGAAGGATATTATGCTGGAGATGAAAAATCAGGGAAAGACCATCATCTTCTCTACGCATCGGATGGAACAGGTGGAGATGATCTCGGACAATATATGCTTGATCAACAAAGCAGAGATGATCCTGGAAGGGAAACTGAGCGCTATTAAACAGCAATACGGGAAAAACACAGTGATATTGGATTACGATGGGGATGCCTCGTTCATCAGAACTCTTCCTGAGGTGGAGAAGATCGATGATTACGGAAAGTTCATGGAGATCAAGATGAAAGAACGATCCG
>CAYPGQ010000247.1:0-3046 GCA_964410125.1 uncultured Eubacteriales bacterium | reverse complement strand
ACCGATTTTAGGGCATTGCCCCAATACCAGCGCTTTGCTTTGAAGCTGCCCTCTGATTTCATGATCTCTGAGAATGTCTCTTCAGAGTCTTCGATAACGGAATGTTTTTCGTAATAGACCGACATTAGTTTGAGCAGAATCCGTGGCATCACCGGACTGATGTATCTCTTCTTTTCAGTCATGTCCTATTTTCCTGATGGACTCACTCATACCTGAGCGCATCGACTGGATTTGCGACCCCAGCTTTAATAGACTGATAACTGACTGTCATTAATGCAAAGACAAAAGCTAATAAACCTGACATGAGAAAAACCTCGATTCCTATGTTTGTTCTATAGGCAAAGTTTTTAAGCCATCTGCTCATGACAAAATAGCCGATCGGCCAGGCAATCACGACTGCCACAGCGATACATTTCAGATACACATTTGCTAGCAGGAAAATGATGTTCTTGAGATCAGCGCCTAGAATTTTTCGTATACTGATTTCTTTTTTCTTCTGTTCAGAGATAAATGACGCCAAGCCTACCAAACCCATACAGGCGACTAAAAGGGAAATCATTGTAAAAATATTGAAACTCTTTCCTAATCTCTGTTCGGCTTTATAATCTCTATCAATCCTTTCATCTAAAAATGTATATTGGAAAGGAAACTCAGGCGAAAATTTTTCCCATTTTTTCTGAATGAAACCTAAGGTTCTTGGAATATTGGAAGGGCTGACCTTGATAGAGAAATAATCAAGCCCCCGATTTGTGTTTATTAAAGTGAATATCATAGGCTCAATTTTTGAATGCAATGATTTAAAATGAAAATCCTTCACCATACCTATGATTGTCCACTCAATACCTTGACTTTTGAGTTGTTTTCCAATCGGATTTTCCCATCCCAGATTTCTCGAAGCTGTTTCATTGATCACAATGGCTTGTTTTTTGTCAGTGGGAAAATCCTCTGAAAAATTTCTTCCTTTCACAATTTCCATATCATAGACATTGAAATAATCAGAATCTATGAAGGTAAAATATAATTCTGATTTGCGTTCCTCTCCCTCCTCAACCCATTCAAGTGAACTAGTCCTGTGTATTGTTGTGGGCAAGTCTAAGGAAGAGGAAACTCCCAATATATTAGGATATTCCAACAATCCTTCTTTAAACGGCTCTGGATTCCTTTGAAGATTTCCATCCAAAGTGTAGACGGTGATAATTTGGTCCTTATCAAATCCAAGATTCCTGTTTCTTATGTAGCTGAGCTGGTTGTGGATCACGAAGGTGCAGATAATCAGGATCGTCGACACAACAAACTGGACAACGACCAAAGAATTCCTGAAAACAGCAGAGCTTTTGGAACCGATTTTTTGTGTCCCCTTGATTATCTGGATAGGTTGAAAAGAGGAAGTAAAAAAAGCTGGATAACTTCCTGATAAAAAACCAATAATGATGGCAATACCTATAAATATCAAAACCATATCCAGGTTCTGAAATGGATTCAACGTCAATTTTCTTCCGATTAAAGAACCAAACGGCAACCAAACAAGATCGACCAACAAAAATGAAATCATAAGAGCCAGGCTAGAAAAAACCAGCGACTCAAGTAGAAACTGTCTGACAAGTTGAGTTTTATTGGCCCCCACCACTTTTCTTACTCCAACTTCAACGGTCCGTTTCGCTGACCGGGCAACAGAAAGGTTTACATAGTTCAAACAGGCTATAAGCATAATAAAAAAGGCGATGGCTGAGAACATATAGACAATTCTCATGTCACTGTTGTTTTCCAGTTCAAACCTAAGGTTTCCACCCAAATGAATATCTGTCAGAGACTGAAGGTGTATTCTTTCTGATGCTGACTTTTCGCCCTTGTATTTTTTTAAGAATGCAGGGAATTTTCCCTCCAGATCTTTTAGATTTGCAAAAGATGCCAACTTGATATAGGTCTTGGGTTCAAAATAGCTCCATGTTTCAACCGAATCTCTTCCCCCTCTCTTCAGGGAATACAATGAATTGTAAGACACGATAAAATCAAAGGTAAAATGAGAATTTTCCGGAATATTTTTCAGGATGCCTTTTATTTCGTAGTTTTGTTTTTTTCTCGAATACCACTCATTGATCTGAATGACTTTTCCCACAGGCTCCTCGTCACCGAAATATTTCTCAGCCATTTCCTGAGTGATAAGAACGGAAAAGGGCTCCTCTAAGGCAGTGGACATATCCCCTGATAGAAGTGGAAATGTAAAGATTTCTAAAAAATCTTGATCGGCAAAGTATATGCCCTCCTCATAAAAACATTTTGAATTATACTCAACCACTCCAACTTCATCATTTTTTTTCACTCTTGTTGCCTTTAAAACATCAGGGAAATCTTCTTTTAATGAAGCAGCCAGCGGATGTTCGGATGAATTATACCAAGTTGGTTCTCCCTGATGTTCTCTTACGGCCCGATAAACATGTTGGGCTTCATCATGATATTTATCATAGCTAAGTTCATATCTGATAAAGAACAGTATTAATATCCCGCAGGCAAGGCCGATAGTAAGACTGGCAATATTGATGAAAGAAAACAATTTTTGCCTTACAAAATTCCGGTAGGCTATTTTCAGATGATTTTTAAGCATTGTGAACCTCCAGGACACGATGAGCTTTAGATATTGAGCTGCCGATTTTAGGACATTTCCCCAATACCAGCATTTCGCTTTAAAACTGCCTTCTGATTTCCGCATTTCGGTAAAAGTCTCTTCAGAGTCTTCGATAACGGAATGTTTTTCGTAATAGACTGACATCAGTCTCAGGAGAGTTCTCGCGAGTCCCGGGCTGTTATATCTCTTTTTCTCAGTCATGTTCTATTTTCCTGATTCAAGACTCGGAATACTATTCTTTATGTGTTCATGCATCCTGAGAGTCTCTTCAAGAGCCGTTTTTCCTTTCTTACTGATCTTGTATATGGTTTTGCTTCTTCCCCCTTGTACAGGCTTAGGATCGCTTTTGTGAGATGTAACGTATCCTTTTCGAATAAGGACTTCCAGAAGATTATAAAGCGTCCCGTAGACAATCTCTTTTTT
>CAYPGQ010000246.1:0-3048 GCA_964410125.1 uncultured Eubacteriales bacterium | reverse complement strand
GCAGCCATGGTGTTGGCCACGAGGATATTGAAGATGATGAGGATCTCCATCTTCCTGATAATGCTCCCGAAAAAGATGCTCATGCCTGCGGCCGTCCCACTGAGGAAAAGAGCCACAAGCAAAAGCGCCAGCAGGGAATTCCCGAGATAGAGTTTGAATAATATCTTGCCTGCGGCAAAAAGCATAACAAATTGGAACATTCCCAGCAGGAGTCGGCTTGTCCATTTCCCTGCTATGATCGAAGTGAATGTCACAGGACTCAAGTATGTCCGTTCCAGTTGTCCCTCGTTCCGTTCCTCCACGATACTGATGCCACCGTACATAAATAGCGTGAACAAGATGAACATGACGGTTATAGCAGGGATAGAATGATTGAATCCAGAAGGTATTGTTTGATGTTTCCCCGCCATTTCGGTTTTAAGGGTTATCAACCTCTCGAACGTATGTTGTTCGTACTTTTGTTCGAGATCGCTCTCGTTCTGGGGATTGATACTCACAATCTTTGCCAGGATTTTGATGATGGCTTTGAGGATATGGGAATAAGCGGCCTGGGAGGCTTCCACGTTGCTTCCTTCCTCTTTCTGGAGAATTAGCTCCGCTTTTTCTCCCGCCAATATGTTTTTGGCGAAATTTTCCGGAATGATCAGGGCTCTGACTCGGGTATCTTGTTCGGTCTCTAGGAGGTCCGTCGCATATTTTTCGTCTGTCAGTTCATCTATCAAAGCTTGGGAGAGAAAACTTTTATCCTTGTCCACCACATTCAAAGTCACCTTTTGATTTTGGGGGTTAGACTCCCGGAAGGCCAATCCAAAGATCAGGGCAAAAAGGAGTGGGAAGACAAGAAGCCAGAACAGGAACATTTTGTCCTTGAAAGTTACTCTCAGGTCGTTTGCAGCAATCGTCCAGGATGTCATTTCAACAAGCCTTTTCTCAGGTTTTTCTTCATAAAGTACGATCCGATGAACGAAAAGAAGATCCCCGCGCCCAGCATACCCACAAGGATGGGGATGAAGTCACTGAAGGGATCCCTCTGAATAGCTTTGTGGAAGGCTCTGAGTCCCCAGTAGTTCAGAGTGAGTTGAGATATTTTTTGAATGAAGGGGGGGAAGTTTTCCACGGGCATCATACTCCCTCCCAACATGGACATAACGAGGATGACCGAAGAGAGAACGGCTCCTGCTTGTCGTTCGGTGTGGATGAAGGAGTAAATGAAGGCAATAAATCCGGCCAACATGATGTTGAGACAGATAATAATCAGAAGGAGCAAAAAAATGTTTCCCCAATAGATGGAGAAAATAATGCGTCCGATGGCGATCAACACGAAGGTGCAGAGCATTCCTATCAAAGCCGATGTGAGCGTCTTGCTCCAGATAAATTCCGACAATTTCATCGGGGACACACTCATCCTCAGCAATGTCCCCTTTTCCTTTTCCCGGAGCATGTCTTCAAATACGATATTGCAGATAAACAGCAAGAACATGATGGCGATCGCCGGAAGAATGTAGCCTTGAACAGATAGTGATGAGGTTTTTTCTTCTTCCTTTTCTGAAACGGTTTGCTGCTTCAGGGAAATCACGGGAGGGAAGACGAATTTTCCGACTCCTTCCATTCTGTTTTTGACTTGAATCGAGAGGTCTGCAATATCCAAATCGGTGAGCTCTCCCTTGGAGATGACGTTTTGCAGGACGGTGATCTCGTCGGAGAAAACAGAAAACAGGGCGGAAAACAGGAGGGTGGCCGTGTCCACGATCTCCTCGGCGATTTGAGGGAGAAACTGCTCGGAGGGATTCTTGAGGAGGAGGAGTTCAGCTCTCCGGCCCTCCCAGGCGTCATCCCCAAAATTTTCAGGGATGATCAGCAATGCGGAAGCCTTCCCCTTGTCAAGAAGCTTGCGTCCCTGCTCTTCCTCGACCACTTCAATTTTCATGAATTTTTTCAACTCTCCTTGACTCAGAGCCGTGAGGAGGAACTGGGAAAAGATACTCGTATCCTTATCGGCGACCAGGACTTGGACTTTTGGCAATATCACTTCCTCTGAAGATCCAAAGACAAGCCCAAAAATGAAGGTAAAGACAACAGGAATAAGCAAAAAACCCAGGAGGACAACCGGATTTCGCCATTTTCTTTTGAAATCCTTTCGGATAAGATGAAGTATATTTTTCATTCCCTAAGTTCTCTTCCTGTGAGTTTGAGGAAAACGCTCTCGAGGTTGGGTTGTTTTATCGCAACATCATCGATACCGATGCCCTGCTTGAAAAATTCTTCCAACAGAAGCGGCATTTTTTTGGATGCTTCAAGTGAAAGCATGATTTTTCCTTCCTTAAGGGAGAGAACACTGGCATCTTTGAATAACGCGGTGATATCTCGACCTTGGTCCATACTGAATTTTCCCTTAACGATGATGATATCTTTTTCCCCTACTATCTGGATCAATTCCTCCAATGTTCCTACTGCTAAGATCTTGCCATGATCCATGATGGCGATACGGTGGCAGAGTTCTTCGGCTTCCTGCAGGTTATGTGTGGTATAAAGAACGGTCGTCCCCTGAGATGACGCCTCTTTGATGAGACTATAAATGTTGAGCCGGGTTTGGATATCGATGCCTATGGTCGGTTCATCGAGGAGGAGGAGTTTTGGCTGGTGGATAAGGCCTATGATAAGATTGATTCTTCTCTTCATCCCTCCTGAATATTTTTTCAAGAGATCGCGTTCTCTTCCGAGAAGTCCTGTCACCTTTAGGTAAGAATCGATCCGTGCGCCGAGGATTTTCCCCTTGACGCCCTGAAGTTTTCCCCAAAAAAGCAGATTTTCTTTAGCGGAAAGCTCTTCATAGAAAGCCATGTCCTGAGGAACAACCCCTATAATTTTTTTAATGTTTCGGAGATTGCTTTCTAAATCCATGGAATCGACGACAATCTTTCCTGAGTCGGGCTTGAGGAGACCGGCAATCATGGATATGGCCGTAGTTTTTCCTGCCCCGTTGGGCCCCAATAATCCGAAGATCTCCCCTTTTTGGACCTCCAGAGTAATATCGTCCACAGCTTTAAT
>CAYPGQ010000245.1:0-3156 GCA_964410125.1 uncultured Eubacteriales bacterium | reverse complement strand
AGCCTTTGGGGATTGCGGTGCAGAGGGGCCAATCCCGCCATTCTGACGAATCTGGTCAAGGATCAGAATGAAGCCATCCAGCACGAGCTGATCATGGCTGTCGGAGAGCGCCGGATAAAAGAGGGATTAAATTTACTGTTAAGCAGAGCTCAGTATTCCAGCGACAGAAACCGCCAGCAGGCCATCCATGGCCTGAAAAACATCGCTGCTCCTTCGGATCTTCCCTTATTGCTGAACCTTTTGTTGGGCATGAATAAGGATGTAGACCAGCTGGAAATGGCCGGCACCATCGCATCTGTGGCGTCCCAGGATTCTCTACCCATCGGAAGGGCTAATCCCGTTATGGATAAACTCGAATCGGTGGCCGATATCAAAGGGCGCCGTGCTCTTTACAGGACACTGGGAAAGATCGGTGATGACAGCTCCCTGCCTTTACTCAGGACAGCTCTGACAGACGAAAATTCCTATGTAAAGGATGCTGTGGTTAGGGCTCTTGTTGAATGGCCGACTGCCGCAGCGAACGAGGATTTGCTGCACATTGTCAAAACATCGGATACGTCCGTGCATAAAGTACTTGCCCTTCAGGCCTATATCCGGATGATCGGCATGGAACCATACCGATTACCTGAAAGCGCTGTTCAGTCGTACAAAGATGTGTTAGATTTAGCCAGGCCAGAGGATAAAAAACTCATACTGGGAATCCTTCCCACATTTGCCTCCCCTGATGCACTGGAATTGGCCGAATTTCTTCTCCAAGAGAAAGAGGTCGAAGCCGAAGCCGAACTGGCTATCGAAAAGATCAAAGAAAAACTCCAAAAAGACTAATTAAGAAATTTTAGTTTTCTGGTAATTTCCTACCTAGTTTTTTGTTATAATCGTCCGTTCTTATGTTAAAGCGTTTGGTGGTTGTTTTTTTTCTGTTATTTCATGCCTTGCTATTTGCTGATAATCCTGTATCGGCGCCTTCGCCTGTCCAGGCTGTGCGCGTAAAAACTCCAGTCCAGGTTGATGGAGTTTTAAGCGAGGACGTCTGGAAATCCGACGGATTTACCGGATTTCGCCAGTCCGATCCCGAAGACGGCGCCAAGGCCTCGGAAAAAACCGTCGTCTGGGTGGCTTTTGACCAGGGGAATATTTATGTAGCCGCCCGTCTGTACGATAGCAGTCCTGAAGGGATAATCAGTCTTCTGGGCCGCCGCGATGTAGAGGTTGAGTCGGACTGGTTCGTTTTTGCCGTTGATCCATATTATGACAAACGCAGCGGATTCCAATTTGCCGTCAATCCGGCCGGAGCTATCCGGGATGGTACCCTTTTCAATGATGAAGGCATCGACATGAGCTGGGATGGGATTTGGGAATATGCCACTCGCATAGACGATTTGGGATGGACCGTAGAATTGAGCATTCCCTTCCACCAACTGCATTTCCAGAAAAAGAGCAGCTACACATGGGGAGTCAATTTTTTTCGCATTATCAAACGTAAAAACGAAAGGAGCGTTTATTCCTGGATTCCCAAAGAAGAAAGCGGGTATGTATCCCGTTTTGCCGATTTGACCGGGATGAGCAATATACATCCGCGCCGTCTGGTTGAATTTTTTCCCTACACAGTTGGCAGGGCTGAGTACAGTCCCGCTGTTCCGGAGAATCCATTTCGGACAGGATCGGATTATGCAGGAAACATCGGGTTGGACTTAAAATCCGCCTTTAAAACCCACCTGACCCTAAACGTGAGTGTGAATCCTGACTTCGGCCAAGTCGAGGTGGATCCGGCTGTGATCAACATCAGCGACCAGGAAACCTACTATGTGGAAAAACGGCCCTTTTTTGTTGAGGGAGCCGATATTTTCCGTTTTGGTTACGGCGGGGCCAATGTGCGGCGGAACCTGGGATGGAGTGATCCCAGCTTTTTCTACAGCCGGCGTGTAGGCCGTTCACCTCAGGGATATGTGCCTATTTCAGGATATATCGACTATCCTGACTGGACAACCATCCTGGGTGCAGCCAAGATAACAGGGAAAATGGGTAATGGATGGAATCTGGGTGTAATGACTGCCCTTACCCAAAGGGAATATGCTCGAGTCGATAACGGGACGGATCGCCTTTCCTATGAGGTAGAGCCGTTCTCCACCTACAGTGTGGTAAGAGCGCTAAAAGAAATCAATGGGGGATTCCAAGGCCTGGGATTTGTTGCCACCGGCACCTGGCGTGACCTCAGGCTGGAAGCACTTCAAAGTCAATTAACCAAGAGCGCTTTCAGCTTCGGCCTGGATGGATGGGCCTTTCTCGACCACGATCGTACCTGGGTGATAACAGGCTGGGTCGGGGGAACCACGGTTTCTGGTACACAGAAAGCCATCTCCCGTTTGCAATTGTCGTCCCTTCATTATTATCAGCGGCCGGATGTGGATTATGTGGATTTCGATCCCAATGCCACCACTCTCAACGGTTGGGCCGGGCGCATTTTTGTCAATAAACAAAAAGGATCCTTTGTGTTCAACACAGCTATTGGTGCGATGTCACCGGGATTCCACGCTGTGGACCTTGGCTATCACACAAGGGGAGATGTCATTAATGGCCATGTGGAGGCCGGATACCAGTCCTACCATCCGGGGAAAGTCTTCCGCACATGGAAGGTGACGTTTGCCACCCTTCGCAGTTATGACTTTGGGGGAATCCGGACAAATGAAAATTATGTCCTCAATGCCACAGTCCAGCTTTTGAATTACTGGAGGGGAAACCTGTATTTGAGCTACGATCCCAACCGCACCAGCCATTACTTAACAAGGGGCGGTCCGTTGGCAGCTTATCCTTGGGGGGCCTCCATCCGGCCCAGCATAACCAGCGACAACCGCCAGCGTGTGGTTTTTGGGCTTTTCGGACACTACCGGGACCATCCGTTCGGGGCCTATAATTATTCCTTCGGAGCCTCTATACGTTGGAAGCCAAGCAGCAACTTCAGCATTTCTGTAGCTCCTGAATATTCCTGGCGTCATTCTGTCGGTCAATACATAAGCCAGGTTGTCGATCCCCTCAAGGTCGAAACTTACGGCGTGCGTTACATTCTCTCAAACGTTATCCAGGAAACCGCTTCTATAGAGATCCGGCTGAATTGGATCTTTACCCCCAGGCTTAGCCTCCAGGCATATTTGCAGCCTT
>CAYPGQ010000244.1:0-3176 GCA_964410125.1 uncultured Eubacteriales bacterium | reverse complement strand
ACTCGTGAATAATCCAGGTTGAAAAAGGCAAAAATGGGAACAGATTATCCAGAAAAGCGGAAATAGATGACATCCCCGTCCTGGATGATATAATCTTTCCCTTCCAATCGGACCATTCCGTTTTCTTTTGCTTCCTGCATAGATGCAAAATCGAGCAACTGAGACCAGGAAATGACTTCAGCCCGGATGAATCCCTTTTCCATATCTGTGTGAATAGTCCCTGCAGCCGTCGATGCAGTTGAATTGTTTTTAATGGTCCAGGCTTTGACCTCTTGTTTTCCGATCGTGAAGAATGTGATTACATCGAGGAGATCATACGAGGATTTGAGGAATTTAGGCGAGCTGAGTTGATGGAGACCATATTCTTTGAGAAAAACTTCCTTTTCTCTATCTTCCAGCTCAAGGATTTCTGCTTCTATCTTTCCGCAAAAGGCCAGCACGGCTGTGCCTTTGTTCGCGGTGGGAAAAAACTTTTCCGGGGTCTCGACCGCTGGGATATCTTTTTCATCGAGATTGATCATGTGCAAAATGGGCTTTTGGCTCAGAAAAGCAAAACTCCGGATAAGCTTGTCTTCCGTTTCCGATAGCTCAAGAACACGCAATCCTTCTCCTTTTTCTAGATGAGCTCGGATGCGTTCGAGAAGGTCTTTCTCTTTTTCTCCTTGAGGGTTCTTCTCCCGTTTGAGCTCTTTTTCCAGTTTTTCTATTCTGGACTCAGCCGATACCAGATCGGCCAAGATTAGCTCGTCCTCCATAGAAAGGATGTCTTCGCGTGGATCGATTTTGCCTTTCGGAGAAGGGATCCATTCATCCTCAAAGCCTCTGACGATGTGGGTCAGTCCGTCGGCTTTCCTGAGGTGGCTGAGATAGGCTTCATTCTTGACTTCTCCGTAGGAAATTCCTGCTAGGTCGATGTAATCGATCGCGGCCGAAATTTTTTTCTTATCGGGATAAAGGGTGTGAATTTTATCCAATCGGCCATCTGGAACAGAGCAAGTCCGGAGGTTTGGCTCTTTTTTCCCGCTGTCAAAAGCGGATGTGTCGATATTGGCACCTGTTAGGAGGTTGAATAATGTAGTTTTTCCGGACTTGGGATAACCAAACAACGTAAAATTCATGCCTTCATTATACTATTATAGACGAAAATAATCGCTTTAAGAAAAATAAGACAACTAAGACATGGGCGCGGAGGACATGCCTGATAGATCTTTATCCTTTAAGTTCACCCACACAATATGGAAGAGAACCATTTAAGATTATATTATCGAATAAAAAAAGCCTTAAACTGATATTTTTTAATATTCGGTTCTAAGAGACATTTTTTTAAATTATTCAGGCTAGATAGCACTGCCAAGCTTCGACAAAAAATCTAAAACCTTGATTATTGAAACGATAAGGTTATAATAAATGGTTCAATAGGATAGAAGAAGGAATATGCTATGGAAATGAAAAAATCAAAGGCTATCTTGCTTTTGCTGCGGCTGCCTTTTTTGACAGTCACGATCGGAGCTGTTTTTGTTGGAACAGCATTTGCTCGGTGGCATCAGAATGAATTCGACCTTCTCCGGTTCCTGTTGGTCCTTTTTGGTTCTTGTTTTTTTCACATCGCTTGTAATGTGTCCAATGATTATTTTGATTTCAAAAGCGGAAACGACGCCTTGAACAAGAACGCCATTACTCCTTTTTCGGGTGGAAGCCGGATGGTCCTCGATGGGTTTGTGCAGCCAAAAGAAGCATTGACTGTTTCGATCGTGTTCGCTGTACTCGGCTCGGCCATCGGCATATATTTGAACGCCATCTCTTCTGGGAATTTTGTCTTGTTTATCGGGATTGCTGCATTGTTTTTGGTTTATGGATACAACGGATTTCCCCTGCGTTTGGTCAACAAAGGATTGGGAGAGATCGCCATTTTTCTTGCCTGGGGGCCATTTATTGTTCTTGGCTCCTACTATGTCCAAGCCCAGGAAATTTCATCTTTCTGGCCGTGGATTGTTGCGATCCCTTCCGGTGTGATGACCACACTCGTATTGCTGATCAACGAATTTGCCGACAAAGAAGCAGATGAAGCGACTGGGAGAAAAACATGGGTAATCCTTTTTGGATTCAAGGCAAGTCTTTTCATCTATCTGTTTTTATCTCTGAGCTGTTATGCTGTGGTTCTGATAGGCGTGTTTTTCGGCGATTGGCCCCTGTTGTCATTGCTCGTTTTCATCACTTTCCCAATGCCGATACTATCATTCCGGCTCGGCTGGCAAAACCTCGGAAAATGGGCGGAGTTTTTCCCTGCTGTCAAAAACACGATATTGATGAATTTCCTGTTTTTAGTTATCTTAAGCGGTTCCTACATGGCGTGAAATGAAAAAAGATAAAAAGAAAAAAAAAGAACGCGAAAAAAGTGTTTTCCGAGAATATTTTGAACTCATCGTGGAGACGGCTGTTTTTGTCTTTTTTGTGATGACTTTCATCGTCCAGGCTTTCCAGATTCCAACCGGTTCCATGGAATCGACCCTGCTTGTGGGAGACTTCCTTCTCGTGAACAAGATGGCTTATCTCGAACCTGTTAACCCGTTGGATAAAGTCTTGCTTCCTAGCAGGGATTTAAAGAGATTTGACATCGTTGTTTTCAAATTTCCCAAAGAGCTCAGTAAAGATTTTGTCAAGAGAGTCATTGCTTTGGAAGGAGAAACGGTCGAGATAAAAGATAAACAAGTGTACGTGAACGGCCAACCGATCGACGAATCTTACAAGATCCATAATGATTCGCGTGTTTTCAACAAAAATGGCTATTACCATTACGAAGAAGTCATTCGAGATAACTACCCCCCGCTGACGGTCCCTCCCGGGCATTGTTTTGTGATGGGGGATAACCGTGACAACAGTCAAGACAGCCGCTATTGGGGGTGCCTGCCTCTCCAGCTCTTAAAAGGTCGGCCTTGGCTTGTCTATTTCTCCTATGATGCGGAAAGGGATGCTTATCTCAAGACTAGTTTCAGAGATAGGATGAAAAAATTTGTCAACTTCATCCCAAAGGCTAGGTGGAAAAGGCTGCTCAAAGTCATCAAATAGTAGCAATCTCGACCTGTAAATAACCCAGGCGGAACATTCCATGCCGGAAGAATCCCTATTTCCGTGATAAATTGGGCTTTTGGGGATGGTTGAAGCGACCATTGAAGATT
>CAYPGQ010000243.1:0-3180 GCA_964410125.1 uncultured Eubacteriales bacterium | reverse complement strand
ATACTCCTCTTTTTTTACGCCTTAAATAGGACATTACTTATGCAGGTGTCAATAGTTGGTAAAAGCCTGGATGATTTTAAGTGAAAAGTACCGAAGATCATGATAACCATAGGCTTTTCGTTTGATCACCTTGATTTTGTTGTTCACACCTTCCAGCTTTCCAGTGTGAATGGGATAATCACAGTGATTGAGGATGCCGTAACTGTATCGTTCAAGGGTGTCGGCGAACTTCTGGACCGACGGATGTTCGGTGCAACGGGCCAGAGCGCACCACTCTTCAATGGCTTTTGTTGCCCAGGTTCGGGACTTGTATGACCAGATGTGCTTCAGCTTATCTTTGAGAATCAACACGGTGTTTATCACCTCATTTAATTCGAGGAGATGCTTCAACTGCTCCCGATCTTTTGTGCGACGGACATTGGAGCGGTTCTTCAATAATAGATACCGGGCTCCTTTGAACACGTCTTTGTTTTCTTTGGAGGCTTTTCGATACTCTGCAGTGCGGACCTTGTCGATCACTCGAGAGAACCGAGCAACGACATGAAAGAGATCGAAGACGATTTTGACATGAGGGACTTTCTTCTGGATGGCTTTGATATAAGGATCCCACATGTCCATGGCGATGGCTTCCAACGTTTTCCGGTCGCGCTTGGGCATCTTGTTGAAAAAACTGCTCAAGGTTTTGGCTCTCCGATGCTTTCCTACCCAGATCACACGTCCTCTCTCGTAATCCAGGACCACGGTCAAGTAACGGTGGCCTTTGCGAATGGCAATCTCGTCTACCGCCAGAATCCGAACTCCGCTGGTATCGATCTTCCCGTATTGAGCTTCCAGGAAGTGCTTGTCGATCCGCCGGACAGTCTTCCAGTTCAATCCCAGATGATCGGCCACTTCCTTGACCGTCAACATCTTGCAGAGTTCGTGGATGTAGATGGCTAAGCGTTTTGTTACCCGCTGGCAGGGGGCGAAAAGATCCAGGTCTCGAACCTGTCTCTGAACATGACTGTGGATCCGTGGAGAAACACGTCCACAGCGACTGCAAACAGGGAGAAAACGCTTGTCGGGACCGATATCGATCCGAGCTGTCTTTGTGTCTTGCGCAACGGATTGATGTGTAATCTTGATTCGACGAAAAGGAAAATAATATGCTATACTCATTCCGGACATCGTAGGCCTCCATGGGTGAATTTTTTAATGGAAAACTTATTCTACCCATTGGAGTTACCCGATGTCCATTCACTTTTTATAGCTTATAATTAGGGCATCCTCACCAACTTTTTAGGAGATGATCCAAATATTTTTGGTCTTTTATGACTTCATTCCCCCCGGCAATAAATGCATAATAAAGCCTGGGTCCATCAAGATAGCTAATCTTCATGACTGATTTATTCTATTGCAAGAAATTTAATGGATCTATATATTATATAAAATTTCTCTAAAAATATCCCGCAAGTTTTTAAAAAAAATGGTGGGCGATACAGGTTTTGAACCTGTGACTTCTACCGTGTGTAAAAGGCACAAATTTTGGTCACATTTTGGTCACAGTTTTGGGTACACCTGATGATTTTGTGGCTTCCGAAATCATGCAAGTAGTTATGTCGAATGGGAGACTTCATACCGTTTTCTCTAGATATGGCCGCATAACCTTTTCTACTCTGCAGACCTTGGCGTATGTGAGCAGTTCGCTAAGGTTGAAATTCTTTCGTGTCTTGTAGAGTTTTAGTGTTTCCAGCACAACGTCCATTCCGATCTTATTACGAAACTTGAAGCAGTCGGCCAGGGTTTTTTCGGGGCTGTATACTTTGTTGATTCGCTTCGATATGAGTAGAAGATCATCTGAATTCTAAAATTTTTTAAGATTTCCGTTCCCCATATTCGCTCTTGCAGCAGGATTCTATCAGGCTTTGAATTATTTCTTTGTTTTGAAGGGATTTTTCCATTTAAGTTTAGGAAAGCGGCTGAAATCCGAATCGGTTGAATATAATATACATCCGTGTTCAATCGTAAGCGCAGCTAAGTGAGCATCCACGACAAGATTTGCTTTTGCCTGGCCTTCAAGGAGCATTATCTGAAATATCCGCCAATGACTTTCTGTGGGATCGATTAATCGCACACAAGGCTGGTCGATCCAACTTTGGACTCGCATGATTGCTTGTTTTATAGTCAATGGTTTTTTAAATATCTGCCTGTTTGTGGTAATCCGTATAAATGAAGTTAGAATTGACCAGCACAGACATACTGGAGACTCTCCGGATAACCGTGTGTCCCACCACTGTCGAGCTTCTTCATGGAGTTGGCTAAGCCTGTCTTCCGCATAGATCAGGATATTTGTATCAACAAGAATCATCGTCTGTCCTCTCCTTCCACCTGAGAAAGCAGTTCCTGAATATTGTCAATGCTCAATCCTTCTCGAAGACCCATTTTATGCGGAAAAGTCCGGTAGTCCTGGTGTTTTTGAGGTTTTTCAATCTGATCCAGTCCTTTTCGCAGTGCTTCATTCAGAACAACCTTAAAGGATTTTTTTAATTTTGCTGCCAATTCTTTTGTCCTTTGTGCCACATCTTCATCAAGAGTCAATGTAGTTCTCATAAAAACATCATAACATAATATGAAAAGATGTCAAGACATCAAAAGAGCCATTGCCTCACAATAAAATGTGATTTTTGACTTCAATCTAAATGACGAGTGAAAATCATTTTTTTTCTCATAATTGCCGCCCCTGATGACTACATTTCTCCTTCATGGTGCTTCAGCGGTCGAAGGAGATCGGCATTTGGATGATACTTGCTGTAACAAGCCCTAGTGATTAACTAATGTAGGGGCGATGGTGGGCGATAGAGGATTCGAACCTCCGACTTCTACCGTATGTAAAAGGCACAAAAAGAGAAAACGAAAGAAAAAATAAGGGATTTCCCCAGTAGGCTGTCGGAAATTAGGTGTTTGGGATTATTAAGCTTTTTGATATTTTTATGGATATTTCTATATTCTTGACAAATTTTGGTCACACTTTGGTCACAGTTTTGGGATTCTGAGCTAGTGTCAGATATCACTTCAAATGTTAAAGAGGTCCAATAGTTCTCCATTTATGTGTTGGTTTCTTAACCCATTCCATATGTATTAGCCTGATGCATATTCCGGTGTAAAGTAGACACCGATTCTGATTCAAAACAGACACTGATT
>CAYPGQ010000242.1:0-3190 GCA_964410125.1 uncultured Eubacteriales bacterium | reverse complement strand
CCCCTAAAAAAAATACTATTGCCAACTGATTTTAGTGAACCTTCTTATGAAGCGCTTAAAATCGCAAAGGAAGTGGCGATGCATTTTTCAGCCGAGTTATTTTTCATGCATGTCGTTCCTCCTCTTCCTCCGTTTGCTCCTCCGCCAAAGGATAAACCTAGTTTTAACATTACGGCATATGTTAAAAATCTCCACTTATCTGCTGAAAAATCGCTTCAAGAAGTGATTGATAAAAAAATTGGGAATAAACTGAAGGCACATATTTCAGTTGCTCATGGGGATGTGGCTGAAAAAGTTGCTCGACATGCGCATAAGGAAAATATTGATCTCATCATCATAGCTAGCCATGGAACGACTGGCTGGAAAAAAACCTTCCTTGGATCAGTCACCGAAAAACTCGTACGCATTTCCACAGTTTCTACATTAATTATTCCAAAGCCTTTAGAAAAAAATAAGCAAAAATGAAAAAGAGATCCACTCCTGAACAAGTTAAAAAGAGCAAGGTGCTTTATACATTCGAGGATTTCTTAAATGACTTGTGGGAAGATGTCAAATCCACTTTGTACAAAGAATATTCCAAGAAAATGTCAGATAAGGAACAGCGAGACGGACAGCATGAAGAGATCATAAAAGACGTATTTAATTTTGTGTATGAACTTTGTTATCTGGCAGTAATGAATCATCCAGAATTGGAATTGATGCTTGAAAAAGCTGATGCTGGAAAAAAGAGTATCGTGCAAAAGACCTTAATATCCAATAAGGAAAATATTGCTTTATTGCGCGCAATTTTTATGAGGGAAATTGCTAATAGACTTGAACAGGGATTAACGAAACGACAAGCTGTAAAAGCGACCATAAAAGAAAGTAAAAGCGTTTTAGTAAATTGGATGAAATGAGGAGCCAGTCTCCAAATGGGAAAAAATCAAACACAACTAATTAAGTCATTTTTTGACAGTTCAAACTTTGATGCAAATTTTAAGGACTTTATTGATTCTTTAAATGGAAAACAAAAATATTTACGACCTAGAAAAAGTGAGATCTCTGAAAATGCGGGTGTTTTTCGGATTGAGGATTTAAAGCACACGGCAGATCCTGTTAAGCTATATTTAAGAGAGACGGGAAAAAATCCACTCCTGACCAGGTCTGGCGAAGTAGTCCTAGCAAAACGGATAGAAAGGAGTAAAAAAAACATAATCAAAGCGCTTGCCAAGTCTAGCTTTTTGTTGAGAAGGATTTATAGAGTCGGTGATGATTTAGAAGAAAATCCTTATTTAATTCACAAGATTTTCGATGATTGCGAGAACGATCTGAAAGAAGAGGGAATTGAGGGAAAGAAGTTCTGGATTTTAAGCAATATAAAAGAGATAAGAGGTTTGGACGCCCAATTGAGGGCAATTCCTAAAAGAAAAAAATATACAATAAGACGAGTGCGAATATTGGTTCGTATTATAAGACTTATTCAGGAGCTCCACTTTAAACCATTTTTTTTCGAAGAGATAACAGAGGAACTCTTTAGCAAGTTGAAAACTATGATGAAACTCACCAGAAACAGAGAAGAAATAATCACTTTGTTACAAAATTCAAGAAGCCATAATACAAAACAAAAACACACCGAGAAAAAAAGGAATATTGATAAAGAATTAAGAAAAATAAAAAAAGAGGTCGGGCTTGATTTCAAAGCTTTAAACAACATTATTCGAGAGATCTCATGCGAAAAAGTTATTGAGCAACAGGCAAAAAAAGAATTGGTAAAGGCGAACCTAAGATTAGTAATAGCCATTGCAAAAAAATATGTAAACCGTAACCTGCACTTTCTTGATTTGATTCAAGAAGGAAACATGGGATTGATGAAATCCGTAGATAAATTTAAGTATCAAAAAGGTTACAAATTTTCGACATATGCCACGTGGTGGATAAGGCAATCGATAACTAGAGCTGTCGCCGATCAAGCAAGGACTATAAGAGTCCCGGTGCATATGAACGAAACAATTATGCGGATGAACAAAATTTGCCAGATTTTAGTTCAAGATAATGGTAAAGAACCGAGTTGGGAAGAAATTGCAAAAATGATGAATCTTCCTGTTAAAAAAATTAGAAAAATTGCTAAGATCGCTAAGCAACCTATTTCACTCGAAACGCCAATCGGAGATGACGCTAACGCTTCTTTAAAGGATTTTATTAAAGATAATAATACTCCTTTACCAGATGAGATATTTGCTCGAACTAGTCAAAAAGAGAAAATTGATGAAGCTCTAAAATCTCTTAATGAAAGAGAAGCTGCAATTCTAAGAATGCGATTTGGAATCGGAAGTGGAAATGAGCATACTCTGGATGAGGTTGGACAAAAGTTCAGAGTAACAAGAGAGCGTATAAGACAGATCGAAGCAAAGGCTATGATAAAATTAAGAAGGCCTAAGCGTAGAAAAAAACTAGAATCACTGTTAACAGAGACTGTGACATGATATGAAATCCATTTTATCTTAGTCATTCTGACTTTGTGCTTAAATAAGGGGATTTTGATCATTGCATTTTCATAGAATGATCCTTGACAAGAATGGATCGAAAGGAGGTGTTAATTCTTGGCTTATGTGTTAGTTAGAGAAAATGAATCCTTGGAGAACGCTCTAAGAAGATTCAGAAGAAAAGTTCAACGAGAAGGCATAATGAGAGATTACAAGAAGAGTTCTTTTTACTTAAAACCTGGCGATAAAAATAGAATGAAAGAACATCGTGCCCGTAAACGCATGAGAAGATATCTCAAGAAAAGACAGGAAAGAGAAATTTGGTGATTTCTTAAATGTGCAGAATACCGGGCATTGACATACAGAGACATCTAATTGACTCATGTCCTCTGAGATGTTATAAAATCCAGTCATTGGCCTAGTCCAATTGGTATAGGAGATTACGTGCATGAAAAGTCTGGATGATTACCTTCCTTTAGTCGGCGAGAACGTAGTGGGACAGATTTACCAGAAAGCTCACCGCCTGATCAATAAGCACATTGTGCATATAAACTCAACTGCTCATGGTGGCGGAGTTGCGGAGATCCTCAACAATCTTATTGTGTTATTAAACGATATTGGAGTGGATGCAGGGTGGCGGGTGCTGATCGGTCAATCTGATTTTTTCTCGATTACAAAGAAATTTCATAATGGTTTGCAAGGCAATTCTATTAATCTTAGCAACATTA
>CAYPGQ010000241.1:0-3261 GCA_964410125.1 uncultured Eubacteriales bacterium | reverse complement strand
TCGATGCAAAAAAATGCGCCGCCTTTTGGGCAAGCAATGGAGCATGTTGTTCGAATTGTATCCACACATGCCCGTTTAACAAAAAAAGCGGAGTCCTGCATGATACGGCAAGATGGGGTATCCGCAATTCACGAATATTCAACAGAGCTTTCGTACGGCTCGATGATTTTTTCGGCTACGGAAAAAAGAAAAATTCAGCTCACTTTTGGAAAGTGTAAAACTTCCATTTGGTGGCGAAGTCGGGGATGAGCTTCTGATTGATCATCTTAGCCCGCAGAAGCTCTATGGGAATACTCCCTTCTAGGAGCGTTGCGTCATGAAAAGCCTTGGCCGTCATCTTCCCTGAATACACAAGCTCCCGAGAGAGGGCGCGTATCTGGAGGCCGCCGACTAAGTAAGATATCTGAGCAAGAGGTTTGCCTCCGTATGCTCTGCCGCTCAAATGGGCTTTCACCTCAACTGTGGCATTGTCCCGCTCGTGACCTATTCGGTCTACCAGGAAATCGATGCACTCCTGCACGGTCATCTGTCCAAGATGAAAGCTCAACGAAAAGATGATGCGAGCGCAGCGGTAAGTCTTTCTTTCTCGCACCAGGCCAGCTCTTTTAAAAGAACCTTGCGGCCGACCGGGTTCATAATGGCATAGGACTGCCCCCCAGATTGGGCTCCACCAAGTTTTTCCCGCAGATATACCTCATAGGATTTAAAAGCCCGGTCGGTGTCTTTATAGGACTCGGCTGCCCACCATGTGAACAATGGATCGTATCCGTTGTAAAAATCGAACCATTCCTTCAGGCCGTTTCGCAGCATAGCAGTCATCGCATAGGCACGTCTGACTGCGGCTTTTTTAATGCCTGCTACCTGTTTTTCCAGCGATTTTCGAGTCGTCTCGATCTGGATTTTAAGATTATTTAGGACTTCCGCAGCCTTGGCACCTTTGGAGTGAAATATTCAAGTTCTGATAAATACAGGAATTTCTAAGTCATAGAAGGGTATATCGAAAGATTTATGAGGTATGAAATATTAAAATGACAAATCAGCTACCTGATCGTCCATGTGTATTCTTTTTCTTCAACAACATTAATAGTTACAGATGCCACGAATGTGTTGTCGCTAGCTTTCGAGGCTTCTAAAACGTGCTCTCCATAGGGAACGTTATCGAAAACTTGATTTTCTTTATCTTCCAATTCACCTTGGAGTGAGCCGTTTGTATAGATATTCAGGGTCTCTCCATACTCATTGACTATTTTTATACTGGCAGCGCTCAAAAGTGTAACCCAATAATCTCCGCTTGCATTAACATCAATGGTATTGGTTGAGAGCACTTCCTCGGTATCTTTTTTTTTGGCGACAATTTCATACACCCCGGCCGGCATATTTTGGATCACATCGTAGTACAAAAATTCGATCGAAAACTGAAAAACCCCATCCAGGTAGACATCTATTTCCAGGCCACATTCATTGCTGACGAAAATTTTCGCTATTATATCATCAGTGCTCTCCGGACTTTTGCAGCTGATCATAGAGCACATAAAAATGCCCAACAAAACAATAATGCCGGGCGCCCACAGCTTTTTTTTGTTTTTAAGATTCATAGATTTTGCCTCACTTTAAAATATAACTTAGTTAGACCATCGAAACCAGCCATTTCTTCCAACAGATTGAAATGAATTTGCTCATTGACATGCACGACTTGATGTCTTAATTTGTAGAATAGAGGGGGAATAGCGATGAATAAAAAAATCGGATTTAGCACCGTATTGATTTTTATGTCACTATCTCTTGTCGTTTTTTGTATCGCTCAAAAAATCGAAACCGTCAATGGGGCACGTATCATCCACAACGAAAAGAAAGGAAAATGGGGGGACAATCCCGAAGTATCCTTGCGATTGGTGCAGACAATCGGAGGCATCAACACCCTGGACGAAAATCTGGCTTTTAACACGCCTTCAGATATCGTCCTTGATGATGCGGGAAAGATGTATATCCTGGATGCGGGAAACTGCCGGATCCAAAAGTTCGATCCAGAAGGAAAATATTTGGATAGCTTCGGGAGAGAAGGTCAGGGACCGGGAGAGTTTAACTCCCCTAGCTCGCTCGATATAGATGCCGAAGGCAACCTTATCGTTGCGGACTGGAGAAGCAGGAAGATTCAGATTTTTTCTAAAGAAGGCAGCCTCCAAAAAACGATCATGATGACGAAAACTCCCCTCGGTAGAGTGTATGCCTTGCATTCCGGCCTGCTGGCCACAAGAGGCACTATTGGATATAACATCGAAGGAAAAGAAAACGAACCTTTGTCCAAACTGATACGCTTGCTCGACTCAGAAGGCAACATCCAAAGTGAATTCGGAGAGATGTTCGATTACAAACACCGGATGTTGAACCAGAGGGGCAATGTCTTTAATTTTGTTGTGGATCAGAATGACTTTATCTATCTTACATTTTCCTATCAGAACCGCATCGAAAAATATTCTCCGGAGGGAAAACTTTTGTGGAAGGCGGATAGAGTCTTGAACTACACCACAAAACCTTTGGATAAAGGGAAGATCGAAAAAACCGCAACCAGAACATCCTATCAGTCCCCTCGCATGAATTCCGTCTCAACAGGATTAGCCGTTGACAACAAGGGCAGAACCTGGGTTGTGACCTTTAAAAGGCAGATCAAAAAAGAAGAGGAAGTCTACACGGCCGTAAGAGGGACCCCGGCGGGAGTTACCAGGGAAGTTAAGGGTAATACCGACCTCCAGGAAACGGATATGTATGCTCTGGAAATTTTTGATACGGATGGGGTGCTGCTGGGAGAGATTCCCCTGAGCCATTTTGTCGATGAGATTTACATCAAAAATGATTCTCTGTTTTTGTTGGATAAAATGCGGGGCGTGAAATACTATCAATACAAGATAGTCGATTAAACGTTTTTGGGGAGCCTATCCGTATTACTGTTGAAAGGAGTCATCAAATGAAAAAACTAATCATAGTATCCATCACAGTAATGCTGGCAGTCATCCTCTCGGCACAGGAACTCCAGCATGAGGCCATTGCCATCAATGTTGAAGTGCCGGTTCGGGTTTTTAAAGTCGGTAAATTTATGGATAACCTAACCATTGACGATTTTGAACTCTATGAGGAGGGAACAAAGCAGAAGATAGATGCTGTTTATCTTATTAAAAAAACAACGATCGCAAGGGAAGAATCTAAATTTGAAAAAGAAGAGGCGATGAAGAGATTTGCTCCCAAGCCGTCTTTGCGTCAATTTGT
>CAYPGQ010000240.1:0-3288 GCA_964410125.1 uncultured Eubacteriales bacterium | reverse complement strand
CCCGTAGTCTCAAAGTGAGCAAAGGGTTTGTTTCCAAATTCTTCTCACTTTTATCGAAGGAGAGGATTTTAAAAAAATCAAAGAATAAGTATATTGTTCTTGCCAATATCAAGGTCAGGCTGCTGAGAATTCTCTTCAATCTCCGGCTTTTTACTGATTTTAATTTCGGGAAATACCCTTTTGTCAAGGGAGCAGGGATTTACGGCAGCTGTACAAAAGGAGAGAACACCGAAGATTCTGATATAGATATATGGATAAAAATCGATAAAACAGATGACCGAGATCTGGCAAAAGTGACTGGTTCCCTGAAAAAGCTATCTGGGAGAATAAGCCCTCTTTATTTATCCGAGGAAAAGCTCGAAGTCCTGAAAAAGGAAGATCCGCTCTTTTACAGTTCCATCGTACATGGTTCAATAAGATTGTATGGTGTGGATATTGTTTGACTGTAATTTTTTTGTATCAGCGGGTGAATCAGAAGATACAATTAAGAGGTCGAAGGAATTTGTAGCCAGGATGGAAAAGTTGATTATTGAAATATCCAAGAAATAAATTGAAAAGGTCCGCTTAGAAAGCGCAAGGGACCGCTTACGATTTCACCTTTTCCAATATGATTTCATGCTCTATCCAGTCACCGAAATCATAGACATATTTGAGTCGATCGCCTATTTGAAGACCTAATCCGGCTATTCTGATTTCTGCGCCACTCCCTTCACCCAGCGGATCGACATTCCCAAAATCAATCTCTCGGTAGCGGTTTGTTTGTTCCCGCCGGACCAACTTCCAGAATCCACCAAGGTGGTCTGACGTATCATGACCAAATTCAGACCGGATGAGGGAATCAAAGTCAGCCAGCGTTTGATTTCCCTGGATTTCGATTTGGCGCCAAATATCTTTCCGGTATTTCAGAGAAATCCTGAATTGATATAGCTTTTCCCCTTGCTCTGGAGTGAAATCCTGTTCATCGAATGGCGGCTCTCCTTCTGTGAGAAATCTTTCCATAAAATTACGTCTTTCAGGATAAGTGATGTAATAATTTGACCATTTCATGCGCGATTCTTTTTCTAACACTGTGGTCCAGTGGTCTCCTGGATATCCTCTGGGATCAGACAGACGAAGATATGCGGTTTGTATGGCTTTATTCACATAGATTTGTTCGGCAGTGGCTGTTTCCAGCATGTCGAAGAGGATATCAGCCAGTTCTTGATTTTTGTCTTCAATTTCTTCACGGCGAATACGGCGTTTTTTCTCTGGTTCAAATTCCAGCCGAAAGCCTTTGGGCTCCCAGGATTCAACGGTCACAAGGATACTGTCGTTGCGCCGCACATTATGTTTCTGAAACCAATGGCTCAGTTCAAAGGCATCAGCCTCAAAATCTTCTTTAAGGCCAGATATACGGTATTTTAAAGAGATAATATTTATTGGCAATGGATTTTTTTGTTCGTCAATGAAATTTACGACATGCCTCTCGTCGGTGTGAGAAATCCAGCCTTGAAAGGGAGGAAAGACGGGCAACACGCCTTTGTTCACTTGCCAACGAGAAAGGGAAATGCGGAAACGGACACCAGGGGCGCCAACCCGTAGCGGAATAACAGTCTTTTTATCCAGAAAGACAACAGATCTGCCTGCTTCCTCCATTCTTAAATGCCTGCGAATGCTGGCATCAGGCTTCTTGGCAGAAGAGGGATAAATTTCTAAAACCTTTTCAATTAAATCATTTTGTTTTATTGGCCCCTTCACTTCTGCTAAGGCCTGTTTTACTGCTTCAGCCATGGAAGGTGATTTATTCTTCATTTTTCCCATTCCTCCAAAATCACTTTACTTTAAAGTAGACTCCTCTAACATAGACTAATTGTCAAGCGGGATCGATTTCAGAAATATGTATCATCTCTCGTTTTTTCTAAAATTCCCTGTTTCAGCGTTTGCTGAAATTATATATATTTCTGAATCTTATACGCGTGATCGACTATTCTTCCAGAGATAGCTGGAAAGCAGCCAATCTTCAATCTGAGAATTATTGAGAATTGATTCGTCTTATGTAATGACCCGACATGTAAAATGAGCTAAACTTATACAGGAACCACCATGGGCAAAGAATCAGAATTCTTCAAGGGAAAAAGACCGCATCATTCATCCGTGAAAACAAAAATTCACTGGGATTATTTTTTGGACTTAAACAACAGGCCTGAGCTTCTGCTGAAAAAAGTCAACGACGGTTCCATCATCACGAGATTCGACAAAACTCCTGTTCCTCAGAATGCCAGCGATGTCGTATGCCCTCATTTTGTCGAACTGAAGTGGGCATATGGATGTCCATTCGACTGCAGCTGGTGTTATCTTAAGGGGACTTTCAGGTTCAGGCCGGATGGATTGAAACCGGCTTTTAAAGATCTTGATAAGATAAAAAACCATGTGGAGTCGTTCATATTAAACGCAAAAACTCCCGAGTTATTGAACACAGGAGAAATTTCCGACTCCCTTATGGGAGAGCACCTGGATCCGCCTTTCTCAAAATTCATCATTCAACTTTTCGAACAACAAGACATTCATAAGGTCCTGTTCGTGACAAAATCCGCTAACATCAACAATGTCCTGGGTCTGCGGTCAGCCAACCAAGCCATATTCAGTTTCAGTTTGAACCCCTCGTCAGTGGCAGAGCGGTGGGAGAAAAAAGCTCCTCTTCCTTTGAAACGATTGGAGGCAGCCAAAAAGCTAAACGAAAGGGGATATTCTGTGCGAATCCGGATAGATCCTATAGTGCCGATAAAGGATTGGGAGGAGCATTACAGGCAGCTTATAGACGATATATTCGACAGATTTATACCCGAAAGACTAACTCTTGGTTCCTTGAGAGGGTTGCAAAGCACTATCAACGGAACGAATGATAAATCATGGACTGGATTTCTTAAAGAATATTCAAACTGGGGGAAGAAAATAGACCTTGAAACCCGGTGTGAGCTGTATTCGTTTCTGAGAAAGTATTTAAAGGAGAAATATCAGTACAACTCTATCGCACTTTGCAAAGAAAGCATCGAAGTTTGGGAAAAACTGGGCATGGATTGGAAGAATATCAAGTGCAATTGCCTGTTGTAGGATTCTAAGCTTTATAACTCCATCTTCCATTACTCGTCTATGTTCATTGCAAGCGCTTGATTTTTTTATCGACGCATGAATGATATATACTATTGACTGATATATCGATTCATGGTATATAACAGATTATAAAGAATAATAAGAATGCTTCCAAAAAATAGACCGCCGACTCATCCAGGTGAAATGCTCCTCAAGGAA
>CAYPGQ010000239.1:0-3331 GCA_964410125.1 uncultured Eubacteriales bacterium | reverse complement strand
GAAAGGTGGCCGGATTGAATCGGAATCGGTGGCCGAATTGGCCGGAATAAGCAGTAAATACAACAGCCACAGATTGAGGAATTTTTTTCTGACTATTGATGGAGATATCTGAGCTCGTGCTGCATGCGAATAAAAAGAATATTAGGGATAAAATTATTTGTTTTTTCATTTTTAGTTCCCCTTTTTATTTATAAATCTTTGTGGCACATCTGTCAATTTGACAAAATGGTTCTCTTTTTCAATCCAGGGAAGCCAGGGCTTCAAGGTTTAATTGATTTTATATGCCGATTTCGTGTTTTTTTATGAAATAATTCTTACTTTTCAATTATTTTACATCTTACTACTCTGGGAAAATCTTCCTCTTTTGCAAAATAGATGCGCCCTTTTTTATCTACCGAATAAGCGAAGCCTTTTATAGCAAGGGATGCAACAGACCTGTTATTATCAAATATTTCCATTTGATTCGGGCCATCTCGGTCCCAGCCCTGGATAGTTACATATAGTCTATTTTTATATTCAAGCACATAGACGACAGGAAAGATAATTCCAATTCCCCCCATATTAGATTTGGTAAGCATCAAAGCTTTGAATGTCTCGTTTTTCCCTTTAATTTTTTGTATAAGCTTGCCATCTTTATACATGAGTATTTCATATTTATGCGGATTAAGGACAAATACTCTTCTGTCCTCTGAACAGTCGAATCGCATAGGTAACTTTAAGTTTGGCATATCTTTGTATTGAGAATATATTGATGGAATCTCAAATGCACTGCCAAATGAAAGGATATGATTTCCTTCCAAGTCATAGACATGAAGAATTTTGTTATCTTTAAATCCTAATAAAACAATACTCTCTCTTGAATAGAAAGCAATGTCTGCTGCTTGAAAGCTTGTTTTAAAAGATTGAAGGAATTCTCCGTTTTCACTAAGTATTAAAACTTTGTTCGCTCCGGAATCTAGAATAGAAATTATTCCTTTAGGATTAACTGCCATTTTGGGAAAGCGAGAGACTTCCTGAGGTCCTTGTCCCTTTTTAATCACAAAGCTTTTTAAAAAATTTCCCTTGCTATCAAATTTCTGAATCTTGAAGTTCTTCCAGTCTAAGATATAGATATTCTCCTTCGCATCTAGACAGATGTTTGAAATACCTCCGAACATGAGGTTTTCATCTCCGTACTCTAGCCCAATACTCATATCTTCTTTGAAAGTAAATTTTTTATTTTCATCCTTTGGCGATACAGGGATAGAATAGACTGTCATAAAAAATATGAAAATGAGTAATGCTACACTTGCTCTTTTCATCTCTCACACCCCATTTCACATATATAGTAAACTAATATTTGATGTCAAATGAGAAAATAAAGATATTCATCAATCCCCATTTTGCTGACATCAGCCCGCTTGTCACTTTAAAAGATTTGAGCACACAGGAATAATGTAGTAATTTCGTTGTATATGTAGAGGAGGGAGAGGGAACATGAAAAAGTTAGTTTTTCTGATAATAATCCTATCTTTATCTTTTTACTGTGGACCAAAACAGGATGAAGTGGAAAGGATTATGGAGGATGGTGTAGAAGTTGTCATCAATCATTTGGAGCCTTACAAAGTTAAGAGAGAACCCAGTATTTTTCATCTTGACGAGAAATTTGTGATTGACTTGGAAAGAGACGATTTGGCAGAGATTGGGCTGACAGAAATCCGTGATTTTGCTGTTGATTCAAACGGAAACATTTATTTCTCAGATTCTCATAGCAAAGAAAATATGATTTTTAAATTTGATGGCAAGGGGAATTATATAAAATCCTTTTGCCCAAAAGGTCAAGGGCCTGCGGAATTGTCCGATGCGCCGATGATGATGTTCACAGGGGATGATGAATTGATGGCTTATAGCGGTATGAAATTACTGCTTTTCGATCCGGATGCATCGCTGGTCAGGGAGATTAAGACAAATGTGAGGTACTCTTCGAGAGCCACCTATCTTGACAATGGAAATTATCTCGTGGGAATCACCAAATATCCGCAGGAAGAATCTGGAAAAACTGCGCATATTACAATGCTCTATGATTCTCAATTCAACGAAATCAAAGAATTAGACAGAATTGAACTTTTTCCAATGATTGCTCAACGCATCAAAGGAATCAGTCATAGCATCGTTGCTGAAGTGAGCATCGGTAAAATTTTCACCGGCAGCCAGCAGAGAGGCTACGAAATTTATGTTTATGACTTCAACGGTAATCTCATCAAAAAAATCAGAAAAGATTATATAAAGGTTTCTCCTTCAGAAGAGTATAAAGAGCGATTCTTGAGCATGTTTAAAGGCAGGTCTGAACTTTATGAAGCTGCAAAGAAAAAAATATATTTTCCTTCTTCCTTACCTCCATTTCATTATTTTCTGATGGATGAGAAGGGAAGGCTCTATGTTATGACCTACGAAAAAGGAGTTAATCCCGAAGAGCACATGTTTGATATTTTTAATCCAGAAGGTGTTTTCGTTGGGCGGAAGTCTCTGAAGGGTTTTTCCATCCCCATGATTCTGTTGCTAAATATAAAAATCAAAAACGACCACTTCTACTGCATTGAGGAAAAAGAAAGTGGCTATAAAGAATTAGTGGTTTATAAGATGAAATGGGAATAAAATGGTCACAAAAGGAATCTAAAAAGTCCACAACTAATACATATTATAGCAATTAACTAAGGCAGAGCAACTGAGTCGTGGTCAGACGGGCTCATGCACAGGTCAGATTTTCCAGGTGACTTTGTAGCGTTTTACATACTGGTAGCCATCTTCGTCCTCTTCAATGGTATAAAGCTTGCTCTTTTTCCAAACTTGAAGGCGATCTTTGAGAGCCACTTTCGCTATGTATCTCCCCTCAGAATTAAAGACGTCATTATAATATTTCCCTTCCCCAGCTTTTTCATATGTATGAACGAAAATTCTTCCCTTATCATCAGTCGTAATCGAATGAACCGCAGGGAAGTATTTTGGAACCACAAGCTTTCGATTTTCAGGGACTCTTCGAACTCTTCGTTTTACATCTTCCTCTGTGATTTTTACAGGTTCATGCTCTTTTATTATCTTCTTAGACAGCTCCCCTTGAGCATTGAATACCTGAAGTTCATAATCTTCTTCAAAGGATATAATTATGCTGTTATTTTGAAATATTGCCCAATTGATTTCAGGTTGAAAAGTTTTAAGAATTTGAGGATCTGGCTTTGGCTTAAGTATAGAAACAATGGTTTTTATATAATTTAAATTTTCGTCATATAATTTCACTTCTTGAGCCCCTCCCCATTGTCTGGACAGAAAATGCCCTTCTTTAAGGTGAAGTTTG
>CAYPGQ010000238.1:0-3460 GCA_964410125.1 uncultured Eubacteriales bacterium | reverse complement strand
TCGAAGTACCTGCAGCTATCCGCGATAGTCTTTTCGAACGGCCTGTATTCATGATCGAATTCTTTTTTGCTTTTTTCGTTCGAGTAATAGACAGTCCATCCACTTAGTTTGCCGTAGGCATAGGTTAGCAACGGCTTCCGTTTGGTAAACTTCCCTACAAATTCCAAAAATCCACCTCCCGCACTCAACAAAAGCACAGGCACAGGAAAAGGGTATATCTTTTTATTTGCATGTTTTGCTATAGCTTTCACAACATCGGAATATTTAACATTGGCACCAACGACAAGATATTTGTTACAACAGATGTGGGATTTTAGAGCTTTAAGCATTATCTCCACAAGATCCCTCACATCGACGACAGCCAATCCTCCGGAAAAACAACCCAAAAGCCCCTTTTTGTAGATTCTGTCATACAGTTGGTTATGAGGAGTCGCTATGTTGGGGTCTCCCGGTCCCATGATGGAAGCAGGAAGGAGAATCACCGTTGGAAGCCCATGCTCTTTACAAGCTCGTTCTCCGATCTTTTGTCCTTCATGTTTGGACACCATATAGTAAAAATTCCCCGGCCAGTTAAAAGACGTCTCTTCATCCGCCAATCTTCCATCTTTATAGAATCCACAGGCGCCGACAGAAGATATCTGAATGAGCTTAATGATCCGATGTTTGAGGCACGCAGCGACTATGTTCTGTACTCCTGTTACATTAACATCCATCAGTGTCTTTTTATCTTTATTGCTGTGGGAAATGAGACCGGCGAGATGAATTACATGGGTATGGCCTTGGACAGCATTTGATACATCTTCTCTATCCGTGATGTCTCCTTCTAAGGCACGCAGTCCTTTTTGCTCGGATATGGAGTGCTTGAATGGATCATTAGGTAGGACAAAAACAGAAATTTGTGCCTCCGGAAAGGACTTCGGCAGCGCTTTTAACAAGACATTCCCGACAAAACCGGTGGCACCGGTAACAAGAATTTTCATGAAAAGGTTCAGAGCCTCTTGCTGTTTTTGTAATACCGAAAATAAATGAATGTATCGTTCAAGATGCCGATAAGGGCATGCAGGATAATCGGGTAGAGGATAGAATGAGTGGAGTAGGCTATTATTCCAAAAATGACGCTTCCCAAAAGCGCACCAAGAATTTCAATGTGAGGATGTCCCAAATGATACACGGTCGCGATAATAGATTGGAGTAAAATGGCAACGATTATTCCTGTGGAGTTTGCCCCTATCAATTCGATCAACGAGAAGAGAAGGACTCCCCTGAATGTGAACTCCCATGTTAAATAGTAAAAAATCAGATAGGATATTTCATAAAGGACAAATTTCCTGGGATTATCACATGCTTTTTTAGAAAACGGGTACTGTTCCTTGAGTGCGGGATCTTTGGTCGAGATGTATGTCAGCACGACCGTTATCGGGATCCCGATCAGAATGATTAGCACGCCCAGTTTAGCTTTGCCCAACTGAAGTCCTAGATCTCTGAGAGCTACCAGAGGTTGGGGAAAAGAGAATAGGATAAAAACAAACGGAATGGCAAAAAGCAGAACAAAAAAAGAAACGAAGTAACGGATAAATGCCTTAAAATCATCCGTGTATTTCTTCAAAAGGTTTCTGTAATGGAAAAAGGAAGAGATTAACGCAAAACCGATAGCATATATAACGAGCAACCACAAATAAGGAGAAATTTCTGTTAAAACATCCGGGATCATTTAATGTACCCTGCTTCTTTTTCGGCCAGGTACCAATCCACGATTGCGCTGAATTGCTTTTCTATGTCATTTTCCGGAACATAATTCAGTTCTTCTATGGTTTTTGAGATGTCATAGTTTGTGTGAGAAGTGACTCTTTTAATCCTATAATGCGTTAACGGTGACTCATAGGAAGGAACGATCCATTGAATGAGTTTCATGCCAAAAGCTACAACATACGGAAAAAAAGAAGGGATAAAAATCCATTGTCTTTTATTGAGTTTTTTCTGGAAGAAGGACAGAAACTCCTTCCAGGTCACATCGGTACCGTTGGTAACCGTGTAGGTCTTGCCCTCGCTATTTTTTGAATGGCATGCCAAGTAAGTGGCCTGGCACAAGTTGTCAACATAGCAATAGGGAAAGATCCATTTGCCGCTCCCGACGATGACGGGCACGTGATCATCGATTCCTTTCAGGAGATGCGCGCATGTGATCCTGTCATTGGGCCCGAAAACATCGGCCGGTCTCAGGATGACAACGGGGAAATTGTTCGTGTTAAACATACTAAGCAAATTATCCTCAGTTTTTTTCTTGCATCTCACATAAGGAAGATGGTCGGCAGACATCCCTGGATTTGCTTCTGAGATGTTGAGTTTTCTATACCCCAAGACAAGGGCTGAGGACATAAATATGAATTTCTTTAGATCGACACCGTTGTCCTTGATGTGACGAACAAGATTGATCGTGCTGTTGTAGATATTTAATTCACAAGATTCATCATCGGCAGCATCAGATACAACAGAAGCACAATGGATCAAGAGGTCCAAATTTTTTGGCCACTGGATATTATCCACTTCATTAAGATCGCCGTAAACTAAATGGACATTTTGCTCTTTAAGAAAATGAAGATCGGAGGTCCTTCGGACCAAACCATAGACGTTGTAACCCTTACCTAAAAAATAACGGCAGAGGTTCGATCCGATGAAACCGTTTGCTCCTGTTATCAAGACATCCTGCATGATTTATCTATCCTTAACATACACAACACATATAAAGTTATCAGTGGAACAGGATATCAATGAATGAGAAATGTGTCAACACGGCAAAAATAGTCTCTGTACTGGTTCAGCAACCTTGGTGACACATTTAGCCTGGATTATTCACGGACCTAGGTTGCTGCAGATGCGAGGCGTAACCCATGCAGCTGTGGTAGTCCACCGCAAATGGGTCACAACAAAGCATCCACCCCTCCCGCCCAACAATATTGGTTCGCCCGAAGGGTAAAAAATGCCAATGAATATAAAAAGATTCTTCTTGAAAAGTTTTTTCAGCAATGTCAGGATAAATTCCTGATATTGCTGAAGTAAAAAAGGCATCGGCATTTTTTATGAATAGTTCAGGTTAGTTAGGTAAGAATACATAAATCATGAGGCTCTCTTAAGCCTTATTCCACACTGCGACTTCTGTTTCTCTATTAACCTGAACTTGTCAACAGAAATGTCGATAATTCCAAGTGAAGCTTTGATATATTTTCGCCCCCGCCAAAATACTTGTCAGATTGATATTATAGCCAGATAACAGAACCCTGAGATGTTTTGCTAATTTCGAAGTTAAGCACAAGTAGGTTGGGATTCCCTAACTATTGACACCTGCATAATTAATGTCCTATACTACGGGCAGGAGGTGTCACATGAGACCATCCGGAAGCCCAGAAGCACTGGAACGCCGCCGATTCCGAGCTATGGATCTACTGGAAGATGGACTCCAGCC
>CAYPGQ010000237.1:0-3468 GCA_964410125.1 uncultured Eubacteriales bacterium | reverse complement strand
TTATCGAGATCCGAAGAAATCGTTCTCCTGGCCATATGGAAGTTAAAAAACAACGCCTACGGAGTGACCATCCGAGAACAGGTCTCCCAGGACACCGGACATGAATGGTCGTTTGGCGCCATCTACAAACCGCTGAAAAAACTCCTCCACAGAGATTTTGTGGAAAAAGAGAGCAGCAAACCCTGCGCGGAACGAGGGGGGCGGAGCAAATACCTGTATGCATTGACGCCCATAGGAGAAGAAGCCCTCAGGACCATACGAAAAATTTACAAATCGATATGGACAGAAGATTGCGAAACGGCGTTTGACTGAGGTCAATTCATGGTTTCACGCACAGACACGATCCCCGGCCTGGGAAAAGCCCTTTTGTGGCTGCTACTGGATGAGGAAGATTATCATCAGATCGTCGGGGATTTTGAAGAGTCCTACCGGTACAGAAGCGAAACGCAGGGCAAGACCAGGGCCATCTTGTGGTTTTGGTTCATGTTTTTAAAGTCCCTGCCTGGATTTATAAGGGATACCATTTATTGGAGAGGCATTATGATAAAAAACTATTTTAAGATCGCCTTGCGGATTATAAAAAGACAAAAATTATACAGTTTCTTGAACATCATCGGCTTAGCAGTGAGCCTGACCTGCAGTTTCCTGATCTTCCTTCACGTTAAAGATGAACTCAGCTACGAGACAAATTTTCCAAAAGCAGATCGCCTGTACCGCATACAAACCAATTCCAAGTACGGATCGACATTCCGAAACTGGGGGGCTTCAGCACCGGCATTAGGGCCGATACTGGAAGAGACATTCCCGGAAGTCGAAAAAACCACGCGCATCCGCGATCTCGGAAGAGAAATACTCAGCTATCAGCCTTCTCAGGAAACAACCAAACGTTTTGAAGAAAGAGGGGGTTTCATTGCCGATTCCTCGATTTTTGCCATGTTCGATCTGGAATTCCTGAGCGGCGATCCTCAAACTGCATTAGAAGAGCCCAATACCGTTGTTCTGACTGAATCTCTCGCTAAAAAATACTTTGCCAATGAAGACCCGATCGGAAAAATCCTTTTGAATGAGAATCGCAAGCAATCCTATCAGATAACAGGAGTTATCCAAGACATGCCTAGAAACACTCACTTGAGGATCGATTACATGATTTCTATGCCCTCCTTTGTCTCTATCTTGGGAAACGCAGAGCTGCTCAACCACCACACCTGGAAGGCGGTATTCACCTATGTGCTGCTCCAGCCTGATCAGACTGCAGAAAACTTCGATGCCAAAGCTCCCGCATTCATGAAATCCTTCCATGCAGACTACCCCGGACGCCAGGAAGAAATTCTGCTTCAGCCCATCCGTAAAATCCATCTCCATTCCAAACTCGAGGGAGAGATTGGGGCCAATTCGGATATCGCTTATGTATACATTTTTTCGGGCACGGCTCTTTTGCTGTTGCTGATCGCGGCTGTCAATTTTGTCAATTTGTCCACAGCACAGTCTTTCAAAAGGATGAAAGAGATCGGTATCCGCAAGGTCGTCGGCGCACGGAGGGGACAGGTCATCAAACAGTATCTGGGCGAATCATTATTGATCACCGCTTTATCCGCAGGTTTCACTTTGATCCTTCTCTACCTTCTCCTGCCGTTCTACAATCAAATGGCAGGAAAAGACATCACCTTCGGAGATATAGCTCAAGCTCAAAACATCCTTTTTTTCCTTCTTATGATGGGCATTCTCAGTCTTCTGGCAGGTGTTTATCCTGCTTTTTTTGCCTCGGGATTCCAGCCTGTCAACACTCTCAAAACGATCAAAGATCCCCGTTCATCCGCAACTCGCCTCCGCAAAGGATTGGTCATCTTCCAATTTGTAATCTCTATATTTATGATATTCAGCACGATCACCATCTACCGGCAGTTGGTGTTTTTCCACAACCAGGATCTCGGATTCGACAAAGATAAGCTCGTTGCTCTGCGTCTTTACGGAGAATTCAGGCGAGACGTTCTCAGCAATACCGATGCCCTTAAAACAGAAATTCTTCGCCATTCGGCAGTAAGTCATGTCGCTCTCTCGTCTAACCTCCCCGGAAGTTCTTTTAGCAACGAACGCTTGACCCCTGTCAGTGTGGCAGATAAAAGCTCCCTCCCGATGTTGAGGTTCATGCGGGTCGACGAGGATTTTATCGAAACGGCTGGCCTGGAAATCGTTGGCGGCCGGAATTTCGAAAGGGCATCCGATCAGAAAGGGGCTTACATCATAGCCGAATCTGTTGCAGAGGTCCTTAACTTGAATCAACCCCTCGGAGTGGAATGCCGGTCGGATATACACGATGGAACTGCTCCTATCGTAGGAGTGATCAAAGATTTTCATTTTGTCTCCCTCCATAATAAGATCGAACCTCTGGTCCTGGAATACCGCCCAACCTGGACAGGTTATATGGTTGTCAAGGTCGAGAGCAGCCGTTTTGGAGAAGTCCTGGAATTTTTACGCCACAAGTACGACGAGGTCGCTCCGGATCATCTATTCAATTATGTGTTTGCGGATGAGTATTTTAACCGGAATTATGAAATCGAAAACCGCAGCTACGGTCTCTTCCAGGTTTTTTCGATGATTGCCCTGCTTGTCGCATGTCTGGGCCTGTTTGGACTCACAGTCTATGCTGCGGAAATCCGTGTGAAGGAGATCGGCATACGCAAGGTCCTGGGCGCATCTATACCGAATATCACTGTAATGATGTCCAAAGAATTCATCCTGTGGGTTATCATCGCCAACATAATCGCTTGGCCTGCCGCTTATTTGGCGATGAACAAATGGCTGGAGAATTTTGCCTTCCGTGTTCACATCCATGTCTGGACATTTGTGTTCTCGGCAGCTTTGGTTGTCCTGTTTGCACTGGTGACAGTGAGCTATCAGGCCGTTCGAGCGGCTGTCTCGAATCCAGTCGACAGCCTCCGCTACGAATAATAAAGAAAAAAGAAAAGTCTGACGTTTTCCCTTGACAGAAAAATATCTGCTGTATAAATTGGGAATCCAAGCAAAGTTTCCCGCATGTCATATGAGGTGAAAAATTCATGATAGAGGGAAAGCTTATAAGGTTATTTAAAAACCATGATTGAAAGGGTGTGAGTTATGTCTAAAAAGCGCTTAATTAAAAGACGTGAATTTCTCAGAATATCATCAGCTTCGGTTATAGCCGGACTGACAGGAAGACTGACTGGCAAGCCGAGGGCAAACAGCGTGTTAACAATAGAAGAAGCCGCACGTAAAGTAGGAAAGCTGCCCCGAAGGAAGCTGGGCTACAGCGGCAGGGAGGTCTCCATTTTGATAGGGGCTGGTGATTTTGCTGAGGCTCCAACCGAAGCAGGAATTTTGTGCGGTATGAACTACTGGCATAAAACTAACCGGTGGATGCAGAGCGGAGCGCCGGATTCTATCCTTAAGGACCGCGAAGCTCACTACTGCCAGGTAACAGTGGACCGGGTA
>CAYPGQ010000236.1:0-3691 GCA_964410125.1 uncultured Eubacteriales bacterium | reverse complement strand
GTGTGCCTGCCCGAAGGATAAATGAGATTGTTCAAGGAAAACGCAGAATTACGGCTGATACGGCTTTGCGCCTGGCCAAGTATTTCAATATGTCTGCGAAGTTTTGGCTAGGTTTACAGACTGACTTCGATTTGGACGTTGCCGAAGATAAGCTGGCTGATCGTTTGGACAAAGAAATCCGGGTTTACAGTCCGGTCGTATAGCTCAAATCTCATTTAAAATTTTAATCCAGCCAGCCTTTTCCTAGCATCCTCAACCTCAGCTAGGCCAGGATCAGCATCCTTCCAGATGGTGAGGGATAAGTCGGAGCGCAATTATTTTTATTCTGACCTTATGGCGTCCACCGGGTTTAAAAGGGCCGCCTTGATCGACTGGTAGGCAATGGTAGAATAGCCGATAACAAACACGGTCACTGCAGAAAGCAAAAACGTCACAACACTTATCCCTGTCCTATAGGCAAAACTTTCCAGCCAGCGATGGAGGATGATATAGGCGATGGGCAGCGCAATCAGGTTGGCGATCAAGATCAGTTTCGTCACATCCTTGCTGATCAAGACGACGATACCGGCCACAGACGCGCCCAACGTCTTGCGTATGCCGATCTCCCTGAACCTCTGCTCCGCCATGAATGAGGCCATAGCATAAAGCCCAAGGCAGGCCACGACGATCGCAAAGATCGTAAAATAAGCGATGATCTTGTTGAGCCTTTCGTCCTTCTGGTACTGCTGATTGAAATTGCTGTCGAGAAAGTAGTAGTCAAAAGGGCGGTCAGGGTCGAATTTTTTCCACTCCGACCGCAGCTGATCCAGTGTTCCCGCAGTATTCCCCGGTTTGATTCGGACGGCAATTTCTTCCAAATAGTCTTTTCCATTCGTCAAGAGGAGAGGCAGTATCTTGTCGTGCAGGGATCTGACATGGAAATCCTTCACAACCCCGATCACTCTCCGGGGACGGATCTTACCCATCTTGTCACCTTCAAAAAAACCGATCTCCTTGCCCAGAGGTTTATCCCAGCCGTATTTCGCTGCTGCCGTCTCATTTATGATGATGGAATCCTCTGGGTCGGTGGAAAATTCGGTCGAAAAGTTACGGCCTTCTTTTATTTCCATACCCAGGGTCGCGATCAAATCGATGTCACAGTTTATCCTGTGCATGAGTTGGGTTTGTTCGATCGTGTACCCTTCCGGGACAAAGATTGAATAATCCGGATAACTCCCGGGAAGATCAGATGCCGCAGAGACATTTAATACCGTACTGTAGGACTTGAGCGCGGTCTTTATGGCCGGAATCTTATCCTGGATGCTTTGATCCATGAGTGGGATTACGATCACATGTTCCTTGTCAAACCCCAGGTGTTTGTTTTTCATGAAACGGAGCTGACTCAACATGACACTCGTCCCGGAGATAAGGGTGATCGATATGACAAACTGAACCACAACCAGCACGCTCCGAAATCTGGAATTGGCTGCTCCGGCTTTGAGTGAACCCCGCATGACATTCACGGGCTCGAAGGAGGAAAGAAAGAATGCAGGGTAGCTTCCCGCCAGGAGTCCGGCAAAGAGGGTGAAGCCTATGAATGCCGGTATCAGCCAGGGCAGCTCGCCAAAGTGGAAGCCGAGTTCGACTCCGGCTATGGAGCTGAAAACCGGCAGCGCCAGCTTGACCAAACCCAAGGCCGCCACCAGCGAGACAATACAGTACAGCATGGATTCCGCCAGGAACTGCTTTATGAGCATCCGTTTTTCCGCTCCCATCACCTTGCGGAGACCGACCTCCTTAGCCCGGCCGGAAGATCGGGCCGTGGCAAGGTTCATGAAGTTGATGCACGCGATCAGCAGGATAAAAAACGCGATGGCCGAGAATATGTAGACATAGGCGATGTCGCTATTGCCGGGGGTGTCATACCCGAGTTTCGAATGCAGGTGGATATCTGTTATGGGCTGGATAAAAAATCCGATTGCCCCGCCCAGCAGCTTTTTAAGAATCAACAGGTAATTGTCGATGAAGGCCGTGAATTTTCCGGTAAATTCTGCAAGATCCACATTCTTCCGGAGCAGGAGATAGGTGTAGTTATTGAAGTTTGTCCATTCATCGGCTTCTCTGTTTCTTATGACGTAAAAGGTTTCGATCGAGCAGAGAGCATCAAATTGCAGATGGGAATTGGCCGGGCAGTTTTCCATGATTCCGGTCACTGTATAATCAAACCGGTTGTTAAGCTTCAGCTGCCGGCCCATGGCGGGCTCGTCACCGAAATATTTACGCGCCATATCCTGAGTGAGCACGATGCAATAGGGAGCGACAAGTGCGCTCTCGGGATTTCCCTGGTTCAAAGAAAAGGAAAAAACCTCGAAAAAGGAGTCATCGGCATAGAGCATGCGTTCCTCATAGAAACTTATTTTATTGTGTTCGACCGGCATCCGATCCAATGGGTAAATTCTGGTGAAGCTCTCGACTTCAGGGTAGTCTTTCAGCATGGTGGGGCCGGTGCCTAGATTGCTGAGCGGATATTTGACATAGGTGTCGCTCAAGTTACCCTCGACACCGATACGAAAGATCCGATTAGAGTTTGCATGAAACTTGTCGTAGCTCAGCTCATGGATGACATATAGAAGAATCAGGGTACAGGTTGCCAGCCCCACGGCAAAACCGGCAATGCTGATGAATGCGTATCCTTTCTGTTTTTTGATGTTCCTCAATGTGACGATTACGTAATTCTTAAACATAGATACCTCACCAGGTTAATTGGTTTCATTTATTATCTACGAAAATTGTGGTAGTGTAAAATTTTATGTGTGAAATAGTAAAGGAGTAGAAAAAAAGGCTCTTTTCCTTAAAATAGGGATTGATCTAAAACCTATTTTTAAAAGGAGAAAGAGCCTATGAAAATCAAACTTAGCGTACCAGAGTTTTTGCAGGTATGCAAGGCCATCCGGCTTCGACCTGAGCGGATATTCAAAATGATTCGCTCTGAGATTCGAGAGGCCGTTGGTCACTATCTGAATGAGATGATGAAAGCAGAACTTACAGAGCACTTGGGCCGCCAGCCCTATGAGAGGAAGAATAGTGATGGCAATCATCGTAACGGCGGTTATCATCGCAGTATAACTCTCAAAGGCATAGGAACGGTGGGGGTGGATGTTCCTCGGGATCGGAAGGGATTATTTAAAAGTCTCGTTATTCCCCGGAGTAAACAGATTGAGGAAGAACTTCGTAGGGATATCTGTTTGATGTTTCTCACCGGTATCAGCACCCGAACCCTTTCGATGATCTCAGCCCAGTTGATCGGACGAAGGATAAGCCATTCCCAGGTCAGCCTGGTAAGCCGTGAGCTGATTGATGCTGTTGAGCAGTGGAGAGAGCGGGATTTATCGGCGGAGAAGATAAAATATCTGTTTGTGGACGGGGTGTGTTTCAAGATGAGAGTGGCAAAGAGTGTGGAGAATGTTCCTGTGCTTGTGGTCATCGGAGTGAATGAGTTTGGGCAGAGGATGGTTTTAGGGCTGCAGGCTGGAGATAAGGAATCGGCCACCTGTTGGAGGGAGTTCTTCAAGGATCTCAAACACAGAGGCCTTGATGGCCGTAATGTACAACTCGGGATCATGGATGGGCTGCCTGGGTTGGAGAGGATTTTCACAGAAGAGTTTCCAAAGGCCAAGATCCAGCGATGCCAAGTCCATGTGGCAAAAAATGT
>CAYPGQ010000235.1:0-3701 GCA_964410125.1 uncultured Eubacteriales bacterium | reverse complement strand
TCTTTTTGACTGGTGAAAAACTCCCCTTCGTCAGGCACTTCTAAGACTTTTATCATGGATTTCACAGCTTTCTTTTCTTTTAAATTGCCGAGAGCGTAAATAAGATTTTCCCGTATTTTGGAATAATTTAAAGGAATGCTGTCGATAGCGTTCAGCATCGTTTTGATCGAACGGGGATCTTGAAGGATGCTCAAAATTACAGAAGCGTTATACTGGATTCCACTATCGATCGCAATTTTATTATCCAGGAGAAGGCGGAGACATGGCCGAAGAAGAGCAGGGGAGGTTTCGGTTACTATGCCCATGGGAGGCATAATTTTTTCTATTACCAATGGAAGAATTTCTTCTCTTTTTTCCTTTCTATCGGCTTTCTCGAGCAGGGAATGGATTTTTTGGGTTATTCTGTGTTCTTCAGCAATTATCTCAGGCAAAACCTCGAGAAATTCAGGAGATGTCTTGCGAAGATGGTTTAAGATATGAGAGAGATATTGGGTCTCTTCTTCCTGGCTAGAGAGCTTCTCGATCAAGGTCGTCATCTCTTGGAGACGTTTTTTGTATTCTTGTTGTTGCTCTTTAGACCTGGTGTCCCAACGTGGAACAGGTAAAACGCTATTCAACCTGAAGGCTTCATAAGCGACAATCCATCCAAGTATTTCGAGAATGATCAAAAACACATATTTTTCGTCCATCTCGTCTTCCGCTAGAAGGCTTGGGTCGATCTCGTTATTTTTTTGAAGACTCAGAAAAATTTTTTTAGATATTATCCAGAAATCGTTTTTGATGAATGGCAAAAAAACATGCTGGATAAAAAAAGTCCTTTTCTCCTCTTTTAATGTCCAGAGATAAAAAAGAATTTCATTCGAGATGCAATCTCTCAGTGATTCTGGATTTTGTTTCCACCGTCCAGCCTGGTCGAGATAACTTTGTGCTGAGGGATCAAATTCTTCAATGAATGTTTTGCCTGATTGGATAAGATTTTCGCTGGAGGGGAAGTTAACGAATCGTTTTTTCATGCGAGTCGCTGCTCAACAGGATCATACCGGGGAAGATAAACTTTCGAGATCTTTCTCAATGTCTCGTGTCTCGATCCGAAGGAGCCATCCTTTTCCATAGGGATCGGCTTTCAACAAGGCCAAATTCTTTCGGAGGGTTATGTTTGACTGAGCGATCTTTCCGGTGACTGGCGACCAAACACGATGGACGTTTCCCTCAGCATCCGTTATTCTTGCGCAGACTTCACCCTGAAAAATGCTTTTGTTTTTTTTCTGCAAGTCGAGATAAACAATCGACACAATGGGATGGAGAAATTCGGGAAGAACCCCAATAGTCGCCAGATTTTTTCCCTCTTTACGTGTCCACGTATGCCCCTTCATGACAAATAGCCCATCCGGCATGTCGGGAAGTAAGGGCGCCTCCTTATCGCTTTCTGATGATTTAAAGGAGCGAGCAACCAGGCTCCTCAAGTCCTTGGGCGTGAAAGGTTTGGGAAGATAATCGAAAGCTCCAATTTTGATGGATTGGACGGCTGTTTTGATGGTGGGATATCCCGTTATCATGATAACATCCACACCGCGCCTGGCTGTTTTTAGCGAGGTCAAAAGATCCATGCCGCTTATTCCAGGCATCATGAGATCTGTGATGATCAGATCATAAAGATTTTCCTTATCTTTTTTGAGGGCCTCTTCACCGCTCAAGGCCATATCTACATCATAGTCCTCTGATTCGATAGCTTGGCGGATGCTTTTGCAGACATTTATTTCATCATCGACCACCAAGATTTTTCTTTTTATCTTAGCTTCCATTGTAGCCTCCTGATTTGATGAGTCATATTATTCTGAAATGGGCAGCCTGATAATAAACGTGGAGCCTCGGCCTTCCTGGCTTTTCACTTCAATTTTTCCCTTATGTTGTCCGATGATTCCATAGCTCACCGCAAGGCCTAAACCCGTTCCGCCTGCTTTCGTGGTGAAGAATGGATCAAACAGTTTGATGATGTTTTCTTTAGAGATTCCCAGTCCTGTATCCGTGAATTCAATTTTGATGTATCTTTTATTAGCTGATAGTTTGCTGATAATAGCCAGTGAACCTCCATCAGGCATTGCTTCTGCCGCGTTTAGCATTAAGTTTAAAAAAACCTGCTTTATTTTATCCAAATCGATTTGAATTTGAGGCAGATCGTTATCAAGCGTTTTTTTGATTTTTATATTCTGAAAAGTAACCTGGTTTTTTAAGATGTCGATGCTGAGATTTAAGATGTCGTTGACATCGGCGTAGTTTTTTTCCGGTGGATTCTGGTGAGAAAATTCAAGAAGCCCTTTAACGATTTCGCTGCATCTCGATGTTTCATCGGCGATGAGGCTTAAATTTTCACGAACATTGGAATTCTTCTCTATTTTTTCCAGCACTAGGTGTGTATTGATCAGGATAGACGTGAGAGGATTGTTGATTTCGTGAGCCACCCCAGCTGCCATTTTTCCCAAGGAAGCTAATTTTTCCGATCGGACCAAAGAATCCTGTATTTCTTGCAGTTCTTGTGTCCTCTCTTTGACTCGTTTCTCGAGAGTTTTGCCCCATTGGACGAGCTTGTCATTGGCCTTTCTCAAATTTTCTGTCATGAGATTGAAAGAATGTCCCAGTTGTCCCACTTCATCCTGAAAATTTATATTGACTTTGTGGCTTAATTCACCATCGGCGATTTTTTTTGTCGCATTGACCATTTGCTGGAGGGGCTGGATGATGGAAGAGGTTATGAAAAACAAGATAACGAGAAGAAAAATAACACTCAGGATGGCCATCCCTGCGAATGTCGCCATGACTTTGTTTCTTAGATCGATATAAGGCTTTTCGAGCATGCCCACATAAAGAATCCCGATTATATTGCCTTCGACATTTTTTATGGGTTCATAAGCTGAAATATACCAGTCATTGACAACAAATGCTCTGTGAATCCAGGATTTTCCTTGCATAAGGACGGCTTGATTGACCTCTTTGGAGACTCGTGTGCCAATTGCTCTCTCTCCATTTTCCTTTTTAACATTGGTCGAAATCCTTAAATCAAATTGGAAAATGGTTGCCGTACCTATTTCCTTTCCTTTGTATTTTTCTCCCTTGAAAACGATTTCTTTGACTCTATCGACAATTTCATAGTTGTGGTTGAGAAGAATCCCCCCGTAAATAACGCCAAGGATGTTCCCATTGTCGTCTTTAAGGGGTGACGCCGCCTTGAGAAACATGCCGTCTTCTACATAATCTTTAGCGGTCGGTGCGGCCTTTTGAGTAGGGACTATCTTGAGGCATGCTTTTTCAGCCAGGCTTTCTTCTTTTATTAATTCTTCTTTAGGAATGATTTGAGTAGCTTTCACCGTTTTCCCCTGGAGAGCACGACTCACAAGCGGATGTTTAGATTGATCATCCCCCCAAATTTCCGGACGTGAGCTTCTTATGAGAATCTTGCCTTGAGCATCTGTCAAATTCAATACATCAAGATTGAAGTCATTTCTAGCCTGGGTTAAATATCGGAGAAGCAATTCTTTTTCATCGTTTTGTAAGGCATTTTTTAAGTATTCGAGGGAAGAACTTAACCGTACGATATCCTGGATGTGATTCAGCTTATCGTTGTAAACCATCCAGGCAGATGCCAGGTCGTGTCTGACCTTAGCCTGGGCGAGGGAAATAATGGTTTGGTGTTCAAGTCTTGTGCC
>CAYPGQ010000234.1:0-3731 GCA_964410125.1 uncultured Eubacteriales bacterium | reverse complement strand
ACATCGCCAATATCCGAAGGAAGATCGAGGACGATCCTGCCGATCCCAAGCACATCCTCAGCATAAGAGGAGTGGGATACAAGTTTGTGGATTGACGGTTTGTGCGCGCAAAATGCAGTGTATTTGCACATTCCCTTAACAAACATGCGACGGAAAATATCTATATTTTATTGTGGCTAGATGCATTAGAGAGTTGCATTCTCATGAGACAGCAAAACAAGTTAGACACCGGCAAGAATATCTTTCTCGCTTTTCTCTTGTTATATTTTATCCCTCTCATTCTATCCAGCCATTTATCGTCTCAGCAAACAGCAGGAGAGCTTTTCCAGGAGGCTCTATACCTGGAAGAGGCCGAAGGAAATCTGGGAAAGGCTATCGAGTTTTACAAGAAGATTTTGGAGCAGTTTCCAGAGGAGAGGGGAGTGGCTGTCAAGGCCCAGCTCCATATCGGCCTTTGCTACGAAAAGCTTGGATTAAAGGAAGCTCAAGATGCCTTTGAGAAGGTTGTCGATAATTTTCCGGAGCAGGAAGAAGAGGTCAAAATCGCCCGGCAGAAATTGAGCCGTCTTTTGAAGGCGAAGGTTGTAATTGAAGATAAAGAGAAAGAACTAACAATGAAAAAGGTCTTCACAGTCGCTCCGAGAGACTTAGTGGGTACACCTTCTCCGGATGGGAGATATCTTTCAACCGTGGATTGGGAGACAGGCGATCTGGCCGTAAAGGAAATACCTTCCGGGAAACTCCATCGCCTCACTCATAAAGGTACCTGGACGGACTCGACAGAGTACGCACTCGTCTCCATATGGTCCCCTGATGGGAAAAAATTGGCTTATTCCTGGATGAATGAGGAGGATTATTTTGAGCTTCGTGTTATTGACCTGGACGGATCAGAGCCACAGATCCTTTATCGAAACAGAGAAAATTTTCTTGTCCAGCCATTTGACTGGTCCCCTGACGGAAAACACATCCTGGTGGGGATTGGAGAACAACAAAGAGTCACCCAATTAGCTGTCATCTCTGTTTTGGATGGCTCTGTCCAAATTCTCAAAGAGGGGTTGATTAACTCCGGCCTATATTCGGCTGACGGAAATTTCATTATATATGATTTTGTTTCGCTAGCTCAAGAGTCTATGGGAAGCGATATTTCGTTGCTCACTGTTCAGGATGGTAAGGAAATACCTCTGGTTAAACATCCTGCTTATGACTTTTCCCTGTGCTGGGATCCTCATGGCAAAAGGTTTCTTTTTTTGAGTGACAGAACAGGAAACATGGATATATGGGCTCTAGAGATGAAAGAAAGCAAGCCTCAGGGAAAACCCTATCTTCTCAAAAAAAACATGGGGCAGATAGCCCCTCTGGGATTCACTGATAATGGGGACTTGTATTACGTGATATATACAAGCATGGATGATGTTTATACAGTTTCTCTCGATCGTGAAAAAAACTCTCTTTTAGCTCCGCCCAAAAGAGCAGAGGAGCTATATATTGGAATTAACAGTTCACCTGACTTCTCTCCGGACGGGAAATATCTTACCTATATTTCCGGACTCGAATATCTTGCCCATATTTCAAGACGGACCTTTGGGCCCGGGCGCTTTGAACCTCAGGCTATATGTATTCTTTCCCTGGAGTCGGGCGAGAAGCGCGAACTTTTTCCAGGCCTCGAGCATATGAGATTTATCCGCTGGTCGAGTGATGGGAAAAATTTCTTTTCTTACGGATTTGATAAAAATGGACGCACGGGCCTGTATTCTATTGATGCCCTAACAGGCGAAACAGATTTTATCTTTGAGTGCAAGCCAGAGGAGTTTATCCCTGAAATCGATGTGTTCCCTGATTCGAAAAGGATTGTCTATAAAATATATGAGAGGGGAAAGGCAGGGACGGGAAGTATCATGAGCATAAGAGTCCGGGATATTCAAAGCGGGAAAGAAGAGGAAATTTATCATAAAGAGAATGCTTCGGAGAGCCATTATGTGGCTTTATCCTCTGATGGGAAGTGGGTAGCCTTTGATGATAGAGTTCCTCAACGGATCCTCTGTGTTATCAAAGCCACAGGAGGAGAGCCCAGAGAGTTATGCAGGATGAAGTCTGGAGAGAGCTTCACTTCATTCGATTGGAGGCCTGAGACTCGAGAGATTTTTTTCACAAAGGGTATAAGCGGGAAGCCCAATCAATTATGGCGGGTGAATTTAGAGGGTGGAGATCCACAAAGAATCGACTTATCCATGAGGAGATTGAGGCAACTTCGTTTCCATCCGGATGGGAAGCAAATTGCATATAGTGCTGGTTATATTGAAGCCGAAGTCTGGGTGATGGAAAATCTACTGCTCCTGGAAAAAGGTAAGGAAATATTTAAATGACAAGTGTCACATCAATTTGACAGCCTTGGAAATCAGGGACATGTACCGATTTTCTGAAATCGGTAACGTGTCCCTTGATTTCCTTAGGCGTTTTCTTTATTGAGCAGTGGGATTTTTAATGAAGTCGATGAAGAAATAGAAGTTGCCTTCTGCTTCCAGTGGAACTACAGTCACCGTCTTAGTGCCTCCTTTTTTCCCTTTTCCTTCTGCTCTTTTTGTATATTGTTCTTGTACCCAGAGATCTTCGTTTATAACATGTATTCTCCATACTCCATCGCTACTTGTTATTCCATTGTAATAGGGGTAACTAATTTTATTCAACTTCTCAATCCAGATGTTCATATTCGTTAAATCATCATCATCATCGTTTAGCTCATAGCATTCTACGTTGTGGTATTCACTGTAAGGATAAGAAAAATCCTCTTGATTCTGCACGCGGATCTTAATCCAGTCATACTTACTTATGAATTTAACTGGATCACTATCGCCCCAATATTCATCTTCAATACCGTCAATGATATAATCTGGAAAATGTTCTGTAAATGAATGTTGGCCAACCTTAAATTTCAGATAGAAATATTCGTATTCAGGATGCGGCTGATTTTTGTTTAGAAAGCATTCCAAGCAGGTTGGTGTCTCAGAACCGCATTCTCCAGGAAAGATACAGAATGGTCCATCATCTGGAAAGTTTGCAGTATAAAGCTCAACAGATTGAAAGCCTGCATAATGAGAAGTCTCGTTGACCAGCTTGAAACAGAAATAATAATGAAATGCTGTTTGACCTTTACTAATCCTCGAATAACCTTTTTCCACTTTTATTCTGACATCATTACCATTGTTTACGTACATATTGCCGTCACCGTATAACATTGTATCTTCAGTTCCAAATCCCGGAAGTTGAACCGCCCAGGTGGCTTCTTCTTCTCCTGGTTTATCTGGCTTGCCTGGTGGCTTATCTGGTTTGCCTTGTGTTTGAACCTGGGCTTGTGTAAAGCTGATACTAATTAAAAACAAAACAGCAATTACGACACCCAAGACTCCCAAAAAACTCAATTTTCGGATTTTTTTCAATTTAACCTCCTTTTCCTATTTTTTTTATTTTTGAGTTGTTCTTTTTTGTGTCTTTTTTTTGCTCGTCTCCACCTCCTCTCAATTTTTTAGAAATTTCCGTCACTGCTTGTAATATAGGATTTTTCTAAACGCTTAGTGTTGAAGAAATGTGCAAATTCCCCGCATATTCAGTGGAAAAGCGCAAAAGAGAGAAATAAAGTTTTAGTCGGGTTTAGAACCTGTATCTGATCCCCAATCGAATTACCCTTGGATTGAGAATTTCCCAAATCTCATTATAAATAGGAGAATTGACTACCT
>CAYPGQ010000233.1:0-3747 GCA_964410125.1 uncultured Eubacteriales bacterium | reverse complement strand
CTATATTTTTTCCCCTTAAAATATCGTTAAAACCAGAAAGATCCTTTTTAATCAACTCGTCAAGCTGTTTCCGGTAGGATGCCAGCTTCTCTGTATGCATCTCATTCACTTCATATTGAGAAACAGTAGGTTTGAAATCAGATTTTCCGATTTCAGGAGCAAAGGTTGAGATCTTAGTGTGGAGCTTAGCCTTTAAGGTTATAATATCCTGACTAGCAGTACCTCCTGTAAGTCTCATTTGAAACAAGTTCTCTTCTACAGCTATGAATTTCTCATCGAGTTCTTTGGCGGCCTTTATAACCTGGGCTGAGCTTTCCTCCCCTTCCAGCAATGTTACTAAATCATAAATCTGCTTCCTTATTAATTCAATTTGATTAATCATATCCACTAAATTATTCAAGTTATCTCTCACTTTCAGTAACAGCTTTACTTGAGCCTGGATATCTGCCTCGCTTCCAGCCGACTTCGGATCCTTTTTCACAGCAAGTTTTTGAGTAAATTCCTGTCCATTTACCTCAATTTTCACTGTGTAAAACCCTGGCGCAACCAGAACTCTTATAGGTCCCCCTGCACCCACCAACGATCGCCAACCTTTTGGTCCGGCCGTAACATGTGGCGCTCCAATCGGGCTGGTTCTCAATTTGACCTCTTTTGTTTTTTCATATCTCAGGTCCCACAAGACTCGGTTGATGCCTGATTCTTTTGTTCCTTTTAGTGCTCTTATTTCTTGCCCATTATCATCAAAGATGTGTATCTTGACATCACTTTCAGGATCAGACTTCAAATAATAATTAAGGGAAGCTCCATAGGGAGGGTTCTTTCCAACACTCTGATCATCTGCATAACTCATAGGCCAAGGCAAGGATAAAAACCGGTAAACTGGCCGAGGAGGAAAAAGAAAAACATCCGACTCAAGAACATCCGGCGTTAGCTGCTGAAGAGGAGTAATATCATCTAGTATCCAGAAACCCCGTCCATACGTGGCCACCACCAGGTCATTGAAATGCTCTTGGATAACCATCCAATGCACAGGAGCTTGAGGAAGATTTGTTTGCAAAGGAATCCAAGCATCACCATCATTGAAGGAAACATACAGCGCATTTTCTGTTCCCAGATAAAGCATACCTTTACGTACCGGATCCTCACGGACACAATGTGTATAACTCAACATCCCACGGGGAATATCCGAATTGATCCGTTTCCAACTTTTTCCATAATCTGAAGTTTTATAGACATAGGGATCCCGGTTGTTCATCTGATGAAAATCCACTGTGATGTAACAAGTTCTGGCATCATACCTGGAAGGTTCTATGTTGCTTACTGTGCCCCAATGTGGCAAATTGGGAATATTGCGGGTAACATTTGTCCAATTCTCTCCACCATCACGCGTTACCTGCACCTGTCCATCATTCGTACCTGCCCAGATCTGACCTTTTTCCAGTGGTGACTCAGCAAGAGCAAAAATAACACAGAAATACAATGGTCCTGACATGACATCCGATTTTTGCTGCTTGCTCTTATCATTAGTAGAAAGGTCAGGACTTATGATAGTCCAGCTATGTCCTCCATCCGTAGTTTGGTGAACAAACTGGCTACCCACATAGACTTTGTTGTGATCGTGCGGTGATATAGCTATAGGATAGGTCCACTGCCATCTATACTTCAAATCTGCCGCTTCATTACCTTCCACATAGTCAAACCACACACTGACTCCTTGTGTATGTCCTGTACGAACGTCGAATCGATCGAGCATACCGCAGTATGCCCCGGCCCAGATAATGTTGTTGTCAACTGGATCAGGAACAGCAAACCCACTTTCATTGCCCCCCACAGAATGCCACATACCTGACGGAATCAGCCCTCCTACAAGGCTGTTGCTTGGCCCTCGGGTTGAAGGCCCATCCTGTCTGTTGCCGTAAACATAATAAGGGATCTGATTGTCAACATACACATGATACATCTGGGCAATGGGAAGTCGCCGACGGTGCCAGGTTTTGCCCCGGTTGACAGAGAGACTCACACCCGGATTATCATTTCCGACCATGATTCGATCAGGAATCAACGGATCGATCCACACATCGTGATTGTCTCCACCTGGACTTGAGGCACGTGAGGGAACCTTGAAAGTTTCCCCACCATCAAGCGACACACTGAATCGTGTGGCAACAAAATATACCTCATTGTGGTCTACAGGAGAGACAGTGCATCTTGAATAGTAATCGGGCCTTTGGTTCAGCGTGTGATTACGGTTGATCAATTTCCAGTTCTCACCCCCATCATCAGACCTCCAAAGGGCACCTTCTTCAGTTTCAATAAGGGCATAGATTCGATCGGAATTACTTGGAGCTACTGCAACTGCAATCTTTCCCATCTCTGAAGCCGGCAATCCATTTTCTTCAAGCCTCTTCCAAGTGGTACCGCTGTCTCTGGACATGAAAAGACCGCTGCCTGGCCCCCCACTCCACCTCTCCCAGGAATTCATGGATATCTGCCACATCCCAGCAATTAGAATCCGTGAATTGTTAGGGTCTATCGCAAGATCAGAGCAACCGGTGTTTTCATCTACAAAAAGTACTCTTTTCCAGCTCTTACCCCCATCTTGAGTGCGGAAGACTCCTCGCTCCTCTTGGGGTCCATAGCAGTGCCCCAGGGCAGCAGCAAAAACTATGTCGGGATTACGTGAGTCGATGACAATCCTTCCTATCCGGCCAGTTTTCTCAAGCCCCATGCACTTCCAGGTTTTTCCAGCATCGGTGGATTTGTAAATACCGTTTCCAATGGAAATATTGCTGCGGATAAAGGTTTCTCCAGACCCGGCCCAGACAATGTTGTGATCTGTAGGAGCAATAGCCAAAGACCCAATCGAGGAAACAGGCTGACTATCAAAAATAGGCTCCCAGTGAACACCTCCATCGATAGATTTGAATATGCCGCCTGATGCTGCCCCAATATAACAGATATTGGGATCACCAGGCACTCCCAGTACTGCAATAATACGGTTTCCCTGTGGACCAATGTGGCGGTATTTGAGCTGTTTAAACATATTGGGATCGATCTCCTGGGTTAAGCCTTCACCAAGGGAATTAATAAAAAAGAAAAAAATTGCCGTAACTATCACCAAAATGTAATTCGTTGACCAAGCTTTTTTTATTAACATCTTGGACCTCCTTTAATCCTGATATATTTCCTGCTCACAGGACTGTACGGTACTGTCAACTCGATTGTGTGAAATTAGCCAGCTCAAGATTTTGTATTACTGGTAAATAGCTGGCTCTTTTCCCCATAGGGAAGTTTCTCCAATGCAGCTCCATCTTCAAACAGATAAAAGCCAGGAGGGTATAACAGGCACGCTCACCTGCAACTATCTCCATGGGCTTTGTCCTGCGTTTGAGATCCTTGAAGAACTCCCTCCAACAGGTGGCCGATTCCTTATCTCCAGCCTGCAGGCCTAAAACCATCCTCTGCCCAGCCTCATTTACTCCAATGGCCACAAGCACCGGTACATTCTCCACACTCTTTGCCACTCTCATCTTGAAACATACCCCGTCCACAAACAGATCTTTTATCTTCTCCGCCGATATCCCAACTGTTATCAGGCTTAAACGTATATTCCCAATGGGGGAGCGTTGCCAATCGATCTGAAACGTGAGCGAATCCAACATCCTTCACAATGCCATCCTGTACACGCAGGATAGGGGCAAAGTGAAAATCCACACAGCAAAAACCGAAAATGGCGAAGCCATCATC
>CAYPGQ010000232.1:0-3785 GCA_964410125.1 uncultured Eubacteriales bacterium | reverse complement strand
CCCGGTCAATGCTTCGGCCACCTGCTTGTTGCTGTCAGCATCCGGGCCCATGGCCAGAATTTCCGCGATGATGTTTTGATTCTTGTAGTCGAAGTACAGGGCAATGGCGCTGATGGATTTCAACGCTCCCATCATCGGATTGCTTGATGCGGCCTTTTCCATGGTTTCGGCCGGAAGGAGGATGGCTCCCCAAAGCATGGCGTCTTTGTTGGTTTTATCCAAGATCGCCGAAAGCCCTTCGTTTTTGAAAACATTGTCTTTCTTTTTATTCAGCACATCCAAAACGGATTTCACATGGATTTCATTACCCGCGACGATATTCGATTCGTCGATGAATGAAAATGCAATGGGCTTGCCTTCTTCCCATACTTTGTAGAGAGTAGCACCTTCGTACTCATCCTCTGTCAGTTCCTGTTCCTCTTCGGCTGCTTTTTCCTTTATCAATCCCAGTATGGTCTCAGGGTCGTATTTCATGTTGACGACTGCGACACCCTCTTGATCCTCACCTTCCAAGTCTCCAGCTATGCCCACTGCGACATAATAGATGTCTTTTTGCGGGTCGATTCCGGATTTTTCGACAAATTCTTGGTACTTCTGATAATTTTCGTCTTCCTGGATCATTTTGTTGGCAAACTCTGTGGACATGGCCTTATTGACATCCACAAAAAAGACTCCCTGGACATCGACAGGGATAAGGTTGAGCAGATCTACCGCTTTGGCTGTGCCCGCCTTGGGAGCATCGGCGTCCTTTTTGCAGGCCATAAAGCAGAATAAAGCCAAACATAAAACTAAACTGATTGCTGTGATTCTTTTCATACGTGTCGCCTCCTAATCGAATAATACAATGGATTTCGAAAGTGACTATATCAAAAAACTCAACCGAAGAGCAAGAAAAAAATCCTTATTTTAGATATCTGTAAAGTTCCATCTGGGAAGAGTAGAGCCAGCAGCGGATCCAGATCAGCCCGAAGATGAAAATCTGCTGGAACAAAAATGCTAGGGCGACACCTAAAAAGGAGGATTGAGGGATGATCCCCTGGATCAGGATATAGATCAAGGTGAATACGATCTGCACGAGGAACAGGAGATAAAAAAGGCCGAGTGTGGAACCTAGGTGCTGGAAAACAAACCCGAATGCGCCTACTGCGGATGTCAGGACATTTGGACTGTCCTCCACAACGATTTTGATCCGTCCGTAGTCGAACACCATTTGGATGAACAAGAAAAGGAAAAAAACGACAGCACTGAAAACCAATCCCCAATAAAACGGGGAGACCTCGGAGAAAGCGGTCTCTCTCATGCCGCTCAAAATGGAATCAAAGCTGCCCTTTACAACCTGACCGATTATCAGAAAAAAGACCCAGGAGAAAAGCATCAGAAGGAAAAAACGGAAGAAAAAAGAACCGGCTCCCTGGAAAAAATCTCTCAGTGAAAATTTGGTGTTTCCTTTCCTGAAAAAGGAGAGGATGCCCCCGGCTAAAAAAGTGTGCAGGATGATATACAGAAGACCAAAAATCAGGATGACCGGAGGAAGATCGAAAACACGTAATTGGATCAGGCCCTCCAGGTTGTTGAGAATAGCCCCCTTTCCGATTATGGAAGGAGTAAAGGTCTTCTCCAGCCCTTGGGCATCGTCTTTGTATTCTTCCCACCACAGATAGTCAAAATCCTTAGCCATCCGGTCGCCCACAAGACTGTTGCCGAAGGAGTCCTTCATGGAGTGATACATCGGAACAGCGAGTATCAAGGAGAAGGCTAGGTTGATCACAAGGAGAAAAATGATCATCCGTGTTAATTTGCCCGTGTTTCGGAATCCTTTGAAAAAATTTATGAAAACTTTCATGTTTTTCCTCCTGATCTGCGATTCAACCGCCAAATACGGTGAAAAACTCCAATGTATGCTGCAGCCACATCAGCCATTGGGATGCCCATTTAAAAGGAGCGACTTTGTTGGGCTTTTGTTTCATGCTGTTGTTGGTGCGGTCCACATCGATCACCAGTTTGAATTCAGGGTCAACGACAGCTTTGGCAATCCGGTTGGGCCCGGAATACTGGAATTTTTTCCATCTGTACTGACCGTCCCAGTTTTCCCAGATCTCGGAGCCATCCTCAAAAACGACCAGCACTTCGACAGGGATCTTAACTTCCCCCAGCCGACGCACAAGAACCTCGGATTCATAGGTTTTGGTGTCCTCTTTGTTGGAGCGGGTTTCCCTGAATTCTCCGTTGAACCAGCCTCTTTGTTGTCTCGGTCGCTTACTCGATATGCTTCCAATGGCATAGTCCAGCTTCCCGGATCCATACACAAATTGATCCAGGAACCAGCTCATGTCCTGAGCGGCGAATTCTGAAACGACATCATAAAAGTCCTGCGGTTTCGGATGTTTGAACCACCAGCGTTGGGAATAGGATTTGATCATATCGGCAAACATGTCCTTCCCCAAGTATCTCTTGAGGGTTCTCAGCATAAGCTCTCCCTTGGAATAGGAGTTGGCCCCGTAACTTCCTTCCATGAATTGCCAGACAAACCGCTGCATGTCATCCCTGTCCGAAGTCAAGCGGTGTCTGGAAATGCCGTCCGATTCGATCGGAATTCTCACTCCTTTGAAGGCAAGCGGAATCCCAAAATAGGTTCTGGAATACAAAGGGTTCCCATAGGCGATGTAGTATACCTCGGTGTCGAGAAAGGAGGTGAATCCCTCATCCATCCAGGCATTTTCGAACTCGTTGCTTCCAACAAGCCCGTAAAAATAACCGTGTCCGAACTCATGAATGGTGACTCCTTCCGGACGGGAGATCCCTTTCCTGGTGATGAAATAAGCTCCGCCCGTAAAAAAGGTGGGGTATTCCATCCCGCCTGACCTGCTGTTGTAGGCCGGATCCACACAGGTGGCAGTTGTGTAAGGATAGTCGCCGTAGAAAAGGCTGCAGTATTTGATCGCATTTTTGACCGCGTTCATATACCGGTCCTTTAGATTTTTGTGGTAGGGTTGGAGGAGAAGGGTGATCTGAGTCGTCTTTCCAGGGACAAACTCAAAATCTTCTTTGAATTCGAGCAGATGGGGGCTGGCTGTCCATGCGAAGTCATGGACGCTGTGCTGGAAGAAATGGTGGGTTGTGGTTCCGTCTCCGTTATCGGTTTTTTCGCGGTGTTCGCCCGTAGCCCCAACGATCAAGGAAGAGGGGAGTGTGATGTTGACATCGTATGTTCCGTAATCGGCAAAAAATTCCCCAGGATTATGGAATTGATGGCAGTTCCATTTCCCATTTTCAAACACGCCGATTTTCGGGAACCACTGGGCGATAAAATAATTGTCTTTGTAAACTCCGGTGCGGGATATGGGACGAGGAATTTTCGAGAGGAATTCGATACGAAGCTCGATAGTCTGTCCTGGTTCCACAGGTTGGGGTAGCTTTACGAGGAATACGGTCTGATCATGAGTGTTGTTGTTGTCCGGTTGCTGGAATGCCATGGTTGAGGACAAGTCGATCTCTGCGAAGTTTTCTTCATCGATCATACGGATGGATTCGATACGGCAATATCCCCAATCATTCATTTCGAATCCTGCCATATCTCTTCCCCTTCGGCCAGCCTCGGTCAGGAAGGTGCTCATGTTATTCTTGAAGGCGTTCCAATACAGATGGAACCAAAGCTCATCTGTCGGATATTCAGTGTCGTTTGTCCAGGTTAGGAACTCATCTCCGGTGATTGTTTTCCTTTCTGTATCCAGCACAACATTCATGGTATAATTTGCGACCTGCTTGCAAAACGGCTCATCGGAAGA
>CAYPGQ010000231.1:0-3787 GCA_964410125.1 uncultured Eubacteriales bacterium | reverse complement strand
AAGCAGTCAAGGCGAGGAGGATTCCGGCGGGAATGCGCCAGTCGATCGTCTTTTTAGTAAGAAGAAGGAGAGCGCCGAGAAGGAGAAAGATGGCAGAGGTTTCTCCGATACACCCTCCGGTATTTCCCCAAAAAAGCTGTTTTATAGGGGTCAACGTTCCCTGAACCACGGCCTCCTGAAATTTCAGGTTGCCCAAAGGCGTGGCATAGGTTGCGGTGTTCACGGCAAGCGTTACCGGGGGGAGCCATGTGGTCATAGCTACCGGAAAAGCTGTTTGCAGGAAGGCCCTTCCGACTAACGCCGGATTGAATATGTTATGTCCCAGACCTCCAAAAACTTGCTTTCCTATGGCCACCGCCACGACCGAGCCGATGACGGCAAGCTCCAAGGATAACGTGGGAGGCAATGTCATGGCTAGAAGCAACCCGGTTATCACAACAGACCCATCCCACAGGGATTGGAAGGGTTTTTTCCGAATCCAGAGAAAGATCGCTTCTGTCACAAAGCATGCCAACAAACAAGAAACGTACAGGCCGATAGCCCTCAACCTGAAAAAATACACGGAGGCCGCAACGGCTGGCAAAAGGGCGATGATAACGGTAAACATGATTTTGGGAACAGAATCCTTGTCGTGGAAATGGGGGGATGATTGGATGATAAACGCCTTCTCTGCCATCAAGCACTCTTTTTTCGTTTTTGGCTCATAATTTGGCTCTTTCCCAAGCGTATCCAATGGACCAGAGGGATCTTTGCCGGGCAGCTGTACTGGCAACTGCCGCACTCCACACAATCGAGCGCCCCCCAGTTTTCGGCATTGGAGAGTTGTTCGTACTTGACGTATTTCATGAGCTGCGTAGGCACAAGGCCCATCGGACAATGCTCAATACACCGGCCGCACCGGATACAGGAGAATTCCGTGATATGTTTTGGTGATGCCCAGGCCAGGATCCCGGAAGTCCCTTTGATAACCGGGACATCCAAAGCCCATTGGGAAAGGCCCATCATCGGGCCTCCCATGATTATCATGTTAACATCTTCGCTGAGGCCGCCACAGCAGTCTATCACGACTTGGAACGGGGTTCCTATTCGTACGATAAGATTCTTGGGCTCCTTGACACCGTCTCCGGAAACCGTTAGAGCCCTCTCGTACAGCGGCTTTCCTGTTTTGACCGCGTCCCACACGGCTTTGGCAGTCCCCACATTCTGGACGACTACGCCTACGTCGAACGGAAGCCCTCCCCTCGGAACCTCCCTGCCGAGCAGCGCATAGATCAGGTTTTTTTCAGCCCCTTGGGGGTACTTGGTTTTCACCAGGAAGACATCTGCGGAGTATGGTGTGGCCTTTTGCTGGAGGAGGTCGAAAGCTTTTTTTTTGTTGTCCTCGATGCCCACCAGGATTCGGTCGGCTCCCGTGGCGATCCGCACGAGTTCGGCACCCTTGAGGATCTCATCCGGGTACTCCATCATCAGGCGATAATCGGACGTCAAGAGGGGTTCACACTCACACCCGTTTATGATCACCGTGTCTATGGGTTTGTCCTTGGGAGGTGTTATCTTGACAGCGGTGGGGAATGCGGCCCCTCCTAATCCGACGATCCCCGCATCCTTGACTTTTTTGCGGATTTGGTCGGGTTCGAGGGCAAGGGGATCCTCTGTTTCCTCCCATTCTGGATGCATGCGGTCCTCGCCGTCATTGGCAAGAGTTACGGAGAGAACAGGCTTTCCGAGGGGATGGTTGTGGCCGTCAACGGACAGAACTTTCCCGGATACACTGGCATGTACGCTAGCGGAGAACAAGGATGTTGCCTCACCGATTTTTTGACCGAGAAAAACCTCTTCTCCTTTTTTAACCAGCGGCGCTGCAGGATTTCCAAAATGTTGATGAAGCGGGATAACAACTTTTCCCGGAGGGGGCAAAACCTCTAGCTTTTTTTCGGCAGTTGATTCTTTGCCTTCGGGAGGATGAATTCCGTGGGGGAATGTCTTCGTCTTCATCGGTGAGATAAGCCACACAAAAGTGTGATCCTAAAGTCTATTAGTCTGTCCGGCCAATGTCAACATTCCTGTAAAAAAAATTATATAGCAGTGGAAAACAAGATTTTGTTTGATTTTTATCGTTTAATATAAGATAAATGGAGAAGACATATAACCTGGATTATTCATAAAAAATGCCGATGAAAATATAAGCATACTATCAGGATAGTATTCTGCTATTGCTGGAATAATAAGAAGTATCGGTAGTTTTTATGAATAATTCAGGAATATTGATTGAAGGGTGAACAAGAAAAAATGAAAGCAACAATCAAAGAAGTCAAATCCCGGAAGGATTTAAAAAAATTCATATATCTTCCTGAAAAAATCCATGCGAACCACAAAACTTGGGTTCATCCGATTTATATGGATGAATGGACCTACTTCGATGCTAAAAAGAATAAGGCCTTTTCCTACAGCGATACGATCCTGCTTTTAGCATACAAAGAAGATGAAGTCGTAGGGCGAATCATGGGAATTATCAACACGAGATACAACGAGTATAAGAATGAAAAAACAGCTCGATTCGGATACTTGGAGGCCTGGGAAGATGAAGAAGTCATCAGGGCGTTATTGATTGCCGTGGAGGATTGGGCCAGGGAAAAAGGAATGACGAGAATGATAGGACCCTACGGATTCACAGATCAGGATCCCGAAGGATTTATGATCGAGGGTTTCAAGAACCACGCAACCATCGCGACATACCACAATTTCGATTGGATGCCTCGGATGATCGAAAAACTGGGATATGCCAAAGATGTGGATTATTTTGTCTACGAGCTTGACGTGCCCAAGGAAATACCGGAGTTTTACAAAAAGATCCTTGAGCGGGTAAAAAGAAAGGGGAATTTCGAGCTCGTCGAGCTTCGCAAAAAAAGCCAGATCAAACCCTGGATCATCCCTGTCCTTGATCTGATGAACGAGTGTTACATCGGGAGCAACATTTATGGATACACCCCGCTGGACAAGCTGGAAATGATGGACTTGGCCAAACGGTATTTGCCGGTCCTGGACCCGCGATTTGTCAAAGTCGTCACGAAAGACGGGGATACCGTGGCATTTATAGTCGGTATTCCGGATATGACCGCAGGAATTAAAAAAGCCAGAGGGAGATTACTGCCTTTCGGATTTCTGAAGATTCTCCGCGCCGCCAAAAAGTCCAAGCAGCTGGACTTATTGCTCGGTGCCGTCAAAGAATCCTATCGGGGGCGCGGGTTGGATGTTTTGATGGGAGTCGGGATGATCATGTCCGCACAAGAGGCGGGCTTTGAAATGATGGACACCCATCATGAGCTGGAATCTAATGTGAAGGTCCGGGCCGAGATGGAAAGGATGGGGGGAAAGCTGTATAAAAAGTACCGTGTTTACCATAAAATGCTTTAAATTTTTAGTTCTCGCGCATTTTGTATGGCCCAATCTTCAAGGCATTTTTTTATCCACATCCTTAGGTTCATAAACCCGATAGGACTCCCTCTCTGTAGAGCTGGTTGGAATCCTTAACAGGAAACGGGGAGGATTGGATGGCGGTGATGGCCCGCCTCACCATCTCAAGCATTTCGGGCTTGTCTTGGGGGAGGCGGCCGGCGATTCCGCGGTAGATGATGTTCTGGCCTGCCCAGAGATAGTTGGTCAGGTGGTCGCTGGCCAAATAACAATCGCTCAAATCCAAACTTTGCAGGAAAAGCAGGACTTCTTCGAGCCTTTCTAGCGGAGGCGTGAGATTGAATTCTCCGTTCCTGAGCCTATCATCCAGGGG
>CAYPGQ010000230.1:0-3911 GCA_964410125.1 uncultured Eubacteriales bacterium | reverse complement strand
AGGAAATCTGATTTTTAAATGGCATAAACCTTTGCCTAAAAAGCTTCGTATAGGCTATTGAATGCAATCTCAGGATAGATCTTTTGGTATTTAATACTAATTTTTTAAGGGAGGTTTCAATTGAAAAGCACATGGATCTGTAAAGTTGTGGTGATTTTTGCGGCCGTCTTCTTTGTGGTTGGGATATCGATGGCTCAAGAAAAACAGAAACCCGAGGGTGAGACCATCAGTCCTGTGGCAATGCTCACAAAGGGAATGACAGATCGCTTGTCCGACAGCCTGAATATAAAAAAGGCGGTTGGCAAGCCGATCAAGGTCGGGAACGTTACCATCGTCCCGATCATCATGATCGATGTGGGTTTTGGCGGCGGCGGGGGAGGGCCGGCTGGGCAACCGCAGATGGGAGCGCTTGGGTTTGGTTTTGGCGGAGAAGCCAGACCCCTAGGATTTGTGGTTATCAGCAAAGCAGGGGTCAAGTTCATACCTGTGGGAAAAGTTCCCCGCAAGTGAGGAGGTTGTCATGAAGATGAAACACGTTATTATCGCAATGTGTGTGGTATTGTGGCTGTCCTCGGGCCAAATTCAGGCACAGACAAAGTCGGCTGCTGATGAAGCGTTCATGAGTTATGATAAGATCATATCGATTATAAAAGTCGATTCTGTGATCGGGGAACCCATACGGATTCAGGATGTCATAATTGTCCCGTTCTCCAAGATTTCCTACGGATTGGGCGCCGGCGGTGCCATGATGGGATTTGGCGGTGGCATGGGAGGCAAGACCATACCTTTAGGAGTATTGATCATCGAGGGAGAAGATATCCGAGTTGAGCTTTTTCCCCTGGAAGAAAAAAAACCCTCTTTTTTGCAGGAAATGCTTCCTGTCCTGCTCCAGATGCTTCCCCAATTCATGGGAAAAAAATCTGCGCCAAAAGCGCCTGCTCCTGGGGGTTCTTCTGAAATAGCAACAGCTTCTTCCGATGTGTCGCTCGAACAGGTCGAAAAGCTGTATAACGAAAAAAAATTCCAGGAAGCGCTGACAGCCATCGATTCTCTGATCGCGACGCAACCGGAGAATGCAGAGTTGCATGCTTGGAAGGGAAGCATATTGGGCACCCTAGCTGAATCAGACAATCCGGCAGACATGATCAGGTACGGCATGGGAGCCATGCAGGAGTTCGAAACAGCTTTGGATTTGGACCCAAACAATGTGAGGGCTCGTTTTGGTAGAGGTGTCGGCCGGCTGATGGCCCCTGAAGGATTCGGCGGCGATGTGGACGGTGCCATCGAGGATTTGAAGCTGGCGAGCAGAAAAGGCTCTTTCCCGGAGGCTTTTTTCTTTTTGGGGGAAGCCTATAAAAGGAAGGGACAGTTGGATTTGGCCAAACAAGCCTATCAAGAAGCCCTTGTTCTGAAGCCGGATTATAAAGAAGCGAAAAAGGCTCTGGAGGGACTCAAATAAACCTTATCTTCAAACAAATCCCTGACGGAATCGAGCACCATTCAACACGGTTGATTTTTGTGCCTTTTTCTTGATATATTTGTACCATTCCTATATAATAAGTATGTTTACCTATAATAATATTCTAATATAATATAGTCTTTATATCATTTATTCTTCTGTTTTCATTTTTGTTATTTTGACAGAGGTTCCTAATGAAAAAGGAGGAGAAGGAAGATGGCAAGATTGAACAAAAAGAACAAAAATTGGCTCGAAGAAAAATTCGGACCAAATGCCAATTTCAATCCCACCGAAAGAATGTTATACAGTCATGATATCGCGGCTATTCCGGGTTTATTTAAGCCTTTGATCGGAAAAACTGTGCCTGATGCTGTCGTCCAGCCAACGAGTGAAGAGGAATTATTGGAACTGGTGCGCTGGGCTGCCCAGGAAAAAATTCCGCTCGTTCCCCGGGGAAAGGGATCTTCCGGATACGGAGGAATCATCCCGACGCGCAGGGGAATAGTCGTGGATTTTTACAAGATGAAAGATGTTCTTGCCATAGATGCCCAAAAAGAAACGGTCACTGTGCAGCCTGGGATTACGTGGGAACAATTGGACAAAAAACTGACGCCTGAAGGATTGGTTATTCGGCTGTATCCCACGAGTTATCCTTCTTCTTCCGCCGGTGGTTGGCTTGCCCAGGGCGGCGCCGGTATTGGATCATATGAGTATGGCTGGTTTTCGGAGAATGTAGAAAGAGTCAGGATTATTCTTCCGAGCGGGGAAGTCAAAGAAATGTCGGGAAAAGAACTGGAAGTGGTGGCCGATGCAGAGGGAACGACTGGTATTATTAGCCAGATGACCATACGGGTTCAGAATCTTACCGATCTTGGCGTTGCCGCCATTGCCTGTCCGGATGCGGACAAGCTTGCGGAAATTTTCCAGAAATTTATCGACCAGAATCTTTCTATCTGGTCGCTGGTATTCATAAACCCACGGATGGCAGAGATGAAGAATCGTGCGCCTGTGATGACCCACCACGGTCATCCGGTGGAGCACAAGGTGATCCTGCCTGCAGCCTATATCGCAACCATTGCCTATCGCAAAAAAGATAGCGACAAAATTGTGCCGAAACTTACAGAGATCGTCAAAGCCTGCGAAGGAGAAGTGCTCAAGCAGGAAATCGCGGATCATGAATGGAAGGAAAGGTTCAAATTGATGGTGGTCAAGCGGCTGGGCCCCTCTTTGGTGCCTGCGGAAGTTGTGGTGCCTCTGGACAAGCTCGGGGATGTAATGGAGGAGATCGAAGACAAAATCAATCAGCCCGTGGTTAAGGAAGGCGTTATTATCAAGAAGGGAAGGGATGGGAAACCCGAGGCCGTCATCTTGGGATTTATTCCCAGCGACCAAAGAAAGTTTTCGTATAATTTTGTTTTTGGCCTGGTGCTGAGCATCATGAAAATCGCTGAAAAACACGGCGGGCGCCCTTACTCTACTGGTTTGTATTTTACGCATAAAAAAGAAAAAATCTTGGGAAAGGATAGAGTGAGGAAACTCGAAGCCTTCAAGAAGCAGGTCGATCCCCGCAAGATTCTCAACCCTGATAAGGTTTTTGGGGGCAAGCCCGTCGGCAAGGCGTTGAGCGTAGCAAGTGTTTTCGAACCGATGATCCGTCCTTTTGGTAACACGGTCGTTACCCAGGTTGGAGAGCGATTCGAGAAGCCTGTCCGTGGAATTCCACCCGATGTGGCCTGGTATGCCTATGCCTGTTCCCAATGCGGGTATTGTTTGGATGAATGCGATCAGTTTTTCGGCCGCGGCTGGGAGAGCCAATCACCCAGAGGGAAGTGGTACTGGTTGCGCCAGTACATGGAGGGAAAAGTGAAATGGGACCAGTTCATGGTCGACACCATGCTGGTGTGCACAACCTGCGAGTTCTGTAACCTGCGCTGCTCGGCTGCGCTGCCTATCGAGCCTTCCTGGATGAAGCTGCGCGGCATATTGATACATGAAGACAAAAAGATGACATTTCCTCCGTTTGAGTTGATGTCTGAAGCCCTTCAGGCAGAGGGAAATATTTGGGCCGGATACCGAAAGAACCGGACCGAATGGTTCCCTAAAGACCTGTGGTCGAAACACAGCCCTGACTTCAAGAGCAAAAACGTTTATTTTGCCGGGTGCACCGCTTCCTATGTCGAGCATGATATCGGAGCAGCTGCCGTGACCCTATTGGATGCTGCCGGTGTGGATTTTAGCTACCTGGGCAATGTTGAAAATTGCTGTGGGACGCCGATGCTTGTGGCGGGAAAGTGGGATGTTTTTGCCGATATTATCACAAAAAATATAAAAGCCGTGCAGGCGGCAGGCGCGGATACGGTCATCACATCCTGTCCGGCTTGCGACATGATGTGGCGGCACACGTATAAGGAATGGGCGGAAAAGCTGGGGCTCGAATACAATATCCAGACGA
>CAYPGQ010000229.1:0-3917 GCA_964410125.1 uncultured Eubacteriales bacterium | reverse complement strand
GCAGGGGGCCTTTTGATCGGAGCCTTTTACATGGCCACCGATATGGTTACATCCCCGATTCATCCCAAGGGCACCTGGATTTATGCCCTGGGCATCGGGATTATGGTTGGGTTGATCCGCCTTTTCGGAGGATTCCCCGAAGGAGTGATGTATTCCATCCTTTTCATGAACACGTTTGTCCCGCTTTTGAATCGAACCTTCCGGCCACGCATTCTCGGAGAAAAGAGGAATACATCATGAGCCTTTCTGCCAGAATGATACTCGTCCTCACTTTGGTCGGTCTGATATCCGGAGGTTTTTTGGCCGCCGTGGCAACGCTGACCAAAGAAAAAATCGCTCTGAATGTGCAGGCAGAAATCGAGGAGGCTATCAAGGAGGTCGTTGATGACGCAGCCGTCAACCAGGTTGTGTATGAAGAGGAAGACCTCTTGATCTACCGGGAATTGGGAGAGGACGGCGAGCTCGTCGGATTCGCAGTCCAAGCCACAGGTGTTGGCTTCCAGGATAAAATCACGCTGATGTTCGGATTAGATGCCTCTCTTAAAAAAATCACAGGTTTGACTATCATCGACCAGAAAGAAACACCCGGCCTGGGCGCAAAAATAGAGGATTGGGAAGCCTTCCTGCAATTTTGGGAAAACAGGGATGCGGCCGGACAGCTTGCCCTGCGCAAACCCCCGGCAAACACGATAAACGAGCTCTTGCCGACTGAAATAAACACCATCACAGCGGCAACCATCTCTTCGAAAAAAGTACTGGAAATCGTCAATCTCTCGCTGGAGAGAGTGCGAGAACTCATCAAACAGGGCAAAATGAACTCAGAGGAAAAAGATGGCAACTAAAAGCATCAAAGCCGAGTACCTGAAGGGATTTTGGGACGAGAATCCCGTATTCCGGCAGCTCCTCGGCATGTGCCCGACGCTTGCTGTCACAGGAACTGTCATCACCGGCATCGCTATGGGGCTAGCCACCACCTTCGTGCTAATTCTCAGCTCTCTCGTGGTCGCATCGATCAAAAAGCTCATTCCTGCTCAGGTCCGCATCGCTTCCTACATCGTTGTCATCGCCAGCTTTGTGACCATCGCCGACCAGGTCTTGAAGGCTTATTTTTATCCCATTTCTGAAGCCCTTGGTCCTTATGTCCCACTGATCGTGGTCAACTGTATCATCCTCGGTCGGCAAGAAGCCTTTTCCTCAAAAAACTCTGTCGGACGGTCTTTTATCGATGCCCTTGGTATGAGTTCTGGATTCATCCTGGCTCTTCTTGTCTTGAGCAGCATAAGAGAAATCCTGGGGGCCGGGACTTTTTTGGGGTACCAGGTCATGGGTTCCTGGTTCAAACCCTGGATAATCATGATACTTCCTGCTGGCGCTTTTATCACGCTGGGGATCCTTCTCGGGATCGCCCTTCTGATCGAAAGCAAAACTAAGAGGAGCTAAAAGTGGAATTGGTAGCCATATTCATTTCGGCAGTGCTCGTTCACAACTTCGTGTTGTATTACTTTCTGGGCATATGCCCCTTCCTCGGTGTGAGCAAAAAAATAGATTCGGCCGTTTCCATGGGCCTAGCAGTCACTTTTGTCATGACCATAACCGCCGTCGTTTCCTGGTTGATCAACAACTTGATCCTGATTCCCTATGATTTGGAATATCTCCAGATTGTCTCTTTCATCCTCGTAATCGCCTCGCTTGTGCAGCTCGTCGAAATGTTCATCCGAAAAATCAGTCCGCCTCTCTACCAAGCCTTGGGAATATATCTTCCTCTGATCACGACCAACTGTGCCATCATGGGCCTTGCCTTGATTGCAGCACTCAACGAATATAGTTTTGCAGAAACGGTTATTTTTGGATTCGGGTCCGGAATCGGATTCACCCTGGCCATCGTATTAATGGCCGGGATCAGAGAGCAGCTGGATCTGGCCGATGTCCCTGAACCCCTCAAGGGTGCTGGTATCGCTCTTATCGTTGCAGGGATCATGGCCCTGGCCTTTAACGGATTCATAGGAATGCTGACATGACAGAACTTTTGATACCGATATTAACCATGACAGCACTGGGGTTCCTGTTTTCCTCGGGGTTGGTCCTGGCCTACAAAAAGCTGCGGGTAGAAGAGGATCCTAAAATTGAAAAGGTGTCCGAGGTCCTTCCGCAGGCCAACTGCGGCGCATGTGGATTTTCCGGTTGCCGGGCTTTTGCCGAAGCGGTTGTGAAAGGTGTGGCAGAGACAAACGGATGTCCTGTAGGCGGATCAGAAGTGGCCCAAGACGTGGCCGCGATCTTAGGCGTGAAGGCAGGAGAGATCATCCAAAAAGTGGCTCGTGTCCACTGCCGGGGAACTTACCAAGCGGCAAAGGACAGGGGATCTTATCTCGGGATATCGACCTGTTATGCTTCCCACATCCTGGGAGGGAACAAACAGTGTTCTTATGGGTGCATAGGATACGGAGATTGTGTTCTGGCTTGCTTGTTCGATGCCATGCACATGGGAGAAAAAGGGCTTCCGATCATCAATGAAGATAAGTGCACGGCCTGTGGTAAATGCGTGGATGCTTGCCCGAGAAATATCCTCGAGCTGCACCCTCTTTCCCAGAACATCCTCGTTTTTTGTCGGTCAGAGGACCGGGGGCCGACGGCTCGGAAGGTCTGCAAAAACGCATGCATCGCTTGCGGAATATGCGTGCGAGCTTGTCCTGATGCCATCGTGCTCGAAAAAAATCTGGCGGTAATCGTCGATTACAAAAAAATCGATCCGGAGAAAATCCCGGAGATCGAAAAATGCCCGACCGATTCAATTGGGCGGTTGAAGGTTGAGAATGACAGATAGCGGACTTGTCATCACGACACGAAAGAACATCGCAGAAGTCGAAGTCAACTGCTTTGATGGGTGCCACGATTGCACGGCCCGGAGTCTTTGTATCGGAAACAAGCAAAATAAGGGCCGGCTGTCCGTCAAGAATCCTCTCGATGCCATGCCGGGAGACAAGGTAAAAATCCAAATCTCCGAGGACCGCTACAGCCAGGCCCTGATCATACTCTTTGGAGGGCTTTTGCTGGCGCTCCTTCTCGGAATGGGGGGAGGATACCTGATGTCTTTGCTATTCACCTTCCCCTCATCTTTAGCCAGCTTCATCGGCCTTGCGGCTGGGCTGATTTTCGGAGGACTCGTCCTCTCTCAAGTATTCCGGCGAAAAAACAAAGAACAGCTTTATCCTGTTATTGTTGATATAATAAAAAAAGGAGATTGTTATGGACCGGCGTGATTTTTTTAAAACAATTTTGGCTACTCCCTTATTGGCTCCTTTTCTTCTTGCTTCCAAATCTTCCCAAATCGATGAACTCTTTTTGATCTCAGACAGACCGGAAATCTTTCTTCCAGCCATCCTCGAAGAGTTGGGAAACCGGAACGGAGGTTATGGGCGGAGTTATTCTGTTCTCAAAACGCATCCTCAGAAAAAAATCATCTCTCAAGCTTTGAAGGCATCCGGCTGGACGCAGGCGTTTCCGCATCAAAAGGCCGATCTGACAATTTCCTTCCGTCCTCTTCAGCATCCGATGCCACCATCGTTCACTCTGATCAGGGCTGGTCAAATCTGGGATATCCGCATCAAAAAGCTTTTCTCTCTCTGGCAGGAAATGAATGAGAAACACCCACTCTCGTCTTGCTTGACCATGACAACCTTGTATGCCAAACAGCAAGACAATTCTCCGGGAACTTCCCTACGCATTTACATGAACGGAAGGGTAGTCGAAGAGGCTTCGCTAAAAACAGACCGAGTAAAGAGCTATTGGGCCAAACAAGGGAAAGTCACGGTGAAAATCGAACAGGGAAAAGTTTTTGTCCCGTCCTCTTCATGCCGCCACAAAATATGCTGTTCCGTCCCTCCCATTTCTGTCCCCGGAGCCCGCATCGTGTGCGC
>CAYPGQ010000228.1:0-3923 GCA_964410125.1 uncultured Eubacteriales bacterium | reverse complement strand
AATTGGTAAAAATTTAGACTTTTTGAAATTAACATTTTGTTAATTTAGGGAGTATGGGTGGTTTTTAGTTTTTTTAGCCGCAGATACCTTGGGCACAAGTTTATCAAGTGAGATGCTGGATGCTTGATTCTCGATGCTCGATTATGCGGAAACCTTGGGCATAAATAAGAAGCATAATAATTGTGTCTTTGTTAGCGAAAATGCACGAAAAGTAACCGAAATTTGCCAAAATTGGCCAAAAAAACACTTTTTTTGGTCACCAATTCTACATTCTGAATTCTAAGTGGCCTTTCCTGTTAATTTCACTGTCCCTAATGCTTTTCCTTTATCGATTACAATCGCCTTCCTCACCAAGCCGACCTTCCCAGCAGCAGGCCCCTTACTCCTTGTCGGTCGCATATTCGCACGAAAAAACTTCGTACTAATCTCGTAAAGCTCATAGATATGTGGCGCGACTTCAAAAGCCCCTATTACTGCTTCAATCCGCTTCAACATCCTATATGAGACTCCTATATCATTAGTAGCCATGTGTGCGCATTTGATCGCTACGAGCCTATCTTCCATATAACACTCATTTGTGTTACCATCAATAGGCTGCGTTCCAAGCTTTGCCATAATCTTGCGTGCCGTTTCTCTTCCGTAAATGTTTGCCTTGGCCCCACTTTCTCTATCCTGTGGCATCTTTTGTACCTCCCAAATTTCGGGCGAGAGTCAAGCAAAAAGGGCTGCAAGTGGGAGAGTGTTATGATTTAAAGATATCTAAGTCTGACAATAAACAATGAGGGCTGTTTAGTATTACATATCAATTTGAATACCTAAGAGCTTTGATTCAGGACCCTCATCTGTTAACTCTAGAACAATACTATTATAAATAGCATTTTTAATCTCGTTCGACCATTGATGACTTGATGATTCTAGCTGGTCTTGGTTAATGGTGGCTATATACTGAAAATTTCCTTGAGTTGAAATTTCTGAAGCTAATTCCAAAGCCATTGCTCTTTGACGAGAATCCATATCACTAAAGAGTCTACTGTCATGAAAAATCAAGTCTATCAAATGATTATGCTTTTGAGTTAAAATTGTCATGTCAAAACAGAATATCTTAACTTCGTTGATGCCATCGGATGCATCATCTTGGATCTTGGCCTTGATATCAAATCTGACTTGGTTATCTCCTTCATTATTTTTTACTGCCAAACCACCGGGCTTTTCTTCATAAAATCTTTTAGAAAATGTCGTAAAGGCTTCCATATTAGATTCTATTAAAGGGTGTATATCCTCAAGGTATTGGTTTGTTTCGACATTATTTTTTTTCATTTTCATTTCAATTTGTGCTTGTTTGTCGCTGTATTGCCTAAGTAATTTTTGGTAATCTACAATTTTATTGTACCTAGCTTTCATTTTGGCAAGTTCATTAGATAAAGCAGTATATTCGTCAAGAGCACCATGAGTTCCAAGATAATGCAATAAAGCATCTCTTTGCTCATTAAGCTTATTAACTTTACCTAAAATTCCTTCCAATATCTTCTTTAGTCTTCTTTTTTCCTCTGCCAGTTTTCGGGTTCTCATCTGTAGGAGTTGAGAGTGGAACTCGGTGACCTTTTGTATTTTGTTCTTAACCAAATCTGGTAACGATACATTTGCTTCTTCGTATATTAAATATATTCTTTCAGGTTCTATATCAGGTTTAATCGCAAGACTTTGATTAACCTGTGTCAATGCTTTTGATATCATTTCTTGCTTATTTCGTAATTGTTGTAAGCTGTATGTAACATCATTTGCCTCACATTGCTTAGAGTGATAATCTTCAGCGACCTTATAATTTCTAAGTTTTACCTGTAACTTTTTAATTTTTAATGATAATTCATTTAATTCGATATCTGGATTAGAGTCGCCTACACAAAAAGCTTTTAAGAGTTCGTCTTTCTTAAATTGTTTCTGTTTTTTTCTGAGTTCTTCTAATTCTTTTTTGAATTTGCACTTTTCTATTGCATAACCAATTTCCAACCCTAACAGATAAGCCAGTCTTAATTGTTTTTTGTAATCTGTCTCACCAGAAAAATCAGAAGAATCATAGGCTTCATAAGCTGATCTGTTTGTTCTTATGAACAGCTTTAATAAATCTCTAAAAGAAAGACCTTTATATTTGTTTAATTGAGGGAAAAATATGTCTTGCAACGTTTTATTAAAATGCGAAATTTTTAATTCATCGTTGTTCAAAACTATTTTTGTTGGATCTTTTACTGCCCTTCTAGCAGTGAATTCTTCATTTTCGTGCTTAAATTTCAGTTGAAATTCCCAATCGGAAAGCTTTTCTTCAAGTGATGGTATTCTATTTGAACCTAAGCAGTAATGAATAAGGTCTACAATTAACGATTTCCCAACACCATTGAATGTGCGTTTGCTGCTATCTTCTTCTGTTTCCTTTTGCTTACCAACTATTAAAGTTAACCCAGTCTCATTGAATGTGACAGGATGAAAAGTGTTTTTATTTGCTATAAGCGAAACTAAACGCATTTTTCTACTTTCCCATCATTATTCAACTGTATGGTTCCAATCGAATAAAGAAAACATAGACATAAGATTAAATTGCTAAAGCTATGGCTTGACGGGTATGTTTCTGATTTTTTAGCGTTCTGATATTTTTCCCAGATTTCATCAACTGTACGGGAGCGTGACAAATATTCCAATACAAAAGAACCAAAGCCTAATATAGATTCACTTATTTTTATATGTTTATCAGGAAGAAGCATTTCACTTATTTTCTTTAATGGGAGATTCAAATATATCGCAACTACTGAAATAATAAGCCATTAGCACAAATACCGCGTCTTGTATTTGCTTCCGGAGATTATCCTTAACATTACTTGGTGTTAGACTCTCTACGATTCTCATAAAAACATGATCGCTCTTTTGCTCGATATCTATATTGTCAAACTCGTTCATAGCGTCTGCATAGGCTTTGCTGATTCTATCTCTAACTTCTTGTCTTGTAAAGTCACTACTATTATCGAAATAATCTTCAAGAATCCCACATTGATGATAAGCGTTATTAAGTACTGACCTAGTCAAATCCCCTAAATTGTTGTAGGTAATCTTCCCATCAAATTCAGGGGGAATCCAGTTTACAACGTCTATTGGCTGAAGATACTTTATAATATAACCAATAATTTCTGAAAGAGTATGAAAATCAATTAATTTTATTTCATCAACAGGAGGAATGAAACCAATGGCTATATTTAATTGGCTATCCTCCAAGAGTGAGAAGCACACATCTTCGAGATTCTTTGCAAGAAAGACCTCGGATTTATTAAGCATATATTTTCCCTTTATTTCAGACATAACCTTTTCAACTTCTGGATAAGAACCTTTATATTTATCATTAATTACAAAATAGTATTCTTCTGGATCACTGATTTGGCTCCAATACTGATATAATCCGTCAAAATCTTCTTTGGCTTTTTGTATTGCTTTAGAAATTGAACTGTTTTTAGATGGTTTTTCTGGTGAATAAACCTGATAATAAGCACCTATACTTGGGATGTAACCGTCATTTTTTCTATCGCCTATGGTTCCTTGTGGTTTTATTGGTTTAAAGTCTGCATATGCATAACTCATTATTGATACAAAAAAGTTCTCAAACTCTTGTCCATCTTTTTTTAATATCTTGTTCTGAAAAATGATTCTTGCCAAGCTTTTTTCGCGTGCATTCATTCTTTCTCCCTAACGTGAGATTGCTACATCTCAATAGGCCATTTTATAAGTGTTTTTTAATCTGAACTCAACCTTAAAAAAGATTTCCTCTGCGATTTTATTGGTTTTTGGTATTTATGGGGGTTTACCACCTTCGGCGGAGCCGAGCTTGCTTCTGGAGAGGCCTTAAACTCGCAGAGTCTATCATAAAGCTGCTCAGCTTGCCGGCC
>CAYPGQ010000227.1:0-3959 GCA_964410125.1 uncultured Eubacteriales bacterium | reverse complement strand
GAACTTGGATAAGAAGTATTTCAAGGAAGCATTAGGACTGTAGTGGAAAGGCCAGTCAGAAAAGTTCCAATGTGGAACCTTTGGGCGTGCCACTTCAATAGGGTTTGCGCCTGTTTTTTGTTTAAGCAACCATAAGCAAACGTAGGCGATTCTTAGCAAAATCTGTGACATCCTGTGACAAATGGGGAGAGGTCTACTTTCTTGTTAAATTGACATAACATTCGCTGCTATGATAAAAGTTACAAAAGCATAGATAGGGATAAAGTGAGGTTCAAGCGAGAGCTATTCTTTCATTAATTAACAGGGGGTAAAAATGCCGATTAAATGCCCAAAATGTCAGGCTGATATGTCGGATGATTCCCGCTTCTGCAGCAAGTGCGGGACGCCTGTCCATTCTTCTGAAGAAGTATTTGCCTCCCAGACCAGGACCATCCTGAGACCCATAAAGGAATTGCGCCCTGGGACTGAACTTGCCGACAAATACAAGATCGAAGATATGGTGGGCAGAGGTGGAATGGGCATAGTGTACAAGGCAGAAGATACAAAGCTCAAACGCCGTGTGGCTCTTAAGTTTCTGCCTCCAGAATTGATCCAAGATAAAGAGGCCAAAGAGCGATTTATTCTGGAAGCCCAAACCGCGGCCGCTCTCTCCCACCCCAATATCTGCACCATCCATGAGATCAATCAACAGGATGGCGAATCCTTCATCGCCATGGAATATGTAGAAGGACAGAATCTGAGAGACAAGCTACGCAAGGGTCCTCTGGAAGTGGAAGAGGTTTTAGATATCGCTATCCAGGTCGCACAAGGATTAGAGGAAGCCCGTAAGAAAAACATAATCCACAGGGACATCAAAAGTGCCAATGTCATGATGACAGAAAAAGGCCAGGCCAAGATCATGGATTTTGGTTTAGCTAAGATCAAAGGCGCCACCATTTTGACAAGAGAAGGGACAACTCTGGGGACTGTGGCCTACATGTCTCCTGAGCAGGCCCGGGGCGAAGAGGTTGACCAGCGCACAGATATCTGGTCTTTGGGTGTGGTTCTTTATGAGATGCTCTCTGGGGAACTTCCGTTTAAAGGAGACCGGGAAGCATCGATTTTGTATTCAGTTGTGCATGAGGAGCCAAAACCTATCAAAGAAATAAAACGCGATCTTCCCCCGGAACTGCAGCAGATTGTAAATAAAGCTTTGAAGAAAAAATTGGAATCCCGGTATGCATCTGCAGCAGAAATGATAAAAGACCTAAAGAAATATCAGGATATTCTGCGGGCAGAGGAATTGGGAGCATTGAACCTGCGTACAATCCTTCGCCACATCCGCAAGCCTCAGATCGCAATCCCCGCCATTTGCGCGGTCCTTCTTATCGCTTTGGCTTCTGTCTGGTTCTTTAACCGCCAGGCCAAAATCCGCTGGGCAAGGGAAGAGATTCTCCCAGAAGTAGAGCGGATGATCGAGGCAAATGATGTCTGGCGCAACCTTGTTCCACCCTACCGGCTTGCAGAACAAGCCGAAGCCATCATTCCGCGCGACACAAAGCTGGCCGAACTCTTCTCCCAATGTTCCCTGAACATCGACATCAATACTGAGCCTCCCGGCGCAAGCATCTACATGAAGGAATATACCGAGCCTGATAGCGAATGGCTCTTTCTTGGCGTCACGCCCATCGGGCAGCTCCGAATGCCCATCGGAATTTTTCGTTGGAAAATCGAAAAAGAGGGATACGAGACCGTCCTGGCTGCGTCTTCGAGCTGGGCACGTCCTTCCCTCAATATGAGCAGCGCCAGCATTCCCTACCATCTAACAAGGCGTCTCGATAAGACCGGAAGTCTTCATCCGGGCATGGTGCGGGTCGAGGAGACAGAAACGGCAATCGGTAAACTGGGGGAATTCTTTGTCGACAAGTATGAGGTCACCAACAGACAATACAAGGAATTCGTAGACGCCGGAGGTTATAGAAACAGAGACTTGTGGCAGCATCCCTTTGTGTTGGATGGAAAGGAATTGAACTGGGATGAGGCCATGGAGATGTTCGTGGATCCTTCGGGTCAATTCGGCCCTTCCACATGGCAGGCGGGTGATTATCCAGACGGAAAAGGCGATTATCCGGTTTCAGGTGTCAGCTGGTACGAAGCAGCAGCTTACGCACAATTCGCTGGAAAGATCCTGCCGACGAACATCCACTGGAATGTGGGAAGAGGGGGATTTACCCCTATGATCCGGGCTCCGCAGCTCGGAGGCATGGCCATTTTAGCCCCCTTCTGCAATTTCCATGGCAAAGGCCTGGTTGCGGTGGGGAGCCTTCCAAGCATCACGCCTTACGGAGCTTATGATATGGCTGGGAATGTGAGGGAATGGTGCTGGAACGAGACTTCACAGGGAAGGCTTATCAGAGGTGGTGCATGGGATGACAATACTTATAAGTTCGGAAATCTAAGGCAAATGCCCCCCATGGATCGTTCTCCTCAGAACGGTTTCCGGTTGGTCCTCATTCCGGATCCTGAAAAAATCCCTGAGTTAGCGTTTCAACCCATTAAACTTAGTGAATCACGAGATTTTTACAAAGAAAAACCAGTTCCGGATTCTATTTTTCAGGTATATAAAGAACAGTTTTCCTACGACAAAACCGATCTGAATGGCCAGGTGGAATCGAGAGAGGAAAATCCCAAGGGCTGGATCCATGAGAAGGTATCCTTTGATGCCGCCTATGGTGACGAGCAGGTTCTAGCCCACCTCTTTCTTCCCCAGAACACTCCGCCTCCTTATCAGACCGTAATTTACTTCCCCGGAAGCGCCGTGACAAGGGAGAGGTCGAGCCGGAATATTGAGAGCTACTACGAATTCACAATGTTCCTTTCCTTTATCGTCAAGAATGGCCGGGCCGTACTCTTTCCTGCCTATCAAGGGACCTTTGAGCGAGGAAATCCGGCTCTTGCAGCCATCCATTTTGGCAACACTTCCCATCAATATTCTGAATTCCTGATTCAAGTAGTCAAAGATTTTAAAAGATGTATCGACTATCTGGAAACCCGTCAAGATATCGACAGCAACAAGGTTGCCTATTACGGAATGAGCTGGGGAGGTGCTCTAGGAGCGATCATACCGGCGGTGGAGAGCCGTCTTAAAGCAAGCATTCTATTGCCAGGAGGCCTTAGGGATCGAGCAGCTCGCCCTGAAGTTAATTCCTTTAATTATGTTACCCGGGTGAAGACTCCAACTTTGATGTTAAATGGTAGATATGACACGCTCATGCCTTATGAGACTTCCATAAAGCCGATGTTCGACCTTCTCGGAACTCCAGATGAACACAAAGAACTGAAGCTGTATGAAACCGACCATATCCCCCCCAGAATTGAATACATTAAGGAATCCCTAGCTTGGCTGGACCTCTACTTAGGGCCAGTGAATAGATAATAACTTCAGACAAAAGGAGAACGACTCATCCCAAGCTATCCTGCACTACGGGAAATTCCTCACCCTCTGGAACTACGCTGCCCCTGGAATAGCGGAGGTGGAGGATGCCCGCAACAGGCTGGCTGGACTGCAAAACTAAGCTATTGGTTCCTGATGATGTAATTGTATATGCACCTCAATAGGAATCCTTTCTATGCTTATAGTAGGAAAGGTCCCAAGCCTCAACTTAGTGTCTCACCGTTAGACAAGGCCAAAAAGGTATATTATGCGTCAAAAAGGTAAATTATACGTCAATAAGGGGAGAAACGTTGACAGGGGGAAATATTTCATTTACTTATGTATTTAAGAAGGTAAATTGAGAGGAAATTTAAATAATACCAGAAATTATTAAGAGGAGGTTAAATAAAATGAGAAAAAAACTTATTATCAAACTTGGAATCCTCGGACTTGCGGCAATTTTCCTCTTGAGTATGGCTTCATATTCCACAGTTCAGGAAGTCACAACTCAAGGGAAACCGGATAAACCGGGCAAGCCGGATAAACC
>CAYPGQ010000226.1:0-4104 GCA_964410125.1 uncultured Eubacteriales bacterium | reverse complement strand
TATAACTTTCTTCTTGACACCGGAGGTTTGACTTTCATCGATAAAGAAGTCGCTGAGGAATTAGGCCTCAAAACTAGAGGAAATATGGCTAAAATGGATACGCTGGAGATGGGAGAAGTATCCATTCACAACATTTTTGCCTTTACGACTTTCAATTTCGAGCCGTTCAAGAAGTACGGTATCCTCCTCTATGGAATTATTGGTTCGAATCTTTTGGAAAGATTTGAAGTCACTCTCGATTACCGAAATCAAAGAGTGATTATCTCACCTGACAAAGAGGTCACCAGGGGGAACGCCCAGGGTTATCGATGCAGATTCACTAACCATCGCATCAACAATGCGCCCATGATAGATTGCACGATCAATGGCAATGTATCTGTGAAAGCAATGGTCGACACGGGTCAACCTTATTCAATCGTCTTTCCTCTCGAATATCTTGACAAACTGAACGCTAGAAGCAACCAATCTCTTGTGAAATCGAAGGGAGTTATGATCAAATGGCCGGACACAAAAACAATCGATTCCTACCTCGGAAGGCTTGATCAGTTTGAGCAGGGAGACCTGAAGACAAATAATCTGATGTGCTGTTTTGCCGAACTCCCCCCTCTTCTCTCTGTCCCTTTACTGGGAAGAGATTATTTATGTCAATTCCTGATAACAATCGATTATCCCAACGATGAGATTCTTTTTGTACCTTACGAGGATGCCCAATTTGTCGAAAACACATTCTCCTTTGGTGTGAGTCTCAGCAAAGGAGCAAACAACACAATAGTCGTTGAAGGGCTTTGGACAGGAGGTCCTGCAGATAGATCCGGCATCGAGGTGGGAGATGAGATAGTCGCGTGCAACTCAACTCCTCTTGATGGCAATGATATATTAGATTTGAGGCAGCTTCTTGAGAAGGAAAGTACGAAAAAAATAACGCTTGTCGTTAAAAACAAAGAAGGTCAGCGTGAAGTAACTTTACACAAACTGTTGCTGTACTTCCTTGTGAAAATAACAAGATATTCAAGTTGTCTCTCTTCTTTGGATTGACCGAGTCATTTATTGTATGTTAGGTTTATTAATGAAACAAGGAAATGACCGGAAAAAAATTCATGAACACAGTAGCAAATGCGAAGAAGGACATTCTACAGATTTTTCTGAACATCCTTAAAAAAACTAAAACGGCTTATTGTATAGTCGGCGGCCTTGCTGTAAATGCTTATGTCGAACCAGTTGTCAGCCTTGATCTTGATGTTGTAATAGAGAGTAAAGATATTGATAATGTTAGCAAAGAAACCGTTGACAAGGGATTGAAGGTCGAAAGGTTTGAGCATAGTGTGAATTTGACCAGCTCTAAGTCCGACTTAAGAATACAGATTCAAACCGATTCTCGCTATCAAAAATTTTTATCCCGTGCTTCTTCGAAAGATGTGCTTGGATATAAAATGAATGTAGCCTCCATTGAGGATGTCATACAGGGAAAGGTTTGGGCTTATTTAGATGAGAAACGTCGTATGAGCAAGCGACAGAAAGATTTGGCAGATATCATCCGCTTGATAGAAACATATCCCTCACTTGAGCACCTTATTCCATCCGTCATTCTTGAAAAATCTAAATAGTCAAAATAATTGCAGCTATTTTTTATTGAAGATTATCTTTCCGCCGATGATGGTGTAGACGACTTCTGTGCTCAGGATCTCGTCTTCGGGGATAGTTATGATGTCCTTGGAAAAGACAGTGATGTCGGCCAGTTTGCCCGGTGTCAAAGTCCCTTTGATGTCTTCTTCAAAGGCAGCGTAGGCAGGATTGACCGTATAGGATTCCAAGGCCTGCTGGCGCGTCATGCACTGTTCCGGAAAAAAGACATTTCCGTCGGCCATTTTTCGTGTGACTGAACAATAAAAATTAGCGATGGGATCGATGTCTTCCACCGGGGGATCGGTCCCGTTTATCACAACAGCACCGGATTGGAACAGCGTTTGATAAAGGTATCCCCTCTCCCGTGTTCTTTTCTCTCCCAATCGCTTCACAACCCAGGGCCCATCGGATGTGGCAAACACACCCCTTACCGATGCAATAACGCCGAGCTGTTTGAACCGGCGTAGGTCATCGGGATGGATCACCTGGCAGTGTTCGATGCGCCAGCGAAGGTCCCTTTTGTCCGGATTCTTGGCAAACTGATCCTCGTAAATGTCAAGAAGTTCCCGGCATGCCCGGTCTCCAATCCCCTGGATTGCCATCTGGTAATCGTGTTCGATTGCCAGTTCGGCTGATCGTTGGATATCTTCAACAGGGGTCACATTGAATCCTGTGCTTTCAGGCTTGTCAGAGTAAGGCTCCAACAGCCATCCGCCGTGGGTGCCCAAGGCACCATCCAACACTTTTTCACCGATGGCTCGCACCGTGAGATAGCCATTTCCGTATCCGACCATGCGGTACATGGCCATTTTTTTCTCGAGTATTCTGGCCGGTTCCTGGATGGCAACACACAGACGAACCGGGAGGTTTCCCTCCTCGGCCATTTTTTTTAGTAAGTCGATGGTCTCGAACGACTCGCCCATGTCATGAAAGGTTGTGATACCATTGGCTATGGCCTCTTCAGCAGCCAGTCTGACATACTCCCGCTGCTCGGCTTCAATCTCATCTAAAGAACGTCTGGCTCTATATCTGGCCAAAGCTTCTCGTGCCCCATCTTGGGCGGTCTCTCTGAGCATCCCGGTGGGATTGCCTTCTTTGTCTCGAACGATCTCTCCTCCGATAGGTTCGAGTGTATTAGGATAATACCCGGCCATATCCAGCCCTATGGCGTTGATAAATGCCCCATGACCGCTGACATGGATGAGGAGCACAGGATTATCGGGGCTGACTTCACTCAAGCTGTGATGGATGGGAAGCCCGTCTATGTTAGGCTCGGGTGGGCTGATCCACTTATCCTGGTGCCATCCCCTCCCGACTATCCATTCTCCGGGTTTTGCTTTCCGGACCTCCTGTGCCACCATGTCCACGATCTCATCCCAAGTTTGAGCATGTCTCAAATCAATTCCCTTGAGCGACTCTCCCAGGCTCATGTAGTGGCCATGCCCGTCTATTAATCCGGGAACAGCCAGCATTCCTTTCATGTCGATGACTGCGGTGTCGTCACGCACATAGGATTGGATATCCTGATCGCTTCCGACCGCCAAAATGGTCTCCCCCTTTGCTGCCAGTGCTTCAACCTCTGGATTCTCAGAATCCAAGGTTAGAATTTTTCCATGAAGCAGAACAAGGTCAGCCGATTTGTCATAGGGCTTTTTTGAGCACACTATGGTTGTTAATAAGAGACAGAGTAATAATATTACTAAAAGATTTGTTTTCATCTTGGATTTCCTTGCCCATTCATTGAAAATGTTCTCCTTTCCAATTTCGAGTCAAGATATTCAATTACCACTATGGCTATTTTCTTCAGGAATTAGGTAATCAAGTATCCCGGTACCGAATTAATATTAGCTTTTTTGAGGATTTGAATGACGCTGGGCTTTTTCATATGGGCCTCGATTTCCTCCACTGTACGCGGGATGCCGGGCCTCATCGGGAAACACGCACAAAGGCTCGTTGGCAAAAACCATGTTGTTCTGGACAAAAATCGAAATCGCTTGATCATCGCCACCTCCTTCCTGATCCCATATCATGCCGACACAAAGAAAGCAAGCAAAAGACAAGATACAAAAAACGTCCTGTTTTTTTAATGCAGATTCAATTTCGTTGTCCTTTTTGATATAATTCCGAAATCTTACATTTAGTGAGGTGGGAAATGGGTGAATTATCCAAACTTGCCTTAAAAAGGATAATAAGAGACACGGGGGCCAGGGCAAGCCGGGGGGCCGCTCGAGAACTCGCACGCTCAGTCGAAGAGATTGCGCGTGAGATTGCCGAGCGCAGCAAAATGCTTGCTGAACATGCCGGGAGACAAACGGTCAAGGAAAAGGATATCCGACTTACCGTAAAAGAGTGGCGGTCCCGCAGCCCTTAGCACATATGAAACCAATAATCTCTTCGATATTTCGATTCATTCCAGAAAACTATCTTCGAAGTACCTGCAGCTATCCGCGATAGTCTTTTCGAACGGCCTGTATTCATGAT
>CAYPGQ010000225.1:0-4118 GCA_964410125.1 uncultured Eubacteriales bacterium | reverse complement strand
TTGAATTTCAAATTACATTCCCTGTATTATTTGGCGATGATCGAAGCGCAAAAAGGGGAAACTGAGGAAGTAAAAAGGCTAGTCAGTGAAATCGAAATCATGAGACCAGCAGAGTACAGGGACGTTCCGTTTCATTTAGAAATGGCATCCATCTTTTTTGGCATAGGAGATGAGGAGTCGGGGTATAAATATTTGGAATCGTTATTCAAAGACGAACAGAACCAAAAGGATAAATTTCTCTACTCCAAATACACGGAAATAGATGGAAATTTCGATAAATACAGAAACGAGGAAAAGTTTCAAAATATTATACAAGGAGATCATTAAATGGCCAAAAGCAAAACCATCCGTGTGACGCCCAACGTCAAGAAGTGTCTGACACACTTAAAAGCTGCTGTAAAGTCAATGCCTGAGGGGGATTTGAAGGACAATGCAAATGGCGCTATAAACTATCTGTCGCGCACATTCCAGGGAAAACCCCAACCCGGCAGAGGAATTGTATGTCCTGGCGTAACAAAAATCATTCCACTCTAAGTACTAAATACATTTAAGATACCTTCTCTTCTAATTTATTCATTAGATCATTGTGAACATCCAGAGCCTTACTTTTGTTGTCACAGAAGACTGCAATTTTGACTGCATGTACTGTTACAAGCAGAAGAGCAGTGATCGCATGACATTTGCCTCGGTTGAGAAGGCCTTGGTTTTTTTTTGCCGTTTCTGACCGATCTCTACAACCTCAATTTCTACGGGGGAGAGCCTTTACTCTGCTTCGATCTGATAAAACAGACAATATCCTTACTCGATCAAAAAAATAAGGAATATGGCAAAAAACCACAATATTCCATCACGACCAACGGCAGTTTGATCACAGAAGAGATTATCCAAACCTTGGATGCACACAAATTTTCTGTTGTATTCAGCTTCGACGGCCTCGCCCAGGATATCCAAAGGAAAAACGGCAGTTTTGCTCGCGCTGTGTCGAATATAAAAAAGATATTGGAACACCCGGATATCCAATTAGAAACCAACAGTGTCTTTATACCTGAAACAGTTGACTACATCTCAGATTCTATGGCGTTTATCATGGATTTGGGTGTGAAAAAGATAAATCTTTCTCTTTCTGTGCTTGAGCCCTGGAATAGCCATTCTCTTGAACGATTGGGAGAGGAAATGGCGAAAGTTAGAGAAATTCTTCTTGCCCATTATGGAAAAACACAGGAGATACCGCTCCTTAGTTTCAGAGAGAAGGACACTAAAGGATTTTTTTATTGCGCGGGAGGCCAGGACAGAATGGCTGTCACATCAGAAGAACATTTGTGGGGGTGTGATTTATTTGCCGATTATTTCAGGGGGAAGGAGAAATTGCCCGAATATCACGATTATTTCTTCGGCAGCCTGGACACCTTTGCAAAGAATCACAAAAAAGTCTTTCCCAAGATATCCTCCAATTATGCCAAGCTTTCTATGGACAATTTTGCAACTCCTCACATGAATTGCCTGTTTTGTTCGAATCTCGAGAATTGCTCCGTCTGCCCAATTTCGGCGGCTTTTGCCGGGGCCCCTATCGGCGAAATCCCTTCCTTTGTGTGTAAAATTCAAAAAATAAAGATTCGAGAAAGAGATAAATTCCAGGAAGAAATTAAATAGGCTTCACGCTTCGAAATTTTCCCATCTCTTCTCTGTCAACTTCAGCCAGGAGCTTATACTTGTTGACTAAAATTCTTCGTTGTGGCTGAGGTAGAGTTCCAATCTATCCTGGGGGATTGATTTTGTGAAAACGCAGTCGCCGTCCCATTCTAGGTAGATCGGGTACGGGCTCATGCGTTGGGGATCTATGTCGAGGTCCTGGATGACCAGGTTTGTAATGTGCAGGATCTTTGTGCGACTGCTGGTCCATAGGTTGAAATTAAGTTTGCGTGCAGTCAGGATCTGATCGATGATGCCTTCGTCCAGAGTCGATATAACGCCTGATATCGTGGAGAATTTGTGTTTTTCGCCGATGATCGAATCGTCTAAAGATAGGATGGAATAACCTTTCTGATAACATGTGTGGTTGATGATTTTTGTCTGTCCCGGCAATATCAGGTTGTCCCTGTCTTTTAGGTCTTCGAGCGGGAGATAAAACTGTGGTTTGGGGAATGGAGTGCCTAACCTAGTCGAGAGAGCGTTAAAAGTCTCGGCATACCTTCCTGACGGATTCCACACGGTCCAGTCTTGGATGTCGCATTCCGATACTCCCTGGAGCTGGGCATCGATCTCCTCGGATCTGTACCAGAATCCCTGGATCCAGGGTCGGATTTCCTTGTCTGTTCGTTTTTTCATCTCTTGGAGGCTCGACTTCATGATGCGGTGGGGATATTGGCCTGGATTATTAAGGTTGAGAAAATTTTCCGGGAAGTGCGACGGATAAAACATTGGGCAGATCACATCCACATGCGGGGCGATCTGCTCCAGCACCTGGCCTACGCCGAAATCTTTGGTTTTCCAAGCTGTCATACCGAAGAGGTCGGCGGAAAGGGCGACTCCGGTCGGTTTCAATTTGGAATTGGCGTAGGCGAGAAATTTTCCGATACATTCTTCCTTGGAGATTCCTTCGATAACGATAGGGTATTCGATTGTGGACATGTTGCCATCCGAGGGAAAACGGATGTAATCGAATTGGATTTCGTCGATACCGATCTCTACAAGTTCCAGACAGAGCGCGATCGTGTAATCCCAAACCCGGATGTCATACGGATTAGCCCAGTGGAGGCCTTTGTGGTCTGTCCATAATTCCCATGTTTCGGAGTCCTTTACTCCCATTTCGGGAAAATGTGTTACGAGCAAACTGTCCTGAAACACGTCCAGTTTGGCCGCGGTCCAGATGCCCTTTTGTTTGAGGGTGGAAATAGCGTTTTCAAGAGAGGCATTCGGGGCGGAGGCATCCATGTTTTTTGCTATGCTGTTGTTCGATTTCCAGAACAACCGGCCAAGGGGATCTTTGGCATGTAGGACAGCCAGGTTCAATCCTGAGGCTTCCATGTAATGAACGATTCCTTCGAAACTCCGGCCGTAGAGGCATGCTGATGGAAAATAGACGCCGGTCAGTTTTTCCGGCTTCGTGGATGAGTGGGCAGTGAAAGGGAAGGACAAAGCCAGAAGCATTATCAGGGTCCTTTGGACGATGCGATTGCGAATTCTGGCCATAGCTCTTTCTTCCAGCTCGGGATATAGTTTTGTCGTTCCTGAGTTGCATCTGTTGCACTTTTAAAGAAAATATTTTACCGGGGAGGAGTGGGCATTGGGATGGTCTGTTTTTATTTTTGGCAGATGAGGCGGGCGCCTTCGAGGGCGTTGGTCAGGATTCCCAGGCACTGGCGCTCTTTGGAGTGGTAACCGGATTTTTTTGTTGTGTACTGCCGGATCACCAGCACTTCGGCCCGCTTGTCTTCCTGGTATTCGCAGATGACTCGTTTGGCGAGTTGGATTTTTTTCTTGTACTTGGACAATCCGAACCTGGGTTTGGCAGCCAGGACACAGTAAAAATATGGATAGCTCGTCCCCTGGACAACGTTCAGGTTGATCTGGGCCTGCAGGCCGTAGAATCCTTCTGGGGAATCGGGAAACGCGACCGAAAAACGGGCATCGTCCGGGATGGTTTTGTCGTCCTTGCCCCGGGACAGCATTAAAGCCGGCCGGAATTCCTCCCCTTCCTTTTTGAGATCCTGAAAAAGTTCGTGCAACCACAAGACCATCCTGACTTTGATGGCCAGGTTGGGTTGCTTCATGATGAACCTCATCCCGGAAAACCAGAGGGGGATCATCAATATGGCAATGTCGATGGCCAGGATTGCCGTGACTCTAAGGTCTTTTGCAAGCTCTCCGAGGATCAATGCCCCGATGAGTGCCACGCTGCCGATCAGGATGAGGCTCAAAACGCCGAGCCAACTTGAGATGTCCAAAGCATCCCTGTCCCATCTTTTGTTTTTCTTCCGGAGTTGCTCGATTTCCTGGATCTTTTCGATTGAAACCGTTTTCCAGTTGGGATCCTGTGTGAATCCTTTGATCCGCAGCCGGCTGTCGTACCCTTTGACAAGGACCAAACAGATGCCGATAAACAACAGGGGAGCCCCGTA
>CAYPGQ010000224.1:0-4124 GCA_964410125.1 uncultured Eubacteriales bacterium | reverse complement strand
GATAAGTGGACTTCGAATCCAAAGGTCGGGGGTTCAAATCCCTCCGGGCGTGCCAACTTCTTTCCCCTGATTTTCAGGATTAATCCTGATTTTGTCTTTTATACTACAGACCCGTAGTTTCAGCTATTTTAAACAATTTTTAGCACATATTTGCGTGTCAAATACTTAATCGTCTATCGCATTAGACATCATGAAGTATCCCCGAAGTCTTGAAAGAAAAAAACAATCCTTAATTCACTTGAAAAACCCCTATCACCCAAGGCCCCCCTTTCCATCGCGGTAGGGAGAAGTATTTCATCGATATATCTACACTATACTTTCTATAGATTTTTCTTATAGGAATTTGACACTACCCTGCATTTCTTGATATCCTTTTGCCGACCTTATAAGGGGAAGAAGTGGCAACACAGTGTCCACAGTGTAATGCTGATAATCCTGATACCAAGCAATTCTGTGGTGATTGCGGGACACAACTTCTTACATCCGGGGGAATATCTTCCTCTCATACTAAGACTTTCCTAACACCTACCAAAGACCCAATCAAAGGGACAACTTTTGCAGGAAGATATCAGCTCATCGAAGAGCTGGGCAGAGGGGGGATGGGCGTCGTCTACAAAGCAGAAGACACAAAGCTGAAAAGGACAGTCGCCCTCAAGTTTCTACCACCAGAGCTGACTCACATTCCTGATGTCAAAGACCGATTCATGCGGGAGGCTCAAGCTGCTGCTGCTCTGGATCATCCCAACATCTGCACTGTGTATGAATTCGACGAGGCTGAGGATAAAACATTCATCTCCATGGCCTACGTTGAAGGCCAGAGTTTGAGGAAGAAACTAGAATCAGGCCCGTTGGAGCTGGATGAAGCCCTTAGGATTGCCTTACAAGCAGCCAAAGGTTTGCAGATTGCCCATAAGAAAGGAGTCGTGCACAGGGATATCAAGAGTGCCAACATTATGGTCACAGAGGACAACCAGGCGAAGATCATGGATTTTGGGCTTGCCAGGATGACAGGAGGAACTCTGATAACACAGGAAGGGATGACCATGGGGACGATCGCCTACATGTCTCCCGAACAAGCCCGAGGGGAAGAAGTCGATCATCGTACAGACATTTGGTCATTGGGTGTTGTTCTGTATGAGATGTTCGGTGGTCAATTACCATTTAAAGGGGAGCAGGATCAGGCTGTGGTGTATTCCATCCTCAATAATAAGCCCAAACCGATCACTGAGTTGAGATCAGAGATTCCCGTGTCCATCGGTCAAGTCGTTGACAAGGCCCTGGAGAAGAATCCCGATGAGCGGTACCAGCAGATAGACGAACTGTTGGATGACCTTAAGTCGATATCAGCAGGAATCGTACCGGAAGAGATCAAAGCCAGGTTGAGAAAAGCGAAACTGCGCAAGAGAAAGAGGGCCATTCTTTACGCAAGTGTAGCAGGATTGGTTATGGCAATGGTTGTGATAGCACTCAACCTTTTCATGGGGGGGCGTATTGAAGCCATCGAATCGATCGCCGTCCTGCCGTTTGAGAACCTAACGGGTGATGAGGGGAAGGAATATTTCGTCGATGGTGTGACCGATGAGTTGATTGGGCAGTTGAGCAAGATTGGGGGTTGGAGGGTGATTTCTCGAAGGACGGTTATGCATTATAAAGGCATGGACAAGCCCCTGGCCGAAATTGCCCGGGAATTGAACGTCGATGCTGTAGTAGAGGGGACGATGTATCAGGTCGGTGAAAACGTCCGCATCAGAGTGCAACTGATCGATGTGCTTCCCGAGGAGCGGAACCTTTGGGCTGAAACATATGACCGGGCTAAAACCGATGTTATGATCATGTACAGCGAAATGGCACGCGCCATTGTGGATAATACTCAAGTGAATCTGACTGCTGACGAAATGACCCGCTTGACCAGCGCCAGTCAGGTCAATCCGGAAAGTTACGATGCCTATCTCAAGGGAAAATCTCACGTGGACATACTCACGGTACCGGAACTTAAGATTGCGATGCAGTACTTCGAATTAGCCTTAGAAATAGATCCAAACAACGCCTTGGCTCATGTAGGAATCGCCCATGTCTGGGGAAGACGCTATCAAATGGGAAAGGCGCCACGCCAAGAGACATTTCCTCTGATAGAGGCAGCGCTAGAGAAAGCATTGGAGTTAGACAATACACTGGCGGAGGCTCATGCTGCGTTGGCCGGTCACAGATGTTGGCGCGAATGGGATTGGGAGAGTGCAGAGAAAGAGTTTCAGCAAACCTTCAAGCTTAGCCCGAATTATTCGAATGCCCACGCGTTCTACTCCCACTTTTTATGCCACATGGGGCGCACCGAAGATGCCTTGCCTTACATTGAGCGGGCACTTGAGCTTGATCCCTTGAACGCGCTGTACCACGCCCTCTATGGGGTAGTCCTTTTTTACAATCGTCGTTTCGATGAGGCCCTGACTGTGGCCCGAACAGCGTTGGATATGGTGCCCAACCTTGGGGTTGCCCGCAATGTTATACAGTGGAGTTTCATCGTAAAGGGGATGCGCGACGAACAGCTGGCAGATCAACGGTGGAGGAGGATCGCCAATGATCCCGAGCGCGTGACGGTGTTCGAGCGTGGCCTTGAGGAGGGCGGATACGAGGGCGCACAACGGGCCATTGCAGACCTCCTGGCTGCACGGTACGGGAAGGCAGGCAAATGGGTTTTCGGGGGCAAGGGCATCGCCCTTCGGTATCTTGACGCTGGCGATTACGCGCAGGCTATAGACTGGCTCGAGAAGGCCTACGAGGAGCACGATCCTAACCTCCCTTATATCGGGATACCTACCTGGGATCCCTTGCGCTCCTACCCGCGCTTCCAGGATCTGCTGCGACGGATGGGCCTCCCTATGGATGAGAAGGAATAGGAGGGACGCTGGCCCAGGTATAGCTGAAATTGAAGATGCAAGGAAAAGGCTGGCTGGTCACTATGCCTTTTTGGCGATAACCGCGAATTCTGTACTTTCAGGATTGTAAGGTGAACCAGCAACGTCCGAATAAAGTTGGTCAACGGTAAAGCCACACTCCGCAAGTTCCCTCTCTAATATTTCAGGGACGAAATACTGCAGCCAGTTATAGACGGTTCGAGTGCCGGTTGCCTCCACAAGCGTATATTTATCGAGAATTACTTTTTCTTCCTCATACTTGAACGTGTTCAAAAACCCGTAGTACTTATTCGGAGACCAGAAACCATCAAGAAGATTGGCTTCGTATTTTGTTGTCTCTTCTCGTTGCTCAAATGGCGTCATCGAATATACATCCAGCAGAACTGAACCACCCGTTTCCAGAAGAGTGTGGAACTTACTCAGCATATGACTTCTGTGGTCAGGACTAAGAGCACAGAAATCACACATGATCATCAGGATGAGCTGGAACCGATCGTCGCTCTCAAATTCAAGGTAGTTCTGATTTACATATTGAATAGACAGTCCTTCTGATGAAGCTACTTCCTGTGCATGTTGAATGGAACGCGTAGAAAAATCGATTCCGGTAACATCTGTTTGTCTTTGGGCCAATCGGGTTGTATACAATCCCGGGCCACAGCCAAAATCAGCAATCTTTATCCCCTTGCCGATGTTGAAATGGGAGGCTATCCACTCGACCGATCGGTCAATAAATTCTGCATTACGGGACGAAATATCAATTTCCTCGTTCAGGTGGAAAGAAAGCATCTTCTTTGACGTATGATCATCCGTCCAAAGGTCACTTGCCGTATAGAATTCAAACGGCTTAGGACGGGTGTTTATTCTGTTAAGTTCCTTAAACATTTGTTCTCCAACCTTGTTCCATACACAGAACAGCAAAGCTCACCGGGGGCAATGGATCACAGCGGGAGTGCCGTTTTGACCAGCCCTCAATCATTGTACCACCCCCAGAGTTAGAATCCTAGGTTCTCGGACTTGCCCTCCCATAAGAGCCAGTTCGACCGAGATTGATTAGACTTCTCCTCCAGCTTTGAGTACAGTCACCCTCTTCTAATTGACAGCATTATTTAATGGTTTGATATGTTTCCTGTAAATGTTTAGAATTTGAGCTTTCCACCGATATAGTACAAAGATATTATCGAAAAGGAGGCTATTTCTATGATGGTCCCAACA
>CAYPGQ010000223.1:0-4129 GCA_964410125.1 uncultured Eubacteriales bacterium | reverse complement strand
AAGACCTTGACCCTATAATTGGCGTATGCGTGAAAATCTCAAGGATTTTATCGATCCCGGAAGCGAAGAAGAGAGGCTTCTCGACAGCCTGGATTTTGCCAAGCTTCCTCGCCATATTGCTGTGATTATGGATGGAAACGGTCGCTGGGCCGAACGCCGCAACCTTCCTCGAGAAGAAGGACACAAAGCAGGAGCCAAATCAGTGCAGGAAGTTGTAGAGATTTGTGCCAGGATAGGGATCGAATATTTGACCCTGTATGCCTTCTCCATGGAAAATTGGAAAAGGCCAAAAGCCGAGATCTCCATGCTCTGGAAACTCCTTGAAAGTTATCTTAAGGAAGAGCACAAAGTTTTAATCAAAAACCAGCTTTGTTTGAAGGTCATCGGTCAAAGAAACGCTCTTCCTTTTGCAGTTAGAAGGGAGTTGCATCGTGTGGAAAATCTCACGAAAGATTTTAAACGAATGACGATAATCCTTGCCCTGAACTATGGGGGGAGAGCAGAGATCGTCGAAGCGGTGAAAAAGCTTTGCAAGGACAACAGCTCCGACTTGGATTCCCTCGATGAGAAAAAATTCGCCAGCTATCTATTCACATCTGACATCCCCGATCCTGACCTTCTAATCCGGACGAGCGGCGAAATGCGGATATCGAATTTTCTTCTGTGGCAAATTGCCTATTCGGAGATCTGGATAACTCAGGAATACTGGCCTGATTTTCGAAAAAAAAACTTACTCCAAGCCCTTGTGGACTTCCAAAAAAGAGAAAGGAGGTTCGGAGACATACATTCCCGCTAGAGGCATCTCCCTGGTCAAATACATGAGTCTTCGAAAGCGAACTTCTACCGCCGTTGTTTTATTGGCCCTTGTTTTTGTCTGCATCCAGTATTCTTCAGACCTGGTTTTTTTCATCGTCATTCAGGCTCTGATTTTGGCATCTCTTTTGGAGTTCTACAAGCTTGCATCCCGGAGAAAGCATGCACCCCAGAAAATTCTTGGATTTACCGTGGCTTTGATTATCGCCTTTTCCTTTTATTTCGAAGCTTTTCCGTTGGAACTGGCGTTGTTTGCTGCCCTGCTTCTTTGCGGTGTTTATTATGTTTTGGCCATGAATAAGCTGGAAAAGCTGATGAGCTTTCCTCCTTCGATTGCGTTGACCTTTTTTGGCGCGTTTTTTGTGAGCTTTACTCTCAACCATTTTATATATTTAAGACAAGATTACGGCCCCAAATGGATTTATTTTCTTTTGGCTGTGATATTTATCGGTGATACAGGCGCCTATTTTATCGGGAAACCTTTCGGACGGCATAAACTGGCACCGCTGGCCAGCCCGCATAAAACATGGGAGGGGAGTGTTGGTGGAGTTGTGTTAGCTTGCCTTGGAGGGATCGCAGCCCAACAGATTTTTCTCCCTGAAGCTGTCCTGTGGAAGGCCGCTGTTTTTGCGTTTATTGTGCACGTTGTTGCTCAGTTCAGCGATCCTCTGGAATCCCTTTTTAAAAGAGCTGCCGGAGTCAAAGACTCATCGAATATTTTACCGGGACATGGAGGATTTTTAGACAGGATCGACAGCATGATTCTGGCCGCCCCATTTTATTATTATCTGCTAAAATATATAGGTATGCATTAATCTTGATAATCCAAAACATGACGAAAATTTCAATTCTTGGTTCAACAGGCTCGATCGGACGCAATTGCCTGGAAGTGATCTCAAGGTCAAAAAACAAATGGCAGGTTGTAGGCCTTTCAGCCGGACGGAACAGGGAACTATTCCGAAAACAGGTCGCGGAATTCCGCCCCGAGATATTATCGCTCGAAAGAGAGGAAGATGCCGCAGAATTCCGCAGGGAATACCCCGAAAGTTCTGTAAAAATATTCCATGGACAGAAGGGAGCCGAAGCGGTTGCACGGTATGAAAAAAGCGACATCGTCGTATCTGCCATAACGGGCATAAATGGATTAAGACCCACCCTGGGTGCTATAAAAGCGGGAAAACGTGTGGCACTGGCGAATAAGGAGTCTTTGGTTGTTGCCGGCCCTCTCCTAATGGAAACGGCTGAACGAACAGGAGCGCAAATTGTTCCTGTAGATAGCGAGCACAGTGGCGTTTTCCAATGCCTGGCCAAAGAGGAACAAAATCATGTGAAAAAGGTGATACTTACAGCTTCGGGCGGACCGTTTTTTCGGCTGTCGGCTGAGGAGATGAAGAATAAGACTCTGGATGAGGCCCTGAATCATCCCCGCTGGAAAATGGGGAAAAAGGTGACCATCGATTCGGCCACGTTGATGAACAAAGGCCTGGAGCTTATTGAGGCCCGCTGGCTATTTAGTCTGGAGCCAGAGCAGCTGGATATGCTGATCCATCCTCAGAGCATCGTGCATTCTCTAGTGGAGATGCGGGATGGATCTGTTTTGGCTCAGTTAAGCCCTACTGACATGAAAATTCCGATCCAATATGCCCTCACCTATCCGGATAGGGAAGAGGCTCTTTTGCCTTCCCTGGATTTAAGCCAGGTGAGAGCTCTGGAATTTTACAAAATAGATGACGAAAAATTCCCTCTGGTAAAGCTGGCCCGGGAAGCATTGGAAGAGGGAGGCAGCACACCTGTTGTACTTAACACGGCTAATGAGGTCGCAGTGGAGGCTTTTATCGAAGGGAAAATTCCATTTTCCGGCATTGCAGAGATTGTGGCCGAAACCGTGGAGAACCATAAAACAAAAAAAATTGGTGGGCTCGAAGAAATATTCGACATCGACCGGGAAACGAAGTTGAAGACCCGGAATTTTATAGACAGAAGGTAATATAATGAGCGCAATCATCGGGACGATATTAGTTTTCGCATTCGTGTTCGGCATTCTAGTTTTTGTCCATGAATTTGGCCATTTTTTCATGGCTAAGCTTGTGGGAATCAGAGTAGAGGTATTCTCCTGGGGATACGGAAAAAGACTCGTCGGGATAAAAAAAGGTGATACCGATTACAGAATCAGTATGATTCCGCTGGGTGGATATGTTAAGTTTTCCGGTGAAGAGGTTCTCGAAGAAAAAAGAGAGATGGACGCACGAGATTTCATGGCGAAAACGCGGTGGGAAAGGTTTTTGGTCCTCGTTATGGGATCGCTGATGAATATATGCCTGGCTGTCATCCTTATGTCCATCATAAACATGTCAGGTGTGTCCGTGAGCAAATATATGGATGCTAAACCTGTGATCGGTTGGATCGAGTCAGAATCGCCAGCAGAAAAGGCACAGTTGCAGGTCGATGACGAGATTTTGAGCATAAACAACAGAAAAATCGACACCTGGAGCGATGTGGAACTGGCGGTCGGGACAAAACCGGATCGGACGATCGACATTGAAATTAAAAGAGGGGACTTGGTCCTGGATGTCCAACTCCTGACAGAAAGCAAAACCCAATACGCGATGGGATATGCTGGGTTTTCGGCCAAGATCTGGGCACAGGTGATGATGGTCACATCTGGTTCAGCGGCGGACAAGGCGGGGATCAAGGCCGGGGATGTGATCCGCGAGATCGATGGCAAGCCGGCCCATTATTTTGAGTTCACAGAAATCATCCAGAAATACCCCGAACAAGAGCTCGATTTTGGGATAGTCAGGGATGGGGCATTGATCCATTTGAATGTTACGCCCAAGAGGGAAGGAGATGTGGGAGTCATCGGTGTGGCCTCTACCATAGAGTCCGTATCAAAGCAGGTCGGATTCTTCGGTGCGATCGCCCAGAGTGTAAAGGAGAATGCCCGGATGGCCGGGATGGTTATCACCTTCATCAAAGACCTGTTGACAGGAGAGGCGTCCACTCGGCAGTTGGGAGGACCGATCGCGATCGCGAATTTATCCTACGAGGCATTCAAGATGGGATTCATGACCCTGATTTGGTGGATGGCCTTCATAAGCCTTCAACTAGGCATCATCAACCTGTTTCCTATACCGATGTTTGACGGGGGGCACATTATAGTTCTTGGACTCGAGGGCTTGTTCCGTCGGGATTTCAGTGTGAAGGTCAAACAGGTCATCATGCAGATCGGGTTTGTCCTGATTATTGTGCTGTTCGTGTTTATTATCCTGAACGATGTGGTGAAGAAGTTGCCAAACGGATGGGACAGCCTCATCCC
>CAYPGQ010000222.1:0-4218 GCA_964410125.1 uncultured Eubacteriales bacterium | reverse complement strand
ATTGGATGCTTTAGAAATTTCTCCTTCCATCACCATCGAAGAAGCAAAGAAAAAATATCCTTACAATTATCCGATCACTTGTTCTTCTGATGCTCACTATCCCGATGACATAGGGAAAAGTTTTACATCTTTTCTGCTTCAAGATGGCACTGTGACCGAGATAAAAAAAGCCCTGAAAAATGAAGATGGAAGAAAATTGATTCACTAACATGTGTTATTCAGGCTGAGGTTTTAATGGAAGATTTGTCTCTACATATTCTAGACATAGCCGAAAATTCTGTTGCGGCTAAAGCAGATAAAATTGAAATCAGAATATCGGAAGATAAGGATAAGGATTTGCTGTCCATAGAAATCATCGACAACGGAGTGGGAATGGACAAAGAAACTCTGGAAAAAGCTATGGATCCTTTTTACACTTCTAAGACAGTGCGACGCTTCGGATTTGGGTTATCTCTTTTGTCCGAAGCTGCCAAAGCGGCAAATGGATATCTTTCCGTGCAATCAAAAAAAGGAGCGGGGACTATAATTAAAGCCGATTTCCAGCATAGCCATATCGACAGGCAGCCTTTGGGTGATATCGGTCAAACCATCATCACTCTCATTATCGGAAATCCTGAAATAGACCTCATCTTTGAACATAAAAGAAATGGACACACCTATTGTCTAGATACCAGAAAAATAAAAGCTCAACTTGACAAGATGCCTATAAATTCTCTTGCTGGGATAAAAATGCTCCGAGAAAATTTAAAAAAAACACAAACACCACCAACGACATAACCAACCTGAATTATTTAAAGCCAACCCACCCCTCCCAACAATTGCTGCAGCGGCAAGGAAGATTTTATTGTCTTTACTAAAGAAAGGGTTTCCATATAATAATAGTACTTATAGGAGAAAAGGCATTGGCAAAAGAAGATAGAATCACCAAAGAGTTTTTAAATAATATCCTGCAAAGCATGGAAGGAGGGATTTTAACCATCGACAAAAAATGCAGGATCACATCTTTTAATCGTTCTGCAGAGGAGATCTCAGGTTTTAAACGGGAAGAAGTGATGAATAAAGAATGTTTTGAAATCCTGAAGAGTGAACTATGCGAACATTTCTGTCCCTTAGAAGAAATCTTAGAAAAGGGTAAACCCGTTTTCAATTATGAGATTATGATCACAAACAAAGCGGGAGATGAAGTTCCTGTAAACATAACAGCCTCACCTCTACGAGCCAACAACAATGAGATAATCGGAATTGTAGAAAACTTCAGGGATTTAACAAAACACAAGGGATTGTGGGGGAGGTTGCGTGCAGAAAGAAACAAAGCACAGTTATACCTCAATATAGCAGGAGTTATTATCGTAGCCATCAATGAAAAGGGAATAGTCTCCCTTATAAACAAGAAGGGGTGCGCTGTTTTGGGCTACCAAGAACATGAAATCATCGGCGAAAACTGGTACGATTTATGCGTTCCTGAAGATGTCAGAGAAAAAAGAAAAAAGACATTCAAAAAAGTGATGGCAGGAGAGCAGCAAGAAGTCGAAGACTACGAAAACATCATCTTGACCAAATCAGGTGAGGAAAGGATCATCGCCTGGCACAACACGACACTCGTAGATGAAAACGGTCATATCTTTGGCACTCTCAGTTCGGGAGCAGACATCACCAAGCGCAAGCAAACAGAAGAAGAGTTGATACAATCAGAAAAAATGGTCTCCTTAGGCCAGTTAGCGGCCAGTGTTGTTCACGAAGTGAATAATCCTCTAGCCGGTATCATGGTTTATGTGAAACTTTTCCAGAAAAAATACAAAGAAAACAAAATACAGGATGAATCTACAGAGCGGCAACTGCAAAAGATAGAAAAGGAGCTGGATAGAACGACTCGTATTATCAGAAATCTTCTAACTTTCGCGCGTCAATCCGAACCAAGCATAAGCCCCATCGATATAAATAAGGCAATAGATGCCGCGTTGCTTTTAGTCGGGCATCAGATCAACCTTGAAAATATTGGTCTAGAGAAAAATTTTGATCCACATCTTCCCCAAGTTCTTGCAGACTTCGATAAAATTCAACAGATAATGATCAATATTATCCTGAACGCAATTCAAGCGATGCCTGAAGGAGGCAAATTAACGATCACTACTTCAGTGGCTAAGGGCATCAGAGTAGGAGACACAAAAAAAGACACAGTCAGGATCGATATCAAGGATACTGGAATCGGTATTCCCAAGGAGAATTTGAAAAAGCTTTTTACGCCTTTTTTCACGACAAAAGAAAAGGGCAAAGGAGTTGGCCTGGGGCTATCTGTTGTCCATGGGATCATAGGAAAACATAAGGGCAAAATAGAAGTAGAGAGTGAACAAGATGTGGGGACCACATTCTCTATCTATCTGGAGGCCACAAATGAAAAAAAGGGCTGAAATCCTTGTCGTTGACGATGAAGATATCGTAAGAGAATCACTCCACGATTGGCTTGATGGGGTTGGCTATGACGTGGCAGTCGCTGCATCAGCCGAAGAAGCGCTCGAAATACTCAAAAAGAAAAAGTTTAACATAATGATTGCGGACTTGATAATGCCTGGTTTGAATGGTATCGAACTGATGAAAGAGGCAAAAAAAATATATCCCACCCTCGCAGCTGTTATAATCACTGCGCATGCGACCATTCAAACAGCCACTACGGCAATCAGAGAGGGCGCTTTTGATTACATCGAAAAACCATTCTGTCCGGAAAAGGTTGAACTTTTGATAGAAAAATTGGTGGAACATCAGGATTTGATCGAGGAAAATATTTCACTCCGGCGGCAGATTAAGGAAAAATTTCGATTCGAAGGCATCATCGCTAAAAGCTCCAAGATGTTAAAGATATTCGAACTGATTAAAATCGTCGCTCCAACCAATGCCACCGTTTTGATTACCGGAGAAACAGGTACAGGGAAGGAAATTGTCGCCCGGGCTATCCACCATCAAAGCAAACGCCGTAACAAACCTTTCATTGCCACCAGTTGTGCAGCCCTTGCAGAAAGTCTCCTGGAAAGCGAACTTTTCGGTCATGAAAAGGGTTCTTTTACGGGAGCGGTAGGAAGAAAAAAGGGGAAGTTCGAGGCAGCAGACAAAGGGACATTATTCCTTGATGAAATCGGTGAAATAAACGCCAACACCCAAATCCATCTGTTGAGAGCGCTGGAAGAAAAAAAGATAACCAGAATCGGCAGCAACGAAGAAATTGCTGTTGATGTTCGCATCATCACGGCCACAAACAAGGATTTGAGAAACATGGTCATGGAAGAACAGTTCAGGGAAGATTTATACTACCGGCTCAAAGTGGTAACCATCAATCTCCCTCCGCTTAAAGACAGAAAGGAGGATATCCTCCCGCTGGCGGAGCATTTTTTAAAAAAGTATACGGAGGAAAATAACAAAGATACTATCAAATTTTCCCCCGGGGTCATTGAATTTATGCTGAATTATTCCTGGCCCGGTAATGTGAGAGAGTTGGAGAATATGATTGAACATGGTGTCATTCTATCGAAGGATAATGCCGTCACTATGGCTGAACTTCCCCAGGATATTATCCACCCGGCCATACAAAAGGAAAAAACGATAGAGGCGGTGACAAAATATCATGTCCTGAATGTGCTGGAGGAAACAAAAGGAAACATTTCAAAGGCAGCGGGAATTCTTGGCATACGTCGGATGACTTTATACAATAAGCTAAAAAAGTATGATCTTACTGTCAATAAATTAGACAGCTAGTGTCCACATAATTTACACTCCCTTCTTAGGCGATTCTTTATGCAATAATTCTTCCATTCGATGTAATTTAATTAATTACAATTATTTAGGGTGATCTCAAACAGGATTTTTTCAGCAAATTCCATTCTGGCACACTATTTGCTTATAAGTGTGTCTCATGATTAAAAATGAAAAAAAATATTAAATCTTGGAGGTCATTATGAAAAAAGAAAATATGTTGGTCGTGGAAGACGAAGAGATCATGCGCGATGCATTGGTCGATTACTTCTCAGACGAGGGGCACAAGGTCGATGCTGCTACCGATGGTGATAAAGCATTGGAGAATTATGATTTTAATGATTACGGCGTCATGATAATCGACTTGAGACTGCCAGGCCGCGATGGGCTAACAGTGCTTGAAGATATTAAGTCGAAGCACCCGGATGCAAAGGTAATCATCATCACGGCTTACCCTTCGGTTGAAACGGAAAAAGA
>CAYPGQ010000221.1:0-4226 GCA_964410125.1 uncultured Eubacteriales bacterium | reverse complement strand
AATTGAGGCGGCCAAGTTGTAGTCGAAAACTAAAGTCTTTTATAAGTGACTATTGTGAATAAGTACTTTATTCCAAAAGACCATTCCCTCCCCGTCGGGGAGGAAAAAAATAATGATTACAGCCCATGGACTTTATGGAAAGAAACAATCTAAATATTAAGGGAGGCTACAGTGAAAGAACTCGTTGAATTGATTGCCAAGGCATTAGTGGACAATCCAGACAAGGTGCAGGTTTCCCAATTAGACGGGGAACAGACCTCGATCCTGGAATTAAAGGTTGCTCCTGAAGATATTGGCAAGGTTATTGGAAAACAGGGAGGAAATGTTCAAGCTATCAGAGTTATTCTCGGTGCTGCTGGAATGAAGCTGAAAAAGAGATTTATTCTCGAGATAATAGAAAAAGGATAGGATAGAAGCACACAAAAGTTCTCTGCTGTGATAGAAAAATTCCATGGACAAGCTCACGATCTTTCCTGATGAACCCATTTCGAACGTTGGCATAATTTCGGCTAAGTTTTTAAACCTAGGAATCGATAGTTTCATCGATGCCTGCCGATACGTCCATTCATTGCCGTATGGGTACAACACAGACAGAGACGACCTGATGATCCTTTTTAGAGAAAACTTGGGCACCTGCATAACCAAACACTCTGTTATCGCAACCCTTGCGGAGGAAATGAACATACCGATAGCAAAAAACGTCGGCATATACGCCATGACCGAAGAAATCGTCACAGGCACGAACGAAATTCTGGGAAAATACAAGCTGCCATATGTGCCGATGGTTCATTGTTTTCTGGTTTACGACGAATACAGGGTTGACCTGAGCGAAGGCAATAACAACGGCAAAAACCGACCGATCGAAGATTTCCTGTATGCCCAGAGAGTTGAGCCGAATATTTCCGCTAAAGACGAGCACGTGTTGTACCGCAAAGCATTGAAGTATCATATTCTAACGCGAAAAGAAATGGCGGGGGTGGATATCACACAAATCCTCCATGCCCGCGAGGAAGGGCTAAAACTGCTCAAGAACAATATAAACAATCCTTAATTTTTCCTATTCCTTTTTCCTCAGTATCCTCTTATCGCCCATTGCCGCATGGTAAGCAAAAACAGCCATGATAACAGCGTTTTCCATCAAATCGTCTGCCTGCAGAGTGTCGAAAAAATCGAGGTTGGCGTGCCAATCAGCATATATTACACGTGGAGGAATTGCAAAAATAGCGAGGGAGTGGTAGCATTTTTGTGATTTAAAGAGATGGAGGTGCCACGATGAAAAAACGTTTGAACCGCAGGGATTTTCTCAAAAAGAGCGGGACAGCCGGATTGGGAATGGCTTTGGGGAGCATGGCTGTAGGCAAACATAAAGACTTCCGGCAGCCTCAGCTGAGGACAGAACCAATCGCACATTTGGTGACTTTGCCGATCGAAACGGTGCGGGTAGGATATGTCGGCATCGGAAATCAGGGGAGTGGCCACCTCCGGAATCTGCTCCGAATAGATGGTGTGGAAATAAAAGCTGTCTGTGACATACGAGAAGAGCGGACTCTCTGGGCTCAAGAACAGTGTGAAAAAGCCGGAAAATCCAAACCGACTGCCTACACCAGAGGCACCGAGGATTTCAAACGCATGTGCGACTCCGAAGACCTGGACCTTGTTTACAACGCCACACCTTGGGAGTGGCATGTCCCGATTTCTGTCAAGGCGATGGAAACCGGATCACACGCCGCATCGGAAGTACCAGGGGCGATCACTCTAGAAGGGTGCTGGGAGTTGGTCGAAACTTCGGAAAAGCACAAAAAGCACTGCTGCACGATGGAAAACTGTAACTACGACAGGACCGAGCTGATGTTTTTCAACATGGTACGTCAAGGCCTTTTCGGTGAGTTGCTTCATGCGGAATGTGGTTATCTCCACGACCTCCGGGGATGGAAGTTTGGTAAGGCATACTATCCTCACGACTGGCGTCTCCAGTATTCCATCAAGCGGAATGCCGACCTTTACCCGACACACGGTCTCGGACCGGTGGCCCAGTGGATGGATATCACACGCGGCAACAAATTCGAATATCTGGTCTCGATGAGCAGCCCGTCCCGCAGTCTTAAGCTTGAAGCGATCAGGAGGTATGGAAAAAACCATCCCCTGGCCAAAACGGATTATGCCTTGGGAGATGTTATCAGCACGCTGATCAAAACCAACAAAGGACAATCCATCCTGGTTACACACGACACCAATTCTCCCCGGCCTTACAGCCGCAGGATTTTGATCCAGGGAACCAAGGGGCTGGCGCGAAAATATCCAGAAGAAAAAATCTATCTCGAAAGCATTTCACCCATGCACAGGTGGGATGATATTTCTTCAGATTATATCGGGAAAGGCAATCACTACACGTTCTACCGTGAGCAATACAAACATCCATTGTTGACATCGCTTGAGGAAAAGGCAGAGGGTGCCGGCCACGGGGGGATGGATTTTATCGAAGACTACCGGCTCATCCAGTGTTTAAGGGAAGGTAAACCGACAGATTCGGATGTGTATGAAGGTGCCACCATCAGCGCTGTCGTTGCTCTGAGCGAAAAATCCATCGCCACTAACAGCACCTCAGTCGAGTTTCCTGACTTTACCCGGGGGAAATGGAAAATACGCAAACCTCTTGGGATTGTTACCGCGTAAATCGAAGACTCCAGTCACACTTCTCTTGTTTTCCATTGTCCTCGACGGAAAATGAGGGCAGCTGCGAGCGTCATCGCGGATTCCGCAACAAGAATAGCAATGTAGACTCCGTTTTCCTCAAGACCAAAAGGCAGTGCCAGGATATAAGCCAGGGGAATCTCGAACAACCAGAAGCAGAATAAGTTTATAAAAGTGGGCGTAATCGTATCGCTGGCTCCGTTAAAAGCCTGGACCATCACCATTCCCAGGGCATAAAAGACATATCCAAAAGCGAATATGCGGAGGCAATCTGTGCCGCTTGCAATGACTACCGGGTCATCGATGAACAATCTTATGAAAAATCCCGGGATAAGGATAAAGAACAAAGCGATAATCCCCATGAAGGCCATATTGATGAATCCGGTTTGCCATACAGCGCGCTCCGCTCTCTGCGGTTTTTTAGCGCCCAAGTTTTGACCGACTAGGGTTGCTGCGGCATTGGCCAGTCCCCAGGATGGCAAGATGGAAAAAAGAACGATGCGAATGGCGATCGTGTATCCTGCCATCACTTGGTCCCCGAATACGGAAATGATCCTGACCATCCCTATCCAGCTCGAAGTGGCGATCAAGGATTGGCCGACACCGCCCAGAGACAATCGGATAAGTTTTTTCATCACCCCAAAAACAACCCTCAAATGTCTTCGTTTGAGTTTGACTCGTTTTTTCCCTTGGAACAGCAAATAGAACTGGAAAACGATCGCAATGCCCCGGCCGATATTCGTGGCCACAGCCGCCCCGGCAACTCCCAACTCAGGGAAAGGCCCCCAACCGAATATCAAACAAGGATCGAGGACGATGTTAATCATATTGGCAAGCCACAAAACCCTCATCGATATAGCTGCATCGCCGGCGCTGCGAAACACAGCATTGATGATGAACAGCAGCATGATGATGATATTTGTTCCCAGCATGATCGATGTGTACATCGAGTACGATCGGACCATCTCTGCCGATGCTCCCATGAGTTTCAGTATATCCGGTGCAAACAGGATTCCGGGGATGGATATCACGAGCGATACGGTAATGCCGGAAATGATCGCCTGAACCGCGGCTATGGATGCTCCCTCAGGATTTTTTTCGCCTATTCTTCTCGAAACCAGGGCCGTTGTGGCCACGCTCAAACCCACAGCCAGTGAATAAACGATGGTCATAAGCGATTCGGTGATACCGACGGTCGCAACCGCCCCGGCCCCGAGTTTAGACACAAAAAAGATGTCTACCACTGCGAACACGGATTCCATGATCATCTCCAAGATCATCGGGATGGCCAGAAGGAATATGGCTTTGCTCAGTTTACCGGTGGTGAAATCCTTTTCTGTTCCCGCAATGGCCTCCATCACAGCTTTCCAAATTCTGGCAACTGTGGCATCTCGGCCCTGGAGTCGTAGAGATATATTAGAGGGGATGCTTCGGAGTCGTCTATACATTGGTAGGATTATACGAATAATAACCACAAAATCAATAACTAGGTTTTAAATCGTTTTGCGTGTCCCGACGAACACGTTGCCTGTCAT
>CAYPGQ010000220.1:0-4230 GCA_964410125.1 uncultured Eubacteriales bacterium | reverse complement strand
CAACATGCTCCATTGCTTGCCCAAAAGGCGGCGCATTTTTTTGCATCGATATGCCAGCTCAGCAATCCTTCCCTATTAGATTTATCGATCGGCGTTTCGATGGGGTCTCCGTGGGACAACGCCTGACTAGGGCAGTTCTCTGCACATTTTTTACAAGTTTTGCAAAACTCCCAGACACCGAACTCGATAGGCCGATCTGCGACTAAAGGCAGGTTTGTGAAGACCTTTGCCAGCCGTACTCTGGGGCCGTATTCAGGAGTGATCAGCATGCAATTGCGCCCCAGTTCTCCCAAGCCGGCATCTATAGCCAATGGGATACTGCAGGCCGTGTCGTTCCCGCAGGGAATGGCTTTGTATCCGATCCCACGGATGTATGTTGCTAGCAATCCGGCTGCAAAGGCCATCCGTGAATAGCCGAATCCGGTTGCTGCGGAGGCGGGGCTTTCTGGTGAACAAGCGATGGCATCATAATCCATTTCGATGGCGAGTACGATGGCATATTTATACTCCTCTGGTACTTCGAATTCGAAAGGTTTGCCTCCATCAGCTTTTGTATAGCCTTTCGAGTAGAGCCATCGTCTATCCATTTTGCACACACCGACTTTGACTGCTCCAAAAAAAGAACCGACTTTTTTGATACCGGCCGTGATTTTTGCTGGATTATCGAGGTCTATTTTTAGGCCCGAAGGTACATGCGGGTAAGAATATTGGCCATCCCAATCCCATTTATAAAGATCCCGTTGACCACCCCAGGTGCTTTTGCCAAAGTTATGTTCCAGGTACCAAGATGCATTCACCATCGCAAGATCCTCTAATCGATACCCGGCATTTTTTGTTGGGAAAACAGGCGCTTTGTAGAACTTTTTCCCCAATTCAAGCAGCTCCGGATCCCAAAGCATCCTTTTGAACATTTCGTTTTTCTGGTCGAACTGGGTCATTTCCCCGACCACGTACCGATCGGATCCCTTATCCGCTATGCGATAGTTTTTTTTCATTAAACCTATTTCTTGATTTTCACTCCTGGAATTTCCATTCCCATTGTTTTCAGCAGGCATTGTGTGAGCTTCCCACTTTCATCCCGGGAAAATATAATCTCGAAAAATTGACCCTCATCAGATGTGACTTCAAATTCGAGCTCCTTGCCTTCGACCGGTTCTAACGGGTCTCCTTCGTCATCATCGCTATCTCTTCCCTTGAGTACTCCATCTTCTACAAAAAAGGTGATAATTTCTACTTGTCCCTCATATTCAAATTCATAATCCCCGGCTATCTCAGCGTAGAGCTTTTGGGCATCTGTTTTTTCCTGGGCGAAAGAAGCCGCATTACAGACAAAAAGCACAAGTGCAAGACTTGAGATAACGAATAAAACATGAAAATTGAATATTTTTTTCATTTTGTTCCTCCTGTTTACCTGTTTGTTTTTAGTTCTTTTTCGATTGCATCAGCAATCATTTTACAAAAAGCTTCATGATATTTCTTGGACTCTTCTATTTTTGCATTTGCCGGATCTCCAAAATATCCTAAGGGAGTCACCTTTTTAGCATTTGTCACCCATTCCCCTACGTCACGATAAGTCAGCTGGGTTGGTTTTAGGGTTTTCGTGAGTTCCATATCAACTTGATCGGGAAAATGCGAAGCCATTATGCCTGTCTCGCCAGCTCCCGCATGAAGATCCAGGAATTCCTGAGGTTCTGCTTCCCCCGGAGGGGATTTATGGACAACGATGAAGGGCTCATCACCTTTTAGTCCAAAGCGGCGGAAATCCTCCTCTGAAAGAACAAAATAGGTATTGATTCCCACGGATTCTTGCGCATTTTTGATGGTTTGAAACAGAGTGGATATGTGGCCGCCGTCATAGTGCCAATTTATGTTATACACACGCTTGAAGCCCCAGCTCTTCAACGACAGCAGTATATCCTCCAGTAAAGCCCTCATCGTTTCTGGCCTGACTGTAAAAGTGCCGGGAAAAACATGGGTAGTCCTGTTTATTCCCCAATAAAAAGGAGGAGCAATAAGTGTTTTTATGCCTCGGGATTCAAGCTCGCGGCGTGTTAGTTTACACGTTTGATAAGCAAGGTATGTATCCACACCACATCCCATGTGCGGACCGTGCTCTTCGATAACAGCTGTCGGCAGCAGGATAATAGCACCTTCTTTGGCTGCCTTTTCCACCTCTTGCCAGGTCATATCAGCCATTGTCTCATGAAAAATGGAGTATCCTTCTTCGATCGATGACATTGCATCAGGCGCAATCAGTGTCAACGCCAGGATAATCATGATTCCGAAAGTAAATAGTTTTATTGTTTTTTGCATAAGGCCTCCTTTAAGATGTTACATTACTTTATATACGAATCAAAGAATATTTTATTCGCGGGCAGGGTCGAAAGCTTTATTTTCCTGGAGTGATACGATATTTGACGACCTTAACCTGTTCTTCTTCATCCCTCTCTATAATCCAGACGCAATCTCTCCCCACAAGAGCCCCACGGGGGAATGCCTTTAGGCCTGTAGTGTTTACAGTTCCGATAAACTTGCCTTCAGGGGAAAAGGCATCGAAATTGGGAGAGGAGCCCTCAGGATCCTTCCTGACCGTGTGGACCAGGATGTTGCCTTCAAAATCCACAAACAACGCATCGAATGCGGGTTTGGTCTTAGGAAATTCAGTGAGCTTTTTGATTTCTTTTGGAATTTCTGAGCTTCCTCCTTCAGTAGTATACGTAATGCCGGAGAAGAATCGCTCTTTGTCCTGGTCTGTCACCTTGACAGCCTCGTAAGTATGCTTAAACGAAGAAAGAAGGCCTTTTTCAAAGTGATGGGTCTCGACTGTATAGTCTTTGGCAAGGCCGATCACGATCTTACCGTCTGGTGCCACATACCAAAACACATCCGGAGTGAATGGCTGTATGATGTTGCTGAACATTCCCTGGATCGTTCGGAATTTGTTTCTCAAGATCTGATGCGTAGAGATGGTTTTTTTAAGCTCCAGTTCGGGGGAAAAGACCTGGATGAGGCAATCCTGAGGCCTATCTTGATCCTGGTAGTGAACGAGTTCGCGCTCAATAATAACATCCCCTTCGGGATGCGCCCGCATATTCCTCGGTCGTCCCTCGGTGTTTTGAACCCCGATACTCTTGATGTATTCCCCGTCGGTTGTCAGGGCACACAGGCGCAGGTTTCCCCCATCATAGATGAAAAGGCGATCACCCGTGACGGCCATCCTTGAGGGCCTACTGAATTCACCCGGGCCCTGGCCTTTCCTTCCGATGATTTTTAAAAATTTTCCATCAGCAGAAAATTTTTTGATGTTGCATGCTTCTATATCGCACAGATAAATGTTTCCTGCTTCATCGGAGCCGATATCGACGATACCCTCAAAAAATTCATCCTCTGGAAGTGTGGATTCGTCGATTGTCATCTCTGCAACAAATGCGACGGTACCTATGGCATAGATTTCCTCCAAAGACTGGCTGTAGGCTGGGATTGTTTGAACGATCACCATGAGTAATCCAATAAGCAGATAATAAGGCGTGTTTGTTTTTTTCATCTCTTTTCCTTTTTTTAATCTTATCAGATACAGGAGAGGTGGTCCATCATCCTTGACTTAACTGGGGTGAATTTGGCTCTATTGCATTGTTCCGTAGAAAAGAGAATTGAAAAAGAGTTTAAACGTTCCATACGTTTGGGCCCGGTTTTGGACGGCAAAACCTAACAGTATCACTCTCCCTTTTCCCAGAGGAACATCCACAGCTGCTGTTTTGTTCTGAAGATATTTTTCTCCCAATAAATAGCCGCTCATAAGAAGATCTTTTTCTGAATATTTTGTGATTGCGAGAGCAGGTTTTTTCTCGAACGCAGGAAGAATGTCGAATGCCGTGCTGCGATAAAACATTGCGGGGGCTTCTTCAGGCATTCCATAGGCAATCGGATGCTTGGTATTGAATTCCATCCTGAGTATGGATCCAGGACAGGCAAATTTTGCGTTATATTGGCGCCTGGAGCTCCGGAGGTTCTTCAAGGCATCGTTCACGGGTAAGCCTAGCTTATCTAAAGCAAAAAGACATCCCGAATTTAAAGCGACAAGAATACCTCCTTCCTCCACGAATTTTTTTATGTTTCTAACACCTGTTTCGGTTATTCCTCCCACATAACCAGGAGGCATGGTTCCCTTTTCATTTCCTTCGACGATAGCATTGGTTGACATCGAGGGGATGATGATGACATCGAACCTGT
>CAYPGQ010000219.1:0-4237 GCA_964410125.1 uncultured Eubacteriales bacterium | reverse complement strand
CCCTCTAGTCTCATTTGATCCTGGATGTAGATTCCTGTGTTGTGGGCTTTTTTCAGCGGAAAAAAGCTTGTGGATGGTCCCCAAATGCTTTCTGAGTGATAGCTGGATTCTCCTTGTTCCTGTTGGTATTCTGCCCCGAAGGTCAAATTGTTCGATTTGTGCAGAAAAAGGTTGTTCTGCCAGTCCAGTTTAATCAGACTGCTTTTATAGTGGGAGCGGTCTGTGTCAAACGGGTGTTGTTCATCTGTGGGATTATCCGTTTTTCTGTTAGAATTGACATGGGAGAGGGTCAATTTCTGTTCCCATCTGTTTTTGAGAAAAAGTCCCCGAATGTACCCCTTTAAATAAAGCGAGTCATATGTTTGGATGTTGTTCGGATCGTCGCCGAAGGCGCTGCCGTAATTGTCGATATCGGATTTGGTGTCGATGAATCTTGCTGAAAAATCCAGATCGATATTATCGGAAGCTTTGTACCCCGCTCTGGCGGACAGAGAGAGATTCTTGTACCCGTCAGCCTCTGTGTTTCCTTCGAGCGCAGCATTGGCCGCCGAGAAACCTTGGGATGTTAGGGATGAAGCCCAAAGGGAATAGTGAAGTTTTGACATGCTTCCCGTCAGCCCGGCAGTGCCAGAATATGTCCCGTAGGATCCTCCGAGGGAGGAAAGATGAAATCGAGGTTTTCCTTGGCCCTTTTTTGTGATAATGCTGATCACTCCGGCCATCGCATCGGAACCGTACAGGGGACTTTGGGGACCCCGGAGGATCTCGACGCGTTCGATGCCCTCCACTCTGAGGTGCGAAAAATCATACGTCCGGGCGGGTGTGATGGGATCATTAACTTCGACTCCGTCTATCATCACAAGAGTATGTTCTGAGTTAGCTCCCCGGAGCATCACGGATGCTGAACTGCCAACAGGACCTGATTGGAGGATGGATATTCCCAGAACTTCCTGGAGAGCCTCGATGACGGTCGTTTTATTCGTCTGCTCCAATTCTTGTTTGGTGATGACTGTCACAGAGGTCGCGATTTCTTTAGTGGGCGTTGCGATACGATTGGCTGTGACAACGATCTCATGGTGAAGATCGGTTTTTTCTGACTTTTGTTGTCCGGCAATCAGGGCAAACGGAAGGAATGCCGAAACGAGGACAACAGCTAGGGATTTATTCCGCATGGATATCCTCCTTTAAACGTATGCCCCCGATTTATTCAGCAAAAAAAATCAACCCGATCTTCCTCCCGAAGATGGGCATTATCGGTTTAGGGGAGGTCTCCTGACTCTCGGATCATCCTCCTTCCAGACCTTCCCATTCCCTCAACGAGAGAACAGTGGTTTGTTCTGGAATTTGTCCCCGATTACAGTAGCGGGGGCTGTGTCCGCCTTTCACGGACTTCCCTGCCCAGTAAACCGTAAGATTCAGTTGTCAAAGACGGCAATAGCATAACACATTTTTTCCGCTTGGGTCAAACTTGTGCTCCCGTTTATGTCTTTTCTTCAGAAGAAAAACTTATCAAAATAAGGGCAAAGGTTAAACATGGAGGTCCTTACTACATGGAGCAAAATTTGTCTGATAATAGGGGTTGTGATAAGATAAAACAGTGAGTGAAAATCCTCCCGGAAACGAGCTGAAAAACTTATCACCTGTCAAGAGCCGTTGGCGTATCCAACATGTGGTGACAATCTTTTTGCTGGCTCTTCTTATCAGGGGATTTTATCTCTATGACAGCCGCGACAATCCCACGTTTCGGTTGTCTATCGTGGATGCAAGGACTTACGACCAAATCGCACGAGAAATCCTTGAAACCGGGAAACTTACCCAAGACCTTTTCTGGCAGCCTCCTTTTTATCCCTTGTTCTTGACGGGAGTTTATTCTCTCACCAAAGGTTCCATCCTCTCCGTGAAAATTTTCCAGATGATTCTGGGGGCGCTGACCTGTATCCTGGTTTATCTTTTAGGTGCAAAAATATTGAATCGTAAATCCGGCCTTCTGGCCGGCATCATAACAGCCTTTTATATGCCCCTGGTCTTTTTTGAGGGAGAGCTTCTCGCAACCGGTTGGGCCGCGTTTTGGTCCGTGGCCATCTTGTTGCTGCTTCTTAAAACAAAAGAGAAGCCGGGGATATTGCAATGTCTCTTTTTAGGATTTTGTGGGGCCCTCAGTATCCTAACCAGGCCCGTGTTTCTGCCCTTTTTTCTTGCCAGTTGCTTATGGCTCATTTTTGTGTTGTACAGGCAAAAACAACTCAAGTTTTCTCTGCGAAGAGCCTTTGTCATCGCCGCGGGATTTTTAATCGTGGCCATTCCCACAGGTATTCTCGGTTTTTCCACAACCGGAAAATTCCGTATCCTCCCATTCTCGGGAGGCATCAACCTATACCTTGGAAACAACTCGAATTATAAGGAAACGACCGCCATCCGTCCCGGGCTGGCCTGGGAAAAGCTTTTAAGATTGCCTGAAAGGGAGGGAATCGAGAGTATCTACGAAAAGGATGGATTCTTCCGAGAAGAGGCCATGGGATACATGTTGAACAACCCTTTAAAATTCACAAAAGGGCTGGTTCACAAGACTTCCCAGTTCTTCAGCTCGCGCGAACTAGCACGGAATGTGGATATGTATGTCTTTAGAAAGTGGTCTAATTTGTTGCGAATCGGTGTTTGGAAGATCGGCAAATTTGGATTTCCTTTTGCTGTCCTGTTTGCCCTGGCTGTTGTGGGCGCCGTCTTCTGGATCCGCAGAATACCGTTCCCCCTCTGGTTGTTTTTAGCCCTTTATCCAGCCGCCGTCATCCTAGTATTCGTCGCCTCCCGTTATCGAATGCCCGTTATTCCGGTCATGAGTTTGTTGGCTTCTGGCGGAATAGTCGCGTTCTGGGAGATGAGGATAAAGCGGCAATGGCCAAAGCTGGCGATTTTATCGGCTATTTTCTTGATTAGTGCGTTGGGGTGCAGTTCCTTTGGGCCTTTTCCTGAAGAGAGACTGAACTTCAACGCGGAACTTCATTACGCACTGGGTGTTGTCCTTCAGGAGAAGGGTCATCCGGAAAATGCAAAAGAGGCCTACCTCAATGCCATTCAATCGAGGAATGACTTTGTTGACGCCTATTACAACCTCGGAGTGCTTATGGAAAAGCAGGGAAAGACGAATCAGGCCATGGATTATTATCAACAGGCTATAAAGGCCGATCCCCAATCCCCTAATCCATACTATAACCTAGGCGTTCTTCTCCAATCCCAAGGGAAAACAGATGAAGCCATCCGGTATTTTCTTCAAACGCTTAAGGTAGAGCCTTCAGATGCGTATGCCCATAATAACTTGGGCAATGCTCTCAGGTCCAAAGGACAGCTCGATAGGGCCGTCGAGCAGTACCGCCTTGCTTTGAAATACAAGCCCAGTTATGATGTGGCCCATAATAATCTCGGTTATGCCCTCCTCAGGCAAGGGAACATGGATGAGGCCGCCTGGTATTTTCAAAAAGCCCTCGAAATTCAGCCTTCCTGGCCTCCGGCATTAACCGGTTGGGCAAGAATCCTGGCCACCCACCCTGATCCAAAAAGGCGAGATCCCGAAAAAGCCATAAACCTTTGCGAACAGGCAGCAAAACTCACCGGTTACAAAGAGCCGATAGTCCTGAACATCCTGGCCATGGCTTATGCGGCTTCGGGGGATTTGAGCCAGGCAGTGATTATTGCGGAAAGAGCTCTGAAAATAGCCCTGGCTGCCGGGAACCAAGGTCTTGCCTCCCAAATCCAGGAGAATTTAGAGCTCTACAAAAAAGGTAAGTAAAAAGGTTATCTTCCATTTTGTGTGGGTATTACTTCCAATGTTTTTTTTTGCCTCAGGCATGTCCTTTGCTCTAGTGACGATCTTTAACGCCATTCCCTCATCGCCCTTCTCGGCGGCTATGAACTGCGCTCGTTAACTCCTGAACTCTACAACTCTATCCTTTGTTCCCGTGCTTGTGCGGAACTCTTATCTTTTGGCAAAGTCGTGCTCAATACAACATCGCCGACAATATGAGGCTATCGCCATATTGTAATCCTCGAAGAACGACTAGTGAAGGCTAGATCCTCAATGGCGCTACGGACATGCCTGAGGTTTTTTTCCATTATAACTTACCCACACAAAATGGAAGAGAACCAGTAAAAAAAGCATCGGCATTTTTTATGAATAGTCTAGGTGAAATAGAGAGGCTGCCTTCTACCTAATGGTGGAATCGGCAGCCTTTAAGGGGATGGA
>CAYPGQ010000218.1:1723-4258 GCA_964410125.1 uncultured Eubacteriales bacterium | reverse complement strand
GAATTAAACCTTGCCGTTTCAATCCACTAAAACGGCAAGGTCGTTATTTAAGGAGAAAAAAAACATGAGACTTTTAAAGTTGCGGATTCTTGGCAGCGGTTTTGATTGCCACCACTGCAAAGTCGATGCTGTTAAACATCGCCTTATCAAATCCAAATATGCGTTGTGAGGCGACTCCCCACTTGTTGCCGTAATCGAATTTTTCTTCGACCCAGTCCCAGCCTTCCTGGGCAATTGCCATCAAACCAGCCTGGGCGCCAAGGAATAAACCAGTTGCGCCACTAACATTACTGTCCGCACCCCAGTCCGTGGCTGCCTGCACCAATCGGTGAGAATAAATCCATACGCCATCATAATAAAAATCAGCGCCAGAGAACAGCGGGTTTTCTTTCCCCCTTACTTCCGCTTCTCGCATCATGGTTTTATAATCAGCCGATTTCTTTAAATCAGCCTTTTGGTAGGGGTGAATCACGGCGACATAATGATCAGCGCCCTGGTATCGAATCGGTCTGATACGATACTTTGTATCAGCCCCAAACACGCCTGTCTGAGCGCATGTTTTTGCATCGACAATTTTATCCAGGGTAAACACATCTGATTCCTCTATTTCCGTGGTCGCTGTTGCACCGCCGCCATAGATAATATTGGTGTTTGCAACTGCCGCCGTGAAAGCTGTTTCCAATGAACCCAGCGTTCCGCTTGCCGTGCCTGGATATGCCTGGTAGGTCGTGCCGCTGAATTTCTTGAAAATCAAGGTTTCTTGCTGCGTAACTGCCCAATAAGATAGTGACTGCTGGGCCTCTTTTCGCATAGCATAACTGGCCCTTTGTTCGGTCAATCGACCATTCAGGCGAACGCCATTTCGCATTTGATCCAATACCACTGAATCATAATACGTAGTCATTCCTTCTTCGTTTCCCTCGACCCATCCATCATCGTGAATAGCCTGGGACAAATCGGTCATTAACCCAAAATTGATCGCATCGCCCTTTTGCTTGACAAAATCTTTTTTGAGTTGAATGATATTGTTAATACCTTCGCCAGTCCACTTTGTCCACCACATTTCATCCTGGGCTTGCCTGCATAGTTCCTTCTGCCATATTTGCGCTTGGGGAACTTCTGCTGCTGTGCTGGCGCTTACTGTTGTTTCTGCCATTTCAAAATCTCCGCGTTATCCGCCGTACTTCCTCAAATACGCTTCTCGCTGTTCGGGAGTTAGTTTGTTATACTGATCCTGCGACATTTTGCCTGGATCAATACTAACTCCTGCGCTTGTCGCAACTCTCGGCGCTCCCGTCGGAGCTGCGCCAGAAATATTCTGAGTTCTCGGCTTGGTTCTTTTGTTTAATATTTGCTTTTTAGCAAGCTCTACGGCTGCTTTCTTCAATGGCAATCCTTTACTGGAAGCATAATAAGCCAAATCTGGTAGGTTCTCGTCCGTAATTTCGTATTCATTCACCACAGCCTCAAAATCCGCTTTCAGATTTCTTTCTTCTACTTCCTTTGTCTTGCTTTCATATATCCGTTGAGCTTTGTTTTCAGCAATCTTATCGATTGCTTTCAAGGTTTCCTCATCAAAAAATTGATTCGGATCAATATCCGCTGGAACATCTCCAGCGCTTTGACTCTTTTTGATCAACTCCCGCAATTCGCCTAACTCATTCCCCTGCCTACCTAATACAGATTCAAGGTTTTTACTTCTTTCTTCTGATTGTTCGTAGAGGGCTTTGTAGTCAACCTGCGATTGATCGTCAACCAATTGTTCAGCACTACCCGCTTCATTTTCTTGTTCGGATGCTGTTTCTTCGTTCAATGTTTCTTCTGTTTCCATGACTTTCTCCCTGCGGACCCTGCACAGCTACCTGTTTCCAGACCGTACAAAAGCTCCCCGCTTATTATAATTAAAACCAGGGCGCTACTTTAAAACAATACTTGTTGGAAGATGTGCTTTATTTAGTTAATTAGTTAAGCACAGCGCCCTGGTTATTTTTTCTTTCGTTTTTCTTCTTCTTTTTTTCTATCTTCCTCTGCCTTTCTACTTTTTTCTGCTCGCTCTCTTTCCCATCTATCTGCGTTTTCCCTCTCTCTCCTCGCTCGCTCTTTTTCATAATCCTCATTCATCACAATCACCTCATTTCTTTTTAGGTTTCCATCCTGTTTTCCGCAAAGTACCGTAAACATATCGGTCTTGCTTTTTTTTATCCCCTGGAAACTTCTTCTTAGCTTCCTCTTTCAACTTCTTTTCAAGTTTCTTTGGCATTATTGCACTCCTCCCATTCCTTGCTGCATCTGCTGCTGCTGCTGGATATAAGCCTTCCATTGGTCTTTTTGATCCTGACTAATATCAGAATGCTCGATAATAATATCTGGCGGAACTGGAAAGCCAGATTGCATCAACTGATTAAACTGTATCTGGTTGGCCTGACGAATAGTTGTTGTATTAAATCCTTCATCCATCATGCAATCATACTTTGTGGTCATCAACACATCAACCAACTTTCTTCTTGCCTCCTCATCGTCCCTGGCTTGTTCCCA
>CAYPGQ010000218.1:0-1623 GCA_964410125.1 uncultured Eubacteriales bacterium | reverse complement strand
TCAACACATCAACCAACTTTCTTCTTGCCTCCTCATCGTCCCTGGCTTGTTCCCAAATATTTTGCAGTTTTTCATCTCGGTACATATTTGCCAGTCCACCCATTATCCGTTCGATCTTTTCAGGCGGATAGTGTTTTTGGATCAACTCGATTTCCAGCTTGCCCATCATGCGCTTAGTGGCGTTGTAGTTGTCATAAATCGGCTCGGTCACTGTTAGTCCTTGCTGTCGGAGAATATCGAACGCCACGCCACTTTGCGCTCCTTTTGGTTTGATCCCCTGCATCGTATCAGACACGCCCATAATGTCTTTCATCTCTGTTTTCTGCGATTCCTTCAGCTGAGTGTAGTAAGAAATTATATTCAGCCCTGGAATAGATGGAAACTGTACGCTGCCATTACTCAATGCGCCATCTGCAAACACCATGGAATCGCCCACATCAGCGCCATTGAATTTTCTGGCATCTTCGGGAGTTCTGAAAGCTCGTTCCTCTGCCATTACGGATAACTTTGGCAGCCTTGAGAGATAGTCAGACATCACACTATCCGCTTTGTTCACCTGTCGCTGTCGGTCTTTCGCCAGATCGACCAGCGAAAAGTAAACGCCTTCGATGTAGAAACAGTAGAAGGAAATTATCGGAATGATCGATGTCGAAACCACTTCATCATAAGCCAGTTCCTCATCGCCTGAAAACATTTGGTATGATATTTTAGACCTCATTCTCGGTCGGATAGTAAATGTCGGGTTCTCGATATCTATTTCTTTGATCTGTTTTTGGTCTAATATCTGAATCTCGGCAGGGTTTTCTCGGTCAGTAACAACATATTCTTTTTCCCATCGCTTTTTCCATAAGCGGATCAAGCGTACTTTTTTGGTGTAATCATCATAAAAATAACGGCTCTCCCTCCACTTATAGTCATTGGCAGCCGTTATTACGCCGTCCGTTTTTTGCTCGTATTCCAGCTCTTTATCTTTTAAAGTCGGTCGGAGTTGCAGCAGTTCGTCTTCTGCCATCCAGCTATCTTGAAAACAGAACCTTGCATCGGCGTGGTCATATCGTTTTGAAAGCGGGTCCCACTTCACCGATCCAGTGGGAAGAAGTTCCCTGGCGATCTCTGGCAAACCATCGTCGCCAATATCAATCGAATACTCCCAATCTGCCGCGCTGGTGACAATGCCTTTTAAAAATCCTTCTGAATTATTAAAAGCGCTGTCAATACTTCGGTGGACGTGTTTTAAGACGTACTCCATCACGAACGCCTGTTTTTGGTCCGAAGTCTCAAAAGCAAACGGTTTAATCTCGGTTCGGTTCTGTCGCTCATATCCGCTCACCTGGTTAATGGCTGGCGCAACTCGATTGATTACCAATGCGGGCTTATACTTGCTTCGTAATTCCTGTTTCACATCTTCATCCCACTGACCAACACCAGTATAAAAGTCCAAATTCTCTTTCAGTCGTTCCGATATGCTCACATCGAATCCGAACTTTTCGTTATCGTAATAATCGACTGTCTTTTCAAACAGTTCCCTGCTCTCGATCAATCTATCTGCTTTTGTCATAACGCCAACTTTAGTTTAGATTTTTCATAACTGATTCTTTTCTCAGCGATCTCGTATACATATTC
>CAYPGQ010000217.1:0-4268 GCA_964410125.1 uncultured Eubacteriales bacterium | reverse complement strand
CCTGTTGTTAATTCCTCTTTAGGGGTTTCCATGGTTTTTGTGACTTCAGCTTGGCCGGGTGAGAGGAGGGGCGAGGCGCATTTGCCACAATAGACGGTGTTTTCAGGATTCTCATGCTGGCACTTTGGACATATAATTGATATTGCTGTCCCCTTATTTTTCTATGCTTGGTCAGCAAAAGAATATCAAAAAATCTATCTTTATTCCAGAATATCTTTCCACAGCGCACTATCATTGACAAGATACTCAAGCCAGTTTCGCACCGAGACCCCATTCACTTGGTAAGAATTGGATATGTTGTGTTTGATGCCCTTGATAAAAAATCGTTTGAATGTATTGGGATGTTTCTCCCAAATCACATTTGTCGTGCTCAATAACAAGCTTTTATACTCTTGTGGAGTCGTTTGCATATACATTCCACCGATCATTAGGTCGAAGTAGGATGAGGTCAATCCAATCTTCAAACTGTTGTCTCTTTCCAACATCCAATCATACAAGTAGATCAATTGATCATGGCATCTGTTACAATCATCTGGGAAGTACTGCTTGATATCCCATGCTTCTTTTATTAATTCCCACATCTCCTTATCCTTTGTATTGAAAAGCCCAGGACCAGCCTTGTTAAAAACATACAACTTCGTTCGAGGATATTGGAGTCTAATAATCATGGTCGCGATAATTATCCCGTAACCTCCGGCGCTATTGCCTGTGATTAGAATCTTATCAGGATCCGGGTGAAGCTCCTTCATTAAGGCTACAGCTGCAGATGTTCCTCTGAGCCCCCAGTACCAGCGGTCAGGTTGATCATCCCCGTCGATATCCACTTCGTTATCGCCCATATGAACACTTCCATCGCAGTAGGGAACGTATACATAGTTCCAACCTGAGAGAGGGATTATTCTCGTTGCTTCCAAGGCTTCATCAGGAGGAACTTCTTTTACACAGAATTCATAATCAGGCCAGCAGATCCCTCCGCCCCCTAGATAAAACATGACATTGTTCGAACTTTCATCTCGACAGGCCGCCACATAGTATTCTGCCCCTTCTACACATTTGCAGTCTGCGGTATCGTAGGAATAGATCTCCCAATCAGGATAATTGGGATTGGGCTTGTGGCTTGTGTATTTGATTCCCATATATTTATCCAGGTGCAAAGCCTTTAGTCGAGAATTGAGTTGACTGTCACTGTCTGGTGAGGATGAAGAAGAATGGGAGCTTATAAAAAAAAGGATGAGACAGATGGTAAGATATAAATATCTCTTTAGTGATTTATTATTCATTCCGTTGAATCGATATATTGATTATCGGCTCTTTAGCCTGGCCAGCCTCGTGTGGGCGTCGTCGATTTCGGGAAGGCCGGGATCAGCGTCCTTCCACAGGTCGAGGAATTACTTCCCTGTAGGAACAAGACGTTTCAGTTCTTCAAACCAGTTCGTAATCACGTGCAGTTGTCCAACTGCTAATTCTTGTTCAGGTCCCTCAACCACCAGGAATCTCTGGCCGTCGGGAGAGACATCATAAGAGTACCCGGGAATATTGATATAGGGTCCTTCAAAAAGTACCTGAGGTTTCTCTGCGCTAAATTCCTCTTCGGCGTCAACTTTAACAGCCATCCACTTATTGCCAAAGCGAAAGAACAGCTCTTGTCCGTTTTGGGCCCAGCGTGATTCCTCGCCACCATCAGTGGATACTCGCCGTTTGCTTCCTGGACCAGGATATGGCCGGACATAGACTTCCCATTGACCTGATTCGTCTGATGTGTAGGCAATCCATCGGCCATCGGGTGAGAAAGCTGGAAATATTTCATAGAAAGGAGTCTGAAGAAAAGGATGAGGGGCCTGTCCATTCTTCATAGGAAAAATCCAGAGATCCATTAACTGAGTTGTTTGACAATAATAAGACATTAGACTGCCATCAGGTGAGAATGAAATAGGTATGCCTAGATATTGTTCATTATCTGTGATTTGTTCAGCCTCTCCGCTTCCATCGGCCAGTTTCCTGTAGAAATGTCTCGTGCCGCTTCTGTCTGATCTGAAGACAATCCATTCTCCGTCTGGTATCCAGACCGGCGAATAATCAGACTCACCAAAGGAAAAGCGTGTCAAGGTTCTGCGAGTCAGATTATAGATCCATATATTGCTGTGTCCTTCCTCTATGATAGGAATCGCAATTGCATTGCCATCTGGGGAAATCTTGAAATCTCCAAATTCTGCTTGCGGGAGTCCTAAAGGCTCAGCCTTTCCGTTGCGGTCAATCCACATTAAAGCGCCCAACACAGCATCGATCCCGGGAACATAAATAAACAAGCCATCTCTAGAAAAGGTAAACTGTGCTGCTCCTCGCCGTTCGGTTTTGATTCCATCTTGAATAGTCACTTGAGGGCCCGTAATTTCTAACTTGTCAAGCTGGAAAGGAACTGCTCTCAATTTTCCTCTATCGCCGAAGACTATGTGACCGGAAGGAGAATATCGAGCATATGAGCCTCTATCAAGCAGCAACTTACTCTTACCAGACTGTATGGAATAGACCGAAATTCCTCCACTGCCAAGACTATAAAGGACCGCATCTCCTCCTGGAAGTACGTCAGGCCACTGACCTACGGGTCTCTCCTTTTGTGTATCTAGAGTTATCAAAGGCTGTGGAGATCCTCCGGCCGAGGAAATTTTCCAGATTTCAGCATTGTCATTGGGTATAAAATAGATGATGTCGTCAGATCCCCAGCTCCCTCCGAAGGCGAGAGGAGCAGAGCAGAGAACCTCCGGCTCTCCACCTGATAGGGAGACTTTTTTCAGTTTTACATCTGCGAAAAAACCAATCCATTTCCCATCAGGTGAAAAGAAGGGAGAGTGAGATCCTTCAGTTCCCGGGATCGGCTCAATTTCATCCTGATCCATCTGACGAAGGCAAAGTTGTGTGCGATCTCCCACAATAGCTACATATACAAGCTTGCTCCCATCTGGCGAAAGGGTTAGTGTGGGGCGCCCGACTCCCAGTGGTGAAGCCCCAGCAGGAGCGAGCGGAGCACTTTCAGGGAGGCTAACCATCAAGTGCTTCACCTGGCCCGGTATGGCTTGGGGAGAGCTAAGTAGTTTCCAGAACAGAACACAAGAAACGATTAGAAACATGCCGACGATTACCCAGAATAGATTACGCCGCTTGGGCTCCGGTCGAGCTATAGGTAATATCTCGGCAGGAGGTCCAATGAGGACGTCTTTGATATCTATACGGACATCGCCGATATCACGGAGACGATTAGCGGATTCTTTCTGCAAACAACGGCGGAGAAGAACCTTTATCGTAGCTGGTGTGTTCGAAGGAAGCTTTGTCCAATCAGGTTCTCCTTTCAATATTTGAGCCAGGGTGTCTGAAAAAGTTTCTCCTTGAAACGCCATTTTTCCGGTTAGGCATTCATAGAGCACACATCCAAAGGCCCAGATATCCGCCCTTTTATCGACTGGGCGGCTTCTGGCCTGTTCGGGACTCATGTAGGCAGCCGTACCAAGGATAACACCCGGCTGGGTCATTTGGTCTGTAAGAGTCGGGGACTTGGATAGGTCAATCGCTTCGGGCTCCTCTTGAAAAGCTTTGGCCAGACCAAAATCGAGAATCTTTATTTTTCCCTCCAGTGTGATCTTGATATTTCCCGGTTTGAGGTCCCGGTGGATGATCCCCTTCTCATGGGCCGATTCTAATCCCTCTGCTATCTGCCGGCATACTTCTAGTGCGTCCTCAACTGGCAGTGGTCCTTTATTTATATGTTCTGCAAGCGTTTCTCCTTTGACTAATTCCATTACCAGCAGCTGTTGACCGTCTGACTTTTCAAGACCATGAATCGTGGCTATATTGGGATGGTTTAGCGATGCGAGCACCCTTGCTTCCCTTTCAAAACGAGCTAACCGTTCTTTATTCAGGGCAAATTGTTGGGGCAGAACCTTGATGGCAACCTGACGCTTCAGATTGGTGTCTTCGGCAAGGTATACCTCTCCCATCCCTCCCTTACCCAGCTCTCTGATGATTTCATATCTGTCGGCTAAAGATGTTCCTGGGCTGAATTGAGGAAAGGGTGTTTCAAATGTTTTGGTGACTTCAGGGATGTCCTTGGGATGTCCTAGTTGAGTTCCGCAATTGCCGCAGAAGCTTTGTGTGTCCGGATTATCGTGTTGACACTTTGGACATATAGTTGACATTGCTGTTCCCTTATTTTCCCGATCTGGGTCAGCAAAAGAATATCAAGGAATGCAGGCAGGTGTCAAATTGGCCGGGATCGG
>CAYPGQ010000216.1:0-4325 GCA_964410125.1 uncultured Eubacteriales bacterium | reverse complement strand
GCTTTACGAATTTCTGGTTGTACGTTTTTTCGTCCGAATAGTGGTAGGAAAAATATTCCATGTTCACACGGAAAGAGCCATCATCGGCCACCTCGATCACATTGTCATATATCTTGTCCTTATAACGGGGTTTGCCGTAAGGGGCCATGCCCATCACTTTGTATTCGCCGTTATTTACCTTGAAGCCTAAAAAGGCTGTGAAGGAACTATAAAGCAGTCCCAGAGAATGCGGGAACTTGATCTCTTTTTTCACTTTGATCTCATTGCCCTTGCCCACGCCCATCGAGGCTGTGGACCACTCGCCCACTCCATCCACGGTCAGGATGGCAGCCTCCTCGAACGGAGAGGGATAAAAACAACTTGCCGCATGTGAAAGATGGTGTTCCCCGAAGAGGATCTTGTTATCGTTTATGCTGAGTTTTTCTTTCAACAGGCTTTTCACCCAAAGCTTGTCCCCCAACCATGTGATCATTGCCTCACGAAATACTTTCCACGAGCGTGGAAAACCCTGGAACGTGGTCATCAGGATCCGTTCGAATTTGTGAAAAGGCTTTTCGTAGAAGACTACATAATCCAGGTCTTGGCTCTGAATCCCCTCATGCTCCAGGCAGAAGCGGATCGCGTTTTCAGGAAACCCATAATCGTGCTTTATGCGGGTGAACCGTTCTTCTTCTGCAGCAGCCACCAGCTTTCCATCTTTTAGCAGCGCAGCAGCGGCATCGTGATAATAACAGGATATTCCCAAGATATACATTAGAACTGCCTCCGGTAGTCCTCGAGCTCTGCGGGACTCTGCGTTCTTGTCGACCAGTAGGTATCCATGGTCTTTTTCTTCTTAATCTGCAGCGGATCCCCCAGCACTTTGATGATCAAGGCTGCAGGAGATATGAAAATAAAAAAGAAAAACGAAAGCAAAATCCGGCTCTGAAAGCTACCCATCCTTTTGGAAAAACCCGTCCAGCGAAACCATAACCTCTTGAAAAAGGAGAGGGGAATCTCCTCGGAATCTTCCTGCTTGGATTCGATGTCCCGAGGCAACCGTCGAAAAAACACGGCTGCGATTCCTATGGCTGCGGATATTCCAATCCAGACAAGAATCATCAACCACTTGTTAAAATCATACGTTATCCGGGAATAGATCGCTGCCGTCCAGATAAGCACAACCAAAATCAAATCCAGGATAACGGGCTTCAAATCCGTGTTTTTCCCGGCCCGGCCTGTGGCTCCTCCCGAATAACCGACAAGGGAAAGCAGAATCAAGACGATGTACGACAGGGCTTCCATGATTTAGATACTCCTTTATTAGGAAATTTTATTTGGGATAGGCTACCGCTGGTGGGAGATAGAGAGAAATCTCCTCATGTCGGGCATATTCGGTTTTTCCCGTTCCCTCGAAAGGACGAATTAATCTAGAGGTGTCCCTAGATAGATGTGGTGTTTATGAAAAACTCCAACCCGTACTTCCTGAAATTCAACTCGCCCCGCATTTTAATATCCTTTCAAACCCGGCTAAATGTTACATTATAATAAAAAAGAAGATGTGGGGATGTCAAGGGAAAAGGAGGGGGATATTTTCTCACCCCTCTTTTTTGGAAGAGTTCCATGCGAGTTTGTTCCAATTTTAAAAAGATTTGTGTCAAACATATCTTGTGGAATTCTAGTTTTTTTGTTAATGTATAAAACCAGTTGGCGGGAGTAGAGATGGAAAAAGCTTATCGGCGACATGAATAAATTTTTGGCAGTATCTCTTGGGATGATCCTTTTGTTGGGGGGAATTCTGCCATCTCGAGTAGGCGCTCAGGAAATCGATCCGTTTTATCTCCAGAGATTGATAGGTGGAGAACAGGCCTTTCTAGATGGTAACTATCAGACAGCCGTCAAGGAATTGGAGATTGCTCTATTTGGTATACAAGGAGAAGAACAGCTCAAGGCGAAAGCCTATGTTTATTTGGGCATGAGCCATTATCATCTCAACAATAAAGGCAAAGCAGAAACATACCTGAAAGACGCCAAAAAGCTTATTGGCCTGGATGGAATGAGGGCGGCGCTCGTTGCGGGTGAATCCGTGAAGTCTTATCTTAACAGAGTGCTGGGTGAATTCAAGCTCTTGGAGCCTGGGGCTGTAGAATCAGAAGGGACAGAGAGTCCGATAAAAAGACCTGGACAAAAACAAAATATAAGCACAAATAAAGAAACAATCGTAAGAGACTTTGAGCGGCAGATTAAATCCAGTCCGCAAAATGTGAGCCTTTATTATGATTTATATGAGTTCCATATGGAGAATGACAACAGAGTGGCTGCAAAAAAAGCTGTCGAAAACTTGATCAAGGAAAACCCTGATGAGGCGAAAGGCTATTATCTTTTGGGAAGGATCCAGTATCAACAGAGAGAACTAAAGCGGGCCGAGAAAAATTTAAGTAAGGTTTTCGAGCTTCAGGAGAAAACTCCAGTCGATGAATATGTAATGTTGGAGGCAAAAATCTATCAGATTTTGGCTGTGCTGCTGAGGGGAGACAAGACCAGAGCCTACAGGATATTTGCCTTGTGGTCTGAAAGGCTTACGGAGGATAAAATCCGTTATCTTGAATTAGAGGACCAGGATCGGGGCATTTTTCAGGGGATTGTGGAGAGTGCGGAAGCCCGGGCTGAGATCGAGAGGTTAGAAAACGAGGGGAATTCGCCTGCCGAGAACATCGAAAATATAGTGCCGCTTACCCAGGTTGATACTCTACCAGTGCTCAAAGAAAGGGTGAATCCAAACTATCCAGCCGGGGCTGCGGAGAAGAAAATCGAAGGAATCGTGATTGTTAATGTGCTGATATCAGAGACAGGGGATGTTGTCGAAGTTGTTGTTACTCAGGGACTGCCGGGAGGATTCAACGAAGAGACAATTAAGGCTGTGAGACAATGGAAATATGAACCGGCCGTGAAGGACGGGCAGAGGGTCAAAGTCTGGAAACAGTGGGCAATCACATTCAAACTGCGTATTGAATAATTTGGTGACGGGATACTCTATTACTTAATTCCTACGCTTCTTGCCATTTCCATCTACATCCATTGCATTCTAGGGGGAATAGGAGTAAAATTTGGTGTTTCAATAAGGTACAGAAAATGACACAGATAGAAGAGGCGCGAAAAGGAAATCTGACAGAGGCCATGAAGGCCGTCGCTGAGGAGGAACGCGTATCTCCAGAATCTTTAATGGGGCTAGTGGCAGAGGGGAAGGTGGTGATCCCCGTCAATCCCATCCATTCCCCTATCCATGCCATAGGGATAGGCCAGGGGCTCCGGACCAAGGTGAACGTAAACATCGGAACATCGTCGGATTTTCCAGATTTGGAGGATGAGTTAAGGAAGGTGGAAGTTTCGCTAAAATACGAGACCGATACACTGATGGATCTGAGTACGGGTGGGGATATCAGGGAGATCCGGCGGACGATCCTGGATAAGGCGCGGATTCCGCTGGGGACCGTGCCGATTTATGAGGCGGCAATACGGGCGATCGAGGAGAGAGGATCGATCGTGGAAATGACGGAGGACGACCTTTTTGGGATGATCAAGAGGCAGGCTGAGGAAGGTGTCGACTTCATGACCGTGCATGCGGGGCTGACGAGTAAGGCCATCGAGAGGCTGAAGAATCAAGGGAGAGTTGCGGATGTGGTTTCGAGGGGGGGAGCGTTTCATCTGGCCTGGATACTGCATCATGGGAAAGAAAATCCTTTTTATGAGAATTATGATAGGTTGCTGGAGATAGCGGGCAAATATGACGTGACGTTGAGTCTTGGAGATGGGCTGAGGCCTGGAGCGATAGCAGATGCGACGGATAGGCCGCAGATAGAGGAGTTGATAACGCTGGGAGAGTTAGTGAAGAGGGCCTGGGAGAGCGGCGTGCAGGTAATGGTCGAAGGGCCGGGACATATTCCGCTGGACCAGGTGAAGATGAATATCGAGATCCAGAAGAGTTTGTGTAAAGGGGCGCCTTTTTATGTTTTGGGGCCGTTGGTGACAGACATCGCACCCGGGTATGACCATATTGTGGGGGCAATCGGGGGGGCTATTGCGGCGGCAGCAGGGGCGGACTATTTGTGTTATGTAACACCCAGTGAGCACTTGGGGCTGCCTGGGCCTGAGGATGTGAGAGACGGGTTGATAGCAAGTAAGATTGCGGCCCATGCGGCGGATATCGTGAAGGGTGTTAAGGGTGCAAGAGAGAGAGATTTAAAGCTTTCGGAGGCAAGAAAGAGACTGGATTGGGACGAGCAGAAGAAGTTTGTGCTCGATCCGTATAAATTCGAGGATGTGAGGAAGGAAAGGAGGACCAAATC
>CAYPGQ010000215.1:0-4328 GCA_964410125.1 uncultured Eubacteriales bacterium | reverse complement strand
ACAAGATTTTTTATCTTAGAAAATCCAAAGAGCAGCCATCCGAGAACATAATCCTTCTCAATAATGTTCAAATTCAGATTCCGTTCTCGAGCTCGGGAAAGTAATTCTCTCCGGTCAATCAATACATCCACCTTTTGGGATTAATCTCTGCATTGATTAACAATTTCCATTTTTCGTTATATTTGCCTGATGATTTACTTATGGTATCCAATTTGGAATAACCTGTGGTTAGTTTTATATCTTGAAAATGTTCCATATATTCGTCCATTAAACCTGTTCTTTCGAAGATATAACCTAGACGTTTTAGAATAGTCATGTTTTTCATTTTAAAGGCATAAAATTTAATTTTGTCAAAGGCAAGCTCTCCATGGTTGAAATATATAGATCTTGCTACCTCCTCAATTCCCCCTGAGTGTTCAGGATGATCTAGGCAATCTGCGATCGTTTTGTTTTTATCAGCAATCAGGATATCCCGATCCTCAATTTTTATTTTTGTTATCCCAATAAATTTATTTTTAATCAATCTTATGAACAAAAATTTTGAATTTAAAATTTTCAAGGGCTTTAAAGACTTGTTTGAAGCGACAAAAATAGTTGTTGGAATTTGATCTGAAAAACCATAGTAGTTTAAGGAAGACCAAAAGGATATGAAGTAAGGTGTGGTTAGATAAGAGGCAATTATGAAATCATGAACTATAAAATCGTCTGCTCCTTTTGGGCCTATATCTAAGGGGACGATTGCATAAAGCCCTCTTTTGAGGTGCAATACCCACTTGTTTTCGATCAGATCAGACATGACTTTTTTTGGATTTTTTTTAAGAATTTTTTCAGCTTCCTTTGAAGAAAAAATATTTTTGTCTTGTCTTGCTAAGGTAGAGAGTAAGAAAGCCCCTCTTTTTGACAATGACGACCTATAATTATTTGTAGTAAGTCCCATTTCGTGGCACCAATTACTAATTTATATAGGTATTATATAATAATTAAAAGAAAAGTCAAGAGGGCTTCTCCATTAGTTGAATTCCAACGGTCGAGGCAATCCTTTTAAGCCGATTTGACTGATTTTATCTTAAGAATCTGCACACCCTCTGGTGAAAATGTGTAGCGATCGTGGTAGCTGGAGTCTTCACACAGGACCTTGATGAGGTTTTCCGGCATGAAGTGCTGAGGGTGCGATATATTTTATCCGGAAGCAAAAGCGTGACTTTTTTCATCGAACCCTCCTTTTTATGATGTTCACTAGCATATAATAAATGTGATGGATTGAGCAATAGCCATTAATGATCAAGAAGGGAGTGAATTTCTTTGGTACGTCCCTCACTCCGCCCGATTCTTTTCGTGGCAGAGTTGTAGAATTTCGATTCCAATCGGGGTATCAGTTGTAACAAAACGGGAAATTCCCCCTGTTTTTTGGCTTAAAATGGGATGGCCAGACACCACCTCCCAGATCCCAAGGCTTTCCTAACTCCTTCAATTTCAACCACATCCCCAACCACTCCCAAAAGTTAACATAATGTATATTGTCCGACGCAATGAATTTGTTGCTGCGATTTATCGTCAAAAAAATGACTTTTAAGTAAAATATATTTGACTTAAAAGGTTGACTTTTCATTTAAGTCAAGTAAAATTGACTTAGAAAGAAAAATTCATTTTAAGTCAAAAAAGGTTGCTTTATGACAAATGACAGAGCAGGCAAATATATAACACAATTAAGTGGTTACAAGGCCTTCATTCCTAATTCTTTACCTCCGAATCCACCAATCAAATATGATGAGCACCTTCAGTTTCTATTATCTGAGGCGGATCGCACTCTATCTCGTCTTGATGGAGCAGCCCTTATTCTTCCGAATCCCGACCTCTTCATAGCTATGTACACAAAGAAAGAAGCGCTGCTCAGTTCTCAGATAGAGGGAACGCAGGCCTCTTTAGAAGGTGTTCTTGCTTTTGAAGCAGACTTGACTCCCAATGAGGATATCAACGAGATAAAAGAAGTTGTGAATTATGTAAAGGCAATGAATTATGGGATGAGCCGTTTGAAAGAAAATGATTTTCCGATGTCTTTAAGATTAATAAGGGAAATTCATAATTTATTATTGAAAGGTGTTAGGGGGGCCTCGAGGAGACCAGGTGAATTTAGGAGATCCCAAAACTGGATAGGCCCTCCAGGCTCCACAATTAATGAGGCGATATTTATTCCACCACCCCATCATATGCTTAATGAATTGATGTCTGAACTGGAAAAGTTTATCCACAGAAAGGATAATATTCCCCCCTTGGTAAAGACTGGACTGATCCATGCTCATTTTGAGACGATTCATCCATTCTTAGATGGGAACGGCAGGATTGGGAGATTATTGATAACCTTCTATTTATATTGGAGAGGTATCCTTGGACATCCGTTGCTTTATTTGAGCATTTATTTAAAGAAACAAAGAGAAAGATACTACGATTATCTGATGAGAATCAGAACTGAGGGGGATTGGGAAGAATGGTTGAAATTTTTCTTACAGGGTGTAGTGGATGTTTCAGAAGAAGCTGCATACTCGGTGAAGGAAATAATTGGTTTGAAAGATAAGCTTACAGATGAACTCTTTACAAAGAAAGTTGGGGGTGCTCATGCTGTAAAGTTGTTGGATATTTTATTTGAAAGACCTTTAATCAGGATTTCAGATATAGAAACACAGCTAAAAATTAGCCGCCAAACCGCTACAAATCTAGTTAATAAATTTAACAAGATTGGAATTCTGAGAGAAATTTCAGGAAAAAAGAGATACCGAAAATATTTATTTGATGATTACATGAAAATAATCGCAAAAGGGACAGAAATACGACCGGGATAAAATCCATCTACTTCGTGAAAACTACAACTTCGAGGCTAGTTTATGGAGATCGGGATTGGCAAGAGCTAATACTTTTTTTTTGATAGAACGAGAGTAGTATTCTCTTTTTGTTTCTTTGAGAATATCTGCGACATCGCGTATTCCATTTCAATATAATCGTAGAGGGCTAGAGACATTATCACTAATTTGTGAAAAAGCTTTTCTTCTTGGGGTTTTTCTAGATGAGTCTGAACTTGACTATTCCTTGACGCAGAGGGGTAGACCATACTATCCTCGCTCTGTGAGTCAAACGAGCGGGTCTCAGCGCATCTGGGAAATCGATTTCCTGCGCGGCCTGTCTATCATCCTGGTGGTCGGCTACCATCTTCTCTTCGACCTGGGTGAATACCTAGGCGTCGAAAGATTTTTTGGCTTTTCGACGGACCTATCCACGATCTCCTGGTCAGTGGCTCAGCATTTCTTCGCCGGGCTCTTCATCGTCCTGTCGGGGACGAGCAGCACATTAACCAGGAGCAACGTGCGCCGGGGCTTGAAGCTCCTGGTTGTGTCGCTCGCAGTCACCGCGGTCACCTTCATCTTCGACCCGTCCTCGGCCGTCTGGTTCGGCATTCTCCAGTTGCTCGCAGTTTCGATCTTGATCTACGGCGCGGCGTTCGTGAATGCCAAGCCGGTCACCTGCGCTGTTTTGGGCGCGTTCGTTCTCGGGTTCGGAGCGGTACTTCACCTGCTGAAAAAGAGCATGACGATCCGTTTCGATTGGCTGCTGCCGTTAGGGATCCACAGCCCGGGATACTCCTCGTTCGACTATTTCCCCCTGATACCCTGGTTCGGGGTTTTTTTGTTAGGAGCCGCTCTGGGCAGATCGGTCTATACCCACAGGCGGAGCCTCCTGCCATGGCACCTGCCGCAAACATTTGTCAACGCCGCCGGACGCCATTCGCTGCTAATCTACATCGTCCATCAACCGGTGATCCTAGCTGTCCTTTATGTCCTGGGACTGATGAAGTAAATGGACAAGCCCGCAATACGATTAGGCTCCTCAGGTTCAAGCTCAAGGAAAATTCTCATGCGCTGCCCCGATTTTTTTGATTGAATCAAAAGCTCAGCTGTAAACTCCCCAGTTTTTTTCGCACCCAGGAGGTCTATCTCCTCCATCTCTTCATGGATCTGCTTAAAAATTGCGAGGCACATTGAAAAAAAATTGCTGAATAGGATCGAGGATACTATTTCCACCTTCGATAACAGATCACAAACAACATATAAAGTTGGAGAGAACGAAAAGAAGTACAGAAGTGAAAAACGAAAAAAATAGCGGCACTTGGATATTGAGTGGTGAAGCTAAACCGCTCGTAGTGAGTTCGGTTGCAGATAGGAAACCTACAAGTTATTTTTTTACTCCTAATTTTTTTAACATGTCTTTGCCATTCTGATTGCTCGGATTCAGCTCTAAAGATTTTTGATAGTTTTCGATAGCCAGCTCTTTTTCTCCCT
>CAYPGQ010000214.1:0-4344 GCA_964410125.1 uncultured Eubacteriales bacterium | reverse complement strand
ATTTAATCGAAAAACAAGCACAGATCCTCCAGGATTTTTTCGAGAACAAGGAAACCCAAATCGTGAGGGCAATAGAAGAGATCTGTGCTAGACTGAAAATGGGTCACAAGGTCATCGTCTTCGGTAACGGCGGAAGTGCGGCTCAGGCACAGCATTTTGCGGCAGAGCTTGTCAATAAATTTTTGAAATCACGGCGAGCCATCCCTGCTTTGTCCCTTACGACAGACACCTCCTCCCTAACCTCTATTGCCAATGATTTTGCCTTTGATTATGTTTTCAGCCGGCAGTTAGAGGCTTTGGGGAAAGAGGGAGATGTTGTCTTGGCTCTTTCCACGAGCGGAGAATCAAAGAATGTCATCCGGGCCCTAAAAACAGCCAGAGAAAAAGGTTTATTCCCAATAGGCCTAACGGGTGAAGGGGGAGGGACGGTTGGTTCCCTATGCGAGATTCTGTTGGACGTTCCTTCGCAAGATACACCGCGTGTGCAGGAAGTCCATCTCTTCCTCCTGCATCTGTTATGCCAGGAAATAGAAGAAAAAGTAGGCTAGCGTCCTCTCCAGAAGCGGTCCCGTCTGGGTCTCGTTTTCGAACTTGTCATGAAAACAGCTCTATCCTCTTCCTCCAGTTCTTGTTTTTCCTCTCCGGGTACGGAGATTTGGGCCCTTTTGCCGCTTTTATCTATCCGGAAGGAACGCTCTGCCGCATACAAGATTTCCTGACGAAGCCCTTCCGCTGCGATCTCTTCAGTATACTTTTTCCTGCCGTCTACCAAATCCTTTATGTATCCTTGTATTTGTTCCACAGAATAGAACCTTTGGATATCCCACTCGTCCAGCGATTCTCCATTACACCGCACGATCTCTTTTGTTCCCAGTCTTCCCTTTTCATACAGATTTGTCCCTCTTAAATCGCCTCTCTGAATGTTGGCCATCAGGTTGATCGGCACGCGATTGACCTTGCGGATCAGTCTCTTTTTTTTCTGTCCGTTTTCCTCCGAGGTTTCGATGAGCTCCCCGATTCCCCCAGTGTTGTACTGCATGAACTTCAGTTTTCCCGGATAATTGTTGACCAGGGTCATGATGATCTCGTAGAAGCGGTTGACCTTTTTAGCTCTCGAGCCGACGATGAACGGGTCGGTTCCGACAATCCGGACAGATTCTCCAGCCTTTAGCGGCTGGCTGGCATAGCTGTGGGTGCTCTCTCCCCATAGATAGGCAAGGACGGCCTGCTCAGGAGTGAGTTCCTGAGAAAAGTTCATGATGGTGTTCCTGCGTGTGATAAAAGCGAAAATAAGGCCATCCAGCTCCTCCAGCGGTGGAAGATTAACAGATTTTGAAAAAATATCCACTATCTTACCGTCGATGTTGACACGCAACTTTTTACGCTGAATCACGGCCCTACCGTTGGCTGTGAGGCTTTCGTCCATGAAGTCGGGTTCGCCGTTGGCTTTGATTATCACGTTTTCCATAAGAGCCGATTTATCTGTCAACGAGTTGTACATGGCCTCCTGGTATTCTTTTTCGACATCCGTTTTAACAAAAAAATTGTTTTCTGAGCCCAATGCCGATCCATCATTGCACAAAAAAGCGATGTCGTCTTGAGTGACCCGGGTTTTTTCTCCGCGTTTGTGGTTCAGGCCTAACTGATGACAGGACCATGTGGATTTTCCGGTTGCTGTCAAACCGAAAAGAAAGACACCATAGGTCTTAAGCTTGTCCTCGGGATTTCGGGCTGTGACAATCTTTGTACCAGCATGCAGTCCGAGCATGCCCTGCTGATCAGCCGTCCACATGGCCTGGCGGAGAAAGCCCTTTTTGTTCTCACCCATATAGTCTGTTCCCAGAGCTATGTTGATGTTATATTCAGGAAGAACGAGGACCTGCTGTCTTAACGGATGCTCTTCAGGTATGTGAATCATGATAAATTCCGGGCCAGGCCGTTTCGATGATTTGAACATGGTTGTTCCCCACATGTATCCCAACCTGTAATTTATAAGGTCTGCTGCTGACACGTACATATTGCAGAGGGGATTGTAATATTTATTTTCTCCCATCTGTCTTTGGATGTGATAAAAAGGAAGGGAGCGCAAGAGATGGAGAACCTTATCCAGTTCGTCCGGAGATTTTGCTATCAGGGTTTTTTGTTGTTCGGAAGGCTGGGTTAGCCGGACATTTTTGCCTCCAAGATATACCGTTTTGGGAGCGATCCGGCTTGAAATGGCAGCGCGCCATCCGTAAGAACCGAATTTTGTCTTTACTCCTGTGGCTTTAGCCCTAGGCTCAAGCCAGTCAAGGTCCACTCTTTTGATATTCGGTCCTTCGAGGGCCCGAGGAAGCTCTTTAGAAAATTTTTTATAGGCATCTTCGTTATAGATATGATTATCACTCATGGGGCCTACTCGTTGATTTCTGGCTCGGTTTCTTTTTTGATCAAGTTTTGGATGTCATCGGAAGTCGCCACCCCGCTGTTGATAAGATAGCAGCTTGTGTTTTCAAGAAGCTCGCGGAAAAAATTCTTCTGGTAATCGATTTTCTCGGGAGTGGTCAACAACAAATGAGGATTGTAGAAAGGTTGGTTTTTTAAAGGGTCGATGGTTGTCCTCAATCCGGGACTTTCTCCCGATTCTAGAATTCTGAGGGCATCCTCCACCTCCATTTTCACAGCTGGCGGAGATGTGGTGTCGAATCGAAGGAGGAAAATCCAACGCAATTGTGTTCGCTTAACATGTTTGGCCGGGCCCTCGATCCAATATGGGTCCAGAAGGGCAACAGCTTTTTTAGAAGCCTTGTAACAGAAGGGAGAACCGCGATCGAGCCGGCAGTCATCCATGCGGAGGCAGTCGGAGTCCTGGCAGTTTTCTTTACGAACAACAACATTTTCGCACTTGCTGTTGTCAAAAAGAGGGGCCAATCGGGGGTAGAATTCGACGACCTGGGTTGGCATGACCAACTTTCTCTCGATAGAGTCAGCCAGGACTCTTCCCCCGGAAAATCGAATAAAAAGGATATCGTTAGAGTGCAGCCGCAGGTCCTTATCTTGGAGTAAGGAATAAAATAGATCTGATTTTTTTGTGCCCTTCGGTCCGATGAGCACCAGGCCTTTTCCGTTTTTATCCGCAGACATGCCGCGAAGGGTGTACGTGCTGAAAATCCGTTCGGAGACATCCATCACAAGACCGAGGGCGAGGCTTCGCAGCGGCGAATAATTATCCGTGTTGACCAGAATTCCTGTTTTTGTCTGGGAATTGTAGAAAGCGCGTGATTCCCGACCTGCAATGCCCTCCACCGCGTAGATGATCCCGTGTGGTTCGAGGTCGGCTTCCAGTTGCGCCGGGTACCAGTTTTCGATCCAAAAGTCATTCAGATGGGATACGTTTGTCCGCAATTGGACGATGACTCCGTTAATGTTGGCATTCCACTCAAAGTAGTTGGCGTAGCTGAGAGTTTCTTCCATTTCAGCCACAAGAGCATCCCTCATGTTGATGGATATCGAGGAATCGACAGGGACGGATGTTTTTATCCGGGTTTGGCTGTTATTGAGAAAAATCCGCTTGGTTTTTTTGGCTGTTTTCAGCTTGGAGACGGCTTCGATGATCCTGTCTAAACCCTTTTCGAGGTTTTCCATGGATGTGGCATACGAGATGCGGATGCAGTCGTCCATGCCAAAGGCATCTCCCGGTACAATAGCCACCTTTGCTTCTTTCAAGAGGAAATAGGCGAGTCCATAAGAATTTCGGATAGTCATGTTGTTGTATTCTTTTTCATATGTGGAGGAAAAGTTGGGAAACAGATAAAAGGCGCCCTGGGGTTTGTGGCATGATACATCCGGGATACTCTGGAGCCTCATCAACACGTAATTGCGTCTCCTCTGGAATTCCGCCACCATTTTGGAAACTTCATACTGAGGCCCGCTCAGAGCTTCCAAGCTGGCTTTTTGGGATATGGAACAGGGGTTGGATGTGCTGTGGCTCTGGATCTTGGCCATGCCATTGATGACATCTGCCGGCCCCGCTGCAAACCCGATCCGCCATCCGGTCATCGAGTAGGCTTTGGAAACACCGTTTATCACGATGGTTTTCTTTTTTATTTCTTCCCCTAAAGATGCAAAACTGTGGAAGCGAAAATCGTCATAGACAAGTTTTTCGTAAATTTCATCGGCGATGACGTAAATATCCTCTTCCATCACGACATCGGCCAAGGTTTCAAGAGCGTGTCTCGGATAGGCAGCTCCTGTGGGATTGGAGGGATTGTTTAAAATCAGAGCTTTGGTTGCCGGCGTGATGGCCGATTTTAATTCTTCGGGTGTCAACAGGAATCCATTTTCTTCTTTTGTCCGAACGATCAC
>CAYPGQ010000213.1:0-4358 GCA_964410125.1 uncultured Eubacteriales bacterium | reverse complement strand
GAGGAGGAAGCATAGTCAACATAGGATCCGGTTGGGGAATCAAAGGAGGTCCCAACGCCGTTGCTTATTGTGCTTCCAAAGGTGGGGTTGTCAACCTGACTCGTGCTATGGCTATCGATCATGGCAAACAAGGAGTTAGGGTGAATTGTGTTTGTCCGGGGGATGTCCACACAGAGCTTCTCGAGAGGGAAGCGGCTCAAGTGCATCAGGATTTCGACAGTTTCCTTACGGAAGCATCGGACCGGCCTATTCCTCGTGTGGGAAGCCCTGATGATGTGGCCAATGCTGTGCTTTTCCTATCCTGCGAGCTATCCAGTTGGGTGACTGGTGCTGTTTTTGTCGTGGATGGCGGCGGGCTAGCTTAACAAGTGTAATTCACATTAATGTAATCTGTCATTCGTAGCGTAGCGATTCAATGGGGCTTGCTGTGGCGGCCTTGACAGACTTGTAGCCGACTGTGGCCACAGCGATCACAAATGTAAACATTCCGGAAAAAAAGAATATCCTCCAGCTGAAATCGGTCCGATAGGCAAAATGGGCAAGCCATTTATTCATCATATAGTAACCGATGGGCCAAGCTATGAGATTGGCGATGAGAACCCACTTGCTGAAATCCTTCAGCATGGGGAGCAGTATTTTTAAGATATTTGCCCCGAAGACTTTGCGAATGCCGATCTCTTTGGTACGCTGTTCTGCCATAAAAGATGAGAGTCCGAATAAACCTAAACACGAAATAAAAATGGCCACAAGCGAAAAGTACTGGAACAACTTACCGGTTCTTTCTTCGGAAAGGTATACGCTTTCATATTCATCATCCAGGAAATGAAATTGGAAGGGATATTCCGGATTTATACTTTGGTGGACACTTTCAATCTTGGCCATAACATCTTTTATATTGTTGGAACTGATATTGACAAAAACATAGGAATTCCAACTTGGATGTACTTTCATGATAAGCGGTTCGATTTCTTCGTGAAGCGAGCTCATATGGAAATCCTTGACAACGCCAATTATCGTGCCTTCCATGTCCCACATGGAAAACCTTTTTCCGATCACATCCTCATATCCTAAAACATCGGCACCGGTTTCATTGATAATATAGGCGGAGTTGGAGTCTGTCGTGATCTCTCGCGAAAAATCGCGTCCCTCAAGTAATTCTAAGCCGAAAGTGTCGATATAATCAAAATCGACAGTCATAACCTTCCAAGGGATCCTGAAGTCCGGATTCTTCCCTTCCCAGTCCACACCGGTTGTTCCCCATGTTATGTTTATGGGCAGGCCGGAGGATGTCGTGGTGCTTTTAATTTCCGAATACTTGGCTAATTCGGTTCTGAAGGCGTCATGATTGTTTCGGAGTTTTCCTCTCATTTTCAAGTAAATCATGTTGTCTTTTTTGAATCCCAGGTTTTTATCCTGCATAAATGTCAGCTGGTCACGAATCACAAATGTTCCCATCAGCAAAATGATGGACAAGCTGAACTGCACCACAACCAGGATCCTTCTGAAATACCGGCTTTTTGAACCTGTACGAAATTTTCCTTTGAGGATAAGTGAAGGGCGGAATGAGGACAGATAAATGGCAGGGTAGGTGCCGGACAACAGCCCTGTCCATACGGCTAAAATTGTGAAATAGAATAACATCGAGCCATTGATGATAGACCCACTGTCAAAAGTTTTCCCTGTCAACCTATTGAATTCCGGCAGCAGGATCGACACACAGATCATGGCAAAACACAAAGCCAATAAGGATATGAAAAGCGATTCACCGAAAAACTGTTTTATCAAATGGCCCTTGGATGCTCCGGATACTTTGCGCACTCCTATTTCTTTGGCCCGGTTGGCTGCTTGGGCGGTTGCCAGATTCATAAAATTGATGCTGGCGATAAGCAAAACCATAGCCGCGACAATAGAAAAGATATAAACATATAAAGCTTTCCCCTGGCTGTAACCTCCAAGGTCATAAGAAAAATTGGAACACAGATGAATATCTTGCAGCGGCTGCAGCGAGATGTGTATCGTAGTGGGATCGTGATCGTTATCATTGATATAGGTTTTGATTTTTGCTCCGAAAGTTTCTAAATCAGTGTCCGATCTCAGCTGCAAATAAGTGTAATACATATGATCCACCCACCGATTTGACCAATCATTGGCCATAAGAAATTCAAAATTGCAGATAAAGTCGGCTTGGATATGGGAATTGTGTGGAGTATCCTGCATGATTCCGCTGATTATAAAACCATGCCGGGCATTAATAGTCAGGATTTTTCCGATGGGATCTTCGTTTTCGAAGTATTTTTTGGCCATAGATTGACTTATAACAAGGGCATGGGGATCTTTGAGCACGGTTTCATGACTACCTTTAAGCAATGGGAAGGAAAACAAACTGAAAAAGTTTGCATCGGCAAAACCGAATTTATCTTCATAAAAACGTTTGTTTTTGTATTTGACTAATGTCCCATCTGCGATATAGAAGTGAAGCGATTCTATCACTTCAGGGTAATTATCCCGGAGTGCAGGGCCTAGAGGATACGATGTTGAGGCCCCATGATTGACCGATCCGTCCGAGTTTATCCAGTGTTCCACAATTCGGTAAAGATTTTTATGGTTTTTGTGAAATTTATCATAGCTTAGCTCATCCTGTACCCAGAGCACGATAAAAAGGGAGATTGCCAGCCCGATCCCTAAGCCGGCAATATTGATAAGGGAAAAGACCTTGTGTCGTTTTATATTCCTTATCGTGATCTTAAGATAGTTTATAAACATGGCTCCTCCAAAGGATAGAGAGCGTTTTAAACTTAAGGAAATAGCACAAAAGACCTGTCCCCAAATCCAGAACAAGGCGCTTAATCTTCCCTTCTGCAAAACAATCTGTTTGAACTCTTCACTGCAGTCTCCGGTCAGTGAATACTCATGCTCGTAATGACGCAGGAATTGGAGGATCCATCGGGCGGCCATAGGGGGATGGTTCTTTTTTTTGTTCATGGTTTGTATGTCCTGACAAAATCCTGGATGCTGTTCCAAATCGTTGTATGGAGCTTATAGGCTTCCCAAAGGGCTTTTTGTCCCTTGGGTGTTAGATTGTAAAAGATTCGGGGGCGTCCGATTCTATCAGCAGTGGACTCACCTTCTGTTTTGGTCACATAGGCTTTTCTCAACAATTGCTCCAGATTGTTGTAAAGGGTTCCATAATTCAGGCTTTTTCCCCCAACCTTTTTCACTGTTTGTCGAATGGAAACACCGTAGGCAGCGCCCTTTAGAGTCCATATTGCAGAAAGAATGATTTGTTCGAGAACTGTTAGTTCTTTCATGTCCACATATCCTTTTATGTAAATTGCATATATTAATAATACGTATGTTACATAAAAAAGGTTGCAAAAATTTTAATAATTATTCCCCATATCAACTTTTTGAAAAATAAAATTCTGAGTAAAGCTGGATTAGGTTGGATCGGATGCGTACCTTCTAATGGTTATCGGGGTCTTCAATGTCGCCGCGGGCATATGCAAACATTTGAAGAGAATCATCTTGTTTAATTGGGCATAATATTATATTTTTATGCGGAAAGGAGGTTCCTATGAAACGTAAATTATTTAGGTTCACGAGTTGGATTTTTATTTTTTTATTTGTGTTTTTTGGAGCTTTTGTATTAGCAGGAGATAAAAAAGATGAAAAGAAGCAAAACAAGGGCCCGATCGACAAATTATCATTGAATGCCCTGCGATTCAGATGCATCGGACCTGCGCTGACATCCGGGCGGATTTCCGATTTTGCGGTGAATCCCGATAAGCCCAGCGAGTATTATGTGGCATCGTCTTCTGGAGGAGTCTGGAAAACGATAAATGCAGGAACAACATTTAACCCTATATTTGATAACCAAGGATCCTACTCCATTGGTTGTGTAACCATAGATCCCTACAATCACAACATCGTTTGGGTGGGGACCGGAGAGAACAACAACCAGCGCAGTGTAGCATATGGAGATGGAGTATACAAAAGTGTGGATGGAGGCAAATCCTGGAAACATGTCGGGCTCATAAATTCTGAACACATCGGGATGATAACCATCGATCCACGAGATTCCGATGTCGTTTATGTGGCTGCTTATGGGCCATTGTGGAGTTCAAGAGGGGAGAGAGGCTTATATAAAACCATTGACGGCGGCAGTACATGGGAGGCTATTTTAACGATAAACGAGCACACTGGTGTGAGTGAGGTCCACTTGGATCCGCGAGATCCCGATGTCGTCTATGCTGTGTCCCACCAGAGGAGGCGGCATGTCTGGACCCTGGTCGGCGGAGGGCCCGAGTCTGCCATCTATAAATCTGTGGATGCCGGCAAAACCTGGGAAAAAATCAATC
>CAYPGQ010000212.1:0-4437 GCA_964410125.1 uncultured Eubacteriales bacterium | reverse complement strand
TGGCCAAACAAAAAGGGCTGGCGATTGTGGCCGGAACCCAACGCCGCCATCAGAACCACTACCTTGAGATCACCAAACGGGTTCTAAACGGGGATATCGGCGAGATCATGGCCGGACAGTGCTACTGGAATATGGGAGCGCTTTGGATCCGCAGGGCCTATGAAAACTGGATCAATTATCAAACGGGCGACTGGTCGGATATGGAGTGGCAGATCCGGAATTGGCTCTTTATGACATGGCTTTCCGGGGACCACATCGTGGAACAGCATGTACACAACTTGGATGTGATCAACTGGTTTATCGGTGCCCATCCGGTAAAATGCATGGGCATGGGAGGCCGGCAGGTCCGCACCGGTCCCGAATTCGGCAACATCTTCGATCATTTCGCCGTCGAGTATGAGTATCCCAACGGGGCGCGGGTGATGAGCATGTGCCGCCAGACGTCCGGATGTGCGGATAATGTGTCCGAACGGGTGTTCGGCACCAACGGCATGGCTTACACAGACGGGGCCAACGGCTATATCAAAGGGGCCAAAGCCTACACGGTAGACGAAGAATCTCCCAATCCTTATGTTCAAGAACACACAGATCTAATCGCCAGCATCAGGGAAGGAAAACCCCTAAACGAAGGAAAGCGCATTGCCGAAAGCACGCTCACGGCGATTATGGGACGAATGAGCGCGTATACCGGTCGAGCTTTGAGTTGGGACTGGGTGATGAATACCTCCAAGTTGGACCTCTCTCCGTCTCGATACGAGTTCAGTGAGCTGCCACTTGATCCTATGGCGATCCCGGGCAAAACAGAGCTGATCTAGGCTCACACGCGTTTAAATCCGACAGTTTTGTCGATATTTCTGATTAAGTTTAAATAAAAAGGTTCTCTTCCATTTTGTGTGGGTAAGATCTAATGGAAAAAGAAATCAGGTATATCCGCAGCCGCTGAGAAGGGAGCTCCGGGCATGCCTGATGACAAAGCAAAACCTTGAAAGTAATGCCAACACAAAATGGTAGAGAACCATTTAAATAAAAGTTATTTAGGCAGGATATTCATGAAAAAAAAGACAAAAAAAATGAACCGGAGACAATTTATCAAACTGTCCGCAGCCGCTGTCGGAGTGATCGGATTTCCGCAAATCGTTCCGTCTTCTGCATTGGGGAAATCGGGCGCCATTGCACCCTCGAACCGCATCGTCATGGCGGGCATCGGATTCGGCATGATGGGGATTCCCAACATGAAGGCCTTCCTCGAGAAGGATGAAGTGCAGTGGGTGGCGGTATGCGACATCGATGAAAATCACCTGAAAGAGGCCCGGGATATTGTCAACCTAAAATACGGCAACAAAGATTGCGCGGTGTATAAAGATTTTCGTAAACTTTACCAACGCACCGATCTCGACGCGGTGGCCATCGCGGTTCCAGACCAATGGCATGCCATCCCGGCCATTGCTGCTGCCCGTGCGGGTTTTGATATCTATGCGGAAAAGCCGCTTTCCCACGATTTGTTGGAAGGCCGCGCCATGTGTGATGCCGTGAAACGTTATGGCCGCATCTGGCAGACAGGAAGCTGGCAGCGTTCTGTGGCAAATTTCCACCACGCCTGTGAGCTGGTCCGCAACGGCCGCATAGGAAAGATCCAGAAAGTCGAGGTTGGGCTTCCCGAAGGCCATCATGATTTTGCCGGCACAGCCCACCTTAACAAATATGGTTCCCCTCCTGAGGAGTTGGACTATGATTTTTGGGTGGGGCCAGCCCCTTACAGCGACTACTGTACAGCTCGGGTCCACATGAACTGGCGCTGGGTCATGGATTTTGGCGGAGGCCAGTTGATGGACTGGATCGGCCATCACCTGGACATCGCCCACTGGGGCCTCGATTATGATCATACAGGACCAGTGGAGATAGAAGGATGGGGTGAATTCCCACGGAAAGGCATTTGGGATAGTCCGACCCGTTATTACCTGAAAGCCAAGTATGCAGACGGCACTCCGATGGATATTGCCGGCGGTTCTGACGAGATCTGGGGCGGGACAAAATGGATCGGAGAACACGGATGGGTTTGGGTTAACCGGGGAACCCAGCGAACCGATCCCCCCGAACTCTGGGATGATTTTATCGGTCCCGATGAAAACCGCCTGTACAAGAGCCGGGACCATTACCAGAATTTCCTGGATTGCGTAAAAAGCAGGAAACAAACGATAACGCCGATCGAGACGGCCCACCGTTCTGCCAGTGTGGGCCACCTGGGCGTTATCGCCATCGAATTGGGACGGAAGATCCGTTGGGATCCCAGGACAGAAACCATACTGGACGACCCGGAAGCCAAACGCCTGCTGGGATGCTCCTACCGCAGTCCCTGGCAGCGTGGTCTATAGGGGTATACTATGATTACAAAAAAAACGATCAGATTGTTTGTGGGGATAGTTTTCCTCGGATTTATGCTTTGGGCCGCAGTACCAAAAACAATGGGTTTTCCTGCACCTGATGTCATTAAAACGTTGATCATCACCGGTCAAAATAATCACAACTGGAAGGCCTCAAGCCCGATCCTCGAGCAGATCCTGGATGACTCGGCTCTGTTCGATGCGGAAATTGCCACCAGCCCTCCAAGGGGCGGGAATATGGCGGAATTTTCCGTCGATTTTTCTGGTTATAAGTTAGTAGTTCTGGATTATAACGGAGATGAATGGGCAGAACCGATGAAAAAGGACTTCTTGGATTTTGTCCGCTCCGGTGGAGGCCTTGTGGTCTACCATGCAGCAGACAATGCCTTCCCGAAATGGAAGGAATTTAACCAAATCATCGGCCTGGGAGGTTGGGGAAACAGGAATGAAAAATCCGGCCCCTATGTTTTTTGGCAGAAAGGCAATGTTGTGCGCGACGAAAGTCCAGGGGTCGGCGGCTATCATGGGGACCAGCATACCTTTATGGTCGTTAACCGGGATACCTCCCACCCTATTACCGAAGGACTTCCAGAAAAATGGATGCACGCCAGAGACGAACTGTACAGTCTTTTGCGAGGCCCAGGCGAAAACATGCGCATCCTGGCAACGGCCTACAGCGATCCCACCACGCGTGGGACCGGGCGGGACGAGCCGGTTTTGTTCACGATTACGTATCGGAAAGGGCGCATCTTCCACACGGTGCTCGGCCATGCTATGGGCGATGGCCCGTCTCCGGCCATGCAGTGTGTGGGTTTTATCGTGACCTTCCTGCGGGGAGCGGAATGGGCCGCAACCGGAAAGGTAACACAGGAAATCCCAGGAGATTTTCCGGCTGTTTACCGTGAAAACGGAACTCCAGACGATATTCGCCTTTGGCTGGATTACCGTCCCCCGAACCTTAAAAAAATATTAGAAAAGGTTTCAACCTATGATTACGGAAAAGACGAGGAAGTCCTGGCCCATTTGCGCGACTATGTGCGGGCTCACAGGAACTCTGTGGAAGCCAAAAAAGAATGCGAGAATCAGCTTGTGGATTTTCTGACGTCTGGTGCGACTCTTGCGGCAAAAATGGCGGCATGCCGCCATCTGAGGGAGATCGGATCAGCGGCTTCTGTGCCTGTGCTGGAAAAAATGCTGCTTCATGAGCAAGAGTCTGACATGGCGCGTTATGTGCTGGAAAAGATACCCTGTGCTGATGCCGAAAAGGCGTTGGTCCGGGGATTGCTCAAATCCGGTGGAAAGATCAAGCTCGGGATAATAACATCTTTAGGTGAAAGTGGAGCTTTGAGTTCTGTTGAGCACTTGGAAAAGCTGGTGTCTGGAACGGATGGCGCGGCAGCGATCGTATCGGCCAAGGCTCTCGGAAAGATCGCCTCACAGGAAGCCATTTCTGTTTTATCAAAAGCTCTGGCCCGGACTTCGGGACCATTGAAAGATCAGATTGCCTCTTCCATTCTCCATTGTGCAGAAATTCAATTGGCAAACAAGGCTGCGGAGATGGCAGCCGAAATCTTTCAGAGGCTGATCCAGACCGAGCTTCCTCTGCCGATCCGGCAGGCCGCCATAAGAGGAAAAATCGCTTGCTCTGGGAAAAATGCAAAAAATATGATTGTCGGTGCGCTCAAAGGGAAAAATTCGGATTGGTATGCTCCTGCCATTGCTATGGTTAAGGATTGTTATGATACCTCCACCATCCAGGAAGTGTATACATTATTGCCCAACCTTCCGGCAGACAGCCAGGCTCAGTTGCTCGAGGTATTGTCCCATTTCCGTGATGATGGAGTTCGTGCTTCTGTCCTTTCGGCAGTAGAGAATCCGGACCTTTTTGTGAGGGTTGCGGCGTTAAAAACCTTGGAGACGGTGGGCAATTACACGGTTGTGGAATTTCTCGTGTCGCATGCGGCCCAATCAAGAGGAGAGGAACAAATGGCAGCACGAACCAGCCTTTGGGGATTGCGGTGCAGAGGGGCCAATCCCGCCATTCTGACGAATCTGG
>CAYPGQ010000211.1:0-4475 GCA_964410125.1 uncultured Eubacteriales bacterium | reverse complement strand
CTTTCATCCGCTGGTCTATTGCACCATCGTGGCGCACTGAATAATCCAGGCTAATAACTTTAGTAAAAAAGGAGGGGATTAGTTTTTTTTGGCAGAGTAAAACCGTAGTCGATACAGTCTGTCGGCTTCCTTGATTTTCAACCGCAGGAAATAGACGATCACAAAAACAGAAATCCACATCCAGGCAACAAACACCAAAATGCCTGTTTTTTGTTTTGCATCCTGAGGACCGACAACGATCTTTTCCGGTTCTTCTTTCTCTTGAGGAGTGCTCGTCTGTGCTTGGACCACATCTTGTTGGGTAGAACAATAGGAAGCTCCGACCCATGACAGCAAGAGCAGAAAAAGGAAGGCAGCAAGAAAAAAGGAAGGCCTTTTCTTGATCATAACAGACTCCAGACTGACATGACCAGGGCATACAGGATAAAAACACAAGCGAGGAGAGTGATGATTTGCCCTTTTGTTCCGGACGGTTTATTATCGAAAAATGGGAGGAAAAAGAACAAAACACATGCAAAAATCATCAGCAGGACAGCCAGCATCTCACCGCTTATAAAAAGGACATGGGCAGGAAAAATCTTCAGTGTCTGGAACAGGAAAAGAAAATACCACTCAGGTTTTATTCCCTCCGGAGCCGGGGCCATCACATCGGCGGCTTTTTCTAAGGATGGAGGAAAAAATATGGCGACCGAAAAAAGGATTCCGACCAGAAGAAGCCAAACGATCATCTCACGGAAAACAAAATTCGGCCAAAACGGGATTTCTTTCACTTTTTCCTGCTTTCCTTCCGCTTCGAGGGGAAGGCTCATTCCCTGTTTCTGGACTAGATAGATGTGGATCGCCAAAAGGAGGAACAGGAAAACGGGAAGTATGCAGACATGGATGCCAAAAAACCGGGTCAGGGTGTCTCCGGTCACATCTTCCCCTCCCCGCAACAAATTGGTCACCCATGCTCCCACTACAGGAATGGCCCGGGGAATGTCTGTTCCCACTTTAGTAGCAGAAAAAGAAAGGTCATCCCAAGGAAGAAGATATCCCGTAAACCCGAAGAAAAGGGATATCAACAGAAGCAAAACACCGCTCATCCAGGTCAATTCCCTGGGCTTTCTGTAGGACTTGGCGATCCATATGCTCAACAGATGAACAAAAACAAAGGCGATCATGAAGGAAGCGGACCAGCTGTGGACAGACCGGATGATCCATCCAAGGGGAATATCTGTCATGATCCGCGCAACACTTGCATTCGCCATCTCCAGGGTTGGCTTGTAATACAGGACAAGCATGAATCCCGTGACAACCTGGATGGCAAAAAACAAAAGAATGGCACTACCCGTGTAATACCAGATGGTATGCTTGTGCAAGGGGACGGTCTTTTTTGTCAGGAAATCCGTGATTCCGGTCAATCCAAACCGTTCATCCAGCCAGGATTGAATTCCGTTTTTCATGAAGTTCCCTCCGGGCTTTCCTTCTTGATGATCAATTTTTCTCCCGCGATGACAAGTGTGAGTCTCCGCAGCGGTTTTGGGGGAGGGCCACCGATATTGATTCCGTTTTCATCGTACCAACCATCGTGGCAGGCGCAAAAAAACTTTCTTTGTTCCGAAAGGTAAGTCACGTTGCAATCCAAGTGGGTGCATACGCCTACAAAGACAAAATACGTGTCATCGTCGTTTTTTTTCACAAGGCCTGGTTTGCTTCCCCAGGCAAAGTTTTTCACCGAATTGGGGGGCATATCCCGGTAATCCGAAAACGGGAGGATCACCTCATCCGGCTCCTGGTATGGGGGGAAAATAAATTTCACGATCGGATACACCAGAGAAGCCAAAAAGGCCCCCAACCATCCCCCGATGATGCCGTTTAAAAATTGACGCCGGGTAAAAAGCGAATGTTTAAGTTTCATCGTCCCAACCGAAAAAACCGTTTGATTTTCTCCACCACCAATTTTCTTCTCAAGGCCAAAATGCCATCGGCCGGCCGAACATCCTTCGGGCAGGCCTCGTTGCACGCAAATACGGTATCACATCCCCACACACCCGCCTCGGTGTTCACACGAGACCAGTTGGCAAACGGTCTGATATCTCTGGGGTCCCTGACAAAACGACAGAGCTTCGCCAGGGCTGCAGGCCCCAGATATCTTTCATCCCTCGAGGCAACCGGGCAAGCCGCATAACAGCAGCCGCACATGATGCAGTTGACAAACTGGAATATCCGATCCATATCCCGATCATCCACCCGGTGACCTTTGGTGGACTGGATTTCCTCGCCTTGAAGATAGGGTTCGATCTTCTGAAGCGCTTCCCAGAATGGATCCATATCTACCACCAGATCTTTCTGGATCTCCAGATTGGGCAACGGTTCGATCACGACCAAAGAAGAGCGCAACGACTCCAGGTCTGTGCGGCAGGCCAGGTCAAAATTCCCATTGATCACCATAGCACAGGATCCGCAAATTGCTTCTCGGCAGCTGTACCGGAAAGAAATGGTGCAGTCCTGGTCGTTCCGGATATCCATCAAAGCTTCGAGCACAGATTTTTTTTCCTCGCTCTCGTAGGAAAAATCCTGGAAATAGGGATATTCTTCCTTTTTAGGGTCGAATCTCAAGATACGAAAGATGTAATCCATTTTGCTATTTAATATTTCCTTTCCTTCGGCTCGTATTTGTCGATTTTAACCTCTGTGTAGCTGATCCGAGGTTTGCCATTCTTCAAACTAACCACCGTGTGTTTTAACCAGTCTTTGTCATTTCTCTCGGGAAAATCTATCCGAAAATGAGACCCGCGTGTCTCTTCCCTATTTAAACCCCCAAGGGTGATCACTTCTGCCAAATCCAGCATGGAAGCAAACTCGATGATGTTCACCAATTCCTGGCTGTAACGGAGACAATGGCCCGAAATATAGACTTCCTTGTAATCATCCCTCACCATCGCAATTTCTTGCAGTGCCGCAGCCAGTTCCTTCTTGTTGCGGAAGATGCCGACTCTATCGCTCATGATGTTTTTCAATCGATCCAAAAGGCGATGGACCTTTATCCCGGAATCCCGACTCTGCCATGATGCGATCCGGTTTTTCAGTTTTAGAACTTCATCCTGGAGGAGTTTTTCGGCCCTTTTGCTCCCATCCAAATGTATGAGCCGTTTGGAGGCCTCCTCGCCTGAGACTTTGCCAAACACGACGGTATCTAGAAGAGAATTTCCTCCCAACCGGTTGGCACCGTGCACGCTCACACAGGCACACTCACCCGCTGAAAAAAACCCTTCCACACGGGAGGCACAGGACTGATCGACATCGATGCCCCCCATCGAATAGTGCTGGGCAGGCTGGACAGGGATCGGGGTATCGATCGGATCTAAGGAGGCAAAATTGTGGCAGATCTCGCGGATCCCCGGCAATCTTTTTTTTATCTTTTCAGCCCCGATATGCCTGAGGTCCAAATGCACATATTCCTTTTCGTATCCTCGCCCCTTGTCCACTTCTGTCTGGATGGCGCGAGCCACAATATCCCGCGGGCCAAGCTCCATGGCCGAAGGCGCATAATCTTCCATGAACCGTTTTCCCTGGTTATTGACCAAATAACCTCCCTCTCCCCTGGCACCCTCTGTAATTAAAATATTTTTCCCGAAAAGGGATGTGGGATGAAACTGGACAAACTCCATGTCTTTGAGCGGCACCCCGGCCTGATAAGCGATTCCAATTCCGCTCCCATGATTGATGAACGCATTGGTCGTTTTCAGGTAGACTCTTCCGTAACCTCCGGTGGCAAAAATCACGGTCCTGGCCTTGACCGGGATGATCTCCCCTGAAGCCAGGTCATAAACCACAACACCCAAACATTTTCCGTCATCCACAACAAGCTTGGTCACAAACCATTCGTTATAAAATTTGACGTTTTTGCGGATGGAATGTTCGTACAGCGTGTGCAGAATCACCAGGCCAGTCCGGTCCGCTGCATAGCAGGTCCGAGGAAAACCGGCCCCCCCAAAAGGTCTTTGGGCGATGACTCCGCCAGGAAACCGGCTGAAGGGGACACCCAACGCATCCAATTGGTAGATAGTAGGGGCGGCCATCTGGCACATCAATTCCGACGAATTCTGGTCGGCCAGATAATCGCTTCCCTTTATGGTGTCGAAGGCATGTTTTTCCCATGTGTCATCCTTGGCATCGGGATTGTTCCCTAGAGGCGCATTGATCCCGCCCTGTGCTGCCACAGAATGGGATCGCAGAGGGTGAACCTTGGACACAACGGCCACAGAAAGTGCAGGATCGCTGTTAAGGGCAGCCGCCAGTCCTGCCAATCCGCCCCCGACAACAAGGATGTCATGGCTGATCATCAATAATTCCTGGTGAAATAAACAATAAGCAGGGCTGCACTCGACAGAATACTGAGGGAGGTGAATACCCAAAAAAGAAGTTTCTCCTTCCGGACTCCCAGGTCGATGATGACTGTCCTCAATCCGTAAAAGGCATGAAACACGATG
>CAYPGQ010000210.1:0-4484 GCA_964410125.1 uncultured Eubacteriales bacterium | reverse complement strand
AAATTCCCCGACTGTAACCTCCTTGCCTTCCCCCCTTCGTGTCGGAAAATAATACCCGCTCTCAACCACTTTGGGCTTTGCATCTATACCCGTCTTTTTTAATATTTCCTCTGCGGCCAGGGCATAAAGGACATGCTGGAGAGTGCGTCCTCCCCCAAAGCACCGGAGTTTTTCATACTGGGAGTATCGTCCTGTTTTGTAATCGATCACCCGGTATCGATTGGCTCCCACCCGGTCGATTCTGTCGATCCGCCCCCTCAGCCTGAAAGATGACTCAGGCGTTAGCGCCACCTCGACCGGCTCTTCCATTCCCTTGCCCTCTTCCTCCTCTATCCCAAACACGACCTCGAACAAAAGCGGCTCCACCCGCTCTCCCAGTTTTTCCTCAGCCGCCAAAAACACATCGAGTGCCTGCATTACCTCGGCTTTTTCTTTGGCAAACACCCCTTCGGAGGGCGGGGGAATCTCTTTCTTTAACCGGGCAATAGTCTCCTCTGCGATTTCCTGGATGGGGGAGTGGTGTTTTTTTGTATCGACTTTCTCTCCTCTCTTTTTTAATTCCGACATAAAGACCCAGAATATCTCATGGATCAGGCTTCCCCTCTGCAGGGGATCAAGCCACACAGATGGGTCGAATTCGACCTCCTCCGGCTTATAAAGGCCGAGAATGTAATTAAGGAAATAGGCAAAAGGACAAGAAGCCAGAAGTTCCAACCTCGATGACGACATAATCACATCTTCGACTTCCACCTGGACCATACCTTCGTATTTACTCAATTTTGAAGCATTCCGAGTATCGAGAGCATCGATTCCATATCCAAGCTCTGGAAAACAGCCTTTCACAACATCGATCCCGTCATAGAGTGTGCCGTCAGAGGAAAGCTTCCGCAGCCACCAGTCGATCGTGTCAAAGGTCTTATCCATGTCCTCAGGCAAAAATCCATGTGGCTCGGGAAGCCGCTCCAGAAGGGCCGAATAATCGAGCCTCGGGTCTCCCTCGACAAGACGAAAAGCCTGAAGCATCAGAGATGAGGGAAAAGACGGCCGCTCATCCACGATGTCATAGGAGGAATAGCTCAGCACAGCCCTGCCCCGGAGAGACGAGAGGAGTGCAGCCATCGAATACAGGTTTTCCCTCAGCGCATCCTCAGTTGTCTTTAGCGATCCTGATATTCTTCCTCTTTCTTCATCCAGGAGAAAAGGATCCTGGTATCCGGTCCCGGGGAAGTGTTCCTGGCTGAACCCAACGACATAAGTCAAAGGGCGTCCTGAATAGCCACCTGAGCGGTAGCTTGCAAGATGAAGATGCCCGGGCTGCGGCCCTGATCTGCCAACCCGGATGCTCTCCAGCAGGATACGAAGCCTCTCGAAGGCATCTTCTTTTGGCAGTAGGGCCGTTTCAAGCTCTGCCACCTCATCCAGCTTTGCCAGAATCGCTGCATAGGCCTCCCTGTCCAGCTCATTCCGTATCCTGGAGAATTCCTTCAAAAACCGGGAGATCCCCCGGCAAAGCTCGCTGAAATCGATCTCCTCCTTTTCTTCCCACAGAGGAAAACAATCGAACATATTTTTTATAAGCCTGATGACCCAATCGATATCCTTGACTTGGGCCTCATCGTTTTTTTTCAAATTCTCAAGCCGCTCGACGTACCGCTCCCTTCCCCAGCCGATTTTGGCTTTTTTCAAATAGCGGCTGGTTTTCCCCCCTTTTCTGTGAAGTTTCAGGTCGCCGCCCTCGATCATGCGGCAGAGATCCGATGTCTGATAATTTCCCTCTATCCATTTCAGCGTGTTACTGAATATCTTGCCCGGGGAAGTAAATCCAGGTGGGATGCCGTCTCCAAAGGTTACCTTAAGCCCGGATTTTTTGGAAAGCACATAAAAGATGGAGGGATAGGTGATTCCAGGAGGGTATACGACTTCGACATCATCCAGAGGGATCTTTGCGCTCGTTATGCGCCTCAGAATTTCCCGACATTCATTCGAAGGGCCGATGGCTCTTGTGAGTTCCAGGGTGCCGTCTTTGATAGGGGGAGGGGCCTTGTAAGGAGCAAACAGCCACGGGGTTCTCTCAAGATCCGATTTTGGTACTACCCTGTCTGTGCGAGTCGTGCTGTCATTGCGAGCCACCGCAGGCGGCGAAGCAATCTCCACATAATGTCGCGGCCTTTCAATCCCTATCACCGGATCTTGTGAAACCAGGATCAGCTTTTCCCCCGCAATCTTTGTTAAAAATTCTGTTTCTAATTTGCTCAGGGAGCTGTTTTGAAGGATAAGGAAATATTTCTCCTGATTTGCGGGATTGTTGTCAGCGCTTTCAAGCGCCACTTGGTAGAGACCCGGCAAGTCTATGAACTTATTTCTTTCCAGCTCTTCTTCATAGCTTTTCAGGATAATCCTGATTTCCTGTCCTTTCTTTTCGTTGATAAAGCTTTCAGGCTCTAAGTCGTCGCTCCTAATGCCGTCCATCCTGAGCGCATACAGCGACTTGTATAGAGCTCGGATAATTCCAGGCGAAGGTTTAAGTTCCCCGAAATAATCAAACCTTCCCTCATCCAACAAAGCGCTGAAAACTTTGTTCAGCAGAATCACTGCCGACGATTCGGAAATCTGACTCAAATCTTCCTGTGAAATATCAAGCCCTGCATATTCCTGAGCCAGAGACGGCAGTGTTGCAAACCGAAGGTTCACCCAGGAATGACCCGCCTTTGTCAGCGATTCCCCGATCTGATGCCCCACTTGATAGGACGGCACCACAAATATCTTCTCTTCAAGCAGATGCCCCCCACAAAATTCCCCTAGAAAACCTATAAGTGAATTCATTTCATTTTATCTAGTTAACTCATTTTTCAACTTATCTAACGATTTTTCTGAACTTGGGATGTTTTCATTTTAACCCCCGGTATTCATCTTGATGAAGGTGCATTATTTCATTATACTCTCTTTCACTCGGTTCCTTAATTTCTTTGCCAGGGTAATCATTTCCATGACCTCCTGGTCTGATACTTCGCCGGCTCTCAAATAATCGCTGATATTCCGTTTTTTCCTGAACATGTCAAACTGTATAATCAGTTTATCATCGGCTTGAATTGTGTAGGCAAGAGAATAAATCAGTCGATAGTGATGGGATTCTCTAGTGGGCCGGTACCCTGCAGTTGCCAATGCTGCCTTTGCACACTGAAGGGCTGCATTATAGGCAATGTTGAACCTCCAATCAGGACTTAGTCTGGTTACCTCACAATCTTTTAGGTCTCGATCCACTATTCGGAAGAGATCGACGATCTCTCTTTGTGTCGTTTGATGTTCAATCAACCATCCGTTTTTCAGCCATTCGTTTAAGCTCAATTTCATCTCCTAACACATAATGAAAGTTGCTTTTCAAAACGGATAAGAGAAAATGGTGGCCTCTATTGAGCTTTTTTTGAAATTCATCGGCGCCAAAAACTGTGGGGTTGATTTCTCGTTTGAGAAAGTTTTGAGCTGGAGTTAATTTTTCTGCCACTTCAGCGAAAGTCACTGTGCCGATTACCAGCAGATCGATATCGCTATTTTTGGTCTCTCTCCCTTCGGCAATAGATCCATAAAGTATTGCGACCTTGATGCGATTTGCCAGTGGAGCCAGGAAGGTTCGAAGCACATCACCGATTCCGACCGTCTTCGTTATTATGCTCTTCAGTTCTTGAAAAATAGGACATTCTGGATTGGCTTGGTAATAAACCTGATTTCCGCTGACAGATCTCTGGATAATTCCTGAATCTGATAACCATGTGAGTTCTCTTTGACCGGCTCCGGGGGCAATTCCGGCCAGGCGAAAAATCTGCCGCGCATAGAAAGATTCGTCAGGATGGCCGAATAGCAATGCTAATATGGACTTCCTTGTTTTTCCAAACAGATTTGAAAGATTGGAAGCTTTTGGCTCTATTGTACTCATATTGAGTACAATTGTACCTATATTGGGAACAAAAAGCAACTCTTTTGATAACGACATTACATGATAACAATGACGACCGGCTGGCTCATTTAATCTCATAATTTGTTCTGGAATGCAATTACCGAGAATTCTTCAAATTCATTCATCCCCCCGGTCGTCATCAAGAATCTAGAGGTGAATTTGATATTAGACTGAGAATTCTGGATATTTCCTTCGTCTTTAATAATGACCTGGAACTTGAAATGAGCCAAACGTATCAAATCAAACGAGTATGGCTAATGACATTTCCTAACAACCGGTTTTTTGCCAGAAAAAGAATGTTGAAATGGAACGCATATTGCTGTAAAATAAGTTTCCATAGTGGAAACGAAAGGTTTCCAATTCAGAAACAACAAGTTTTTGACATGAAAATAAGCACGTTGCTGTCCACCAGGGAAAGAGAAAGTATTCTAAATGATGTGCTTTTTAAACAAGGTGATATAAGCGTTGCGGATGTATCCCGTAGTCTCAAAGTGAGCAAAGGGTTTGTTTCCAAATTCTTCTCACTTTTATC
>CAYPGQ010000209.1:0-4489 GCA_964410125.1 uncultured Eubacteriales bacterium | reverse complement strand
TAGTTGGGGTCAAGCCTTGACTTTGGACATTCCGTTTAGGTGCAAGATTCAGGACACTTCGATGTGGCCGCATTCTATAAAAATGGGCGGCTGGGGGCGGATTGTATTCGTACGAAATATCTTGGCCGAAGGTTTTTATGTGATCGACTTTTTGCCTTTGGTAGCTAAAGATGCTAACCAGGACATATATCTTCTCCAGAGGTCCGGTCTGTCTTGACTTTTCTCGTTTATGGGCATACATTACCTCAAAATGCGAATAGGGTTTGATCTAAGGCCCTTTCTTAAGGAAGAAACAGGTGTTGGGGTGTATTTCAAAAATCTCCTATTCATGTTGGCAAAAATAGACGAAACTAACGAATATTTTTTGTTTAGCTCCTCGTTAAAAGACCGGTTCGACCCTGGAAAAATCCCTTTTTTCGCAAAAAAAAATTTTGTGGATCTTCGCTACCCCGTAAAAGCCATCAATTTCTTGTGGTACAGGCTGGGATGGCCAGCCCTGGATATTTTCTTTAAAACCAAACTGGACCTGACGCACTCCCCGACTCATCTTCCGTTGCCGACCAACGGAAAAAAGATCGTCACGGTCCATGACCTGTTTTTCTTAGATTTTCCCGAGATGACGGACAAAGACACGAGGAAGGTTTTTTCCCGAGGGATTCAAAGTTCTTTGCAACAAGCCGACGGCATCGTAGCGGTATCTCGTTACACAGAACAACAGCTTTTGGAAAAGTTTCTCCTGGATAAGGATAAAATAAGAGTCATCCACCACGGGATAAACCTGAAAGAGTGGGAAACGGGTGATCGAGCGAGCCTCGAGCAAACAAGAGATTCCTTTGCTCTTCCTTCTGATTTTTTGCTTTTTGTCGGAGCTCATGAACCCCGGAAAAATCTTCCCCATTTGCTCAAAGCCCTTCGAGTCGTTCATGACCGATATCAAAAAATACCTCTTATCCTTGTCGGTCGGAAGGGACTGGACTCGGATAACATACAGAAAAAAATTCGGGAACTCGCATTGGGCTCCTGGGTGAAGATGGTGGGGTATGTGGATGAAACAGAACTGAGACACATCTATCGGCTAGCTTCTGTATTTGTGTTTCCTTCCCTTATGGAAGGATTTGGGATCCCCCTGTTGGAGGCTATGGCCTGCGGTCTGCCGATCGTGACGTCCCGCTCCTCGGCCCTTCCCGAGATTGCCCAGGATGCGGCAGCGTACATCGATCCTAATGATCCAGAAGATATAGCGACTAAAATCATTCATGTGTTGGAGGACCAAGGTTTGAAGGAAAAACTAATATCCGCTGGGAAAAACCGGATTTGTGACTTTAGCTGGGAGAGGACGGCTTCGGAAACCCTAGCGTTTTACGAAGACATTTATCAGCGGAGTTAACATTGATCATTGCTATCGATGGTTTCGAGATCGGAGAAAACTCAACAGGAGTAGGAAGGGTCACGGATAACATTGTGAGATGGCTTGTCGACCTCATGCCCGAGCATGAGTTTTTGCTTTTTACGCGTGAAAAGATAAAAAGATACCTCGGAAAAAACATCACGCAACATGTAATCTCTTCTCCCGCAAAATATTTCAGATGGCAGAATGGGCCTTTTGTGAAAAGGATAACAAAAGCCGATCCAGATATTTTGATAGCTCCGAATTATACGGTGCCTTTTTTCAACAGATGGAAAACAGTCCTTATCGAACATGATGTCTCCTTTGTTTCTCATCCCGAGTGGTTTTCGAAAAAGGAAGCGACCGTAAAAAAACACCTTGTTAAAAGAAGCTTGAAAAAATCCACTGTTGTTGTGACGATGTCCGCATTTTCAAGGGATGAAATCATAAAAAATTTTAGGATCGAATCCGACAAGATAAATGTTATGTATTTAGGGATCGAGGACAAATTTCAGAAAATACCGGAGGATGAAACCAACATATGGAAAGAGAAGAAAGGTTTGAAGAATAAAAAGATCATCGGATATCTGGGATCGGTATTTAACAGAAGAAACATCCCCTTGCTCGTTGAATCGGTAGAGCTTGTTAGGAATGAACTGCCTGAAGTTGTCCTTTATATCATCGGAGAAGATTGTACGCATCCGCCTCAAAATATCGCACGTGTGTTAAACAGAGATTGGATCAAGTGGGAAACGAGCATCGAAGAAAAGGACTTGCCTTTGTTTTATTCATCGGTCGATGCGTTCGCGTTTCTTTCCGAGTACGAGGGTTTTGGACTTCCTCCCCTGGAAGCATTGGCCTGTGGGACAGTGCCTGTCCTTCTGAATAGAGCATCCCTCAAAGAGATATTCAGAGATATGGCGATCATGGTAGACGATCCGGATGTTATGGAGGTTAAAAAGGCCTTGAAAGCGGCGATAACGGATGAAGGAAAAAAGGAAGTCCTTTTGGGCCGGTTCGAGGAAAAAAGACCTTATTATTCCTGGTCTAGAGCAGCCCGCGAGTTTTTTTCGTTTCTCAAAAAATGCGCCGCTTGAGCAGCATGTATGATAATGGATCGAAAAACGGTTAATAAAATGGAAAAAGATCTTACCATTATCATTGTCAATCACAACACCAAGGAACATCTGATCAAAACCCTTGATTCTCTTGTCGACAAAATAAAAGGGATCAGGTATGAGATCATCGTTGTCGATAATGCCTCAACGGATGGCTCTGCTTTTGCAGTAAAACGGTCCTATCCATCGACCGAATTGATAGTTTTGGATCAAAATGTTGGGTTTGCGAGAGCCAATAACGAAGGGGCAAGACATGCCTCAGGCCATTATCTTCTCATCTTGAACAGTGATACCGAGGTTCCGGAAGGGACCGTGGAAAAACTGATAGACATTAAAAAGATTCATTCTGACTGGGGGATTGTTGCGCCTCTTATCTTTAATCCCGATGGATCACTCCAGCTTTCCTGGGGAAGGGATCTCCACTTCCACACCGAGGTTTTCCTCAAGTTTTTTGCCGAGAAATGGCACCGTTGGCAATACAGGCGCAAAAAGCGCTGGATAAGGCGAAACGTGGACTGGGTGAGCGGAGCCTGTTTTTTGATCGAACACAGCCTGTACCGACAGATCGGGGGATTCGATGAAAAATTCTTCCTTTACAGCGAGGATGCCGATTTGGGCAAGCGTGTCCGCCAACTCGGCCATAAGATTTATCTGACTTCGGAAGCCTGGATCATCCATTATTCGGGACAATCCGTTGCAGGGATGCCAGGAAGGGCGTTGTTTGAAGCCAAAAGGAGCCAGCTTTATTATTATTGCAAGCATAACAGCCGAGAGGCATTGGCAGTCTTGAGGCTTTATCTCCGTCTCCGGTTCTGGGCGAAACGATGGATGAGTCGTCGGAGGGGTGATACCAAAAGCCAAGAAATATACGCCAGAGTGTTGATCACAATCAGGGAGTTTCGTTGTGAAGATCCTGTTTGATACACGAAAAATCCAAGATTATGGGGTAGGTGTCTATATTCATAATCTATTCCAAGGCATTGCGGACCGCGGAGATTTTGAATGTCGAGCCATTCACCTGAAGGGCACGGATTATCTTGATCTCCCGCGGGATTCCTCGATCGAAGTGACGGCCAAAAACTATAATTTCCGGGAGCATGTGGAGATCCCTTTCAAGACCAGAAAATTCAGGGATTATTATTATTTTTCTCCCCATTATGTGTACCCTCTTTTTATTTCCCAAAAGCTGTTTGTCACGGTTCATGACCTGATCCACTTCAAGTTTCCCCACCTTTTTAGACCGGCCGTACGCGTCGAGGTTGGAAAATTTTTTATGCGGCAGGTTCGAAAAAAAGCAGCCCTCGTTTTTGCCGTTTCCCACACCACAAAAAATGACCTGCAAGAGATGTTTCTTTTTAACGAATCCAGGATCAAGGTTATCTACAATGGGATCGCCGAGATATTTTTTCAGCAAGAACCGCAGCCCTCGTTTTTTGATTTTCCCTATTTGCTGTACACCGGGAACTTGAAACCCCACAAGAATCTGCCTGTCCTCATCGAGGCGTTTTCCCTGATCAAAGACCGCTTCCCGGATTTTCGGTTGGTTCTTGCGGGAGTCCTGCCCGATCACGCTTTCAAGCAATCGGTAGCCCATTTGGGAATCGCGGATAGAGTTGTTACCAAAGGGTATCTGGCCCAGCAGGATTTGATCCAGTTCATCGATGGAGCCGAATTTTTTATTTTTCCCTCTTTGTATGAAGGATTCGGATTTCCTCCACTGGAGGCGATGGCCCGGAAAAAGGCGGTTATCAGCAGTCCTGGCGGGAGTCTGAAGGAGGTTCTGGGAGACAATGTCCTGTATTTTTCTCCCGATTCCGCTGAGGAGTTAGCCGAAAAAATCGCACTTTTTATCGAGAACAATGGGATCAAAAAAGATTATGAAACAAAGGGTTTTGCGCGCAGTTCACATTTCCGTTGGGATAAAACGATTCAACAATATGCATCTGTACTGATTGACAAATAATCATCCTGTTTTTTATAATCA
>CAYPGQ010000208.1:0-4536 GCA_964410125.1 uncultured Eubacteriales bacterium | reverse complement strand
AAAGGAGAATCAAAAAATTTTTTTCCTTCTTCTATGAATCCCCGAAGGGGGGCTGCGCCGGTGTTGTAATATGGAGCCAGGGACTCAAAATAGATCGCTCTTTTCTCGATCTTTTTTCCCCGCATCAATGGCAGAAGCGAAGCTCCCTGAAGGAAGGTTGGTTTATCTGCCTTAAGAATATCACAAATTGTGGGAAAGATATCCACGTGACAAACATAATCAGAGAGGCGCCCAGTGCCGAGCTCTGGGGCTGCGATAATCAAAGGAACCCAGAGTGTGCTGTTATAAGCAAAATAGCTGTGCGTGAGCTCTCCGTGCTCTCCCAGGGATTCTCCATGGTCTCCGGTCAACACGACGAGGGTATTTTTCAATAAATCTCTTCTCTCCAGATATCCAAACAGCTTTCCCAATTCAGAATCAACATAGGCGACCTCTCCTGAATACAGGTCATCCTTAAATTCTGTTAGGAACGGCTCAGGCGGAGAATAGATGGTGTGAGGATCCCAGAGGTGAATAAAAGAAAACCACGGGGACCTTTGAGTGGCCAACCAATCGATGGCCGCCTTGATCACATCTTCTGCTCTTCTTTCTGGAGCGGTAAAGGCGACAGCCGTTCCAGAAGAATAGGTTTCATCGAAAACGTCAAATCCCTGGGCTAGACCAAACCGAGAATCAAGAGGAAATGCGCCGATAAAAGCACCTGTGGCATATCCTTTTTCTTTAAGGTATTCGGCAAGGCTCAAAAAACCGTCAGCGACCTTGAATTTCGAATTGTCGTGTACGCCATGGTGGAGAGGCGTGGTTCCCAGCAGGATGTTGGTATGGGAAGGAAGAGTGGTGGGATTGTGCGCGAAAGCCCTTACAAACACAATCCCCTTCGAAGCCAAGGCATCGATATAGGGAGTTTTAAGATACTCGCTACCGTAACAGCTCAACCTATCCGGTCTTATCGTATCGATGCTTATCAGGAGGATATTCAGATTACCCTGTTTTGAGATCGTTCCCTGGGTCGGATAACACATAAAACTCATTCCTATCAGCATAAAAGACAGGAAAAGAGCCCGTTTTTTTGCTCTTTTTTTCATTTTTTGCACTCTTGGATGAAGGCTTCTATCTGCCGGAGTTCTTCGGTGGAAATGGTCCCACTTTTCAACAAAAGGTATCTCTCAAAGTATTCGAGTGCTCGAGTTTTGTTTTTTTTCTGCAAATGGGCCACTCCTAGATTGTAAATCGGGAAATCATAATCGGGGTCCAATTCCAGCGCCTTCTCCCACGCTGCTATGGCTTCGTCCGATTGGCCAAAGATTTTGTAGGCTCCACCCAGTCCATTGTAAGCAGAAGCCAACTGAGGATCGAGCTCAACGGCCTTCTGGAAACTCTCCACAGCTCGGGTATTATCCTCCCTCCTTTTGGTCTTGAGAAAACTGGAAAAATGGAGAAAACCCAAATTATTATAAATCAAGGCATTCGTACCATCCAGATAAAGCGCCTTTCCATAGTACTCCAAAGCTCTTTGAAACTCCCCCTTTTTTGTGTAAGCGATTCCGAGATGAGTCCAGACATCAGGATCATTATCTATGATTCCGAGGGCCTTCTGGAGAAATTCGACCCCTCTGTCAAGCCTCCCTTGCTTGACCAACAGGAAACCGTAATTGGAAATGATCCTATATTTTTCAGGATTATTTTTATACCCGGTTTCCATTACGGCTATAGCGTCTTCGATTAATCCCTGAAGTTCATATATATTGGACAGGTCGATGTAAGCAGCGGCAAAATCCTTCCTCTCCTGGATAATGTCATCTAAGAGTTTGACGGCTTCGGGGATTCTATTATTCTCGAACAAAATGATGGCTGTGGAATGATTCTGATGGAAAGGAAGAAGGGTTTTTAAGTCATCCTCCGGCCCGTAGCTCTCCTTGAGCTCTGCGGCCGGAGAGGAAATATATCCTAAACTTCTGAGTTTTTCTCTGGTTTCTCGATCCAATCTTTGAGGATTAGGGATTTTTTCAGGAGAAGTCAATTTGTCCACCAATTTTTCCATTTTTTCTTGATGCTGTTCCATATCCATATTCTGGATAAGATTATTTTGCTCCTGAAAATCCTCCTCCAAGTTGTAATACTCAGGCAGCGGAGAAGCGATAAATTTCCCCTTCCCCTCGATATACCCTCGCAATGGGGCCCATCTTCTGTTGTAATAGGCAACCAGGGATTCAAAATAAATGGCTCTTTCCTCCCATTCCCTTCCCTTCATCAAAGGCAGGAGAGAATCCCCTTGTATGGAAGCGGGTTTTTCCATCCCCAGAAAATCGCATATCGTGGGAAATATATCGTAATGACCGACATAATCATCGATTCGAGCTGGCTTGATTCCAGGACCCACAAAAATCAAAGGAATCCAGAGCGTGCTGTTATAAGCAAAATAGCCGTGTGTGGTTTCTCCGTGTTCACCCAAGGATTCTCCATGGTCTCCGGTAAACACCAGGAGGGTGTTATCCAGCAAGGCTCTGTCCTCCAAATAATCGAACAGTTTACTTAATTCAGAATCTACGTAAGCCACTTCTCCTGAGTATGGATCATCCTTGAATTTCTCGTTAAAGGGTTCAGGCGAAAGATAAGGGGCATGGGGATCCCATACGTGAATAAAAGAAAACCACTTGGAATTTTGCTTCTCCAACCAGTCAAGAGCTGCAAGGATAACCTGGTCGGCCCTTCTTTCTGGAAAGATAAATGCCGAGGAAGCTTTGGAGGGGTAAGATTCATCATAAACATCAAAACCCTGAGCAAGACCGAAACGTGAATCCAAAGGGAACGCCCCGATAAAAGCTCCTGTTGAATATCCCCTCTGTTTCAAATATTCAGCTAAGGTAAAAAAATCCTCAGCCAAGCTGAATTTTGTGTTCTCATGAATTCCATGATGCAGAGGAGTTGTTCCCAACATGATGTTGACATGGGAAGCAAGAGTGGTGGGTGTATGAGCGAATGCCTTTTCAAACAGGATACCTTTAGATGCCAAGGCATCGATATGGGGAGTCTGAAGATACTCGCTGCCATAACAGCTCAACCTATCCGGTCTTAACGTATCGATGCTTATCAGAAGGACATTCCAGTCCTTTTCTTTGGAGTCCGCGTCGAAAGCAAAGCTTCTTGGGAGAATGACTCCGATCAGACTAAGGCAAAGAAAGAAAATTTTCCAATTAGGCTTTTTGTTCATCCGCTTCCCCTTCTTCTAGGTTCTATCGTGTTGCAATGGTATAAGAAAGGGAGGAAAAAAGATTCGAATTTTATCGATTTTCACTTGTTCTGGGCCAAGTTCACCTCGACCCAGAAGTCATATTTTTTAACCCTTTGCAATTGGCTCCTCATCCTGGCCAAATTCGAACTCGAGCGTTCCACATCTCCCAAGCGTTCGCTTGCTTCTCTCTCTCTCGTTAAGCCGGTTGCGCTACCCGCTCTTGCACTCGTATCTCGTTGGGCCATTCCACTCGCCAAGGCCTCCTTATACTCTTTTGACGCTCCTCCCCATTCAAAATTCAGGCTAAGGCTATTCCCGGGCTCTGCTCCAATTTCAGGGGCTATTTCTACCAACTTGGAAAAAGAGATCGCCAATTCATAGATAACGGTTTTTTGCAGCACATTGTTCCTGAATAAAGCACCATTGAATTTTGGGTTTGGTTTATCTTCTGAATAATCTGCGGCATTTTTGTTGATCAGCTCTTGCTCAAACAGCCAGTAAGATTTATTTTGGCGAATCTTCTCCTTTTTTTCCTCAGGCATAGCTTCTCCCACCTGTTTTTCCAAGATGGCGATATAATCATCGGCTGAAATTTGTTTTTTTATGAATCGTATGCCCAAATTTTTATTCTCTTCACCTTGGCGACTGAGCCAGACAGTCAAACCGGACCAACTGAGGGAACTGAGGAATTTGGGATCTTTGAAGATAAACAGCACAAACAGATTTTCGGTATCATTCATAAAGGCATAATCGATCTTGGCCTTTTTATATTTGCTGAAAGAAACATTCCCCCATTCGGTGTTCATGCCATCGATACTCGGCGGGGTTGCAACCCATGTGCTACCCACGGGTTTGTCTTTCGCAAAGCCTGCCACAACAAGGGCTAATACCATAAAAATAAATAAAAAATTGCTGATCATTCTTTTGTTTTTCATTTAAACCTCCGTCTCCTTGAATTGAACAGCTGAGTTGTTATTATAATGCTTCATGGGGTAAAAGTCACGTGCCATTACTCTGCTTCATTCCAGGTCGGTTTTATCCACCAAATGATGTTCTTGGGCCAATAAAACATCACCGGGATTTTTCAAGTTTATATAAACTCTCATCCATACTGTTTTTCCTCCGCCTATATTTTGAACAGTGCCCGAAAAGTAGGAGAGGGCCCATCTACCATTATAACATTTGCGAATTTTGGGGATTAAAAAGGTCACACAAAACAAAAACCGAATGAAGCGCAAGGACAAATAGATAGAGAATGGTGGAGCTGAGGAGACTCGAACTCCCGACCTCTTGACTGCCAGTCA
>CAYPGQ010000207.1:0-4558 GCA_964410125.1 uncultured Eubacteriales bacterium | reverse complement strand
CCCAAGGTTTGCAGATCGCCCATAAGAAAGGAGTCGTGCACAGGGATATCAAGAGCGCCAACATCATGGTTACAGAGGATAACCAAGCGAAGATCATGGATTTTGGGCTGGCTCGAATGACAGGAGGAACCCTGATCACACAGGAAGGTACGGCGATGGGGACGATTGCGTATATGTCTCCTGAGCAGGCCCGAGGAGAAGAGGTCGATCAGAGAACGGACATCTGGTCACTGGGTGTGGTTCTGTATGAGATGTTCGGAGGTCAGCTGCCTTTCAGAGGGGATCATGATCAGGCTGTGGTGTATTCCATCCTGAATAAGAAACCAAGGCCGATCACGGAGTTGCGATCTGAAATTCCGATGTCCATAGAGCAAGTCGTTGACAAGGCCCTGGAAAAGAATCCGGATGAGCGGTACCAGCAGATAGACGAACTGTTGGATGACCTGAAGTCGATATCAGCAGGAATCGTACCGGAAGAGATCAAAGTCAGGCTGAGAAAAGCGAAACTACGCAGGAGAAAGAGGACCATTCTTTATGTAGGAGCAGCAGGACTAGTTATGGCAATGGTTATGATAGCACTCAACCTTTTCATGGGGAGGCGTGCTGAAGCCATCGAATCGATCGCCGTCCTGCCGTTTGAGAACCTTACGGGTAATGCCGGGCAGGAATATTTTGTCGATAGTGCGACCGATGAGGTGATCGGGCAGTTGAGCAAGATTGGGGCTTGGCGGGTGATCTCCCGCCGCTCGGTTATGCATTATAAAGGAGTGGACAAGCCCCTGGCCGAGATTGCCCGGGAGTTGAACGTCGATGCTGTGGTGGAAGGGACAGTGTATCAAACCGGTGAAAGCGTGCGTATCGGGGTAAAGTTGATCGATGTGCTTCCCGAGGAGCAGAACCTTTGGGCTGATACTTATGACCGGGCTAAAGCCGATGTTTTGATTATGTACAGCGAAATGGCACGCGCCATTGCGGATAAAACTCAAGTCAATCTGACTTCGGCAGAAATGACACGCTTAACAAACGCCAGTCAGGTCAATCCGGAAAGTTATGATGCCTATCTCAAGGGACAGTCTCACTGGTACAAATTGACTCCACCAGAACTAACGCTTGCGCTGCAGTACTTCGAGTTAGCCTTGCAGATAGATCCGAACAATGCACTGGCCCATTTGGGTGTCGCCCTGGTTTGGCAAGGGCGCTATCAAACGTATGCAGCGCCACGCAGCGAGGCAGTACCACTTGCAATCGCGGCGGCAGAGAAAGCCGTGGAGTTGGACAACACGCTGGCAGAAGCTCATTATTGGTTGGCATGCATCAGAGCTTGGAGCGAATGGGACTGGGAGAGTGCAGAGACCGAGTTCCAACAGGCATTCAAGCTTAATCCCAACTATCCGGATGTACACGCGTACTACTCCCACTACTTAGCGCAGATGGGGCGCACTGAAGAGGCCTTGCCATACATAGAGCGCTCGCTCGAACTGGACCCATTAAATCCGCTATTCCACGGCATGTACGGGGTAGTCCTTGTGTACAATCGTCGCTACGACGACGCTTTGGCTGCGGTTCGTGCCGCTTTCGACTTGCAGCCCGGCTATCCGCTTGCCGCCAATGTGCAGCAGTGGGTTTTCTTCGCGAAGGGAATGTACGACGAACGGCTGGCTCATCAGCGAAAGAGATTCGCCTCCGACTCCGAAATCGTTGAGGCCTTAGAGAACGGACTTGAGAAAAGCGGCTATGAGGGCGCACAACGGGCCATGGCAGACCTCCTGTCATCCCGGTACGGGAAGCCCGGCAGGGGAGTAAGGGCCAGGGCCGTTTCCTTTCGGTACCTCGATGCCGGCGATTACGATTTGGGCATCGACTGGCTCGAGAAGTCTTTTGCGGAGCACGATCCCAACCTTCCCTATATCGGTATACCTATCTGGGACTCCTTGAGCTCCTACCCACGCTTCCAGGACCTGCTGCGTAAGATGAACCTCCCGGTGGATGAGAAGGAATAACAACAGGAGAAATTCCTCAACCTCTGCTAGTACACTACCCAGGTACCGCTAACGTCCACATCCATGAACTAATTGCAAAGGGAGATAAAGTTACAGCCAGGCTCACTAGCACAGGCACTCATGAAGGAGAATATCATGGTACGCCTGCTACTGGCAATAAAATTAAACTCAGTGTAATTTTAATATTACAATTTAAAGATGGAAAGTGTATAGAGATAAGGGACGAGGAAGATGCTCTAAGTCTCATGATGCAACTCGGCATGGAGCTAAAACCCAAGGAAGAGAAGTAGATTTTATTCCTTATGCTGGATGTGATTTGATACTCCTTACAAAAAACGCCAGTCAATTACTCAATTTACCTTATAAAAAGCCTTTAGAGCCGTTCTAAGAGCCGAATTTTCCTCCACCTCTGTTGGCTCCACCCCTGGGAAATTGAGAGGCACCTTTGTGTGTGGTGGAGCATGGATAAAAAGATCCTAACCCAGGAGAAGAAACAGAATTTTCATTTTACGGCAGAGATCAGCAATGTTCTCTTCGCCTCTTAAACCCTCGAGAATAATCCGGATCTTTTCCTCGGCACTGAATTTACGGCGAGTTTTGCGCTTGATCTCTCGGACGATGGATTCAGGCGACGTTTCCTTTTTGGTACTCATACATATCTCCTTGCTTGGTTTTATTATACGCAAACCATAGCTTAAGAAATATTATGAGTGGTCCAAATTTAGATGAAACGAAACAATCCATAGCTTAGAAAATATCATGCCGTGTCCAAATCTTGCTGACGTCAAATACCTTCGGCTTTTGCTCCATGCCGAGTTACTGCATAAGCTGGAATGACCAAAACTAAAGTTGATATGCCTGTGAAATCAGTTAATCTATGCCCAGTTTTTACTGAGCAGGCAGACTTGAGTTATAAATGTCTACATACAGCTTCCATGCACCATCAACATTTTTCCATATTACTAAATACTTACCTTTGTCTTTAAACGCATCCATTCCTTCAGGATGGAATGTCGCATCAGCTTCGCCTATTTCGCAAACCATATCACCCATTGCCATGACTTCTACAGTGGTTAACACAACATCCTTTAATCCCATCTGGAAACCCGTTGCCCAGTATGCTTCGATACCTTCCCTCCCTTTTATTATCGGAGCATTTGGAGGGGGTAAGAGCGTAGCATCCTCTGTGTAATAGACACGGCTCACAGGAAGAGCAGATGGCAGAGGATGGGCTGAGATGATCCCTGTGAGGTCTACGAGGTGGATCCATTGATCTGTCCTTCCTGTGACGGCCGGATGAGAATCATCTCTTTTATCGAAGAACCGAAGACGATCGACAGAATCATCCGTCATCTCGAGCTGACATTTGAAGCCGAACGGCCACCGCCGACTCATCCTGTCCAGCAAGAGCTCCTGATGGCAGCCGAGGAGATGGGAAAATATTTCTTATAGTTCCCCGGATTTTTTTGGCTGATTTGAGGACCGAGTCTATCCTAAACTTGCGGATTTGCAGAATTTGGTTGATTCGTTACTCTTTTTGAGTCGTTGATTTTGTTTTTTTGGATGTGATACATTCATTTCAGGATGTTTTTGGGTGGAAATCTCGGAATATGGTGAGAGATTTGTTGTGAGTACAAAAAGGAAATTCTTATCTTTCATCCAAGTGGATGTAAAATTTGTCTCTCTGAGAAACTTTGAGGGTAACAGAATCAAACGCTTTCAATACACGGCGATTGACGATGCCACCCGGATCAGGACGCTAAAAATTTACCCTCGTCACAATCAGAGCAATGCCATTAAGTTTATGGATTATGTGATTGAGAAATTCCCTTTCCGTATCCACACGATCCGAACAGACCGAGGTCATGAGTTTCAAGCCCAGTTTCATTGGCATGTCGAGGATAAGGGTATGAGGCACGTTTATATTAAACCTCGATCTCCACAGCTCAACGGAAAAGTCGAAAGATCTCATCGAACGGATCAGGAAGAATTTTATCAACTGTTGACTTATACGGATGATGTGGATTTAAATAAAAAACTAGCGGCGTGGGAACGGTTCTATAACCTCGATCGTCCTCACGGTGCGTTCAAGGGAAAAACACCCTATGAAGCATTGAGGTGTATGTTAGAATAATTGATATATCGTCCATGAGGGTATGACATATTACAAAAATGATAAGCGAGATAAAAAGGCTTAGGATACATCGCAGGGTAGATATGAGCATTGAAGAGATTGCCAAGATGTTGAATCCGAAATTGAGAGGTTGGATATACTATTATGGAAAGTTCAGGCGATTAAGCCTTAAGCACTTTCTGCACCGACTGAACGTTAGACTGTTGAAGTGGATACGGAACAAGTTTAAAGCGCTCCGGTACAGAGTCAGGGCTGCAAAGTTGTGGTTAAAGAATGTATACAAGATTAATCCCGATCTGTTTGCTCATTGGCGTTTTGGAGTTAGGCCTTGAGACTTGGATGTCGGGAGCGGTATGAGTCGAGAGGTTTACGTACCGTTCTGAGAGGGGCCGGGGTGAAACTCCCCGGTCTACTCACCTTTCAG
>CAYPGQ010000206.1:0-4580 GCA_964410125.1 uncultured Eubacteriales bacterium | reverse complement strand
CTTTGTATATAATATTATAATAGAAAATATTCCAAAGGTGAGAAAAATGAACACAAAAACCGTCAATATATCCTTCAGGAAAGATTTGCTGAAAAAAATAGACAAAGTGGCCAAAGAAGAATCGCGCACCCGGTCAGAGCTCATCAGAGAAGCAGCGCGCCTGTATATCGAGAAAAAAGAAAGATGGGAAAAAATATTTGATTTCGGGGCGCAACAGGCCGCTCGATTGAGTCTTAAGGAACAAGACGTAACCCAAGAAATCCAGAAATCCCGCCAGAAAAACAGGTAAAATCCTTGACCAAAGTCGTTTTGTATACAAATATTCTTATCTCAGCCATAGTTTTCGGAGGAAAACCCAAGCAAATTCTCGAAGCAGCCGTCAAAGGACAGATCCAGCTCGTGCTCAGTGATGAGATTATTAAAGAAATGAGAGGGGTTCTGGAGGGAAAAAAGTTCCAACACCCTGCAGAAATAATGGATTTGATCATCAATGAACTCGAAGCTCTTGCGGAAATTGTCAAACCTAAAGAACGGATAACGGTTATCGAAAAAGATCCAGAGAATAACAGAGTGCTGGAATGTGCTCAAGAAGCGCAAGCCGATTATATTGTTTCAGGAGATAAACATTTATTGGAGATCGAGGATTTTAAAGAGACTAATATTCTGACTCCCGAAGAGTTTTTAGATATCTTGGATGAGTGATTGTTCCATCATAAAGCTTTGAGGCGGGCTTTGGCGTCGGCAGCCTCGGGGAGATTGGTTCCATTCTATCTCATAGGAGGAATAATCAGCGATATCAGACAAGTTTTACTTAAATATATATTATTATACTTTAATTGATTTGTTGCAAATTTTCCTCGAGGGAATATTTTTAAAGCCAGAAATGATAGCCCATCCCAAAAAGGATACGCATACCACCCAGATTTACGTTGATGTCGAAGGGTTTCACCTTAAGAGGAATGGATTTGACTTCAGCGGTCAGGAATAATCCTCTGAATAGATGTAAACTCATTCCTGCCCCGATAACGGTCGTCCATTTGTTGTGATCGACTTGTTGCCGGACGAATTCGCTATCGATATCCTGTTTATAAAAATAATATGCGATGCCGATTTTAAAGTACGTGCTGACATTCCGGATGCGCAAGACAGGAACCCTAACAATCCCAGTAAGTTGAAATCCGGTGATGCTCAAAGTGCTGTCCTCCTGGAAAAGTCCGACCGGACCACTTCTTTTGTACCCACCCTCGTAGGAAAGTTCCAGACTGTACGAGCCTGCAAAAGAATATCTTATGTAAGGCTCGTAGACATATCCATCTCCGTATATCTCCCCTAATGCAAGGTCATCGAGATTGCGGTATCCGGCATTGAGGCCTAGGGTGAACCATGCTGCTCTGCCGATCTGAACAGAGAAAAAAATCAGCAGCACGAGGATAATCCATTTCTTCATCATTTCTTTAAATAGCATTCTTATTATTCCTTTTGTGCATTTTGACTCTACCTAACGGTAAAGTTAGGATCGCTTTCTTCTCCTGAAGTGTTGACAGATGTGATCTTGTACAGGAAATTTTCCTCTGCCAAAATTCCTCGTTTCAGGATACTGAAGGTTTGAGCGTCCATCTCGGCTATCAGCATAAAGGATTGATCCTGGACATCCAATTGTTTCGCATACACACGATAGGAGGCAACCTGGTCTCCATTCCGGGGATTGGGCGCCCACGTCAACTGATCCATATACTGGATAAAAAACCCATAATTGTTTTCCAATCTCGAGACGGTAAAAAGATGTGGTGCATGGATGCTTTTCAGAGGATAAAAAGCGGCTTTCTGGGCATCGACAATTCCCCATCCGTAGCGGTTGTCCGGAAATTCAAATTGGCTGGCTGTCGATCTCATGGCAGTCATAATATCCTGATTGGTCCAGGAAGGATTGATCTCAAGGATCAAAGCTGCCACGCCCGCCACCAACGGACAAGAGAACGATGTTCCATCCACAAGCTCATATTCATCGATACCGGTCGGGGCGGCGGAATAGACCATTTCCCCCATGGCCATCACATCTGGTTTGATACGGCCATCGGCGGTGGGTCCTATTGAACTGAACCTGGCTCGGCTACCCTGGGAATCCACGGCTCCGGCAGCCACTACATTATCGCTGTCAGAAGGCGAAACCAACGTGTTCCGGCCGGATTGTGATCTTCCTTCATTTCCTGCGCTGTTGACGATCAGAATTCCACGACTTGCGGCGATGTTTGCGCCTTTGGCAACCACTGTGGTTTCCCCATCCATATCCAGCCAGGAATAATCCCCCTCTCCTGAAGAGAAGCGATCGCGGTATCCCAGAGAACTGCTGATGATGTCCGCTCCAAGCGTGTCGGCCCATTCAGCGCCAGCGATCCAGTGATCCTCTTCGATGTGACGTTCCCATTCGCTGTTTTCTGTTTTTCCAAGAAGAAAACTGGCCCCGAAAGCCGGACCTACGAGCTCGCCGGGTTCAAACCCAGCGATCGTTCCCAGTGTTTTTGTCCCATGATCTCCATTCCCCATCTGCGTCTCCTCATCAAAAACATGGAGATCTCCGTTCAAAAAATCCCATGTGGCTACGATGTCGAGGTGATCCAGAGCTTCATGACCCAAGTTGTTGAAGCCATCATCCAGCATGCATATCAATACTCCTCGACCGCTGTAACCCACGTTATGCAATGAAGGGACATTCAGTTGATCGACCTGGGCAAAGGAGGCTCCATAATCGAAAACAATGTTTTCTGCGAGGGGGGACTGTGGGACTGGTTCTGTCTTTTTTTCGATCACAGGATCGCTGTAGGTGTAGACTTGGACTTCGTCCACTTTTTTGACGGAACGAAAATGGGAAATCATCTCGAGGGATTGCCGCGTGGCTTCAACGGATACGGCATTCAACCAGCGGGACGTGTGCCGAACTCTGTGGACGTACTGCTCGATCAAATCCACATAGGGCTGATAGACAGGTAAATCGTATTCATCGACCAGGCTTTCAAATCCATGACGAAGACGCCTATTCAAGGATCTTATATTCAAGGTCACCTTGGCTTCCTCCATCTTCTGGAGTTTTCCTGGGCCTTTATCTCTGAAATAGATCCAAGCGACAAAATTATCTCCATGCCCTTTTTGCCCAAGTAAATTCTGTAGTCTCGGAGAGATCTTTTCCTGTTTCTGGCATATCCCGCTAGTGATAACGATGGACAGAAACAAAATCAAGCAGATGGTCTTGAATAGCTTAGTCTTAATCATGTTTTTCTCTCTGGTAATAAAATTAAACTTTTCGCAACTTATTATTATAGCAGATATGCTTGAATATCGAGAATGAATAAAACTTTTTTAAAAAAAGATTTTAAGAAGTATATTTATATTGATTTATATCGACGTTTATTGATTTACAAGAAATATCCTCTGAGGAAATATCTTTGATCGCTTACAATGCGTCTTTTATAAAATCGCTAAGATTTTCTGCTTTAACGACGTTGCAGGGACCTTCAGAGCGCCAAACAATTTGAGCTTCGTCATTCAACACCAAGATATGAATGTTTTCTTCCCCAGAAATATCCAGTGCTTTGCAGAATGGATTTTTATCTATGTACAATGCGATCGTTTTTTCACGTGATCCAGGATACCTGATTCCCACCCTCATAGCTCGATTCAAGAACCATCGGACGATCGGATTCACACAAGAATGGACCGGAAACTCATAGTATCTCAGCCCCTGGTAGAGGTCTTCGAGAAGAGTGGCCGTAGGAAGCCAGGTGTTGACGGCTAGCTGCTGTTCCCTCTGAAAGGCAACAAAGACAATATTCAGATTCCCTTCGAAATCGCGGGGCAAGACAAACTCTCTCCCATCCAGGTTTTTTCCTTCGACTTTCGGAAATGTGTTCAATCGTTCGCTATCCTCGGTGGCATTTTTATTTATAATTCAGCACCACATATGTCAGTTTGTCAGGAGGATTGCTCAAGTCGAGCTTGAAGGTGTTGCCATCGACCTTTTTCACGTTCTGTTTATCTTTGGTGTAGTCATCTCCGGTGTATGGCAAAAAACTGGCAGAATCGGTCTTGAAGTGCATAGGGAACACGATCATCTTCGGTTTGAGCTGGGTAACTACCTTATCCGCCGACTCCCCGAAGATCGTGTACTTTCCGCCTACCGGGATCATCACCACATCGACGGCTCCGATTTTTTCGACCTGTTCGGCTGTGAGTTCATGCCCGAGATCTCCCAGGTGAACCACCTTCAGTCCATCGAACTCGAAGACAAAAATGGCGTTTTTTCCTCTCTGCTGTCCTTGGTTTGCATCATGATAAGAGGGAACGGTATAAATCTTCACATCCTTTATTTTTTCTTCGATCTGAGCAAAATCCTTTCCCTCTGAGCTCAATCCTCTCAAAACCGATGGCTTGCCGGAAACAACATCCACTTGGTTGTGGTCGGAGTGTTCATGAGATACCGTCACGATATCCGGTTCGATATTTTTGGGGATCTTGTAATCGCCCATTGCCATAGGATCGGTGATGATCTGTGTGTTTTGAGATGTCTCGATCAAAAAACAAGCCTG
>CAYPGQ010000205.1:0-4645 GCA_964410125.1 uncultured Eubacteriales bacterium | reverse complement strand
TGAACCGGCTGTCGTATCGGGAATTTCCTGCTTCGAGAATTGAGGCCACATCGATCTGAACCTGTGAAGGCCCGGTTTTTTTGACGGAAACGTAATCGATCCTTCGCTTTGTTCCTGTTTCAAACCAAATTTTGCACCGCTCAGGCATTCCGTTGCCGAAATCGTTGTCGTTGGGGGCCCTCCAGAAATTGGGCAATGGGCCTTGTTTGATCAATTCCTTGTTTTCGTAGATGAGGGAGTGAATAGTTCCTTTATCTTTATCAAAAGTGAGGGCGAAAGTCTTTCCTTTTATAACCGCCTGATTTTCCGTTTGGTCCAGCTCAAGCGTAGGAATTTTATCCAAAGCTATAGTTTCAGATTCGGTATAAACCGGCAATTGGAATTGATCCCATGACACCTCATGTCCTTCAGGAACAAGGCCTGTCATATGATCTGTTATCCAGCTCAAGTTCAGGAAATATTCCACACCTGGGTTGGGTTGGATTCGGGGAAAAGGAATTCTTATCTCTGTGCTCTCATGAGGATCCACATCCATTTTTGGCATTTTTCCTTCAGTGATTATTTGACCATCCCCCTTCAATTCCCATTTCATCACATAGTCGTTCAGGTTCGTGAAGTCATATAAATTGTGGATCCGAAACCTGCCCTTTTCTAGCTCAACCGGCTCAGCCTTGATGTACTGATAGACTGTTTTAACTTCCCAGATATGCGGATGAATCTTCCTGTCGGGGAAGACCAATCCATTGATGCAAAAATTATCATCACTGGGGGTACCTGGCGAGCCAAAATCTCCTCCAAAAGCCCAGAAAGGCGTTCCGGTTTCATCCTTAGCCGCTAAACCCTGGTCCACCCAGTCCCAAATAAATCCTCCCTGGAGTTTTTGGTGTGTGTATATTACATCCCAATAGTCCTGCAGGTTCCCTACGCTGTTTCCCATGGCGTGGGCATATTCACACAGAATAAGAGGCCGTGGGTCCTCTCCCTCTGCATATTCTTTGATCTCATGGATCCTGTCATACATCGGGCAGAAAATATCTGTGTAAGGTTCCAGTCCCACATCCTCGCTCTGAACAGGCCTGGATGGATCTCTCTTCTTTATCCACTTATAAGTGGTCACAAAATTCTGTCCGAAGCCGTTTTCATTCCCCAGAGACCAAATAATAGCACAAGGATGATTCTTATCGCGCTCCACCATCCGGATGGTACGATCGAGATATGCCTGTTGCCATTCCGGCTTATCCGTGAGGGATTTATCAGGGTTGTAAGGTTCCACACCGTGAGACTCGATGTTTGCCTCATCAATTACATAAAGGCCATATTTGTCACAAAGCTCATACCATCGTGGGGTGTTGGGATAATGGCTGGTTCGGACAGCATTGATGTTGAATGTTTTCATGAGCTTGATATCTTGAATCATCGAATCTTCCCTCACATAACGTCCCGTGACCGGATCGTGCTCGTGGCGGTTGACTCCTTTGAGGTAGATCGGAACACCATTGATCAGGAGTTGGCCGCCGGCAATTTCCACTTTTCTGAATCCGACTTTACATGTGACAACTTCTACGGTTTGACCTGAGTTGTCGATCAAAGAGAGGAGGAGTGTGTACAAGTTGGGTGTTTCAGCAGTCCATTTTTTTGGATTTTGGATATCCAGGTCGAATACGACAGCAGAATCGTTCTGTTCAGCTGCTTGAAAATCTCTCTTGACAGGAGAATCCAGGATGGATCGGTCATTGGCATCCAAAAGATCTAGCTGTATACGAAAATTGCCTGTATTTTGAGCCATGTGATTCTGGACAAGTAAAGCAACATTCAGCTTTGCATTGCGGTAGTTGTCATCCAAGTCGGGCAGGGCGAAAAAATCTCGAATATGGACAGAGGGAGTTGAAAGCAGGTAAACATCCCGCTCGATGCCGCTTATTTTCCAGTAGTCCTGGCCTTCCAGATAAGCTCCGTCGCTATAGCGGTAGACCTCCAAGGCGAGAGAATTTTTCCCCTTACGAAGAAATTCAGTGATGTTAAATTCAGCAGGGGTTTTGCTGCCCTGGCTGTATCCCACAATTTTCCCGTTCACCCAGAGATACATGGCTGATTTCACACTGCCGAAATGAAGATAAACTTGACGGCCTTCCCAGCTATCGGGCATCGTGAATGATTTCTTGTAGGACCCTACCGGATTGTCGTCATGGGGGATTCGTGGGGGATCGGATGGAAAAGGATAAGCCGTATCTGTATAGATAGGTACACCAAAATCCTGCAGTTCCCAATTCCCGGGAACGGATATATCTGCCCATTGAGTCACATCATAATCGTCTTTGTAAAAGTCAAGAGGACGGTCAGCCGGTTTTTTAACGTAGTTGAACTTCCAAATCCCGTTGAGGGATTGGTAAAATGAAGACTGGGAGGGATCGTTTTTAAGGGCCGTTGGAATATCAGGGTATGGGATAAAGTGGCTGTGGGCTGGTTCTTTGTTTTGCCCCAAAACAGCCGGATCTTCCCAGTCATAGGCAGTGTCTGTTGATGCAGGATTCTTCGGGCAGCTCAAGATCATGAGAGAAATAACCAACACGCAAAAAAACAGCAAATACTTGGAATGACGCAATTTCATTTTTTTTCGAAAAAGTCTTGGCCGCTGTTTGCCATACCTAATACTGCCCGATACAGGATTTTCGACAATTCTTCCATTGTGCTGGGATTGATGGTGTCGGCCGTATCCTTTCTAGTACGGGCAAAAGTGGGAGTTCCGTAGACGGTGATAGTTATGCTGGAAATACCCTTGTTGAGGAAGAGGTCGGAATCCAACTGTGCCCGGCCAGGGTTAGAGTAGGCAAAAGCTTCAAGGGTGTGCTGAAGGGATTTATCGGCTGCTTGAGAAATATAGGTCCACAGTTTGGGATAATCCTGGGCCCCGAGGGCACGAGCCTTATCCCCGCATCCCACCATGCTCAAATTGAGATATACGAGAGTTTTGTTTTTTGGGAAGGCCGGTTTTTTGAGATAAGTCTGAGAACCCATAAAAGCCTGCTCCTTGGATCCGATTGCGATGAATAGGACAGACCGCTTGGATTTGACAGGGCTCTTTGCCATGGCTTCGGCAACACCCAAAAGCACGGCCACTCCTGAAGCATTGTCATTGGCTCCTGGCATGATCTCGTAACAAAATCCCAAATGGTCCAGGTTTGCGCCAAGGATGATGACTTCTTGTTTTAGCAGAGGATCGATGCCTTCGATTTGACCTATCACATTGTAGCCGGTGCCTTTGGGATGATGTTCGGTGAAGTTTTGTATCGTGAAAACCTTTCGTGTTCTGAAGGACCGAGGTTGCAGGGAGCTTTTAATTTCTTCCAAGTTTTCCTGATGTGTTTTTCCCGAACCTGCGAAGAGATCCTTCACAACGCTGTCTCCTACTTGTACCACCATTAATTTTGGGACATAGTCGATATCCGGATTGACCGTAAGTTCGTTGATTAACATGCCTTTGGCTCCATGAGCTACCGCCATTTTGAGCTTGTACTGATAAAAAGAATAAGGCCGCCATTCCTTGAAGAGTGTGGGATTGCCTTCCGGAGAAACAGGAGCGTCGGGTTCGACTAGGACGATTTTTCCTTTGACATTCACTCCGGCATAATCATCATAGTTCATTTCTGGTGCAGTTATACCATAACCCACGTAGACGACTTCAGCTGTGATAGATCCGTCGGCGGATTGCGAACCGGGGAAATATTCCTTCTCGTAGGTGTACTTTTTTTTCCTTTGTTGGCCTCTAGACCGGTAAGTGTAGGAGAGTTCCCCTCCAACAAACACTATGGTGTAGGGGTTGGGATAGGCTTGGAGGAACGTGTTGCTATCTCCTCGAGGAGTGAGTCCCCATTCTTTGAAAAGAGAGCTGACCCAATTGGCACATGCTTTAAACTCGGGCGTTCCTGTGAGACGTCCTGTGTAGGTCTTGGAGGACAGTTTTTTAACATAATCCAGCAGCTTTTCTCCAGATATGGAGTCCAAAAGCCTATCCATCTGTGTTTTTTCTTCATTTGATATTTCGACCTCTTTTTTGACTCCCACGACACAAGAGGTCATCAGGAAGATGGCCAACACGCATATCGTAAGAAGGATAACAAAAAATTTGATATTTTTCATTTCTGAAGATCCTTTAACAGAATGTTCTATTTTAGTCGAATTCTTTGCTTCCGTCGAGCTGGAGTCTTTCAAATCCCTTTTGCCGGCAAAACTCATAAACAACAATAGCCACAGCATTAGATAAGTTGAGTGACCGTGCATCGGGCTTCATCGGGATCCTGAAGCATTGTTCATGGTTTTTTTTCAATACTTCCTCAGGCAAACCGGTTGTTTCTTTTCCGAAAATCAAGAAAACTTCGCCGGAAAAATCTATTTTGTCATAGCTTTTCGAAGCTTTTTTTGTGATGAAGTTGAGATTTTTCCCGCGGTATGTTCCTAAAAAATCATTTAAGGTGTCGTAGTAAGCGATCTCCACCATTTGCCAGTAATCCAGTCCTGCTCGTTTCAGATGCCTATCCCGGACGGAAAAACCCAGGGGCCTGATCAGGTGGAGTTTAGCTCCCACAGCGGCACAGGTGCGGGCGATGTTGCCAGTATTCTGGGGGATTTTGGGCTGGTAAAGGACGAC
>CAYPGQ010000204.1:0-4737 GCA_964410125.1 uncultured Eubacteriales bacterium | reverse complement strand
TGCGAATATTTAGCTTAATTGAGGAGGATTTATGAAAAATAAATTTACTTCAGGAACAATCCTGTTCATTATGCTTTTTTCTGGCCTAATGACAGCCCAAGAAAAGGAAGGATCGAAGGAGGAATCGTCTCAATTGGAATGTAAGCAGAAACTAAATCGTCAAGACCAGCTTGCCATGCCTCGTATCAAAGGCCCGGTTACGCTTGACGGTTTGAGCAATGAACCAGCCTGGGAAGGTATTGAATCTCTTCCTGTCGTTATGCATATGCCCAATTTCGGCGCCGAGCCTTCAGAGCGAACAGAGATTCTGGTGGCTTATGATGAAAATTTCCTCTACGTTGCCGGACGGCTCTATGATCGGGAACCATCCAAAATACAGGCAAACTCCAAGCAACGGGACTCGCAGAATTCAAGCAGTGAGTGGTTTGGCATTTTCATCGACTCATTCAACGACAAAGAGAATTCCTTAGCGTTTCTCACAACACCGGCTGGCTTACGTAATGATCTTACGATATCCAACGACGCTCAGGGCGATAAGCCCACAAATTCAAGTTGGAATACTTTCTGGGATGTGGCCACAGTACAAAACGACGATGGCTGGTTTGTAGAGATGCGTATACCATTTTCAAGCCTTCGCTTTCAGGACAGGAATGGCCGTGTTGTAATGGGCATCAATATTTATAGGTATATAGCCCGTAAGGGGGAATTTGTGATTTTCCCTGTGGTCCCGCCAAACTGGGGATTTCGCAGCTTTCAAAAACCCTCGAAAGCCCAAGAGTTTGTTCTGGAAGGTATCTACAGCCGTAAACCTGTTTATGTCGCTCCGTATGTACTTGGAGGATTGGGGCAGTTTTTTGAACTCAATGAGGAGGAAACAGCCTATCAACGCACTGAAAATCTCGAGCATGAGGTGGGATTAGACGTTAAGTATGGACTGACAAGCAATCTTACACTCGATGCGACCCTGAATACCGATTTCGCTCAGGTTGAAGCGGACGATCAACAGATCAACTTGACCCGATTCTCTTTATTCTTTCCTGAAAAAAGGCTGTTCTTTCAGGAACGCTCGAGCAATTTCGATTTCGACTTCGAAACAAGCGAACCGAATCGTCTTTTTTACAGCCGCCGGATCGGTATACACGAAGGGAAACTTGTACGAATCTACGGAGGAGCCCGTCTGGTGGGCCGGGTCGGCCCATGGGATTTAGGTTTTCTCAGCATGCAAACAGCTCCGATTGATGAGCTTCCCTCGGAAAATTTTGGGGTGTTCCGCATACGCCGTCAGGTCTTCAATTCTTATTCCTATATTGGCATCATCTCCACGACCAGGTTTGGTATGGATGGTACTTACAACATCGCCTACGGTCTGGATGGTATAATTCGTGTCTTCGGGGATGACTACCTGACCATTAAATGGGCGCAGACTTTCGAAACGGGTCAAGAAAACAATCCTCTTTCGCTCGACCCTGCCCGCATACGCTTTAACTGGCTGCGTCGGACCATTAAAGGCTTTGGTTACGGCTTCAGTTACTCCCGCGCTGGTGCCGACTATAATCCGGGAATTGGCTTCGAGATGCGCGAGAACTATTCACGGCTCGCCACCGGATTGTTCTACGGATGGATACCCGGCGAGAAGTCTCCTTTGTTTAGTCACCAAGTTTCTCTCAGTAGTTCGCTATTTCTGAGAAACGCAGACGGCGAAATCGAGTCAGCCAAGATTGTCCCAGCGTGGCAGTTTAGAACAAAGTCAGGCTGGGAAGGAAAAATCACCCCACAATTTTTCTATGAAAACGTGCCCGAGACCTTTTCTCTTTCAGACGACGCCGAAGTACCAGAAGGTAAGTATTCATTCTACGGGGTGAATGGAGAAATTTTCTCTGCTTCGGGTAAACCCATTTATGCCACGGCTACTCTTGATATCGGTTCTTTCTATGATGGCTGGCGAACTTCACTCGGTTTGACTCCAAGATGGAATATCTTTTCTGACCTGGAGCTGAGCGGTACCTACCAGTTTAACAGAGTTACTTTTCCCGACCGCGGTCAACGATTTACTGCTCACATCGCCAGGCTGAGGGTATTATACATGCTGAGCACTAAGTTTTCAGCCACTGCCTTTATCCAGTATAACAGCGCTATCAATGCGATAATTGCCAATATCCGGCTTCGCTACAATCCGCGTGAAGGCATCGACCTCTATCTGGTATACAACGAAGGGCTTAACACCAACCGGTACCGGGAGGATCCCACTCTTCCTTTCACAAGCAACCAGACAGTGATATTGAAATATACCTACACGTTTAACATTTGATAAAACAAGTTTTTGGAATTCGAGGGCAGGGCTGTCGTAGAGTAACTAGCGAGGGAGGGAGATATTCGGTTTATTGCTCAATTTTTTATTGTAAAAACGTACGACTTTATAAGATAGGTCGATTTGGTGTGCCGTTTTCAGTCATTATTTATTTGTTTTAGGATTTATAAAATGCTCAAAACTACGGAAGCAAAGATGAAATTCTATACCTTAACATTCCGGAGGAATTTTTGGTCTGAGGAGTTCAAATCAATAAGGAGAAAAGAAAAATGAAAACAATTATCATCTTTTTTTGTGTTTTTATTTTGATAACTATGGTTGCTCAGGCTGATGTATATGTAAAGGGGATTCTGCATGTTGAAGGAGGATATAGGTGGGGCCAAAATGTGCCGGAAAACAATGCCATATATGAATGGTGGTTTAGCAAAGATAAGGTCACATTCATCGTTACCGGTTGGCGTTTACATTTTTTAAACACGGATCGGCGCCTCACCTTCGATACACAAAAAAATCGCATAATTGCGGTTGATCTAATGAAAAAAACTTATGTAGAGATCCCTCTCTCTATGAATACTTCATTTCAAATTGATTCAGCCATAACAAAATATTTAAAGCAATTTCAGATGTCCGGAACCGTGAAAAAAGCAGGAAAAAATCAAACTATTCTTCTCAAAAAATGTGAGGAATACAAGGTACATGAGTGGATCCTTGCAGGAGATGTCCGCTATTATGAAAGAGAAAGGAAGGTTATGGCCACTACCGATGTCTCATTTGATTGGGAATTGATTAATAAACTCTACGAGTGGATCCGCTCCCTTTTTAATCCACGGGAATCGTATGACAATGAACTAAAAAAAATAAGGGGATTTATCTTAAAAGAAGAAGGTACCATATATGAATCAGCCGGCGATGTATCCTATAATTTTAATATAGAAAAAATCACTCATTTGGAATCTCCATCAGGAATTTATGAAATCCCAAACGGTTTCACAAGAAAGAATAAATTTGATGGAAATGATCTTTTAGATATAAGGGATCTTTTATACCCCTGGCCTTTACAATGATTTATATGGAACAAAGTGAATATTTTTTTTGGAGGGTTTCATGAAGAAACAAAGAAAAAAGCAAGATCGTCGGGAATTTTTAAAAAAAACTGTAATCGGGATTACTGGAATTTCTTTGTTCCGGGATCTCTCAGAAGGGAAAAATCAAAAGAGGGATGAAAAAAACCTAAACGAAAATAGAAAGATAGTATACCGAACATTGGGGCGAACAGATATCCGGGTTCCGGTTGTCAGCTTGGGAGCTTCCAATCCTCATGTAACCAGAATGGCTCTGGATTCAGGTATTTCCTATTTTGATACATCTTACTACTACGGATCGGGAGGACATGAAACCATGCTGGGAAATATTTTTAAAGGCAGACCACGAGATTCATTTTTTATTGCCACAAAAATCCAGGGTCCGATGGATTACCGAACCGGTCTCCCCTCCAAGCAAACCAGCGCTGCACAATTTAAAGCTGAATTCAAGAAAAAAACAGAGACCAGCTTAAAACGTCTCCAGCTGGATTATGTCGATATTCTCTTTGTTCATGGAGTAAAAAATTCTAAGCTTATTGGTTTTGAGCCATTAAAGAAAGCAATGCAGGAATTGAAAAAAGAAGGAAAAACACGATTTGTAGGGACGTCCTTTCATCAAAAAGAGGTGTTGTTAATCAACACAACAGTTAAGGAAAAAATTTATGATGTTATTCTTACAGCCTACAATTTTCGCCAGCCTCATCGGGAAGAGGTGAAAAAAGCCATTGCCTATGCGGCAAAATCAGGCCTGGGTGTGATAGCCATAAAAACCATGGCAGGTGTTTACTGGGATAAAGAACGAAAACATCCCATCAATGCCAAAGCAGCCTTAAAATGGGTTCTCCAGGATGAAAATGTCCATACCACTATTCCAGGAATAAGCACCTTTGATCAACTGGAGCTGGACATGTCAGTGATGGAAGATCTTTCTCTTACTCCACAGGAAAAAGAGGATTTGAAATTTGGAAAAAAAATAGGCATAAATGGCCTCTTCTGTGCCCAATGTGGTCGCTGCCGTTCTCAGTGTCCATACAATCTGGATATTCCTACAATGATGAGAAGTTACATGTATGCCTACGGCTATAAGAATCCAGCTAAAGCCAAGGAAACATTGCAATTCTTAGATTTATCTAATCTCGCCTGTAACCAATGTCCCACCTGCCATGTTCAATGCACCATGGGATTTGATGTCAGGGATAAAGTCATAGATATTGCAAGAATCAAGCATGTACCAAAGGACTTTTTGGTCTGATTTAGATAAAGAAAAGGAGATGAGAAATGAAGAGAAGGAAAAATCTTTTGTTGATGATTGTGGTGAGTTGTCTTATCGCAACTGCTTCTTTTAGT
>CAYPGQ010000203.1:0-4738 GCA_964410125.1 uncultured Eubacteriales bacterium | reverse complement strand
GTTGTGCCCAAAAGAATATTCGTGTGCGAAGGGAGGGTCGTCGGTGTATGGGCAAAAGCTTTTAAAAACAGGGCACCTTTTTCGGCCAGGCTGTCGATTTGAGGAGTTTGGATGTGCTCATCGCTGTAGCAGCTCAGCCTATCAGGTCTCAGCGTGTCTATCGTGATGAGCAAAACATTCATCGGGATCTTTTTTGGGCCGGCCTCTGTTATGGAAGGAAAGAACGCAACTCCGAGAATCAGTGAAAAAAGAAAAGACAGTTTTTTTAGATTTTTCATCGTTTAGTGATTGGATCGATTTATTTTTTCTTCAAAAACTCAATAAAATTCCGGACCTGATCCGCCCTCCCTGATTCGGAATCATGTTTCAGGTAGCTGGTAAAAACATCGATCGCTTCCTGGTTGTTTCCCAACGTCAGATTGACCAGACCCAACTGGTACAGGGCATCCAAAAAATCGCCCTTGAGCTCCACGGCTTTCCTGTAGTACTTGAGAGCTTCTTGATGTTGTCCCTGGCTGTAAAAATTGGATCCTATGTTGTAGAGAACCATGGGATCGGAGATTTTTTCAAAATCAATTTTGTTGTACCACTCCAGTGCCTTGTCATTTTGATCTCTATTGGCATAGGTATTCCCAACGCCCAACATGGCCTCATGGTCATCCGGCTCTTTCTCCAGAACTTTCAGATAAAACTCTTCTGCCTTTTCATAATTTTCCAACCGAAAATAACAATTTCCGATGTTTCTGTACAAAATGAACGCCTCCGGAAATTTTTCCAATATCGTATGATAAACCTGCATGGCTTCCTGATACTTTTCTTCATCGTAAAAAGTATTCCCCTTCTGGAGTTCCTGTCGCAATTCCTCGGTTAAAGCCATCCCTTCTACTTTCTGTAAGCTTATTTCAACATCCGGATTTTTGTTGTATTCACTTATATTCAAGTTAATTTGTTTCGGCATAAAACCGGCTTTTTCAAAATTGATATCATACGGCCCGCCTCTAATGTAGAAGGCCTTCCACTTGCCGTTTGAATCCGTCGCCACTTCAAAACCGGAAGCTGCTCTTTTGGAATAAAGCTTGATTGCAACACCCTCGATAGGATTTCCATCCTGATCCGTAACGATACCTTTGATTTTGCCCTTTCCTTTATAGCCCTGGCCAAAGGCGAAGGAAAAAGCCAAGATAACCAATACTGGCAACAAAAAAGCGGTTTTTTTCATTCAATCTCTCCCTTTTTATTCTATCATCCGGGAGGAGAAAAAAAAAGCCCCTCCTCGGTGAAGAGGAGGGGCTTTGAACGCGTATTTTGTGCTTCTGCTTAGAAGTCGAATCTCACGCCGAACCGGAAAACTCTGGGATTGAGGATTTTGTTTACCGTATTGAACCTCTCGGAAGTGATAAGTTGGTCTCTGTTTAACTCATGATGGTTGTTGAGAGCATTAAAGGCATCCGCTGAAATGATAACTCTTGCGGTATCAGAGACCTGGAACACTTTTTCCAATCTGAAGTCGAGTTCGTAGAAGTTGGGCAGGCGATCGCCTCCGCGATTTCCCCTATAGAAAGTGGACGTGCCCAACCCCGGCCGTCTGGCCTTTGCAAAGAATTGAAGGACATAGCCCTCTCGAGCCCTGAAAACCCAACTGACATTGATTCCGAACGGTAACTGATATAGGCCTGAGGACTTGAACTGCCATCTGGAGTTCATATCGGAATTGACCCCTTCGTCAAAATGCCAGATGTTGTGAGGATCGGAGTATTCGCCTTCATAATAACGCTTCCAGCTTGAAAGCGTGAACGATGTGTCCATCATCCAGCGGTTGGAAAGCCGTTTGATTAAGACCACTTGGGCTGCGAGATATTTTGAGTGACGTTTCTTGTAGTTTGTTCTGTAAAAATAGTTAAAATCATCAGTCAGTCCCCAAACTATCTGTCCGGTTTCTTCTTCAACATCACCAGTATCCACATAATTAGGATTAGAGTCGCTAAACAAGGGTTCAACTGTTCCGTCTTTTTGCATGTGCCTGTCCCAGATTCCATTATGGGATTTTTTGTAAAATCCCTCGATTCGTAAGGCAAAATCTGTGAATAACTCCTTCTCAAACTGGATGGTGAGTTCATCCAAAAGGGGAGAATTGAAATTCGGGTCGATTTTGTTTCCTGTGTCGGTACTGGTCGGATCCTCAAGATTAAGGGTTCCCCACTGCCAAACCCTGTTTTCAGCGGTTACAGGTTGTACCAAATTCCCGTCGTCATCCTCTCCGAAGAGCTCATCATTGGTCACACGGCCGTCGCTATTGAAATCCTGCCAATACGCAGCGATTCCAGCCCAATCCGCCGGATTGAGGAAATGTCCCATACCGAAACCCTCCTGAGATCCGTATCGGGCCAAGTTGATCTTAAGGACATTCTTTCCATCACCTGTGATGTCATAGATTAAACTCAACCTAGGTGAAAACATAGACCAGGACTGGCCAGGATCGATCTCTGTAATTTGCAGACCCGGCAGTAAGTGAGAGAGAAGTGGAGATTCAGGGATGATCTCATCTTTCACCATAGATGACTCATTGTCATACCGGATTCCCAGGTTCATGGACAGTTTACCGAAGGTCATAGTGTCCTGTACGAAGATGGAGTAGCGTTGCATCCACTCGCTCAAAATAACATCTCTTTGGATACTGGCTTCCCAGTATTCGCCTGTAGGAAACCAATCATCCGGACCATAATAATACAAGTAGGCATTGCCATCGTAATAATCGTAGCTCGTGACAGTCGATACGATGTAGTCTACCCCAAACTTTATCTCGTGGTCTGCGCCCAGAACTTCTTCGGCAAAATAGCTGCCCGTCAGATTGAGATTGGTATTTACTCGAGTAGTTCCGTAATCATCCAGGGCACCGGAAACATAATAGGTGGGATAGTAGGAAATTGCCAGATGGTTTCCCAAAGAACTCTCATACGGACGCAGGTAAAAGGCCATGTCAAGATAAATGAGTTTGGCATTGAGATACAGGTCGCCGAACATCTGCTCCAGTTCGGCTTTCCAGATATATCCCGGACCGTCCTGGTCCCAGCGGAGATCAGGAGTGCACGAGCCCAGTTCAAACCAATCGTTTCTGCCCCATTTGAGCTTATTGTCGTATTCGAGGAAAAACTCGGCTCTGGTGCTGGAGGTTAGCTGAAAGTTGAGTTTGCCATAACCAGCAACCAGCCAGGTGGAGTCCGTGGTGGCATCGATATTCCGGGCCTTGAGATCCTGTATCCCATATGAACCGTAAAACCACGCCTTGTCTCTAACGATAGGCCCCCCAAAGTTGGCACCATATAAATAGACTCTCGAGATACCCGGATTATAGGTCGGGAAAAGTGCTTCAACCTCGGGAGTTCCGTTGTAGGACTGCCAGCTTTCTTCCGAAATATCCAGGTAAAATGTTCCACTAAAGTTATTGCCACCCCGCCGGGTTACAAAGTTTAGCTGTACGCCACCGGTCTGCGACTTGACATCGTTGTTTCCGTAGTTGATCTGGAGCTCTTCGTAGCTGGCCAGGTTCAAATAGGCAGGAGCTGATCCCAGGGCGGAGTTGTCTGTGATGTTGGCTCCGTCGATGTTCCAGGTCTGGTCGTTGTCTATGCTTCCGTGACCGGAATATCCAGACTGCTGTCCGGCCTCGCTTCCACCGACATCTTCCTTGTCGATCAGCATTCCGGGAACAAGCGACATGATCACCCACGGATTACGGGCTGTGGGCAGGCTCATGATCATCTCTTCGGTGATATTCACGCCCACCTGCGTTCTTTTGGTGTCGATGACAGGTGTTTGTCCGATGACCGTGATTTCCTCCTCCAGAGCTGTTTGCTCAAGAGTGAAGTTAAAAATGATGTCCCGCCCATAGGACACACTCAGCTTTTCACGTATAATGGTTTTGAATCCGCTGAGCTCAATTTTCAAGATGTAATCATTGGCGACAGGAAGGCTTATGAACCTGAAGTTTCCGGCCGCAGAGCTGACAGAGCTCATCATCGCAATTTTGCCTCCGGTCAAAGTCACACTCACGCCTGGAAGAGGAGTCCCGTCTTCGTCAATAACTTTTCCTCGTATAGCACCCAGATCTTGAGCGGATACAAACACGCCAACTAGAAGCAGAACGGCTACAAAAGTAAATAATTTTTTCAAATTCCCCTCCTTATTCCCTTATAAAAGGGATAAGATCCGTTAATTCCCTGGAGTGACGGTATTCACTCCACCCAAAGCTTTTTTTCTTATGCTTCTCCTAACCGCACCCCCTTGATAAATAATTTGATTTCTTATGGATCATTATAGATATACAAACTTTCTCTACATATATAAGCAATATTCATGCCACTATCAGTTTTCCCTATACATTTTTTACCAAATAAGTTAACTGTAATTATATAAACGAATTAACTCTTTTTTTAAAACTGATTCCTGCATAAAAAAAAGAATATATAAACCCAAATCCAAAAAATTGTATCAAATATAAAGAAATAATTCAAATAATTGAATATTTTTGTAAGCATCCTTATTTCCGTGATAAATTGGGCTTTTGGGGATGGTTGAAGCGACCATTGAAGATTTAGCCATTACGACCCGTTCTTCGAGGGAATCTGATTTTGTCAGACGGCGAGGATGTATTGAGCACGACTTTACTAAAGGATTAGAGATCCGGACAATCATAGGAACAGAAGCTAGAGTGGTAGAGATTGGGAGTTAACGAGCGGAG
>CAYPGQ010000202.1:0-4744 GCA_964410125.1 uncultured Eubacteriales bacterium | reverse complement strand
TTTTTCTTTAAATTGTATTAAATAAAGAAGGCAGGCGAGATGCGAGATTTCTTATTCTGATTTTTGGGAGGTGCTAATGAAATTCTTTTTGGACACGGCCAATGTCAAACAAATAAAAGAAGCGGCGGGTTGGGGAATCCTCGATGGCGTTACGACAAATCCCAGTCTTGTTGCCAAAGAAAATGCGAAATTCGAAGACCTGATCAAGGAGATTTGCAGTATCGTTCTCGGGCCGGTGAGTGTGGAGAGCGTTTCGACGAAAGCGGAAGATATTATCGAGGAATCGAGAGGACTGGCCTCGTTAGCGGATAATATCGTCGTGAAGATCCCCATCTGTTTGGAGGGGCTGAGAGCGACAAAAGTCCTTGCCCAGGAAGGGATCCACGTCAACACAACTCTGATCTTTTCTTCCATGCAGGCATTGTTGGCGGCTAAAGCCGGAACTCGATACGTGAGCCCGTTTATCGGCCGCTTGGATGATATCAGCCATGAGGGGATGAACCTCGTGGATGAGATCGCGACCATCTTCGACAACTACGGAATGGACGCAGAGATTATAGTCGCAAGTATCCGGCATCCCCTCCATGTAGTGGAAGCGGCCATGATCGGCGCGGATATTGCGACCATTCCTTTTGGTGTGATAGAAAAGCTTATCAAACACCCGTTGACCGACATCGGGATGGAAAAATTCCTGAGCGACTGGAAAAAAGTCAAAAAAAGCTGAGTTCTGAAGGGTTGCCATGTCAATAGACAAAAAATTAGAAGAGTTGAAGCGCCGGGAAAAACTTGCTGAACTCGGCGGGGGAAAACAAAGAGCGGAACGACAGCACCAGGCAGGCAAACTCACGGCCCGGGAAAGAATCAATCTTTTATTGGACGAAGGGTCTTTTCAAGAGATGGACAAACTCGTGGTTCATCAATGCCATGATTTTGGCATGGAAAAGAAGCAGATCTACGGGGATGGCGTCGTCACGGGATACGGAACCATAGAAGGCCGGACGGTTTACATATTTGCTCAGGATTTTACCGTGTTCGGCGGATCCTTGAGTGCTGCCAATGCTGCTAAAATCGTCAAGATAATGGATTTGGCCATGAAGATCGGGGCTCCTATGATAGGGCTCAATGATTCGGGAGGAGCCAGGATTCAAGAAGGTGTGGAAAGCCTGGGGGGGTATGCGGATATCTTCTTGCGGAATGTTTTGGCTTCGGGAGTCATCCCGCAGATATCCGCGATCATCGGCCCGTGTGCCGGAGGGGCTGTGTATTCCCCGGCCATGACAGACTTTATCATCATGACAAAAGGGATCGGCAACATGTTCATCACCGGGCCCGAAGTCATAAAGGCTGTGACACATGAGGATGTTTCCATGGAAGAGCTGGGAGGTGCAGAGACCCATAACGCCATTAGCGGAGTAGCCCATTTTGCAGCGGAAAATGAAGAACAAACACTGGCTCTAATCCGGGAACTGTTCTCTTTTGTCCCGGACAACAACATGGAAGATCCTCCCGAGAAAGAGACCTCCGATCCCTCTGACCGTACGAGTGAGGACCTGAATTTTATCGTTCCCGATGACCCGAACCAGCCTTATGATATACGTAAGATCATAACGGAAGTTGTGGACGACAATTATTTTTTCGAGGTTCAGGAGCACTATGCCAAAAACATCGTGATCGGATTTGGACGACTGGGAGGAAAGTCGGTCGGGGTAGTGGCCAATCAACCCGATCATCTGGCTGGGGTGTTAGATATCAACTCCTCGGACAAAGGGGCCCGGTTTGTCCGGTTCTGCGATGCCTTTAACATTCCTTTGATCACATTGGAAGATGTGCCTGGTTTTTTGCCCGGTGTGGCCCAGGAACACGGTGGTATCATCCGCCATGGCGCCAAGCTTTTGTATGCCTTTTCTGAAGCCACTGTTCCGAAAATTACACTTATCACACGAAAAGCCTACGGCGGCGCCTATTGTGTCATGGCCTCCAAACACATCCGGGCCGATATTAATTATGCCTATCCGACAGCAGAAATTGCTGTGATGGGATCAGAAGGAGCGGTGAAGATCGTGTACCGGAGCGAAATGAACGGGGTAGAGGACAAAGAAAAACTGCGCGTGGAAAAAGTGGATGAATTCCGCGAAAAATTCGCCAATCCCTACATCGCCAGCGAAAAGGGATACGTTGACGAAGTCATCGAACCTAGAGTCACAAGACCCAAGCTGATCGCAGCCTTAAAGATGCTGGAGAATAAAAGAGATCAAAATCCCCCGAAAAAGCACGGAAACATCCCGCTCTAGCCCGCCTCCCTTGTATTTCAATGAACAATTCAGGTTAATATTTTCCATTCTGTATACTTTAAAATCATATCGAAATAAGACATCAGGCATGTCCGCAGCGACATTGAGGATCTAGCCTTCACGATTCGTTCTTCGAGGGAATCCATTTGGGGACGGCGATGTTGTATTGAGCACGACTTTGCTAAAGGATTCAAGATGCGGGTAATCATAGGAACAGAGTTTAGAGTAAAAGAGATTGGAGTTGACGTGCGCAGTTCAGAGCCGCCGAGAAGGGCGATGAGGGAATGGCGTTAAAGATCCGAACTAGAGCGGAGGAAATGCCTGATGGCATAGAAACACCTTGAAAGTAATGCCCAAACAGAATGGAAGAGGGTCATTCAGATTAAATAATCAGGTTGAGTCTAATGGAGCAGTTGAATATAATACAATAGCATTCAGGCAATCTTGGGATACATACTGACCTGGGACATGCAATGGAAAAGACGTTTAAAAAAATATTGGTCGCGAATAGAGGTGAAATTGCTGTACGTGTCATCCGGACATGCCGAGAAATGGGAATCGTTCCGGTTGCTGTTTATTCCGATGTCGACAGAAGAGCTCTTCACGTCAGAGTAGCGGATGAAGCCTACCCTATAGGCGAGGCGAAACCATCGGCAAGCTATTTAAGCATCGACAAGATTATAGGAGTGGCCAAAGAGTGCGGAGCCCAGGCCATACACCCTGGATATGGGTTTCTTGCAGAAAATCCCAGGCTGGTCAAACGCTGTGAAGAAGAGGGGATAGTGTTCATCGGCCCTCCTTCCAAGGCCATGGGAATAATGGGAAACAAAACCGCTTCCAGGAAGAAGATGGCCGAGGCTGGCATACCGATAATTCCGGGAACCCTCGAGGCGATCGAGGATGAAAAAGAACTGGCAGCGGAGGCGGAAAAAATCGGTTTCCCGCTCATTCTAAAAGCCTCTGCAGGCGGGGGCGGAAAAGGATTGCGGTTGGTCAAAAACAAGAAGGAGCTTGTTTCTTCTTTCCGTTTGGCCCGCTCCGAGGCAGAGTCAAGCTTTGACGATCCATCCGTCTACATCGAAAAATATATCCAAGAGCCCCATCATATCGAGGTCCAGATTCTGGCTGATAATATGGGGAATATTGTTCATTTGGGCGAGAGGGAATGTTCCATCCAGAGGCGCTACCAGAAAGTCTTGGAGGAAACACCTTCTCCATTCCTGGATGAAAAAACCCGGCAGGAAATGGGACGTGTAGCAGTAAAGGTTACGGCTGCCGTCGATTACAGGAATGCGGGGACAGTGGAATTTGTTGTTGACAAAAACAAAAAGTTCTATTTTCTGGAGATGAACACCCGGCTTCAGGTCGAACATCCTGTGACCGAGATGGTAACCGGGATCGATCTGGTCAAATGCCAGATCGAAATCGCCGCGGGAAAACCTTTGGCTTTCCGCCAGGAAGATATCAAGCCCAATGGATCTTCTATCCAGTGCCGAATCTATGCCGAGGACCCGGATAATGATTTTTTGCCCTCACCCGGAAAAATCCTTCACCTTCGTGTCCCCTCAGGAGGGTTGGGCATAAGGGATGACAACGGAATCTATGAAGGCTATGTAGTGCCAATGGAGTACGATCCCTTACTGTCCAAACTTGTCACTTGGGGGCAGACACGGACAGAAGCGATTCATCGCATGCTCCGCGCTTTATCCGAATACCAAATATACGGTATCCGGACGACTGTCCCCTTCTTCAAACGAATCCTTCACCACCCCCAATTTTTTGCAGGTGATTACAACACTCATTTCATCCCCAACTTGGAGAAGGAAAAGGATGGGGATAAGCCCGAGGATGAATTGGTTGCCCTCATAGCTGCAGGCATCAAAAGCTACTGTGAGAACAAAACGGGTCTTGGATTTCGCGAAAAACAAAAAAAGAGCAATTGGAAGACACAAGGCAGATGGGAAAGCCTTAATAAAAGGCCTTAAAATGAATGTATCATTTTGGTTGGAAAACAAAGAATTCAGGCTGAACCTGACACAGACCAAAACGACTGACATCCTGGTTACCTTGGGCAAAAACAAATATAGGGTTTCTGTGGAATTTCTCAGCACGGATGAGATTTTACTCAACATCGACGGCAAGATTCATAACGTTATTGTCAACGCCAACACAACATCCTACACTATTTATGTGAACGGGCGGTGTTTCCAGATCGAAAAAAAATCCGCTCTTCAAATTCTTGGCCCGAAAACCGGGAAACAGAGCAAGGCCAACGTGAATACATCCATGCCTGGGAGGATCGTGAAGGTCCTGATGAACGAGGGCGATGAGGTTGCAGAAGGCCAGGCTGTGTTGATTCTGGAAGCCATGAAGATGCAAAATGAGATCAAATCTCCTCAACAAGGATGTCTAAGCAATATCTATCCCAAGGCGGGGGATTCGGTTGAGACGGG
>CAYPGQ010000201.1:0-4807 GCA_964410125.1 uncultured Eubacteriales bacterium | reverse complement strand
CGGAATAAGGGAGAAGTCCTTTCCAGGGATGAACTGCTCGATGAAATCTGGGGAAAGGACAATGTCTGGATTTCGCACCGCACCATTGACAGCCACATCGCCAATATCCGAAGGAAGATCGAGGACGATCCTGCCAATCCCGAACACATCCTCAGCATAAGAGGAGTGGGATATAAGTTTGTGGATTGACGGTTTGTGCGCGCAAAATGCAGTATATTTGCACATTTCCTTAACACATCTGCGACGAAAAATATCTATATTTTATTGTGGGAAGATGCAGGGGAGAATTGCGATAGCATGATACAAAAAACTAAGTTAAACATCCACATGAGAATATTACTCGCTTTTTTTGTGTCATGTTTTAGCCTTCTTATTCTATTCACTTATTTACCGGCGCAGCAAACCGCAGGGGAGATGTTCCAGGAGGCGCTGTACTTGGAAGAAGCCGAAGGAGATCTGGAAAAGGCCATCGAGCTTTACCAGAAGATTTTGGAGCAGTTTCTAATAGAGGAGGAGAGGGAAGTGGCTGTCAAGGCCCAGCTCCATATTGGCCTCTGCTATGAGAAATTGGGGCTGATGGAGGCTCGAGAAGCTTTCGAGAAAGTTATCCAAAATTTTCCGGATCAGGAAGAAGAGGTCAAGATCGCTAGGCAAAAATTGGCCCGCCTGGTGAAGGCAAAAGCTGTGATCGAGGATAAAAAAACAGAGCTGAGCATGCAGAAGGTATTTACAGGTGTCAACAGGGACTTTGTCGGCGCACCTTCTCCCGATGGGCGGTACCTTTCCACGGTGTTTTGGGAAACGGGAGACCTGGCCATCAAGGAGATTCCTTCCGGCAAACTGCACCTCCTCACTCATAAGGAAAACTGGGTAGAGTCCCAGGAGTATGCTCTTGCCTCCGTTTGGTCTCCCGATGGGAAAAAGTTGGCCTATTCATGGATGAATAAGGATCGATTTTTTGAGCTGCGTATCATTGGCTTGGATGGATCAGAGCCGCAGGTCCTTTATCGAAACGAAAAGAATTTCTATGTCGAACCGTCTGCCTGGTCACCGGATGGCAAATATATCCTGGCAGGACTGGGAGAAGGGCAAAGAATCACCCAAATAGCGGCCATCTCCGTTCAGGATGGCTCGGTCCGGATTCTCAAAGAAGGCCGGGTGTATCCCGGGTTTTACCTTCCCGATGGCAAGACAATCATCTTTAGTTTTGTTTCGGAGGCTCCGGATTCGCGGGGAAGCGATATCGCGATGCTCCCTGTCAAGGGCGGCGAAGAGGTCATTCTTGTCGAGCATCCCGCGCATGACATTCTACTCGGCTGGGACTCCCGTGGCGAAAGGTTTCTTTTTTTAAGCGACCGGACGGGAGATATGGATATATGGGTTCTGGAGATGAAACAAGGCAGGCCCCAGGGAAATCCCTACCTCCTCAAAAAAGACATAGGAAGGATAGACGCTTTGGGATTTACGGATGATGAGGATCTTTATTATGTGCAGTACGCAGGAATGCACGATGTGTACACGGCCGCTATGGATCTCGAAACAAACGCCCTTTCAACACCTGCGGAAAGATCTACGAAGTTGTTTGTCGGGGCCAACAGGTCGCCTGATTTTTCTCCGGATGGGGAATCCCTTGCCTATATTTCTGAGAGGTCATATGGGCCCGGACGTTTCACAACTCCGGTCATATGTATCCAATCTTTGGGGGAGGGCGAAACGTGCGAACTTGTTACGAATCTCGATCATATATATTACGTCCGCTGGTCGGCTGACGGAAAAAGTTTTTATTCTCATGGATTTGATAGAAAAGGACGCACGGGCCTTTATTCCATTGACAGCCAAACAGGAGAGTTAGATTTATTAATGGGCTGTAAAGAAGAGGAGTACATTCCTGAGCTCGATGTGTTTCCGGATGGAAAAAGGATCGTGTACAAGATGTGGGAACAGAGGAAGAGTGGGGAAAGCTATATCATGAGCATTAGAATCCGGGATATCCAGAGCGGGCAAGAAGAAGAGATTTATCGTCACGAGAATGCCAGTCAGACCTCTCATGTGGCATTATCTTCGGATGGGAAGTGGATAGCCTTCGATGACCGGACTCCCCTCTGGACTTTAAATGTCATCCCTGCAGCAGGGGAAGAAGCTGAGGAGTTGTATCGAATGAAGTTTGGAGGGAGTATCAATTCACTGGATTGGAGGCCGGGGAGTCAGGAAATATTTTTTGTCAAAGGAGCAAAGCCTAACCAACTCTGGCGGGTGGATTTAGAAGATAAAGAACCGCAGAGAATGGACTTTTCTATGAGGAGTTTGAGTGAGTTACGCTTCCACCCGGATGGGAAGCGTATTGCCTTTCATGCAGGATATCTTGAAGCCGAGGTCTGGGTGATGGAAAATTTATTCCGTTTGGAAAGAAGCGAGAAAATCTTCAAATAATGGCCTTAATGAAGGGGAGAGGACCGAATCGCCGCTTTGATTCAGGGCTGGAACGGCTATTCGCTCCTTATCCAATTGAATATTTTACTGAGTAACAGGATTTTTGATGAAGTCGATGTAGAAATTGAAGCCGCCTTTGAAGCAGCCTTCGCTTTCATCCCAGTAGCCTATGCCTTTTGCTTCTATAGAATAGTACCATTTTTTCCTAACACAGTAGCGCTCCTGGACCTTGAGGTATCCTGGAAGATTTCTACCTGAAAAATCATAAGGAAGTACCCAAATTCTCCACACACCATCGCATTCTATGCCGGGCTCGGCTAACTTTTCGATGACAATATTATGCGCATTGCCTAAATATAGAGCTCTCTGGTAATTAATGTTCCTCAATAACTCGATATCATGATAGGCTGGGTTGGCTTCGCATTTGTCGCGGTAACGAGCCACCATGACCAAATAATCACCGGGTTCATAACGATCGTGTTCTGCTAAATATTCGCTTGTATACCCGAATATATAAGTATCTCCGGGCTGCATGAGTTCGATATCCCAATCGAAAACGTCTACATAAATGTAGAAAGATTCATAGTCTGGTTGAGGATGTGTGCCGTTCAAAAAATCGGCCATACATTTGGGTAAACAATTGAAACAACCTCCATCTTCGCATGTGTCACCGGGGAACTGACAGCAGGATTTATCCTTATCAGGATAAATTAAATCGAGCCAATTTACATTGTCTGGAATCTGAAATCTTACGTATTCAGAGGGGGGTGTCCCGAGGTTTCCGTTGGTAATTCTGAAATTAAAAGAGTATGCAAAATCGTAATACCTTTGCCCCCAAATTCCGCCTACTTGGTTCCTTTTGACATTCACATTAACAGTTGAGCCATTATTTTCATAATAGCCGTTAGTTTCCTCCATTCCAGAGAAAGTATAATCTAAATCTGAGGTCGGAATTCGAACTGCCCAGGTGGCTTGCTCGGGTTCTTCAGGTTTTCCTGGTGGTTTTTCTGGTTTCCCTTTTGTAATTTGAACCTGAGCCTGCATAAAGCTGATGCCGGCTAAAAACAAAACCACCGTTAAAACACTCAAAATCCCCAAAAAACTTAATTTTCGGACTTTTCTCAATTTAACCTCCTTTTCCGATTTGTATTGATTTTGGATTGATATTTTTAAAAATTTTTTTGTTTTCCATCACCTTCTTTCTATTTGTTCAGAAGTCACTGTGCTTGTTATTAATATAGGGGTTTTCCGAACGCCTTATGTTAAAGAACTGTGCAAATTCCCCGCATATTCCGTGGAAGGTTTTTATTTAAAAGGAATGAAGGGTGGTTTAGAACCTGTATCTAATACCCAATCGGATCACCCTTGGATTGAGAATTTCCCAAATCTCATTATATCTGGGTGAATTGACTCTCATATAGCGGTACAGAACATGGCCGAAGTTGAACAGATTGAAAGCATCGACATGAAGGGAAAGGGTCCCGTATTTTCCGATCCGGATATCCTTCACCAAGCCAATGTCCGTGTTATAAAGCGTGGGGAGCCTTGTCTCGCCATATTTTTCTATAAGGATATACTTAACTGCTCCTAGTCCGACCGCTGCCCTTTCCGGTGTCATCACGATTATCTGCTTCGGTTGAACACAGCCCTGTTTGACATGGGCAAAAAGACTGAAACGGAATCCCCAAGGGAGCTGGTAGAGGAAACTCAGTTTGGCCATCCACTGGGCATCTCCAAAAAAAGGGCCCCCTTCAAACTTGTCTCTATTTGTGGGATCATGATAGCCTTTTTCACCGTAGTGGAGGATGGTTTTCTGCAAAGAAAGGGAGGCATTCATCATCCACCTGTTGCTCAGTCTTTTTACGGCAGATATTTCGATGCCTGTGTAGTTTCTGTGGCCGTCCGGCCGGTTTGTCAAAAGCCCTCCTGCGGGCCTGTATCGGTCCAGCGTCCAGTACTCGTACTCGTAGGTTGTACCATCATAGGTGAGTGAGCCCTGGATAGGACCGATGTAATTTTGTCGACTCTCGGTCCATCCGGTTTCCTTGTCATGGAATATCTTCCATCCTACTCGATGGGTGCGACGGAATGTCAAAGCGGCGCTTAGCGAGAAATTCGTAAAGATTTCTCTCTCGATACCAAAGAGAAGCTCGTCTGTGAGGGTGGATTTGTAATTATTATCGATGACATCAGGATCATCGAGGCTTGTCGGATTCCAGGGGTCAAAACCTCCATACCAGAGGATGCCATCTAAGGGATAACCGATAAGCTCATCCGTTGAGACCAGGTCATCGCCGTTTGTATCCACCCAGTGATAAGCGGCATAACCCATGGCTGCGGGATTGACGGTGTTGGCCATATCGGCGGCCATCGGCTG
>CAYPGQ010000200.1:0-4838 GCA_964410125.1 uncultured Eubacteriales bacterium | reverse complement strand
CACACGTATAAGGAATGGGCGGAAAAGCTGGGGCTCGAATACAATATCCAGACGAAGCACTACAGCGAGGTGATCGCCGAGAAGATCCGGAGCGGGGAATTCCAGTTTACCCATCCTGTCGAGCAAAAAGTCACCTGGCATGACTCCTGTCACATCGGAAGAGTCTCTGGTGTGTACGATGAGCCACGAGAGGTTATCAAAGCCATTCCCGGAGTCAAATTCGAGGAGATGGCCCACAACCGGGACGATGGACACTGCTGCGGAAGCGTTTTGACCCTGATCAAAGAACCGGAAGTGGCCTACGACATCGGGAAATCCCGGTTGGACGAAGCAGAGGAGATCAACGCCGATACAGTCCTGGCTCTTTGTCCCTGCTGTGAATTTCAGCTGCGTGTGAGCAAGGACAAGAAGAACCTGCCGGTCAATATCCATGATCTGGCTGCCTTTGCCTGCAAAGGATTGGGCAAGGAATTCAAAGATCCCAGCCCTGAAGTCGCCAGGCAGTGGGCCGTTTTCGAAGGCATGATCGCGTTGATGACACCGCAGGGATTCGCCAACCTGATGGACACCATGTGGCCCGATATGCTGGATGCCATGCCCCTGGGAATGGGAGGCATGATGCGTTTTGTCGGAAAGCTGGGATTCGTGGGGGATGCCCTATTCGCCATGATGAAGCCGGTGTTTCCCGTGCTCTTTCCGAAGCTTCTCCCCAAGATGATGCCCAAGGTTATGCCCACCATGCTGGAGCGTGTGGGCGAGATGATCCCGATGCCCGATTACATGCAGGAACAGATGCCCGACATGATGCCCAAAGTCATGGACAACTTGATGCCCCACATGCTCCCCGATGTTGTTCCTCTGGTTGTTCCCAAGATGATCGATTTTCTCCGCGGCCGCACTCAGCGAACGGCTGCTTAAAACGCAGCAGACTACGCTTTTTCTATTTATTTTTCACAATTATAGATCCAGTTCATGCTGATTTTGAGTCCTCCAAAGTGATATCTGTACAGAATTCAGGACAAAAATCCATCCAATATTACTGTTAATACCTCTGGCCTTTATTTGGCATGGTCTTTGCATTATAATAAAAAAGACAGAATATGGAGGGGTGAACAAATGAAAAAGGGAATCTTCATAATAGGCATTTTTTTCTTGTCTTTGAACTTTTGGATTATGCGCCCCAGATAAAAGAAGTCGCTAAACATTTCTTCCAAAATGTCATCCAGCCTGAGGATACACTCCAAATTATGACTCCTGTTAAGACTTACAGATTGAAAGCCGAATCATTCAAGAACAAAACAAAAGAGGAAATGGGAAAAGCATTGTGGAGCATTGTGAAAAAGGATATCGGGATAGGCAACTCTAAATATAGAAGTCTTATGGATGAAATGAAAAAAATCGTTCGGGCAATGGTAGTTTTTTTTGGTGCACGTGGAGCGAACATATTAGATGATTTTGGGACTTCAATTTATACATCAGATGGAAATGAGGGCCTCAAATTATTAATTCCAGCTTATGAAACTAATTTGCAGAGGCTGGAACAGATAAGAGGAGTTGGCCAGAAAAGACTCATAGATTTGGGCACATCGATTAAGGAAATAGATGGGCAGAAAATTGTTTTTCTTCTCTACCAGAGAGAATACATCCCTCAAGTTGAACATAGGATAATACTTCAAAATTCAAATTTGATGCAAGAGGACCCGGCCATGTATATGGCACTCGAAAATATCACAGGATTATACGCAAGAGGCTCTTCTTTTGATGTTGATAAGGTCAGACAAGCTTATGCAGATTCTTCAATTTCCGCTCATTTTATGTTTTTCACAAAGATAGCTGAGACGGCTCCCAATATCACAATGCAAGAATCTTCCTAGGATGTTTTTAATGCATTTAAGACATTAGCCGATGCTACGGGGGGAACGGTAGATAGCTCCTCCAGTCCGGAGTTTCTATTTGAGAAAGCAGTTGAAGCCTCTGAAAATTATTATTTGTTGTATTACACCCCTAAGAATTATGTTGCAGATGGAAAGTTTAAAAAGATTGAAGTGAAGGTCAAAGGTAAAAAATACAAGGTGACTCACCGCGCTGGGTATATTGCGGATTGAATTTGAACTTGTATCCCAACCGAAAAGATATTCCGGAAAAGCTGAGATTAGAAATACGATAGAAAATATCTCCCCATGCTTTATACATTTTAAAAAAAAACCTACTGATATTCAATTCAGAGATAGAAGCCAGAATGTACTAAGAATATAAAAAAAGGGGACAGGCCTTTGAGCCTACCCCCTTCTAATTTTCTAATTCTGCTGGAGTTATTTTTTCCGGATGTAGACGTTTCCGTCGTAGGATACGAACTGGAATTCCGGTCCTCCGCCGTTTATGGTGCCTGTAACATACTCACCGAAACTGATCCTGTACCGTCCTCCGGATTTTCGCTCATCTTTTACCCGTTGCTTTTGGTTCGCTTTCAGATCGATATCGAAGTCGCTGTAGACTTCGCCGTCATCCGTTTTGATCATGACAGTGGCCTTCACCGTGGAGGGAAAGGTCACATCGATGTCCCCATCGTAGGAGGAAAAGGACATGGGTTTCCCCGGATCGATTTGATTAAAGGTAACAACCAGTTCCCCATCATAAGCGTGCGCAACGGCTGATCCTGAAATATTCTTCAAAGTCAAGTTCCCGTCACTGTTCGAGGCTTCGATCTCACCGGTCACATTTTCCACAAGCATATCTCCGTTGTCAGTGCTGCGGAGTTTCATAGAGGTCCGGAATGGAACCTGTATGTCGAGATTGACCTTATCGTCGTGGGCGGCGACATAAATTTTCATCTCATTGTTTTCTTCTTCAACGACCATTCCGGTTCGGTTTGCCGTGACGCGCTTCATCCCTTTGGCTTTTTCAGGAATTTCACTTTCTTGTTCCTTTTCGGTGGGCTTTTTTGCCCCGATGGTTGCTTGGATAACGACATCTTTGCCGTTGTATCCCTTGACGGTAATAGATCCTGACTCTACATAGACATTGACAAAGCCCGGCTTGGAAGGATCGCTGAACGATACGTTTACTCGATCACCGGTTGTCTGTTGGGCAAAAGCAAAAGCTCCTGCAAAAAGAAAAATTGTGACAATGCTGAGATAAATATGGATTTTTTTCATTTTGTCCTCCTAGACTATTTTTTGTTTATCAGAATATCCCCGGTCAGGGTATCCATTTTGATTTCCGGACCGCCGGATCCAATGCGGATGCCCACGGAGGCATTGCTCCTGTAAACGTATTTTCCGTTTTTTCTTTCCTCTGTCGCCGATGATTGGACAGGCAAGAGAGATACGGGAAAATCCGAGTAGGCCTCCCCGTATCTGGTTTTCAACAGAAAGTCGGCGGAAAGGTTTTTCAGAAACACCACATCGATATCGCCGGCAACGGTTTTGAAGGAACAATCGGAATCCGGATTCTTTGCAAAATGTACCTTCACATCGCCGGCCGCAGTTTGGGCTATCCCGGCTCCTATGATATCACTCATGACAATTTTTCCGTCAGCATGACGGACTTGGAATTCCCCTTCGATGTTGGAAACCTGGATGATCCCAGCCGTGGCTGTCTTTAAATAGATGTTTGTCTTTCGAGGAACCTTGATATCAAAATCATAGTGCACCTCATACCCGGGATCGCTCCAGTTTCCCCTTTTGTTGTGTTGATGCCTGAAAGGCCCGTCCACGTAGATGTCGATGACGTTCCCTTCTTCTGTGATGTCGAGTTTCACCTCTTTTTCCGCTTTCTGGGCCCGGTCTTCGTTGCGTGCTTTGAGGGTTTTATGGGCGATAAGTTTGACTTCTTTTCCGTCATACCCAGTCACTACGATCGACCCAAAGATGTTGTCCACCTGAAGGTCTTTCAGCTTGGATGGCTCCTGGAAACGAAGTGTTCTGTCGACTTTTCCTTTTCTTTGCACACGATAACTATCGCCGTGAAGAAGAAATGTCCCGACCAACAAAACGATAAATAGGACCGGAAATATTTTTTTCATGATATCCTCATTTAATAGGAAAGTTCTTTGATACCTTGTTCCAGTTTTTGTTTAACATTTGGATCGAGTTGGTTGGCCTCTATCAGTTTCTTGAAAGATTCTAGTGCTTGCCGCTCCTGTACGCTCACGAGGAGATCGACCAGAGCCACTTGTAAAAACGGCGAATTCTGCTGGGAAAGAGATTGAATAATGCCCTCTCTGACCGAAGGGGAGTCGTAAAAAAGATAAAGAGCATCCACGGCTGCCAACCGGACATTGATGTTGGAGTCATTATTCAGGGTATCGAGGAGGGCTTGGATCATTTTGTTGTCGGGGTTCTTGAGGCCGTAGCTCAGGTTGACTCCTCTGAGTCTTTCGGTGGTAGATCTTTGGTCCAAAAGGGATACAGCCAGCATCTGCCGCATATCCTGAACCTCTCGGCGGAGGTCGGCATTTTGCCTTCCCGAAAATAGAAGATAACCAAGCGATAGACCTATGAATAGAGGAATAAAACCGAGAGCAAACTGATAGGCAGGACGGCCGCTCCTAGAGCGATAAAACAGACTGCTGAAAAATTGTTTCAAATGGTGAAGGGGCCTCTCACGATTCATCTCCGCTTTATATTCTTCGAGTTCTCTGTAGAATCGTTCACGCAAACCGTTGCTCGGGTGTTCTTCTGGGAGAACGCCCAGTTTTGTCCAGACTGCGCTCAGGTCTTCCAGTTCCTGCCTGCAAGCGGGACAATCGGCTATATGAGATTGAATATCCTCCGCAGATCTCTGGTCCAGGTCCCCGACGAGAAAGTCCGGAAAAATTTTCTTTATATCTTCGCATC
>CAYPGQ010000199.1:0-4962 GCA_964410125.1 uncultured Eubacteriales bacterium | reverse complement strand
GCACAACATTCATGGTATAATTTGCGACCTGCTTGCAAAACGGCTCATCGGAAGATATAAGGAAAATGGCGAAAGAGAGGAGCGAGATTAGAACCGATCCCAAAATTTTCTTAGGCAAAATTGCCTCCTCGTTGCATGATTTTTCCCATATTATTAAAGATAGAATCTTTTCGCAAGATAAAGATATGTCAGGGGGATTTATTCGCTGATTTTTAAAAGTAATAAAATGTCTGTAAAGAAAATTATCGCACAAAGAAGGAGCGTCCGCCGGTATCTGGATAAACCCATCGAAAGAGAGAAGATCCTCACCTGTTTGGAGGCCGCCCGGCTGGCCCCTTCAGCGGACAATGTCCAACCCTGGCGTTTTCTGGTCATCGATGACCCCGAGCTAAAGGATGAATTGGTTAATAATGTTTTTTCGGGTATCTATTCTGTATCGAAGTTCGCCACGAAGGCACCCGTTTTGATCATGATTCTGGCCCGATTGGATATTCTAGCCAATCGAATAGGAAAGCAGATCCAGGGTGTAAACTTTTATCTGATCGATAGCGGGATTGCAGGGGAACACATCGTACTGCAAGCCGAAGAACTCGGATTGGGCACATGCTGGATCGGGTGGTTCAATTCCCGAAAAGCGAGGAAAATCCTGGAAATACCGAAAAAGTACAAAATCGTCTCCCTTTTATCGATGGGTTATTACGAAAAAAAGCCCAGTCGAGAAAAAAAGAGGAAGAACCTGGAGGATATCGCCTGGTTCAATAAAATTAAATAGCCTGTGCTTCTTTTATGGCCTCTTCGATAAGATCCAGGGCTTTTTCGAGGATTTCCTTTTCCTCTCCATACCCGATGCGGAGATAGCGGTCCATTCCAAAATGATCTCCCGGCAGGATGAGCACACTTTTTGTTTCACGAATCCTGTCGACAAGCTCAGTTGAGTTTAGGTCTAGATTGTAACGAGGAAATGCGATTGCCCCCGCTTCAGGAGGAATGCACTGGAACAATTCCTGGTGTTTTTTAAACCAGCCCATCATGATCCCGATGTTGTTATTCAAGATCGTTCGTGTTCGCTTGAGAATTTGATTTCTTTTTTCCGGGGCCAAGGCTATTCTTGCCAGACGATCGCTCACAGAGCTGATGGCGATAGTGGTGTAATCATGATAGGGCCAGACTTTCTCAACGAAACCTTCAGGTCCCACAATCCATCCTACCCTCAATCCCGGAAGACCATAGGCTTTGGAAAGGCCGTTGGACACGACGACTTTTTTATAACTTCCCCAGAAGCTTGGGGTTATCTGTCTGTCCAGCTCGGCCCCTTGGTACACCTCATCGGCAAAGATCCAGGCATCGTTTTTTTCTGCAAGGTCCAGGATAGTATCTCTAGCCTCTTGGCTAAGCCTGCTTCCTGTCGGATTGTTGGGATTGGTGACACAAATGATTTTTGTGTTGGGTGTGACCAGATTTTTCAGATCATCTGGATCAGGATTCCAATCCAATTCTTCTTTGAGTGCAAATGTCTTCACGTTCGCTCCGAATGCACGCATCAAACCCCAGAGCTGCATGTAATTCGGGATCATGAACAAGACTTCGTCTCCTGGTTCGACCTGGCTCCAGGCTAGAAGATAATTGGCCTCGATCGACCCTGTGGTGACCAAGATGTTTTTTACGTTTGTTCCAGGATACATGGCACAAACACGTTCTTTCAATCCGATCGTTCCGTTTGTTTGAATGTAACCCAATGGTGTCTCGAGGATATCCTGCAGCTGTTCTTGCGGAAGAAGCTCTTTAAATGATAGGGGATGGACACCGCTTTCTGAAAGATTGTAATCCACCATAAATTCCCATTGGGATTGCATTCGTTCCATATTAAAGCAATCGATTTTCATAGTCTTTTCCTTTCCGAAATTCGTTCTCTTTTTTCTTACTCCTTTTTTCCCATTTTTGCAAGCCTGACCGACCCACCCCACCTTACAGTAATAGCCTAGGGTATAAATTGTCGATTCTCTTTTACTCTGTGGGGATTAGCTCCAACGGAACGAGCCATCAGGTATGTCCGCAGCGCCATTGAGGATCTAGCCTTCACGAGTCGTTTTTCGAGGGTAACAATATGGGGATATCCCCATATTGTCGGCGATGTTGTATTGAGCACGACTTTGCTAAAGGATTAGAGAGACTGACAATCACGGGAACAGAAACTGACGTGATAGAAATTTGGAGTTGGCGGGCGTAGTTCAGAGCCGCCGAGAAGGGCGCGGAGGAGATACCTGTTGGTAAGCAATCAAATCTGGACTTTGAATATCCCTTTGAAAGCAAACCCAAAGATAATCGAAAGAGCAAAATAAACAATTATCCAGTGGAGCTTCCACCCGAAAAGATTCATGCTTTTGGTGGGATATTGGATTTCAATGGCCTTGACCGGAATTTGGCCTTTGATGGGTGATTCGGTGGGATACATAAGCTGATCGAGAAACTTATTGTTTGTTTTTAGGGGAGATATTTTGCTGAGAGGTTTCTGAGCCACTGAAACTTTTTTTATGACAGTCTCGCCATTGATCGTCACAGTAAATTGTTGGATTCCTTCCTGGGTGGCAGAAAATCTCCAGTTTATTTCTTGAGATTCTTCGATTCTGAGGGGAGGAGTTTCCATCACAAGGCCGGATGAGGGGTGGACTGCAATCTGTGTTTCCAAAGGATTTTGATCTTCCGCAAGTTTGATTTTAAGGATGACCGATTCATTAGGCTTGAGAGACTCGTACCCGAACCAGAAATTTAGCTGAATGAGGATCAGTATGAGCGGTATAATCATCACGAGCATGGGTTTGACCGAATAGCTGATGTATGTAAGATTGCAGCGCAGAATGTTTCCCTGGGAGCGAAGGGACTGGCTGAGGCTGTCCTTAAACAGGCGTAGTTCAAGTAGGTGGGCTTTTATCCTGTTTTTGACTTTTTGGATTCCCTGTTGGTTGGATGTCCATTTGAAGACAAACAACATTAAAAGCCCGGTGAGGAAGGAGATAAGGATCATTCCTACCCAGGGGCTCATGCCACGAAAAGGCAGAAATAGGGCATTGAATATTTTGCCGAAGGCAGAATTGAATATCCACATTTTCAGATTCCAGAGTAAGGTTTACGAGATATAACCCAGTCCTTTCAATTTTTTCTTGATCTCTTCTTCTGAGTCCGATTCTTCCAGTTTGGAAATTTCCTTTTCCAAACAATGAGTCACGAATTCCTCGGCAGAAGAATAACCCGAAAGTTCCGCAAATTTTTTCACCTTTTCCAGAAGGTCTTTATCGAGTTTGACTTTTGCCTTTCCCATCTCTATCTCCTAAAAAATCTTTTTGCCGACCATATTGTCCGGTTTTTCGATCCCGAAAAGCGAGAGGATTGTCGGAGTTAAATCAAAAAGAGCAGGGGAGTCGGCCTTGATTTTCTCACTGGCAAGAAGAATCCCCGGGCAGACAGCCGGGTCCATGCAGTGATCCCCGCTCCATTTGTCCATGTTGTCGCCAAATACTTCTTTTGTGATTCTTCCCAGGGGTGCTGACCAAGATGTGCGGTAGCCGCTGTTGTACCCAACGATTATATCCGGGGCTTGTTCGACTTGAGGCCCTTGGTAGCAGTCTTGTGCGATATAGGCATTTGTGACTACCCTCTCTCCTGTTTTAGGGTCTGTGACTTGCTCGAGCTTGTGGGCAATCTCTCTGACTAGTGCCTCTTTTTCAGCCCCAGGATTGACGATTCCCTCACCCTCCCGTCCTTTCTCGTTTATATACAGGCTGTTCAGTCCGTAAGAATAGGCCTTAGTCCTGGACCAGTTGGTATTCATGAAGGCTTCTTCCTGTCCCTGTCTCCAGTTGTTGATCAAACGGATGTACCCGTTTTCCTTGAGCCAGGAATTCACATTGAAGGTCCGCCGGAAGGGGGTGAATCCGTGGTCGGACATCACCATAACGATGGTATTTTTATCGGCTTTGCTCAGTGCCATGTCCAGCATCTTATCCGCTTCCTTGTAGATGGTTTCGATGGCATTGCCATGTTTGCGTGCAAGGTCCGGGTCATACATCGGGCTCTGTTGATCGATGAATCGCCAGAACATGTGCTGCCGTTGGTCAGTGCTGGAGACATAGTAGAAGAGAAGTCCTGAGTCGAACCGGGCAAGTTCATACTCGAACATCTGTACCCTTTCTCTCAGGATTGTGTCGTCCTGAGCCAGGAATTCTTCCTCATCCAGAACGCCGTGCGACATGGCTTTAAAATCGGCTGGAAGTCCTTTGGTGTAAAAGGATCCGAATTGTTTTTCCAGTTCCTTGACATAACTTTCCGGTGTGGAGATAGGCATGGCCGGCGCTGCCGGATCGATGTTGATCGGGGAGATATAGAGTTTAAAATCGGGGCGAACTTGTTTGAGATAAAACATGCAGATTCCGCTGATACTTTGGGTGAGGATCATCGGAAACCGGACTTTCTTCCAGCTGCTCCATTCTTTTTCTTTGAGGATAAATTCCTGGTCCTGGATCACGATTTTAGCCAGGGGATTGACCGGATCGAGGAAGACTTTGAAATCGATTGAAGATTCGGGTTGGTTTTTTTTGAAAGCGTTTTTAGGCCCTGGAAGCTTGGCTTCCACTCTGTTACCGATGACATAGACTTCGTGGATCTCGCCGCCCCCGATATCCTGTTGGAGTTCGGTGACTTGTGTAGTGAAGTAGTTAAATTCTCCTATCGAACCTGTGATATCGGGAGTGCCCATGCCGGATAGAGTCCTTTGTTTTGTTTCAACTGGAGGAAAATTGGAGGGCATCTTGAAAATAGTAGCAGGGATGTCGTGGTCCTCCAGGATTTGCCAGAAGGCTCTGCCCTTCATGAGGTTTTCGATGGTTCCTCCGGAAAGGGGAAGAACGAGATTCCCGATGGAAATTGTTTTGGAAGAATCCTGTGTTTCTGTACCCGAGAAGCCGGGAA
>CAYPGQ010000198.1:0-4973 GCA_964410125.1 uncultured Eubacteriales bacterium | reverse complement strand
TTCGAATAAGGACTTCCAGAAGATTATAAAGCGTCCCGTAGACAATCTCTTTTTTAGACAATTCAATAACCTTTTTTCTAAGAGGGGCACCATGGGACTCGCCCTCAAACATAAGCAACGCACTTAAAATGATCTCTTCCTTGAGTGCTAAAATAGCCATTTGAGCCACCTCTCATGTATCATCGAATAGTTCGAACATATATATGCGAAAAATATGCCAAATCGATTTTCCGAGATTTTCTAACTCTCACAAAAGCAAATATGTCCGTTCTTGAACAATCTTTATCCATTTCCGAACAGTATGGTAGCTAAACGGACGTTTGAATATTAGGGTAGAGAAGGGGTATTATAAAACATATCCACGATTTTTTCGTATAATTAATAATAAAGGAGATCTCCATGGCATATCGATTTCGTTCCATAACTTTTATTGTCGGTTTCATCCTCATCCCCTGTTTTGTTCTCGGATTTCCAGATTACTCCATAAAGGCATCCTTTTCCCCAAGCGATGTGACGCTGGAACAGTGGGCACAGGACCTGGATTTTCTGTCAACCGAGCTCCCCAAAAGGCACAAGAACCTTTTTCACAATATCTCCGAATCCGAATTCCTGACCCAGATCGAGGAACTCAAGACAAAACTTCCATCTCTGGCTCCGGATGAAATTTTGGCCGGCCTCATGAAAATCATTGCCTCTGTAGGTGATTCGCACACCACACTGGGATACAGGCCTCAGCAAGGGCTTCCGCTTATGCTGTACTGGTTTAAGGACGGCATTGCCATATTGAATACAACCTCCGAATACAAAAACATCCTGTACGGAAAGATCACGGCTATTGGGGGAAAACCCATCGAGAATATCGTTGCCGCCCTTACCGCCATCATTCCCCATGAGAACGAAGCTCAAGTCAAGAACAAGATTACGAACTTGCTGACCGATACTATGATACTCCACGGCATGAGACTAATCCCTTCACAGGATTCGGCTTCCCTGACTGTACGCACAACTTCTGGCAGGGTGGTCATTCTGGATATGAAGCCTCTCCCTTTCTCCTCCAAACCCGAGTGGCTCGTCGACACTTCAGACGAAAGTGATGCACCGTTATACCTCACAAACCGCCGGCTATTCTACTGGTATAAAACCCTTCCCGATTCGCAGACACTTTATTTCAAATACAATTCCTGCCAAAACATGACCGGACAATCCTTCAGCGATTTTGTTAAAACACTCTTCGATCCGTTAGACGCTGAGAAATTCAAAAGGATTGTCATCGATCTCCGTCACAATGGGGGCGGCAATTCCGGCCTCTTCGCCCCTTTCCTCGAGGCGCTCGAAAAGAGGCCGGAATTCCGCCAAAAGGGGAGTATCTATGTTTTGATCGGGCGGCGGACCTTTTCCTCGGCCATACTGAATGCTATTAACCTTAAGAAACAAACGCCGGCCATATTTGTCGGAGAACCGACCGGTGGAAAACCCAACCATTACGGCGAAGTTCAATTTTTCCGTCTGCCGCAGTCAGGTCTTCCGGTGACCTATTCCGTAAAATATTTCCGAGTCATCGAGAACGACCCGGATTCCCTAGTTCCCGATCTCCTGATAGAGCCTAGGATCTCGGACTATTTGAAAAAGACCGATCCTGTTCTTAAAAGCGTGCTCGGGAAGAAAAATTCAGCTGGAACTTGTACTCCTTAGGCGGCACTGCGCCCATCAGGTATTTGACAAAATAATCCCATCGCCGCCTCATGAAGTAGGATTCACGACCGATTCCATGACCACGGTTGGGAAACAGGATAAGATCGAAATCTTTATTGGCCGCTATGAGCTCGTTAACAACGAGGAGTGTATTATACATGGGAACATTGGAGTCCATCGTGCCATGGGCTAATAGGAGCTTGCCCTTCAGGTTTTTGGCCAGAAGCTGGTTCGCCTGGTTATCATAGCTTGTGGTACCGTCAGGATATGTTTCTAAGAGGCCCTGCCACTTTTCGCCCCAATCGTCTTCGTAATTTCGATTATCATGATTACCGGATCCACTCACGGCCACCTTAAAAAAGTCGGGATAACGGAGGATGGCATCTGTGGATGCAAACCCACCTCCCGAACCTCCGTATATTCCCACCCTGTCGATGTCAATCCAGGGAAACCGTTCAGCGAGCTGTTTCATGCAGGTGATCTGGTCCGGCAGCCCGTTGTCGCCCATGTTTCCGTAGTAGGCGGCGTGGAACGATTTCGATCGCATAGGTGTTCCCATCGCGTCAAGGGAAATCACAATGAATCCCAGTTCGGCCAGAGCCTGCCTATCACCGCGTGAAGCAGAAAAACTGCGGCTGCCCACACTTCCTGTCTGTGGACCCGGGTAAATGCTGTTGATGATTGGGTATTTCTTCGCTGGATCGAAGTCGGTTGGCTTGAACAAAAGGCCGTAGAGATCGGTCTTGCCGTCCCGTGCCTTGACTGAAAAGGGGACCGGCGGTTTCCATCCTGTTTCTACGAGCCGGGTGATGTCGGCTTTTTCCAGCTCTAGGAGTTGGCGTCCTTTTTTATTCCTGAGTATACTGACCGGAGGTTCCACCGGTGTGGAAAATGTATCGACAAAAAAATCTCCTGACGGAGACAAAGATATGGTGTGATTTGCATTGCTTGGGCTCAGAAGCTTAAGGCCTGATCCATCCATGCCGATGCGGTAGAAATATTGGAAGTATGGATCGCCTTGTTCCCGGCCTGCTCCCGTGAAGTACAGGGTGCGTTCTTTCCTGTCCACGCGCAAAACCTGCAGCACATTCCAATTGCCACCGGTTATGCGCTTTTTCAGCTCTCCAGTCTCCAGGTCATAGAGGTATAGATGTCCCCAGTCGTCGCGTTGGGAGTACCAAATCACCTCATTCGATTCGGGCAAAACGTGCCAGTTCACGTTATTGAATCCCGATTCAAAAAACGTATCGACTTTTTCCTCAAGGACTTCCCGTACTGTGCCTGTTTCCGGATCGGCTGTCCGGAGCACGACATGCTTGTGGTCACGGGAAACAGATACAAAAGCGAGTTGGGCGGAATCCGGGCTCCATTCTGCATCGGCCAGCTCTCCTGTCCGTAAAGCGATGTGATCGGTGATTGTAGAACGATGCTGGTCGGGAGGCATCTGAAGCCGCACGATACGGGATTCGTCGATATGGATCACCACCCGGTGTATCCGGAAAATTTCCTTATCTTCAGGGAGGGGGTATTTCCATGCTTCCAACTTGGGGTGGCCCACGTTTGTTGTCACGAGGTACATTTCTCCCACCCCTCTCCCGTCGTGTTGAAATGTGGCTATTTTTTTTGAATCGGGTGACCAAAGCAGCACGGGTCGTTCGCTTTTTGTCCAACCGGCGTTGTTCGTGGCATAACCGAAGTCCTTCACTCCATCTGTGGTAAGCTGCGTTTCTTCTCCAGTGCCGAGATTCCTTAGCCAAAGATTGTATTCACGGATGAAAGTGCCTCGGGTGCCGTCTGGAGAAACAATCACATTGCGGTTAATCCTTTTCATCCCCTCACTCTTTATGCAACGGTTATTCTGTATATCGTATAGGTACTTGGAAGAACCAACCGTAAAAATTAGAGAATCAAGTCCGTCAGAAAATTCAATGCTAGCAAACGGCAGATTGAAGGGCTCGTATGATTTTCCTGCAGCCTTAGACAAAGCTGAGGCCATTTTTTCGTGGTCAAAAGCTCTTTTCCTTTGTTTCTTTTTTGCATCCACAAACACAAACTCGTATCCTTCTGGAATATTGTTCCGGTACCAGAGATGATTCTCATCGATCCAGTTAGGCCGCACATTGTCACCGAACACGAGTGAAGCTGTATGCTGACGCAGAAACTTTTCGGCACAAGCGTAATCTTCGGCCGTCAGAATCCGTTTGGCTTGTTGATTTGCCAATGCCGTAGTGAAAACTGCCAGCACCAGGAACCCAATAGCCACAAACGAAAGACACCTTCTGATTGTTTTCATCCTTTCCACCTCCTCGAATATTTTTAGAGCCCTGAACATACATCATTTTCGGCACAAAAACAATTTCCTGATGGTTTTACCACATTGACTGGGAATTCGGTTTGTGATATCTCTATCCTCGGGTGTAAGCAGTGAAAATCATGGGCATTCTGACTATTTTAATTTTGCTTCTTTTCAGTCTTAATTCCGGAAGGTCACTTCCAATAACCGATATCGAAAAATTGTCATCCGCAAAATCAGTCAAGGATGTTTTTCAGATTATTTCAGAAACGGAACTCCAGACAACGCCGGATTGTCCCATAGCCTATATAACGGATATGGAAATTGACACAAAAGGCAACTTCATCATAGCCGACGGGTGGCAGTCTATAGGTGTTTATATCTTTGGACAAGATGGAAAATTCATCCGGGGATTGGGCAGAAAAGGACAGGGGCCGGGAGAATATGAGAATCCAGTCAGTATCGAAATCAGCCGAGAAGGGGAAATATGGGTTGCCGATTACGGCAATAACCGGATCAGCATTTATTCCGAGGATCTGAATTTCAAAGATCAAATCATCTGCAGGCCACGAATCCTTCACTTCCTCCATCTCAACAGCAGGAATGAGATCTATATGTACAGAAGCCAGGCTAACCCCCTCAAACCCAACACTTCGGATACGATTTTTCGGTATGATAGTCAAGGGAACAAGATCTCCTCCTTTGCTCCGTTTCCGAAAGAAGCTTTAAAAGTGAAATTTTGGGCCGGTCAAGACGGAATGACAATCGGAAAAGATGATTCCATCTATGAGATGAATCCTCTATATTACAAAATCCGAAAGTTTTCCCCTGAGGGGGATTTTATCGGCTCCTTCTCCAGGAAAACCAAGCTTTTTAAGGTCATAACAGAAGAGGGGATTACTCCTATCATTGTCTACGGTCCTTTTTATCTCGATAAAGGACTGGTCGTTGCTCATGTGAATAAGCATCTGGAGATCTACGATAAAAA
>CAYPGQ010000197.1:0-5078 GCA_964410125.1 uncultured Eubacteriales bacterium | reverse complement strand
ATGATTGAAAATAAATGACTTGGGAAAGATGAAATTTTTATTGGCGAAACTTAGGTTAATGACCTTTTTAAAAATTCACACATTATTTTAGTACAATAAATAGGATTTTCTCTGGTCGGAAAACTCTTCAAGCTGGAATGAATATTCTCCAATGATTTCATTCAATATTATGCCTTTCTCTATCCCATGACGGATGGAAGATGATCCCATAATTTTATCAAAATATTCCGCATGAAATCGAAATTGCTCAGGATACATATCCTTAACCGTCTTGATAACGTGAAGAGTTGTCATAAAAGGCTGGAAGATATTACGATTCAGAACAGAAATGTGAGCCCCATTGCATAATTTTCCATTAAATTTGGAAAAAGAGGGTGTGAACCTGGTTTCCCGAAACTTGACTCCTTGCAAATTGAGTCTGTTGAGGTTTTTAGTCAGATCTTGTCCATCGATCCAGGGAGCTCCAAAGATCTCAAAGGGAGTTGCCGTACCGCGGCCCTCAGAAATATTCGTGCCTTCTAGAAAAACCTGGCCTGGGTAGACCGTTGCGGTTCGGAGCGTTGGCATATTGGGCGAAGGACTTACCCAAGGAAGGGATGTCTGATCATACCACATACTCCTTTTCCACCCTATCATCGGAATCACTTTCAAACGGGCTTTTTTTCTCAAAAACCGTTCATTAAAAAGCTGAGCCAGTTCTCCGATTGTCATGGCATGTCGAATGGGAATGGGGAAAAGTCCGACAAAAGAGCTGAATTCAGGATATTCCAGCAAAGGGCCTTCCATAATTACCCCGTTGATCGGATTAGGCCTGTCTAATACAATGAATTCTATCCCATTCTTTGCACAAACTTCCATACAATACGCGAGTGTTGATATATAGGTATAAATCCGTGTGCCGATATCTTGGATGTCAAAAACCATAACATCTACATTCTCAATCATCGAGTCTTCCGGTACCTTTCCTGTTTCCACCGTATCGAAAGATCTCATATGTTCATCCATATCTCCCAGCATTCCTGTATCGTGCTCCATGGATTGCCCGTACAGACTAAAAACAGGAAGATCGTATTTTTTTTCCCGGTAGAAGGGCACATTTTCTCCAGCTTGAGCATTGCCACGCACGCCATGCTCGGGTCCATAGAGAGCCACAAGATCGATGTCGGGATCTTCATGGAATAGATCAATCAGGTTGTTTAAATGGCTGTCTACTCCGGTCGGATTTGTTATTAGCCCAAGTCTTTTTCCTTTTACTAAATTCAGATGATTAGTAAGGAAGTTTTCACAACCCAAAATAATCTTTTCAGTTTGTTTTTTGATTAGCTTTGTCATCCGAATAGAAATAGACATAAAGGAAGGAAAAAATGGCTCCCCCTATATGACTTATTTCGAAACCTTAAGAGAAACATAGAGTTTGACTTGGAATCTTTGAAAAATGTTTTTAGGAGCCTTGAAAATTCCTTCGTATACCATTAATTTTTTTTGATTCTACCACAAAAAATTCAATCAATGAACTTTTAAACTTATATCCTTTTTGAGTCATTGACCTCGCCGTTTTTGATGTTTTAATCTTATTTCAGGATGTTCGTAAGTGAAAAATGGGGAAAATTGCCAATGATTTGCCGACAGGGCAAAAACGAAATCCTTATTATTTCTTTCCTTACTCAAAAATAAGTTTGTATTTAACAACCTTGGGGTAATCTTCTTTAGATTGCACCGAGGCATATAAATAATTATCATTATCAATCATCACATCGCCCACGCGAATGTGTTCTCCTTTTTTAGCATCCGAAATTATATTTGGCATTTTATATCTTGAGATCAGATTCAAATCCAAGTCATAAATATCGATATAAAAGAAATCTTGATCTTGATTTAAATAGGGAACAACCACTTGATTATCTCTATTAATGCTCACATCCAATACTATCCCCGTCGGCGGATCTGGGAAAGAATAAATGGCAACCCATCCTTTTTCAACGGAATATTTAACATGATGATACGTATCAAAATCGACATCGCCCATGATGTCTTTCAATACCTGTCCTTTAGCATCATACTTGATGAGACGATACGGAAAAGCTTGCGAAAATATTATTTCGTTCTTGTTTGTTACAACTAATTTAGTAATACCACTGTTGGCATAATACATACGCCACGGGTAAGGATTAGCAAGCTGGTTAATTCGTTTTAATTGATTGACTGCCGGCTCAACAAAGATTCCGAAAGAGCTGTCGACTTTTCCCAATGTACGGGAAATATGAATGGGCTTATGGTTTTCTTCAAGGAAAAGGCTCGAAAGATAATAAGTGTTATTGAGTAAAACAATGTCATTAAAATAAGCCGACGAAGAAGACGAATTGTCTGAAAATGAAAATTTCGTTTTTCCTGAAAATAAAAATTCCCCCTTAAGGTTATAGACATTTATTCTCCGTGGATAATTATCGATTACATAAACATTTCCGTCAGAAAGGATTTTAATTTTGCAGGCATTATTCGAAAGTTCGCCTGGGCCCTGTCCTTGTCTTCCGAAGCTAAATAGAAATTTTCCTTCTTTGGAAAAGCACTGAATCCTACTGTTCCCGGCGTCCAGGATGTAAATGTTGCCATCTTTATCTACTGTAAACGAGCGAAGCTTATAAAAATCTTCATTCTCCTTATTTGAGCCGATTTTTAATACGAGTTCAGCTCTGAGAGGTTTTTCTAAAATTTTAGTATCAGGTGAGGACGGGGTAAGCGGCCCTTCAGCAAGAGCATATCCGCAAAATATCACCAAAATAATAAAAAATACGCATTGAATTGTTTTCGTCAACACAAAATTCTTCCTTTCTATTTTGTTAAAACTAGGCCTTCTAATTATAAACCTAGCTTCTAATTATTTTTCCGTACTTAGAATGAAACTAAAACTAAAATTCATTTTTGCTGTATAGGTGAAGATTTTTGCCTCCATTTTTCCCACCCAATCATTGTCAGGAAATATAACTCACGATAAAAAGGATGTCAAGGATAATCGGAAGTTGCTCATGGCGGTCAAAAAGACCATGCAAAGCCCAAAAATATTTTTGAAGGCTTATTTGGCTTCTTCGCGCTGACTCACAGGAGGAGTCTATTTCAAGTCGGATGGTTTGCAAGTTTCGACTGATTTGGCCCGCATTATTTGGTTTTAGCGTCGATATCCGAACATGCTGGCGAAATCGGATTATCGCACTAAGTTCAGCATACGATTTGGTATCCAAAATTGTGATTTTAGAAATAGAAGGAATAAATCCCGCAGTCCGTTGTATAATATAAACAGAGAATGAAGGATATTTTCATATTTTTATTAGCTCTTGCTCTTTGTCCTGCCCGCTTATCCACTCACCAGGAAGTCACCACCAAAGTCACAGTCTATGATGATATCTTTCTGACCGAACGGGGACTTATACCTCTTCCGGAAAACGCCATCGAATTGAAGCATGAGTTCACGATTGAATCCATAGAGTTTCGATCTCCGATTCAATTGGCCACAGATCCGGAATGGAACATCTATGCCTCTGCCAAAAGAAACAGAGCCGTGTACAAAATGGATGCCGCAGGAGAACTGCAGCTCAAAATAGGCAAACGAGGCAGAAGGAAAGGCAGTCTTCCAGCTCCAACCGATATCTCGACGGCTGGTGACTATCTCATCGTTCATGATACAGAAAAGCAGCGGCTGGAATTCTTGGATTTTGAAGGCAACTATGTCAAAAGCCGGAAAATATCCGATTTTACAGATTTTGTGCTCGGTGAAGATGAAGGCCTGTACGTTGCCCATCATGTGGAAGATGAAAATTCCCCTTTGGTAAAAGTTTATTATCCTGATGGAAAAAAGCTTTCCTTTGGCAAGCCCCTCCTCTTTCGTCACAGCATGAAGGTTCTGAATTCACGATCCCTGGCATTGAACGGAAAAGGGGAGCTTTATGTCGCTTTCACTTATTTTCCTGTCGTTCGCAAATATTCTGCCAGCGGGAAGCTTCTGGACGAATACCGGATCGACAGCCCCATCATGGAGGCCAAGGAAAATTATAATCTGAAGAAAGTGGGCGCGGGAATTGCCCATAAGGCCCGACGTGCGGGATACAGGGACGTGATTGTCGGCATCAGGTCCTTCGAGGAGAAAATCTACCTATTGAGCCATGTTCCCCGCCTGGAAATCACGGAAATGGATGAAGAGGGAACAGTCACAGCCACCTATTGGATGGATTCCCAGGAGGTTTATGAAACCCATGATTTTGTGATCAGGGGAATCGACGGTGTGAAAAAATTTTATGTTTCCCATACCTCCCCCTCCAAATATGATATCGATGTGTTCGGAATGAAAGCCAGGATGGCACAGGAAGGCTTGCCGGGAGAAATCGCCGATCTGACAGAGGAGATTGCTGCCAATCCTGATTTTTATCTGGCCTACAACAACAGAGGAGTGGCCAGGTACCGTTTGGAAGACTATCAAGGTGCGATCGAAGATTTTTCCAGGGCCATCGACCTGGCTCCGGATTCTGCCCTATCTTACAACAACCGTGGATTGGCCAAAGTGAAAACAAAGGACTTGGACGGGGCTGTGAAGGATTTCTCCCGAGCCATAGAATTGGATCCGGGAAATGCCAGGGTCTTTTTCAACCGGGGGATAGCGCTTGCCCGCAAAGAGGACTATCTAAAGGCCATCGAGGACTTCAAAAAGGCGGCGGATCTGGATCCTGAAATGGCAAAGAAAGCCAGGGAACAGATCTATTATTGTCTGAGCCAATTAAAATAACACTTCACCAGCAGAAAGTCATAATTGGCTCCTCGGGTAGGACTCGAACCTACAACCTAGTGGTTACAAGAACCCCAGAATTTCTTCTGGGCTTGGACTATCTCATCACCCGCTTCGATTACCCGAAGGGAGGGTGTCGGGCGCTTCCCCCGAGCTTTGCTCAGGGTACGAGCTTGCGCTCTAGTCTCTGCACCTTCCCTAACCGATTCGGCCCGGTCAAGGCTTGGCTCAGGGTTACCATTTTCCGTGATGTACGGAAGGCAGGCTTCCTTGAGTTCACCCGATTTTTCAACCACGATTTCTCGTG
>CAYPGQ010000196.1:0-5083 GCA_964410125.1 uncultured Eubacteriales bacterium | reverse complement strand
CCGGCAACATCGGAAAAAAAGGACGTGATGATCCTTTTCTCCCCTCCCAGTCGCAACAGGGAAGGATCTTCCAACACCCTGTCAATGACATCTGGGCTGAGATAATGACGGAACACAGTTTTAATGAACCGCTTTTGACGGCCTTCAAAGCTGTAGTTGAGGACCATGGCTATCGTGAAGCTCAAAACGCCCGCAAAACCTGGAGCAATAAACTCCAGCCAATAACCCAATCCAAATGCTAAACTGGTCACACTGGCAAGGAGACCGAGACAAAAGATGGCGAAAGGGACGGTCAGCCAAATTTTCTTCAGGAGGGAGGACCCGACAGCCGTAATTAACGACAATAATCCGACAAAAAAGAATAGAACAATAGGAGAAGGGATTCGGATATAGTCCTTAGACAAAATGTTATCGAGGGCGGTGGCTAAAATTTCAACGCCTGGATAAACAGGGCTGAAAGGAGTCGGACGCAAATCTAAAATACCTGGGGCACTTCCTCCGATAAAAATGATCTTCCCTTTGAATGTCTCGGGTGGAATCTGCGGTGACATCCCTTCCTGCAACTGGACATAGGAATTGATAATGGCTGCAACCGAATAACTGGGATATGTCCCGGTGGGACCGTGGTAGCGGATGATCATCTGGTTTGAGGAATCCAACGGAATATCATTAAACCTTATGTTTTCATCGCTAAATCTGGCTAGGGCAAAGGGGACTGAGGGAAGATGCAAATCATTCCAAGAAAATAAAAGGGGCATCCGGCGGTATATCCCGTCCTTATCTTGGACAAACGTAGAATTTCCGACTCCTTGAGCTGAGCTCAGGAAACCCTCTACCGGCAGAGACACAGATATCATCGAATGGCTCGAATGCCGCGGAAAAAGATTCTCTTCCAAGGCAAACTTTTTAAGCAGAATGGAATAGGATTCTTCAACCTCTTTTTTGCCCTTGCTCAGAGATATGGGAAAAAAAACATTCCCCGATTGGGCTGTGGCATCAGCCAGTTTTTGATCATCCTCTACTCCATAAACTGAACTCTCGGAAAAAATAAAATCGATGAAAACGGCCTTAGCTCCAGCCTCCATACAGTATTCAATTATGTAGGAATACATCTCACGAGGCCATGGCCAGGAGACTCCCATCTCCTGTTCATAGACATCCAGGCTGCTCTGATCAACGAGGAAAATCACGATGTTTTTACTCGCTCGGGAGGAATCGGAAAAAAGGCGCAGCCTTAAATCCCAGGTCTTCCACTCCCAGACATCGAAAATATGTGCAACATACAGACTGAAAGTGATGGCAAAAACGATGATAGCAACAATCAGTCCCCGGAATAGCTTATTTTTCATTTATTCACTTCTCGTGCTTTCTTACCTGGATTATTTACGTGTCAAGATTGCTGCAGCGGCAAAGCAGTGGCCCATGAAGTTGTAGTGAACTACTGCGAATGGGCTACAATGAAGCCGATGTGGTGAGATTGGCTCGCCCGTAGGGTAAAAAATGCCGATGGCAATCCGCCCCACCCTAACTTTAAAGGATGGGCTTAAAAATGTTTTTGTTGTCATTTTCAGCAATGTCAGGATAACTTCCTGATATTGCTGAAATGAAAAAAGCATCGGCATTTTTTATAAATAATTCAGGACAGCTATTTTAGGGCTTTTATGGCGCTTTGGAAGCGCTTCGTCCTCGCATCATTTTTCAAGGGCATCGTTTGGATCGCAGATATTGCCTTTTGCACCCTCCCGATTCTATCTTTCGCGGATGGATGGGTCTTGAACCACCCTTTGTCCGATTCCGTCGAGGTGTCGTCGACCATAGTGCCCAGAAAGGCCAAAAGACCATTGGCATTGTACCCGGTCCTGGCCGAAGTTTTCACCGAAAGCTTATCTGCCTCATATTCATACTTGCGATCATACCCTCTCTCGATGAGCTTTTCAGCGATATCACCAAGCGTATTTTCAAAAATATCCGTCAACTGGGACAACCGTTCGGGTGTGTACCTTTTGGCGGCTTCTGTGCCGATAATCCGGAAAGCATCGATCAACCGCGATTTTTTTATGGACTGAAGCCCATGTTTGGCGCTCACATGTCCGACCTCGTGGGCTAAAATGCAGCCGAGCATCTCCTCATCCTGGCATCGTTTCAAAAGCCCTTTGGTAATGAAGATAAATCCACCGGGAGCGGCCAAGGCATTGACCTCCTCGGTATCCAGGATCAAAAAGTGATAACCGGCATAGGTTTCTGGGTGGTCGCAGTGAATCACGACGGCATTTCCCACGCGATTGACATATTTTGTCAAAGCGTCATTTTTATAGACAGGATACTGAGAAAGAATCAAGGCTGACACAGCCCGTCCGATATAATATTCTTCCTCTTCCGTGATCTCGGCAAAAGATTTCCGTAGAGCCTTGGAGGTCTTTTCGACCGTTTCCACATCGCTGGTGCTGACTTTTCCTCCGGTTAAGGCCCCGATATTTTCCTTTATCGTCTGGCAAGTCATAAAAAGTGTTGCCAGAAAAACAAGTCCGCCCAACATGATTACAAACCGAGTTTTTGGATTTCTCATCGGGCCCCTCCGAATTCTGCCAGTTTGCCATCCATCAGGAATCTCCGGAGCTCATCGGGTGTAACCTTGATTCTAAGCATACGATCCACTTCACCAAAACTCATCCCCCTATTCCGGGATTTGTACTCGTCCTCAACCTGTTTGTTGAAGCCCTTTCCAGCCAGGGCCACTTCATCGGCTGTCGCGCTCGTCTTCAAGGATTTATCCATCGCAGCGACAGTAAATTTTCCTGCTTGAACCGCCTGAGAGTGAATCCATCCCTCAACACCCTTCGATGTTCTCACCTTGAACCATCCGGCTTGTGATGAGATCTGCGTGACGCTATCCCCCGCGCTGAGAGTGGCCACAGGAGGGGAATAAAATTTGGGTTCCTTACGGACGTATGTGGTCTGGACCTTAACGATCAAGGTCTCGGCAAGCAGCAAAGCAACACACACGACTGCCAGACCGATAAAAAGCAACTTAAAACGAGACGTTTTGCTCATTGGCACCTCCTTCATATACCTTACCTGAATTATTTGTATTAAATGCCGATGCCTTTATTAACAAAAAAAAACTAAGAATTTATTCAAATTCATCGGCATTTAATACCCTTCGGGCTGGTCGATATCACTGCATCAGTTTCGTCGCAGCCCAATCGTAGTATACTAAATACAACTCATGGACTACTTCCTTGCTGCTACAGCAATCTCAACCAGCAAATAATCCAGGCTCCTGAATTATTTATAAAATCCGCCGATATTTCCCATTTTTTCAAAAATACAGCATTTTTCATGAATTATCCATGTTATCATGAATTTCGATTAGTTTTTCCTTTACAAGGCAATTTCGTTTTATCGGTTTGTCGTTTTTTATGGCAATGTGAAGGGCTTTATACGTTCCGACTATCACACACAACTTTTTCGCTCTTGTTAGCGCGGTGTAGAAAAGATTCCTTTGAAGCATGATAAAGTGTTGTGTCATGAGCGGCATCACCACGGCCTGGTATTCGCTTCCCTGTGATTTATGGACAGAGATGGCGTATGCGAGCGTGATTTCATTCATTTCCTCGCGTTCATACTTAATAATTCTCCCATCATAGTCCACAAACAATCTGAAATTTCGCCGGTCGATGTCCACAACGATCCCGATATCTCCGTTGAACACTTCCTTATCATAATTGTTTCGGACCTGCATAACTTTGTCATGGAGCCTTATTTCGCGGTTTCCCAGTTTGAGGCCCTCCTGGTATTTATTCAATCGCTTTTGCAGCTCTGTATTCAGGTTGTCCACACCGATAATTCCGCGATACATCGGGCTTATTACTTGGATAAAGGGAGAAAGAACTTTGACGCCGAATCTCTGCGGGATGCTGTAGCCGCAGAGTTTCATGATCGTACTGAAGGCTTTTTTGTCATCATTCTGAGGGATGAAATAAAAATCGGCATCCTTGACTCCGCGAGGAGGATGGACCAGAGACAGGCCTTGGTTGACATTGTGGGCATTTTTGACGATCAGGCTGTCCTTTTCCTGACGAAAAATCTCATTCAGCGTGACAACATCGACCTTTTGGGACTCGATGATATCCCTCAGAAGACATCCCGGCCCCACTGACGGGAGCTGGTCCTTATCTCCGACAAGAACAAGACGCATCCACTCCGGAACAGCTTTCAACAGATGATACATAAGCGGTAAATCCACCATCGAGAACTCATCGATGATCAAGGCATCCCCGACCAACGTATAATTTTCATTCCGCCTGAAGCTTCCCTGTTTTGGCATAAACTCCAGGGTTCGGTGGAGTGTTTTGGCAGGTTTGCCTGTCGCCTCAGACAGCCTCTTGGCTGCTCTGCCGGTGGGAGCCGCCAAGAGCACCTCCCTTCCCCATTTTTGGAAGATATCCACAACAGCCTTGATGATGGTGGTCTTCCCGGTTCCTGGTCCTCCTGTTATGACCAAAATCTTTTTTTTGAAACTCTCCTTGATGGCCAGCCTTTGTGCTTCAGAAAACTGAATATCCAGACTTCCCTCCACATCTGCAAGAGCTTTCGCCACATTAAACGGAGGAGTAAGAAACGGTACCCTGAACAATTTGTGGATGTTTTGGACGACTTCCTGTTGGGCATCATGAAAAAACGGCAGATAAATCGCAGCATCGGAATCCAATTTCTCAGCAGCAACCATGCGTTGTTTTATAAGAGAATGTAGAGCCCGGTCAAAATCTTCTTCCTGGACATTTCCCAACTCGTTTATGCAGTTTGACTTCAGATCTTTCTCAAAAGAAAAGACGTGGCCCTGCTCATTATCCTTTTCCAGCAAATACCGGATAAAGGCCTTGATCCTTTCCGGAGAGTTTGGATCCAACCCCAACTTCAAGGCCATCTGGTCCGCCGTTTTGAACCCAATACCCCAAATATCATGGCAGGCCTGATAGGGATTCGTTTTCAATACGTGAAAAGACTTTTCTCCGTAGTGACGGTAAATTTTGGTTGCCAGTGTGGTCGATATGTTGTGTTCCTGAAGAAATATGATGAGTTC
>CAYPGQ010000195.1:0-5096 GCA_964410125.1 uncultured Eubacteriales bacterium | reverse complement strand
CGAGGCTTCCTGCAGGTTCTCGTCCTCGTTCTTTTGGAAAAAAACATGTACGGCTACTCGATGATAAAACAGCTGGAAACCAGAGGATACAAAGTGGAAGAAAACACCCTTTACCCAATGCTGAGAAGACTGGAGAAAAAAGGCTTGATCAAAAGCAAATGGGATGTCAGCAAAGACAGACCCCGCAAGTTTTATGTCATCACTAAGGATGGACGTGCCGTTCGCGCCAAACTTCTCAAGATATGGCAGCAACAAAATGAAATCTTGAACCACCTATTAAAGGAGAATCAAAATGTCTAAGAGATTGGAAATTTATCTAGAGGAAATTAGCCACTATCTCGGGATTAGCAAGGAAAAACAGGAAATAACAGCAGAAATCAAGAGCCATATTTTGGAAAAAACGGAACAGGAATATGGAGAAATCACCGATATCACCATAGAGCGAATCATCGAGACCTATGGAAGCCCACGGCAAGTGGCTGAAAAATACATGGACGATTATCAGATCATCGCCCCCACTTTTAAAGGACACCTTCTCCGGTACACAATGATCCTATTCATTTTCCACTTCGGGTTAACGGTCATCTCGCTCATTTTCAAGACCTCCATGCTAATTTTTCCGTTTTTCTTTATTCCGAAGATCGACAGCTTACAGTCCCTTTTCTACTTGCCCATGACTTTTGTGTTCGACCTGGGGCTGGTCGGTATCATCCTATACTTTGTGACCCAGAGAGGGAAAGATATCAAACTCCCCTGGCCAAAACTCAACCTTAATTGGCAAAAAATGGCTTCACGCAGATTGGAAAAGCCAAAGATTATTCTTTTGATTCTGATGCTCATTGGATATACAGCCCTTGTTTATGTCTACATGCGCTACCAAACCCTTTTCTTCAAGAGTCTCAATTTCAAAGGCGTGGAATCCTTATTCAATCCTGAAGCCTCGAAATGGTACTCGCTGGCGCTCCTCTCTTTTTTGGGAATCGGGATTTTAGCTTACATCGTCAAATTCTTCGCCCGTCCCGAGTGGGTGAATCTCCTGAGAAGTGCACTCCAACTTGTCATTCTGGGCATTGTCATCAACAGGCCGATAGACAATCCCTTTTTAGAATTCATCTATCTTGATCTTCAAATCACCGCAAACATCATCATCGCGATAGTTGCAACATTGATAGCAATCGATTTCCTGAAGAGCCTAATCATCCTTGGGAGAAAATCCTTGATGAAAAAGACCTTTTCGTAAAGACTCTATCAATCTAAAATACCAAGACGAATTATTCTCTTTTGTTATTGTCTGAGTCCTGTTAACTAAAATTTCTCTCTACCAAGGCGGAAAAAATGTCAGGGACCTATCACCAGCAGAGAAGAGCATCAGAGTGACGAAGAGGTAATAGGGAACCAGATGAGGCCTTCGAGGGCTCCTCTCTGGTAGAGGTTTAAAAGCAAGTTTTATTCTGCGCGTTATTGCGATGTTTCAGGAGTGTATACAGAAATGGATTAAAGAGATGACAACGGTCAAGTTGACTTGAATTGAGTTCTTTTGATATAAGACAATCATCCGTTTTAAGGGACCATTGTGATTTTATTGGAGGAAAAGTATCTGTTATAAGGATAAACTCTAGACGGTATGGACTAATGATCGGCAAAACAATCTCTCACTACAAGATTCTTGAAAAAATCGGTGAAGGCGGAATGGGAGTGGTGTATAAAGCTGAGGATACGAAGCTTAAGCGGACCGTGGTTTTGAAGTTCTTGCCGCCAGAATTTACAAAAGACAAAGACGCCAAAGAGCGTTTTATCCAGGAAGCTCAAGCTGCTGCAGCATTAGACCATCCCAACATCTGCACAGTTCATGAAATTGATGAAGCAGAAGGCCAGACATTCATTGCCATGGCTCACATCAAGGGGGAAAGCATAAAGGATAAGATTATTTCTGGTCCATTAGACATAAATGAGGCGCTGAACATAGTCATCCAGGTCGCCGATGGCCTCCAGGAAGCTCACGAAAAAGGCATCATTCACAGGGACATCAAACCGGTTAATATTATGCTGACTGTGAAGAATCAAGCCAAGATCATGGACTTTGGCCTGGCTAAGTTGTCCTGGGGAGTTGACCTCACGAAAACTGCCACAATCATGGGAACAGTGGCTTACATGTCACCCGAGCAAGCCAAGGGAGGAAAAGTCGACCACAGAACAGATATCTGGTCTCTTGGAGCAATGCTCTATGAGATGCTCACAGGAGAGCGTCCCTTTAAGGTCACGCACGATCAGGCTGTTCTTCATGCCATTTTAAATGAAGATCCTATACCCATCACAAAGATCAGAAAGGATATCCCGCAGGAGTTAGAGAAGATCGTCAAGAAGGCTCTCGAGAAAGACCTGAAAAAACGGTATGGAGACATGGACGCCATGCTGAAGGATTTGAAGTCTGTTGGCCGAGAATCTGTTTCTATATCAGCGGACAAGCCTTCCATCGCGGTTCTCCCATTCGTGAACATGAGTGCCGACCCGGAGAACGAATATTTCAGCGATGGATTGGCAGAGGACCTCATCAATGCCCTGACTAAGATCACGGACCTACACGTCGTTGCCCGGACCTCATCTTTTGCCTTTAAGGGCGAGAAAGTTGATATTCGTGAGATCGGCCAGAAGTTGAATGTCGACAATCTCCTCGAAGGAAGCGTAAGAAAAGTGGGCAATCGTGTACGCATCACAGCCCAGTTGATCAAAGTCAAAGACGGCTATCACCTCTGGTCGGATCGATACGACCGCAACATGGAGGATGTATTCGCCATCCAAGACGAGATCACAGATAAACTTATGGATAAACTGATGGTTGCGCTCGATTTACTTAAAAAACCACCCGAGGAGCACCGCCCCGTTAATTTGGAAGCCTATGATCTGTATCTCAAAGGACGTTACTGTTTGAACAAGTTTGAGGTGGACAAGGCGTTAGCATATTATGAACAAGCCATAGAACAAGATCCTGATTATGCGCTTGCCTATGCATCAATTGCAGAGGTTTATACCTTACTTTCAACGGGTTTTGATATCCTCCCCAATAAAGATGCGATGCCAAAAGCGAGGGTTGCCGCCCAAAAAGCGCTCGAGCTTGATCCCAATTTGGCTGAAGCATATGTATCGTTGGGACTGGTTGCGTTATCCTATGATTGGGACCGCAATGCCACCAAGAAATACTTCCAAAAAGCTATCGAGCTCAATCCCAATTCAATGAGCGCACACCAGTGGATCGAATTTTACTGGACATACATGATGGCAGATCTTGATACGGCCACAGTCCATCTCGAACGGGCACTGGAGCTAGACCCCCTCAATTTTCTCCTCAAAGTGCGCTTGGGATTTATGTCCATTTTTAAAGGGGATTATGATCGCGCTATAAATCAATTCAAAGCTCTCCTTGATTTTGAGCCGAATTTTGGATTGCTCTACCTTTCATTCGCGACAGCTTATGCACTCAAAGGTGATTATGATGAAGCGTTAGCCTATGGAGAGAAAATGTTGGAGGTTGGCCCTCCTGCTGTTGCGTATGTCGGTAATATGGGTTGGCTCTATGCTTTAGCAGGAAAAAAAGAAAAGGCATACGAGCTCCTGGCCGAACTCAAAGAGCGCTCTAAAAAAGGATATGTGTCTTCCTTTTGGACGGCCTTGATATACCTCGGTCTTGGAGAGATTGACAAAACCTTTGAGTGGTTTGAAAAAGCCTATGAAGAACGTGATGGCAACATGATCTATTTTACAGTTCCCCAAGCCCTTGATCCTGTTAGAGCCGATCCAAGGTACAAGCAGTTGCTCATAAAAATGGGACATGATAATCTTATTCAAAGATATACACGGTGAATAAAATCTAGCTCTTAACCTGAATTATTCATATTGCCCAACACGAGAGACTATCAACACCAACCTCAAATCCATGACATTAGTGTAGGTCGGACCGGTTATGATCAAATCATTCAGAGCCTCGAAAAAATGGTAGGAATCATTATCGCGCAAATAATCATCGGGATTTAATCCCAGATTCCTGGCTCGTGAGACGGTTCTCCCATCTGCAACTGCACCTGCTGCATCGGTTGGACCGTCCGTCCCGTCTGTTCCTGCGCTTAATATCACAGTGCCTTCCACCCCGTCGATCTCAATCGCAGCAGCCAGGGAAAACTCTTGGTTTCTCCCGCCTTTTCCTTTGCCCCGAATAGTGACAGTGGTCTCTCCGCCTGATATCACACAGGCCGGCCGTTTTATCGGATTTCCCGAATTCAGGATTTCTTTGGCGATTGCAGCATGTGCTCGGGCTACATCCTTGGTTTCGCCCTCGATGAAAGTGGAAAGTATCAAGGGGTTGTAGCCCAATTCTCCCGCTTTTTCTGCTGCAGCCTTGACAGCCAGGATATTACTGCCAATGATCAAATTTTTTGTCCGTTCAAATGCAGGATCCCCGGCCTTAGGGGTGTCTTCGATTTCTCCATGAGTCCCTTTTTTTAAAATGTCCACAACAACCGAGGGCAGCTGGTAGGTTATCTGGTACTTGTCCAAAATGTCCATGCAATCCGCAAAAGTGCTGTGGTCAGGAACGGTGGGGCCGGAAGCGATGCTGTCCAGATCATCTCCGATCACATCGGAGAGAATAAGAGAAATCAGGGTGGCTGGGTAAGCGACTTTTGCCAACCGCCCTCCCTTTACCCTGGAGAGATGTTTCCGCAGCGTGTTTATCTCATGTATGTTGGCTCCTACTTCAAGCAGGATTTTTGTCACATTCTGCTTATCCTCAAGAGTTAATCCCTCAACCGGAAAGGGCAAAAGTGCGGAACCACCTCCTGAAATCAAGAAAAAAACAAGGTCTTTTTCATCCATCGGTTCGAGAAACTGGATAATCTGCCGGGCTCCCTGAAAGCCTGCCTCATCAGGCAGAGGATGCCCCGCTTCGATGACCTGGACCTTGTCCAGAGGAAGCGAATGGTTATGTTTTGTAATAACAAGACCGGAATTCAATCTCTCGTCAAGAATCTTTTCCATGGCTCGAGCCATGGCGGCTGAGGCTTTTCCCGCCCCGATAACAGATATTCTGTCAAAACCAGAGAGAT
>CAYPGQ010000194.1:0-5215 GCA_964410125.1 uncultured Eubacteriales bacterium | reverse complement strand
ACCCTTGGATTGAGAATTTCCCAAATCTCATTATAAATAGGAGAATTGACTACCTCATAGCGATAAAGAACATGGCTGAGGTTGAAAACATTGAAGGCATCAACATGAAGGGAAAGGATTCCGTATTTTCCGATCCGGATATCCTTCACCAGGCTAACGTCCATGTTATAAAATGTGGGGAGCCTTGTCTCTCCATATTTTTCTATATCGATATACTTAACTGCTCCCAATCCCACGGCCGCCCTTTCCGGTGTCCTCACAATTATCTGTTGCGATTGAGCATAGCCTTGTTTTGCATGGGCAAAAAGACTGACATTGAATCCCCAGGGGAGCTGGTAGAGGAAGCTCAGTTTGGCCATCCATTGGGCATCTCCAAATGCCGGGCGTCCTTCCCACTTGTCTTTGTTCGTAGGATCATTGAATCCATTTTCTCCATAGTGGAGGATATTTCTCTGCAAGGAAAAGGAGGCATTCATCATCCATTTGTGACTCAGCCTTTTTGCGGCAGATATTTCGATGCCGGTGTAGTTTGTGTGATAGTCCGGCCGGTTTGTCAAAAGCCGTCCTGCAGGCCTGTATCGGTCCAGGGTCCAGTATTCGTACTGGTAGGTTTTGCCGTCATAGGTGAGAGAGCCCTTGATAGAGCCATTATAATTTTGCCGACTCACGGTCCATCCGGTCTCCTTGTCATGAAGTATGTTCCAACCGGTTCGATGGGTGCGGCGGAGTGTTAAAGTGGCGCTCAGAGAGAAATCAGAGAAGATTTCTCTCTCGATACCAAAGAGCAGCTCGTCTGTGAGGGTGGATTTGTAATCCTTGTCAATGACATCAGGATCATCGAGGCTTGTCGGATTCCAGGGATCAAAACCTCCATACCAGAGGATGCCATCTAAGGGATAACCGATAAGCTCGTCGGTTGAGACCAGGTCATCGCCGTTTGTATCAACCCAGCTATAAGCGGCATAACCCAAAGCTGCGGGATTGACGGTGTTGGCCAGAGTTGCGGCCATCGGCTGGCTGTACCGGGCCAGATTGCCGCGGAGGATGGTCTTCCTGTCCTTTGTCAGGGCAAAGGTGAAGCCAATTCTGGGGGAGAGAGTTTTGAAACTAACCCCTGGATCAATGTCAGGGAATATGAGTTGCGGAAGCAGTTCAGGGGCAATTTGACTTGCCTCGACAGTGGCTTCATTGACCACGCTTTTTTCCCTGTCGAATCTGAAACCCAGATTGAGGGTCAGTCTTCCCCTGGAGTAAGAATCGTTTATGTAGAAGCTGTAGCGGTCTCCCCGGCTGTCCTGGTTTCGTTCTCTGGATACTTCGGCAAAAAAGGGCTCTCCATCCCAGTAATATTTATATGCATTCTGGGGAAAAATCGTGTAATTTCTAGCCGGTGTCAGACGGTACTCAACACCGAATTGAAACTCGTGGTCGCCGCCCAGCAGATTTTCAACAAAATAATTGCCGTCGATTTTGGCACTATGACTCGGCCGTTCGACTTTTTGGTAGCTGCACGAGCCGGAAGACATGCCGGTGAAGTAATCATATCCTGCCTGGACATTCATTCCTCCCTTGGGTGCAAATTCTGTAGGCCCGAAGCTTGTGGCAAGCTTCAAGGTAAGAAGAAAATTGTCCGAGAATGTATGGGTATCTTCAAATTTGATGAAAGTGCTATCTGTAGTCTGGTCCCAGCTTGTCTCCGGGGGACTGAATGGACCAACTCCAAATCCGTCCCTCCTTTTATCATAATAATTTATGCTCAGCTCAGCCCTGTTGTTCCTGTGGAATTGGAAGTTGAGCTTGGCGTTATATCCTGCGATTTTTATTTCATCCGGATAACCATTGATAGTGAGGCGGCGGATATCCTGGATTCCGTGACCGATCCAGAACCAGAGCTTATCTTTTTTTAAAGGTCCTCCTATCTGGAGACCGTAATCCAAGATCTGGTTAATTCTGTTTCCGACATAATCCAGATCCTTCAATTCCTGAGTCCGGTTGTCTCCCTGGAGGTCGTCGTTGGCGAAAAACACCCGTCCCATGACTTCAAACTTGTTGCTTCCTCTGCGGGTGATAATATTAATGGAAACTCCGCTTGTATGGATGGCCGCTTTTGCCCCGCTTGTGACAACTTGCATTTCTGCGAAACTGTCAAAGTCGAAATAGCGGGATGAAGAGCCAAGAGCAGCCATATCCGTAATCGGTATGCCATCCAGGTTCCACATGGTGGATGACATACTCCCCCCTTTAGATGTGAATCCTGATTGTTGGCCAGAATAGCTGCCTCCCACGTTCTCGGTGTCCATATAGATGCCGGGTACATGTTGGAGAATGACCCAGGGATCACGTGCTGAGGGGATTTCCTGAAGCATATCCAGTGTGACATTGGAGGCTGTCCCTGTTTTTTTTGTGTCCACAATGGGCGATTGTGCGATGACAGTGACAGTCTCTTCGAGTGTGGCGGGCTCCATGACAATCTGCAGGTCGAAATTGTTGCCGATCCGGATAATCAGGTTTTCATGGATGTAAGACTTGAAACCGGCAAGTTCACATTTGAGTGTGTAAGTACCCGGATAGATGTTGATGAAACGGAATATTCCGCCTTTGGTAGTGGTGATGGAGCGGGGATTGTAGAGGTCGGAATCGAGGGTGACCGTGACTCCTGGGAGAGGATGGCCTTGTTCGTCGAGGGCGACGCCGCGTATATTTCCGTATTGCTCCTGGGTGAAGGCGAGGCCTGAAAAGAAAAAAATTATAATGAGTATAATAGCAAGTTTTTGCATTGTCCCTTCCTTGCTGAGTTCTATTTTTAAGTTAATTGTTGAAATTGGAGTTGTCAAGGCTTTATTTCCCGTCTGTTCCAATTTCTCCATACTTACTTGACAGAATCTTTATACTTCCTTAACGTTTAGGTAAAGGCGCTGTGGTATGTTAAAAAGAAAAATGTCCTTCCTTTGCTTGGGCCGATATGCTTGACAATTTTAGGATTGCCGTCAAAAGACAAAAAAAGCTGATCGTTATTTTCCTGCTGACCATATTCCTCCCCTCCATTGCGCTCAGCATTTTCGGCATCAGGGCCATAAGGAATGAAAGATTTAGATTGGCCCAGCAACTGGAAGACGAACATAAAAGAGCGGCTGACTTCTTAAAAAATCAGATCAGCTCTCGATTTGCGGATATTGAAATCACTCTGCAGAATTTGGCTCAATATCCATCCTTCGGCCAAAAAAATTATGCTTATATAGAGGAATCCCTGAATGATCAGTTTATGAATGACCAGCTCATAGAACTTGTTTTTCTGGTCTATAAGGATGAGGAGCCCTTATTTCCTCTTTTTCTGCCCGTTTCCTCAAATAGAGCGCCTACAGCCTTATCTATTCAGAACGGTGAGCAAAGAGAAAGACTAAAAAGAGCCCAAAGATTTGAGTTTAGCCAGAAGGATTTTTCTGGGGCGGTGGCCTTGTATGAGCAAATTTTCTCACGCTCCAAAAGCAGAGATATCCAAGCCCGGATGTTCAACAATATAGCCCGATGTAACATGAAGTTGGAAAATTACGACAAAGCCATCCAGAATTATTCTCGAATCTGCAAAGAGTATTCTCAGTGTTTAACTTCCTCATTATTACCTTTGGACCTTATAGCAAAGCTTCAGATTGTCAGGTGTTATAGAAGCCAGGGAGCTCACACTCCATCCATGACAAGTGCCATCGAATTATACGAGAACCTTCTCCAGAGGCAATGGTATCTGGATGCCGACCAATTCAACACCTATTCTTCTATGGTTGAAAAAGACATCTCAGAATATTTATCTGTTGATGGAGGAGATTTGGAGAAAGAAGGCTACAGTCAAGAATTTGAGGGACTGAAAGAACTCCATCATAAAATGAAAGAACAGTGGCATATTGTCAATAATATAAAAAGCTTTATCTTGCCTGAGGTCCAGAGAAGATTTAGTTTTCAGGCCGCCTCCACCTCCAATCCCTATCGTCATTCCAGAACCATAAACCAAAAAGATTACCTGGTTATAGCTTCTGCTATTCTCCAGGAAGAAAGAGAGGAAGCTCAGGATCTACTGGGAATTAAGATCGATGAAGACTATCTGCTCAATCATGAAGTGATCAGCATACTGGAGGAGTTTCCATTCACACAGGAGGTGTCTTTATCCATTTCGGCTCTTTCCGGAAGAATTCTCTCAGAATATGGAAATCCTTCCACAAAAGAGCCCACTGTTACAACCTACTTCGACGAAAGATTCCCTCCCTGGAGAGTTGACATTTTTTCGGTAGGAAAGGGTGGTTTAGAGGTCATGGACCTGAGAAAAAGTTTCTATTTCTGGACCATCCTGACTATCCTGGTCCTCCTCACTTTTGGGACTGTTCTCGTGGTCAGGACCGTCACTCATGAGATGGAGGTTCTCAGAGTGAAGTCAGATTTTGTCTCCTCTGTCTCCCATGAGTTTAAAACTCCCATAACAGCCATTAAAGCATCGATAGAGAGACTTCAACGAGGAAAAGTCAATACTTTCAATAAAAGGAAGGAGTATTATTCGATCATATCCAGAGATGCCGATAAGCTGAGCAGTCTGGTGCGGAACATACTGGATTATTCAAGAGCCGATGTGGGACGTAAGCAATATTTCTTCCAGGAGACAGATATGGCTCAACTGGTCAAGGAAGAACTAGGGAATTTTAAAAGGGATAAAATTTATGCCGGGATTAAAATCGAAACCCAGATATCACAGGATATCCCAAGTCTTGATATAGATAGAGAAGCTTTTTCTCTGGCTCTTAATAATCTTTTGGAGAATGCGGTTAAATTTTCCCCTGGTCGAAAAGTGATTTTTGTGGAAGTCAGAAAAGAGGCAGAAAATGTCATGGTGGATGTCAAGGACAATGGTATAGGCATCGACGCCGGTGAGATGGATAAAATCTTCGATAAATTTTATCAGGGAAAAAACGCTGCCCGACAATCCCTGAGAGGGACAGGCCTTGGATTGACCTTAGTCAAACATGTGATGGAGGCCCATGGGGGGAAAGTTTTTGTGAAGAGCAAAATCGGAGAGGGGAGTGCTTTTTCACTCATCTTTCCAATTAGGCAAAGAGGGGGTAAACTTTGACGTTAAAAAAAGTCCTCATAGTAGAAGATGATCCTGGTATCCTGGTGAGTCTCAAGGACGAATTTGAATCTTATGGGTGTGCGGTTTTTTCAGCCGAAGACGGAG
>CAYPGQ010000193.1:0-5505 GCA_964410125.1 uncultured Eubacteriales bacterium | reverse complement strand
ATATATCAATACGTTATGAAGGGAAACAGCTTTTTTTATGAATTATCCAGGTTAATAAAAAGGATGTTTATTTAGGGAAGAATGAGGTTGACAGTTTTGGGATGAGGAACCAAAATAAATAGAGAGAGATGAAGGCAGTAGCATTAAAAAACAGAAACATCCGCGTTGAGGAGAGGCCGGATCCTGTGCCGGCAAAGGGGGAGGCGCTGATCAAGGTTACAAAGGCAGGAATTTGCAACACGGACCTTGAGCTTGTGAAGGGATACATGAATTTCGAGGGAATTTTAGGCCATGAATTCGTAGGCCGGATAGTCGAATCTTCTGAAAAAGAATGGATCGGGAACAGAGTTGTCGGAGAAATTAACATACCTTGTGGGCAATGCGAGATTTGTCTTAGAGGAGATCCCAAACATTGTCCATCAAGGAAGGTGTTGGGTATCCATCATAAAGATGGGGTTTTTGCCGAATATGTGACCCTTCCTCTGGAAAATTTGCATGTCCTCCCCTCGAACGTATCCGATGCTGAAGCGGTGTTTGTCGAACCTCTGGCTGCAGCCATTGCCATTTTTGACCAAATTTATCCCGGCCAGAACAATGATGTATTGATTTTGGGGGATGGAAAGCTGGGGCTTCTGGCAGCGCAAGTCATGCAAACCCGCTCGCCTAACATTTTTTGTGTCGGCCATCATCCCAGAAAACTCGCCTTGATCGAAAAAAGGGGAATCCTGACAGCACATGATGCTCGTAAATGGGATCGAAAGTTCGATTTCATTGTTGAAGCCACAGGAAATCCAAAAGGAATCGAGGAGGCCCTTTGTTTTATCAAACCCAAAGGAAAAATCGTTGCAAAAAGCACTTATTATGGTCTGGCCAAAATCGACATTTCAACTCTTGTTGTGAACGAAATTCAATTGCTCGGTTCCCGGTGTGGTTCTTTTGCTAATGTCCTGGAATTTCTGAAAAAAGAATCGGTCGAGTTGGAAAAAATGGTGGATGCAGATTTTCCTCTGGAGGATGCCCGGAAAGCATTTGAAAGAGCAAAAAATCCCGAAGTGATCAAGGTTCTATTGACTCCCTAAAAAAAAATAAGAAGGAGATTTTATGGTGTTTGATACACAAACATGTATTTACTACCACCAACCGGGCAAGGAAAACACGCAGAAGACGTTGGAGATTGCGGCTCAAAGAGCCAAGGAATTGGGAATCAACACTGTTTTAGTGGCCTCGGTGGCCGGGGAGACGGGGCTGCTGGCTGCCCGTATTATTCAAGCAGCAAAGGTCGTTGTCGTCACTCATTCCACCGGTTTTCTGAAGCCCGATTTTCAACAGCTTCAACCTGATATGAGGAATCGGATCGAGGAAGTGGGAGCCAAGGTCCTTACCTGTCAACATGCCCTGGGAGGCGTGGGACGAGCGGTTCGGAAAAAGCTGAATACCTATGAGTTGGAAGAAATTATGGCCTACACCTTGCGCATATTCGGCGAAGGGACGAAAGTGGCTGTGGAAATCGCATTGATGGCTGCAGATTCTGGGCTTGTGTCGACCAAGGAACCTTGTATCTCGGTGGGGGGGACAGCGCAGGGGGCGGATACCGCGATTCTGTTGCAGCCAGCCCATGCCCAGAATTTTTTCGACATGAAGATTCTGGAAATTCTGGCGAAGCCACGACTAATTTAATGATAGTTGAGAAAATAAATCTGGAGGAAAAACAATGAATAGCAGAGCGTTTCGATTTTTTGTTCTAATGGTGTTCTGTGTTATTTTGGTTTCGGGCGCAGCAGCCAAAGGCGGCTTTTTTATCGGTGTTCAAGGGGGCTGGTCTATGCAGAAACCGAGCTTTGAAGAAGTGAAATTCGATTTGGACTCAAGCTTTCTCTATGGGGCTCGGATAGGAGTGAAATTCATGATGTTTGCCATCGAAGCCAACTTTTTCCAAGCGGCTCATAACCTTGTGGTAAAGGAATTGGTGGCCTTTGATTGGCACGGTGTCGAAGTAGATTATAACTACTTGGGTATTAACGCGAGGGTGTACATTCCCCTTGTTCTCGTGCACCCATATTTCACAGTCGGTTATGGATCTTATTCTGCCAATCTCAAAAACATCGCCAAAGATACCAACAGAGGGATTAATCTTGGATTAGGGGTGGAATTGCACCTAGGAGACAAATTTTCTTTGATGGCTGAGGGAAAATATCACAACGTGAAAGTGGATATCGACGAGTCTGAAATGGAACTGAAAAATTACACCTTGAGCGGAGGTTTTAACATTTATTTCTAAAAAAAAGACGAGGACGAAATAAGAGAAGGGGACGTCCCCAATAGGGAAAAATGAAAATCAGACTGAACAAATACCTGGCACTTGCAGGAATTGCATCGAGAAGAGAAGCGGATAGGATGATTTCTGAGGGCCGCGTGAGTGTAAATGGGGAAACGGTCGAAATGTTGGGCATCCAGGTAGATGGAGAGAAGGATAAGGTCGAAGTGGATGGGAAGAGTATCAAACCGATGAAATCGGGAGTCTACGTGATGTTGAACAAACCACCAGGCTATCTGGTTACGGCCAAAGATCCGTTCCGGCGCCCCACCATCATAGATCTTCTCCCCTCGATGAAAAACAGAATTTTTCCTGTAGGAAGATTGGATTTCGATTCAGAAGGTTTGCTGTTGCTCACCAATGATGGTGATTTAGCGAATCGGTTGATGCATCCAAGCTATCAAGTGATAAAGGAATACCGTATAAGGGTCAAACCCAAACCCGACCTGTCTACTCTTGCCACTCTGCAAAAGGGGATTTCTTTGGATGGGAAAAAAACGGCACCAGCAAAATTTCGCATCCTTACAACAACCGTGAAAGGTACCCTTCTTCTGGCAAAACTACACGAAGGACGAAAAAGGGAACTGAGAAGGATGTTCGAATACAAGGGATTCCGGGTGCTTGCCCTCAAAAGGATTAAATTAGGGAACCTCCACTTGGGACATCTTAAAAAAGGGAAATGGCGTTATCTCACACGGGATGAAGTGGCCCGGCTTAAAAAGAAAGTCCAGTTACGCTGACTCCTTTCCTTTATCCTTATTGCTGGGAGCAGAAAAGGTTTTCCAGCTCTTGGCCAATCGTTGCAGCTCCTGGTCGACGAGATAATTTACCGTCTCTTTCGAGAATGTCCCATTTTTTTGTCTTTTGCCTGCCTTTATGCCTGTCAATATCTCGATACCTTCATCGATGGTTTTAATTGGATAGATATGGAATTTTCCCTCCGATACGGAATCAATCACTTCTTTTCTTAGCATGAGATTTTGCGCATTCTGGTGTGGAATTATCACACCTTGATCTCCGGTCAAACTTTTGGCCTTGCAGACTTCGTAGAATCCTTCGATTTTTTCGTTCACACCACCGATGGGCTGGATCTCACCCTTCTGATTCAAAGATCCGGTGACAGCGATATCTTGGCGAAGGGGAAGTTTTGAGAGGCTGGAAAGGATGGCATATACCTCTGTGGAGGATGCGCTATCTCCGTCTACTCCTCCGTAGGACTGTTCGAACGCCAAACTTGCAGATAAGGAAAAGGGTTTGTTTTGTGCGTATAAGCCCCTTAAGTATCCCCCCAGGATCAATACACCCTTGTTATGAGTCCGGCCGCTCATGTCAGCTTCCCTCTCGATGTTGATAACACCAGCCTTTCCGACGGCAGTGGAAGCTGTTATACGGGTCGGCTTTCCAAAAGAAAATTCTCCCATCGCGTAAACCGAAAGGCCGTTTACTTGTCCTGTCTCGCTCCCATCTGTGTCGATCATGATCGTGCCTTCTTCGATCATTTCCTGGATCTTGTCTTCGATCAGGCTAACTCTCTCAAATCGTTCACTGATCGCTTTTTCAACATGTCCCCGATCGATATGTTTGATATTGTCTTTTTTTGACCAATAACATGCTTCACGGATAACATCGGCTAAGATATGGAAACGTGTGGAGATTTTTTTCTGCTTTCCTGCAAGCCTGGTCCCGTATTCGATTATGGCTGCTATTCCCTGTTTGTTAAAAGGATGGAGCTTGTCCTCATCGCAAATTTTTTTGATAAACTGGGCGTATTCCATTATGGTTTTGTTGTCTTTTTTTGTTACAGAATCGAATTCAGATTTGATTTTGAAGATTTTTTTAAAATCGGCGTCAAGAAAATACAGAAGGTTGTATATATGGGCATCTCCGATCAGAACGACTTTGACATCTATGTCGATCGGCTCCGGCTTCAATCGGCTTGCGGAGATCAGATACATCGAAGCAAGATTTTGTATTTCGAGGGTTTGATACTTCAGTGTGCGTTTGAGGGTTTGCCATACGCCAAGTTCCACCAACGTATCCAGCGCATTCATAACCAGGTATCCACCGTTAGCCTTGAGAAGGGATCCCGCTTTGATCTTTGTGAAATCTGTCTGCCAGACTCCGGATCTACTCACGGTCGCTTCGATGGACCCAAATATATTCAGGTAATTGGGATTTGTTTCCATAACCACCGGCGTTCCCTTGATATCAGAATTGTCGATCAGAAGATTTACTCTGTATTCCAGGAAAGGATCAACGAGTTCTTTCTCTTTTGTTTCCTTTTGAGGAGCCTTAAAAAGATCTATATTTTTGGTGAAGTTTTTTTCCACATCATCCAGGTAGTCCAAGATTTTCTTGGCTTTGAATTTGGAGCGGATCCCAGATATTCCGCCTGTTATGATGGGTGTTATGGATTCCTCGTCCCAATCCTTGAGCATCCGGTGGGTCCTTTCTTCAGACTCCTTGAGTATTGCGAGGATCTCTTCCAACTTGCCTGTCAATTCTTCGTATTTCTTCTGGAGTTCCTCCAGTTTTTCCTTCGGGAATTTTCCTTCCCTGACCATGATATCCAGCTGGTTGAAGGGAGTGGGTTTTCCCTCGATTACCGGGATGAGATCCGGCCTGACAAACATTCCCATCTGGACTTGAATGACAGAAAAACTTTCTTTGGCGACTTCCTCTTCGAATTCCTTAAGAGTCTCTTTTTGTATTTTCTGTGCGCTCTCGACGATTTCATCCCTTTTTTCTGTGTAGTACTTACTCTTCAAAAGTTCAGGGATGTTGGATTTGAGCATCCCGATAAGAAGCTCCATAGCTTCTTTGAATTGGTTGCCTTTCCCAGCGGGAAGAATGATAAGAGTGGGCTCATCTGGATTTTTAAAATTGTTCACATACAGAATATCGTCCGGTTTCTCCTCTTCATTGCGCATTTTTTCAAGGAGTTGTTTTATGGTCGTTGTTCGTCCTGTCCCGACCATCCCGGTAACAAAGATGTTGTAGCCGAGGCTCTGGATGTCTAGACCTGTCTGGATGGCTTTTAAAGCCCGCTCTTGGCCGATGATCCCCTCGCAAGCTTTGCATTCATCGCTCGATTCAAAAGGAATTTTTTCTGGGTCAAGTGTCCAAGACAGCCTATCGGGAGTGAGTTCCTTAAAACCTGTCGCTTTTTTCATCTGTCTATCCTCCATCCA
>CAYPGQ010000192.1:0-5589 GCA_964410125.1 uncultured Eubacteriales bacterium | reverse complement strand
CAGATTTCTATCGGGGGGCCTACAACCTCTAAACCTTTTTCTTCAATATAAGGGATAATGATATTTTGTGCGATTCCCAAGGCGGTTTCGTAGGGGCCTTTACTAATAATCGTCACCACCTTGGGATAGTCAAATTTTCTCTTTATCAAGGGCGCCTGAACGGAAGCATCTTTTTGTATCTTAAAACCCAAGCCCCAAACTTTATCTCTCCCAACAACTTGGAGTGGGGAATCAAAAAAAATACAGAATGAGTCTCCTGATATCTTGGGCAGGAGTTCCTGATTCCGGAGTTCCTGAATTAACATGCCAAATTTATCATGAAGGCTTTCATAATGATGTCCCTGGAATTCCATATAAACGTACATGAATGGCGTCCCGTCCTTGATCTTGACTTCTCCCTGCGCATAAAGCATGGAAGCAAATGAAAATGTTACAACAAAAAGTAGTATTTTTTTTATTTTTTCCTCCTGATGAATATCTTATTTATTAATTGCATTTCTACCGGATATCCCTGTTTAAAAACAAACTGTTCAAAGAACCAGTCAAGGTTCACCGGCAGCATCCATTATGGCAACCATAAAATCATGCGTGTCCAGCGTTTGAAACTCATGCTTAAATAAAAAGTGTTTCTTGATTTTAAATCAATTAATTCTAAATTCATTACATTAATAAAATCGACCTGATTCATGAAGTAGGACAAGGATATGGATTTAACTCAATCAAATTTGGAGATGAGAGGGAATCTCTTAAGTGAAATTCAGAGATTCAATCTTTGTTTGATTTTTTGAACTCGGAGGGAGTTAATCCAGTTTGCTTTTTAAAAACTCGGTTAAATACGGATTTGGTGTTAAATCCTACGTCCAAAAGGATGTCAAGGATATTATTAGTTCGATTCGATGGATCAGTCAAATACCGCTTGGCCTCCTCCACTCTAAACCGATTGACAAAATCATAAAAATTCTGGCCCAGTTCTTCATTGATGATCTGGGAGAGATCCCTGGGTGGGATCGAGATTGCCCTGCCCAGCTTATTTATTGTCAGTAATGGATTCAAATAGGGTTTTTCCCCAAGCATGTAGGATTGCAGTCGTTTCAAATACCGATCTTTATCGGATTGAGTCAACCTGGAATGCATGTATTTTTGCTTTTCTTCGATTCCGTTGAATATCTCCGGTTGTTTTAAACCTTTATAGACAATAATGTTGGCAAAGATAAAAATGAGGATGAGGACTGGTGTATCCAAAAAGGAATGTGGAACCGGTAGCCTGCCTAATATAAAGCTTGAGACATCAATAATCCAAATAAGAGAGAAGCCAAAGAGAATATAATTGAGCCAGGAAAGATTGATCTTTGCCATGCTGGAGAAAATCGTTTTCAGTTGTTTTTTGTAGTTCAAAAGGATGAAAAACGAGGCAGCCAAGTAACACAGAACGAGAATATGAAAAAAGCTGCTTATGAGTATGTCTTGGATGGGAACGCGTTCTCTTAAACCTGTTAGGATTCTTATCTTTTCTGTAAGACTTTGAGTGTGGTAACCCACAATAAAATAAATGTTTACCAATATGAAAGGGATGAGATGAAACGCATGCACCTTTTTAAAATTAAAATCTCGGTAGGCCAAAGATCTGGTATAAAAATAGAGGGAAGGTCCGTATAAAAATATAAAAGGCAACAGAATAAAATAAATGTGAGGATTTTTAATCTCGAATCTTAATATAAGATAATTAATGATTCCAAAGACCTTTGAAAAGAAAAAGACAGATAAGATTAAGTTGCTCAGGCGCTTGCCCTTTTTTAGGTTCAGTAAGAAAAAAGAGAAAAGAAGCAGTTGGAAAGCGGTGAAAAAATAGAGGATATCGACCACTCCAATTTTCATATTCTCTTTTTATTGTATTAGCCGAATAGACGAGATATTTCAAGCAACACAAGACTCATTTTCTATTTGCAATACAATGATTCAGAAAAATTCAGAAAATATGTATTCATTCATGAATAAGGACGATTTATTCCTTCTCTTTTGATATTTTCTTAAAAGGTTTTCAGCTAGAATTGGAGTAGATATTTTAAGGAGTTGGGAAATCGAACAATGAGACAGGGTGTTGTCCACAGCCTTCTTGTAGTTTTTTCTATTCTTCTCGTCTGCCTTCCCGGCCTGTCCAAAGGTCAAAAGCCGATTCCCACGAGGACAATTAAGCTAAAGGCTGTTATCGACGAGAATTACAGGAGGAGGTCGGCCCACGTTTTCGAAATCAAGAGATTGGTGGCGAGTGCAACGAATTTCTTCGAAAAAAACTTCGGCCTCATTATACAAATCCATCAGCTGGAATATTGGCATTCGGATAACACTAAAGGATCTCTTGACGATCTTATGGTCGACCTCTACAAGAAAGTAGGGCGCGGCGATAGTGACATCGTTGTGGGTTTCACAGATCAAATCCCTGATCGAGCCGACCTTAGTGGGGTTGCATCTTATCGCTACGGCTATATCCTTATGAGAAGGCGGAAGAGTAATTATTTAAATCGAACGATCCTTATCCATGAGATTTGTCATCTCTTCGGAGCTATCGATGTATCCGAGGGACCTTATATAATGAATAAGTATGAACCCAGGCTCAAACTTGACGAATTCACAGCCAGAATCATTCGGATCAACAAAAATCGCCGTTTTAGCTTCTCGCTCTTTCCCCTCTCCCTTGAGGACATGGAATCGGCCATATCCCTGTATGAACAGAAGAAAGCCCTCATGGGCAGCGAGGCAGGATTGTCAATCATGCTGGCCCAGATTTATATCGAGAAGCAAGATTATGAGAAAGCTATCCAGGAATGCCTTGAAGCCGAGAGATTAGAACCTGATAATCTTGCGGTCCGAGGGCTCCTCAAAATCGCTCGTCAACATCGTCATTGAACCATTGTTTTTGTGGAGTCTCGAGCCATGCTTTCTCCACCCTGCAGCTATTCACAAAGTCAAAGTAGTTAATCCAACGGATTTGAATTTTTTCAACTCAGCGACGAAAAAGTAACAGTTCATGTATCAGGTCGATTTTAAAACTCATGATAGATAAATTGCTTAAAGGATACATTCAAACCATGAAGTGCAACAACAGGAATAGGGAAGAATCCAATGGCTCAACAGGAGATATAACAGAAATTATAAGAATAGACATCTTAGATTCATTAATAGAGTATTTTAAAAAAAATAATAAGGTTACTCTTGGAGAATTTTTGGATTCATTAGAAAAGACTGCATTGCAAATAGCTTTAACAGTAGAAAATGGTAATCAAAGAAAAGCGGCAGAATTATTAGGTATGAAGCCGACTACTTTTCATATGAAACTAAAAAAATTAACCTCAGAAGATGTATAGTATAGCATCATACTTCCTGAGTAGAATTATTTTGTCCTCTCTCTACCGGGTGCTCTTCCATTACTTTGACAGGTTTCTGGCGGAGTATGAGAGCTGTTTTGAGAAAGAGTATGGGTCTTTTCGACCGATCATCAAAGAGGTGGTGGAGTGCTATGTGGACTGCGGCAATCCCAAGTGCGGCTTTGCCAGGGTCCGTTGCCAGGACTGTGGTCGATAATTCATTCTCCACTTCTTCTGGATATTCCCCACCGCCAGGTCGTCTTTGTCATTCCCAGGATGCTCCGTATCTTCTGTAATTTTTCACACTAAATTACTAAATTTTCCCTTAATTTTATACACTACATTCTGATAGAAGCAAGGGATTGACGTTACGTAGTATTTCTTCCTGTTTTTTGCTCAATGTTACCGTCTTGACAAACTCATTCTTTGACTTTGGATCAGTAAGATACACTTTATACATCGATTCCATCGTCTCCAAAGCATCAACAACATTGATTCCACTTTCCTTCAACCTATACTCAAGCACAGAAACGAGTAGATAGGCAAGATAGCAAATAAATATGTGCCCCCTGACCCTATTGGGTAACAAAAACCTCACTTTGTCCATATCTAAGAAGCTCTTTAGACACCGAAATGTCTTCTCCAACCGGTCCTTCTCAAAATACCCTCTGACCATCTCCTCTGGTTTGAGATTCCGGGTGGAAAAAATCACCGATATCCCATCATAACGCTCCGCCAACTGCAAAGCGCCATGATTGATCTTGTTGCCTTGGATATATTTGCGAAGACCAGACTTTATAGTCTTCTTCTCTTTGAGAAGCTTAAGGGCGTGGTCTATCTCATCGTAGCGCCGCTCCCGAGTTGCCTGTCGCTGCTTCTCGTTGACACAAACCGCTATATACCCTCCAATCCCTTCAACTTCATATCTCTGTTTTTTCACATAAAATGTCGTACTCCTGAGCCTGACTCTGTATCTCATAGAGACAATATCCTCTTCCAAAACGCTATCGGCCACCTTCTTCATCCCCGTCTTCAACGCCAACCCGCAAAGGATCTCAAACCCCATCCCCTTGGCTTCCCTGATATTCAGCTTCGAGGAAACACCTCTGTCCCAAACAATACAAACATTTTTAATCTCATGCCGCTTGAGATGAAGAAGTATATCCGGCAGTGTTTTCGAGTCAAAGATGTTGCCCTCAAACACCTTATGAAAAATCGGTATCCCATCCTCCTTCGTTATGGCCAGCCCAATCTGTATCTTCGGCAGATTCCGTCCCTCCGCATTTTGCCCCTTCTTGGCCAGAGGACAACAAACCCCATAAAAATAGATATTCGTAATGTCATAAAAATATCCCGATGGAGAAAGAGTTAAAATATCTTTTAATCGAGAAAATATCCGCTCCTGGACCTTATCACCATTTATACCGTCCAGTGAATCGATCGCCTCTACAAGCTTTTTGTATGTAATCTTGGGCATGTCCAGAAGATTACTGATTTCGGTTTTTTGATACCACTCGGACATCCCTCTTAAACTGTCGGGTGCGACACAGTGGGCAAAGGCGAGACTCAAAAGATAATCCCCGTAGTCCCCCAACGCCTCTGCCAAATCGATCTGCTTAGCGATTTCATCCAAGATCAATAAAGGACCGAAGATTGTGACCCTATCGACCGAGGCTCTCTCCACGGAGCCGGTGAGAATAGGTTTGTCATCGACTTCTCTACCGACATACCGGAGATGCTTTTGGACGACTTTGCCTCCGATTCTTTGGTTTTCGACCTCGGCCAGATAAACAGAGTTACCCTTTTTTATTTTTCTTATGAAGCTCATAGTGTATATGAAATACACTACAACATGAAATGTCAATTTATTTATTTTCTCAAACTTCCTGATTCTGCTGTAGATTCTGTATGCCTTATGTGTAGTGTATATTTTTTAAGAAAAAGTCAGGTAAATTAAATATTGCCTAAAAATGTTAAAAGCTGTTAAAAGCAGAAAATGCTTTAAATTTGTTCTAAGTGATTGATTTTTAACGTAAATAAGTGATAATAAAGTGGTACGCCCGGACAGATTCGAACTGCCGACCTTCTGATTCGTAGTCAGACGCTCTATTCATCTGAACTGTTCGGGTGCATTTACAGTAAACAAGCAATTATAATAAAAGTAGACTGGTGTGCGTATTCCGGTGAATCTCGCCACTGATTCCGGAGCAAACTCGCCACCTGTCGG
>CAYPGQ010000191.1:0-5623 GCA_964410125.1 uncultured Eubacteriales bacterium | reverse complement strand
GAAGATGTCTCTTCTAAACAATTGAAACTATTTGAGTTATAACCGGACACTAGTGCTTTCTCATAATTAGGGGACGTTTCCCAAAGTGCCACCCTTTAATAAAGGAGTCAGGCACCTATGCTTCTTATTGTTCCAGCAATATCAGAATATTATCCTGATATTGCTGCAAATGACAACAAAAACATTTTCAAGATAGTATCCAGACTGACGTTTACACTCGGACCGTCCTTTGCTTCGGACCTCCGCAATATGACAATCTCGATGAGAAGGAACACTGATGGAATTGTTGGAAAATACCGCAAAATAAATGACTGTGGATTTGCATAATAATATCAAAATGGAAAATATTTATCTATAATGTATGCTATTACGTATAATTAATTGACAAAATGATATTTTTATCCAACAAAACTCCAGACTTTCTCGTTAACCTGGATGGGACGGAGATAATTATTGAAATCGGGGGAAAAGGGACTGGCTGCAAAAAAAACTCATAGATGCTCAAATTTCAGCTCAGAACCGGATGGTGACGAACAGGTTGAACGCAGTGAATGGATGCAACGAATTTGTTATCACCGCCATTTGACTTGCAGATTGTGCTCACCTCGGCTGGTGATATCCGGATGAATATTCAGCTTGAGCATTTCAGGTTTGTTCCCAATAGCCATGGCTGTCAGGTAAACAAAACGGGTGACCCTCTCCATTTTGGTAAAATCCACCCTATCGATGGTGTCGGTTTCCTGATGATAATCCTCAGTGGTTCCGCAGAAATACCATACCGCTGGGATGCCGTACTGGATGTAGGGATACTGGTCGCTGCGGAAGAAAAAATTATCGGGATGCTGGGGATCATCGTATTTGTAATCCAGGTTCAAGCCGATATTCCTGTCGTTGACGGCATTGATGATCGCATCCAATTCAGAGCTGATTTTGTTCGAGCCGATGATGTAGAGGTGGTTGGGATCGTTACGGCATATCATGTCCATGTTCAGCTCAGCGCTCATTTTTTCGACAGGAACGGGGCTGTTTTCTACAAAAAACCGGGAACCCCAGAGTCCCTTTTCTTCTGCTGTGTGCCACACAAAGATTACGGATCGTTTGGATTTTGCGATCTGCAAAGCCTGAGCGAGCTCCAGCATGGCCACGGTTCCTGAACCGTTGTCATCCGCCCCGTTATAGATCTTTCCTTCCCGTGTGCCAAGGTGGTCGTGATGGGAGCCGAACAAGACATATTCTTCTTTTAATTGCTCATCCTTCCCTTCTAGCCACGCAACAACGTTGTAGGTTGTATCCTGTCCATGTTGGGTAACGATGGAAATGTCCATCCTTCGACTATGCAATTCGCTGCCGGGAACTTGTTTCCCCTCTCTGAGCTCGTCGAACATGTCTCCTAACTCCGCCGTGGAAATTCCCAGGATTTCCGCTGCCATGGTGTGGCGGATCTCTGCTCGAAGATAAGTTTGTTGATATGCGGATGTCGATATCGTTTTGAGGTCATCGGCCAGCCGGCATCTGGGAGTATTGTCAAAAAGATATTCTTTTTCGGAAAAGTTTTTTTCCCTTTCTTTGCTGACAGCGATCAAGACCGCCGCAGCTCCTCCCGAGCCTATAACCCGACTTCGACGATACAAGAGTCTTCGGTTTTCAGGGGTTCTCAACTTATGATTTTCAGGAAGATCCGGATCGAGCATCACGATGACTTTGCCTTTAAGATCCAAGCCTTCAAGGTCGTCCCAATCCGATTCGGGCGAAGAAAGCCCGAATCCCACAAACAAGACATCTCCGGAAATTTTCATGTCCTGGTAGAAGCGGTCATAAATCCCGAAATCGCCGGGAAATGAAAAATTGTGCATCCTATTTCCTATTATCAGTCTCATCCGGGTTTGGGCTTGGTCTATGGTGCTTACTTTAAGAGGGATTTCCTGGAAAAAGGACCCATCGGGCATTAGAGGTTTGAGTCCATAACTTTCGGCTAAAGTGGCGATGTAACGGGAGGCGATCTTCAATTCTTGTGATGGCGTGTTTCTCCCCTGGAATTCATCCGAGGCGATCACATCCAGGTGAACCTTCAAATCTTTGGCTGTGATGGATTCAACCGCTTTTTGTTGCGTGCTTTTGCAGCCAAAGGTCAAAAAGAGCAACAATAATATAGCGAGGCCCAAATAGGATTTGATGGATTTCATGAGATTCTCCTCGTTGCATGAGATGTTTCAGTCTATAGCACAGCCCTTTGCCGAAGTCAAAAAGTGAAGCATTGGAAATGCTTACAAAGGATATTTATTTATTGTGTAGACTTTTAATATTATATATATGTATTAGGGATATGAAATGATAAAAAAAACAATACTAATGATTTTTACATTTTATTGCCTTTTATCTGGGATTTTATTCAGCATGAATAGTCCGGAGGTAAAGGCCGGTTTGGATGTTTTCCTCGTTAACCATCTTTCGAAACTCGAAGGAAAAAGGATGGGGATTGTCACTAACCAGACCGGGATAGCATCGTCGGGGGAACACATTGTGGATATCCTGTCCAGTATCGAGGGACTGTCCATAGGGGCGTTGTATGCTCCTGAGCATGGTATCCGGGGAGATCTTCCCGATGCGACCAAGATGGACTCTTATATGGACAAAAGGACCGGGATCCAGGTTTGGAGCCTGTATGGGGAACATCTCAAACCCACACAAGAAATGCTGGAAGATGTGGATGTGCTGATTTATGACATCCAGGATGTCGGCGCCCGTTTCTACACATTTATCAGCACCATGGGATTGGCCATGGAAGCCGCTTCGGAATACGGAAAACAATTTATCGTGCTCGACCGGCCCAACCCGATAAACGGCGTGACTATCGAAGGCCCGATCATCGAAGAGCAATTTTACTCGTTTGTCGGACAGTACCCGATTCCCGTGCGGTATGGCATGACACCGGGAGAAATGGCATGGATGATAAAGGGTGAGAAATGGATGAAGGGGATGGAGGAGTTAGACCTGAAGGTAATCCCGATGGAAGGGTGGCAGAGGACCATGTGGTTCGATCAGACCGGGCTTCCCTGGATTAAGCCATCTCCGAATATTCCCTCGATCCTTACTGCCGCGGTTTATCCAGGGCTTTGCTTGATCGAGGCTCTAAACCTCTCTGAAGGCCGCGGCACGATGCGGCCGTTCGAGCAGATCGGCGCGCCGTGGATCAACAACCACAAGCTGGCAGAGACCATGAATTTCTGCCGTCTTCCCGGGATCTATTTTAAGCCCATAACCTTTACACCTGTTACGCTCCCTCATGCTGCGCCCTGGAACAAGTACAGGGATCAGGATGTAAATGGTTTGAATTTGATCATAACTGATAGGGAGAAACTACGCCCTTTACAGGTTATGGTCCATCTACTTGTTGCCCTGAAGAAACACTATCCGGCTGAGCTGGAGCTTCGGAAAAACCTCGAACGGTTGATCGGCATCCCATCCTTTCGCCGGTCTATCGAAAATCTCCGCTCTCCTAAGGAGATCCTTGCGGAATGGGAACCGGGAATCCAGGCATTCGAAAAAGCCCGCCAAAAATATCTCCTTTATAAATAATAGCGGACGCTTAACAAGGCGCTGGATTCACTCCTTTATCTTTTGGATCATTTCCACCAGTTCATACGGTGTCATTCCGGTTTTTTCAGCGATGTCCCGGATCCCCTCATCTTTTTGGGCATCGATGCCTTTGGACTGGAGAAACTTCATGATATCTTGTAACGGAATATTCAACTCCTGAGCGACATTCTCCAGGGTTTTCCAACCGTAGCCCCGGCCCGATTGTTTCTTTTTTGGAGGTTCTTTTTCCAGGATATCATAAATGGCTGCTGGCGATGTGTTGTTGTCCTTGGCGATGTCCTTTATCAATGAGCTTGTGCTTTGGACCTTTATTCCTTTGTCTTTAAGGAGTTTGAGAGCTTCCTCCTGAGAAATTTCGATTTGTTCGATAAATTCTGTGAGACTCATTTCCTCAGCGTGGGGCACAAACGGTTCCTGGCGGCTTTCTTCCCAGGAGTTTTTCATCTTTGTTCCGAAATCCATCACAGTGCTGAAGGGTGGGAGACTGATAGCCGTGGCGACAAAGACCAGAATGGTTATGGCTAAAGATACGGTAAGCTCCATCCTCATCCGGAGCCCGGCTTTAACCTTCTTTTTGATATAGTTCAAGATGGGTTTCCAGTTGTAGTAAATGTGGATCACGGCAAAGATCAGGAAGATGTAGCCGAATATCGTGTGCAGAGATGCCCATTGTTCCTTTGTGAAGCCCAAAAGCTTCCAGTTTGTCCAGTGAGCGATCCGGCCCGGTGGAACGATGTATAAAACGATCCCCGTAATGTTTTCTACAATAAAAGACCACAGGACGATCAAGGCGGTAAAAGCCCGGAATTTGAATTTGTTTTTTTTCATTCCTGTCTCCTAAAAATTCACTTCATGGATTATGACGAACAATTGTACCAAAATATAACTTGTCGAACACATGGAATTTTTCAATTTCTTGTCAATATGATAAGGAGTGTGGTAGGTTACAGGGGAATGAATTTTGAATGACAAGAAAAAAAATAGGAGTGTAAAGGATGGCCGAACCTTTGGTGCTTGAAGGAAAAAATTTAGCCAAGTCCATAGAAGAATTTTTGAAGCCTAGGGTTGCCGCGGTTATCGCAAAATCCAGCGGAAAAATCCCGGTTTTGGCCACGATTCTTGTGGGGGAAGATCCGGCTTCTGCGACCTATGTCCGGATGAAGGGCAATGCCTGCCGCCGTATTGGGATGGAATCACGAAAGATCGAATTGCCCCCAATTACCACGACTGAAAAACTCCTGGCCGAGATCGAGGCGTTGAATCAAGATCCTGGCATCAATGGCATTTTACTCCAGCATCCTGTCCCCGAACAGATTGACGAGAGGGCCTGTTTTGATGCGATTGCCCTGGAAAAGGATGTGGATGGTGTTACTTCTTTGGGTTTTGGGCGGATGGCGATGGGAGAATTTGCGTACGGAAGCGCAACCCCCACGGGCATCATGACGATCCTGGATCACTACGATATCACTATTAAAGGCAAGCGAGCTGTTGTTGTCGGCCGTAGCCCGATTCTCGGGAAACCTTTGGCCATGATGCTTCTCAACCGCCATGCGACCGTGACCATATGTCATTCCCGCACCATCGATCTGCCCGATGTCGTGCGGGAAGCGGACATCGTTGTGGGAGCCGTGGGAAAGCCAAAATTCATCCAGGCGGATTGGATCAAACAGGGAGCGGTTATCATCGATGCGGGCTATCATCCCGGAGGCATAGGGGATATCGATCTCGAGGAGGCTGCTCCCAAAAGCAGCGCATACACACCTGTTCCTGGTGGGGTTGGTCCGATGACCATCGTTTCTCTCATCTCGCAAACCCTCGAGGCTGCTGAAAAACAATACGGAATCATCCGATAGATTGCCACGCTTTGCTCGCAACGACAATATTGTTAATAAAGTTGTCTTTAGCATTTTTATGGATAATTCAGGATAAGTATTGAAAAAAGGGATTAATATAAATAAAATCAACTCTTCAAGCCTGGATTATTCAGTGCGCCACGATGGTGCAATAGACCAGCGGATGAAAGTTC
>CAYPGQ010000190.1:0-5632 GCA_964410125.1 uncultured Eubacteriales bacterium | reverse complement strand
GGAGCAGCATCCCGACCCTTCCTCCCCGTAAACAGGGTGAATATCTCTCGGATAGAGAGGCTGACGAAGCGGTCCAGTTCATAAACAAAAACAAGGAACGGCCTTTTTTCCTCCACATGTGTCCGTATGCTGTACACACCCCTCTCGAGGGCAAAAAAGAACTTATAGCAAAATATGAAAATAAAAAATCCACCAACCAGAGCAATGCAGTGTATGCGGCCATGGTAGAAAGTGTGGATCAAACCGTCGGAAAAATCATGAAAGCCTTGGATGAGGCAAAGTTGAGCGACAAAACCCTGGTCATTTTCACCTCGGATAATGGAGGATTGCAGGATCACTCGACCGACAATAGCCCTTTGCGTTCTGGGAAAGGATATCCTTATGAGGGTGGCATTCGTGTGCCCTTGATCATCCGGTGGCCTGGAAAGATTGCACAGGGAAGTGTATGCGATGTTCCTGTGACAAGCATCGACTTTTTGCCGACCGTGAGTGAAGCGACAAACATAAACCTCCCCAATGATCGGCCAATAGACGGAGAGAGCCTTATGCCGCTTCTTACCCAAAAAGGCTCCCTTGGACGGGATGCCATCTACTGGCATTTCCCCCATTATCGCGGGGAGGTGGTTCCATACAGCATCATTAGGAAGGGCGATTGGAAACTCATAAAGAGATACGAGGGCAAAACTTTTGAGCTTTTCAATCTGAAAAAAGACATCGGGGAAAAACACGAACTGGCCGAAAAAATGCCAAAAAAAGTGAAGGAACTCGATACCCAGTTGAACGATTGGCTCAAACACACCGACGCTAAATTACCAATTAATAGAAATAATAAATAACATAATGGCCAAAGCCCGTCGCAAGAAGAAGCTGTCTTCGGTCTTGATCAAACCCGCCGGCCCGGACTGCAATATGGCCTGCACCTACTGTTTTTATCTTAAAAAATCTGACCTCTTTTCAGAGACAAAGACCCACCGGATGAGCGAAGACATCCTTGAGGAAACCGTCAAGCAGGTTCTCAGGCAGGGCGAACGGGAAGTTTCCTTCGGTTGGCAGGGCGGAGAACCGACACTCATGGGCCTTCCCTTTTTTCAAAAAGCCGTGGAGTTTCAGCAGCTATACGGTAAAGGTCAGTCGGTGGGAAACGGACTCCAGACCAACGGATTGCTGATCGACCAGGAGTGGGCAGAGTTTCTGAGTGAATACAAATTTTTAGTTGGGCTGTCTTTGGACGGCCCCGAACACATCCATAACCGCTACCGGCTTATGCGCAACGGAAAAGGATCCTGGTCTCGTGTTGTCGAAAAAGCCAAACTCCTGCTCGACAAAGGAGTGGCCACCAATGCCCTCACTGTGATCAATGACTACTCGGTTGATTTTCCAGAGGAAATCTACGCTTTCCATAAATCCATCGGATTGGATTATATGCAGTTCATCCCCTGTCTGGAAACCGATACCAGGGATCCCTCCCATGTAGCGCCATTCTCGGCCCCTGCCGATAAATACGGTCGATTTCTCTGCCGGGTATTTGACCTGTGGCTGGATGATTTTGACGGAATGATCGCCAAAACATCCATCCGGTATTTTGACTCCCTGTTCCACATCTACGTTGGCTTCCCCCCGCCGGAATGCACTCTCTTGAAGGAGTGCGGTGTGTATGTGGTGATCGAACACAACGGGGATGTTTATTCCTGTGATTTTTTTGTGGACTCCGAATGGAAACTGGGCAACGTCAAAACAAACAGGCTGCTCGACATGCTGAACTCATCTATACAGAAAAGGTTTGGCCAGCTCAAGGCCAGTCTTCCCAAGGATTGTCTCAATTGTGTCTGGTTGCACAAATGCCGCGGAGGATGCACCAAGGACCGGTTTCACAATCCCTCAAATGCTGAGCTCAATCATTTTTGCGAATCCTACAAGATGTTTTTCGAACATGCGGATAAACAATTCAAAGAATTGGCAGCAGAATGGAAACGCCAACAGGAAGCGGATTGATTATTTTCTAAGAGTAAACCATCTAGCACTGGGAACTCCCATCCCTTGAATGTCATCAGTAAAATTGGAAACACTGATTGCACTACTATCACTATCATTCAAACTGCCGCCCGTGACTCTCAACACCACGACAACGAGACTGCCGGTGCTTCCAACCGCGATCGGGGTTCCACCAAATCTTGCTCCCCCAATATTCACTATTCCACTGAGAGGAGGACTTTCATTAGCCCCGACAGCACCCCAATTTTGTGTTAAAGTTCCTTTGCTGAAATTCACAAATTGGAACATATCCTTATCGAATGTTAAGATCATCCCAAAATCTCCTATTGGCTGCAGATTGCCTTGTATCCCGATCGTTACACTGACGAAATCCCCTGAACTTCCCGAAGTGCGGTTGATTGCAAGAGTGATATCATTGTCCGTGGCCGGTGGGGGTTGTACCGTTATCTGCAAAACCACATTGATGATTTGGGGACTGTTGGAGGCATTGGCATCGCTCACAGTTATGGTTCCATTGTAAGTTCCCTCACCCAATCCAACTATGTTGGTCAAAACACTATGAGTCCTGCTTGCTCCTCCGGATGTTCCGCTATCCGGGTTCACACTCATCCATCCCTCATCCCATACTATTTGATAATTGAGAGTTCCTGACCCGCTGTTTCTTACCTGGAATGTTTTAGAAGCAGGATTTCCTCCGCCCTCTTCAGCACTAAAGCTCAGCTGATTGGTGCTGATCCATATTTCTGGAGGAGGTTCTCTGGAAATGACCAGACTTACACTAACAGTCTGAGGATTGTTGGTGGCGTTTGTATCCGTTATGGTGATGGCACCTTGATGAGTCCCTTCGCCAAGACCAGCGATATTCACGGAAACCACATGATTATTCTGCCCATCTTCAGATGTTCCGGTAGGCGGATTGACACTCAACCAGCCCGCATTCGATGTTATCTGATAATTAAGGGTGGACTCCCCGGCGTTTTGAATGGAAATCGTTTTAGATGCCGGATTCGAGCCCCCAAGGCTTGCCGAAAAAGAAAGAATCTTCGGGCTCACATCGATTTGAGGGGGTTGTTCCTCGGAAAGAGCCAGGCTTACATCAATTGTCTGCGGCGTGTTGTATGCATCGTTGCTGGAGATTGTGATCTTAGCCGTGTACGGATTTTCCCTGGCTTCTAATCCAGTTTTATCAATGGTGACATTATGATCCGCAAATCCACCACTAGATGTTCCAGCGGGGGGAATGACAGTCAACCAATCGACTTCATAAAAATTGGCATCATCTGCGATGGAATAACTCAGAGTTCCTTGGCCGGTGTTTTTGATCTTGAAAATCAGATCCGATGGATTGGGCCCGAATTCAGAAGCAGCAAATGACATTTCGAATGTGTTCAACCAAATGATAGGTTTGTTGTATGCTTCGGATGTTGTGATATTGTCCTTGCAGCTGCCGAAAACCATAAAGACACCCAATGCTAAAACTAGGACAAGCTTAGATTTTGTAACCGGCATTGTCATTTACTCCTTATTTATCCTCATTACTCGATCCGAGTATTTGTTTTCCTTATTTCAAAATTCCGGAGGTCATCGAACAGATTGATCAATTCCACTTCTCCTTCTCCCCCGCTGCTAAAAAAGACCAGATCGAAAAGAATTCCAGAACCTTTTTTCTGGACCAGGTTCAATCCATAACCACCGATCCGGACAAAACCTTGCTCCAACACATATCCCTGTATGGCCATGAAGTTTTGGGAAATATCGGAATGCTCGATACCAACAAAATACATATTTTTCTCAGAAAATCGAAATTCCATCCCAAACGATCTCATATCAAACATTCTGCTCACGCGGACAGGAATCCGGACTGTCCCATCGAGTTCATGAAAGGCTCTCCCTAGAATGATCCACCCCGGCTCTTGTACTTCGGGATCCACTCGGGCAAAGGAGCCTTGACGGATTTCTGCATTTAAAATATCTTGATCAGCATTGAACAAAAAAATCGGCAGACGGTCAGGCAATCCCTGTTTCACCCGGAACACTACAACGGCAAGGGATCCCATGCGGATAGAATTGATAGGAATCATGGATTCGCCCATGATATGAATCAAACCCTGGATCTCTTCGGACCCCGTCACATAGTCGAATTCTTCTGTCATCGGAGATTTTTTCACTCCCAAATATTCCAACATCTCGGATGGATAATTCATATCGAAGACAAAACGGCTTATGCCTTGAGGATTGGTTATCAGAATCGGGATGGATACGATTTCCCCAGCACGGCTTGTGGCGTTGAAAGGGTAGAGTTGACGAAACTCGGGAATACTCATTCTGTCTATCGGGTATGGGCCAAAAGGTTGAAGGGTTAGAGTAACTTGTTGAGTCTGCTGGGCCTCTGCACAACAGGGAGGAAGGGTAATGATCCCGAGGAAATGCTCGAAAATGTCCTGGGCATCGCCGGGAGTAATGCTGCCGCTGCAGTTTGCATCAGATGTCATCTGTTGGCACATGTCAGGAGTGTGGATTCCCAAGAATATCTCAAAGGCGTCCTGGGCATCGCCGGGAGTCACTCCTCCATCGCCGTTGACATCCCCAAGGATCGAACAGGGTCTGTAAGTAAAATCTGATGTGCAGGGTTCGGGAGACAATGCGTCCGACATATCACCGGTGTAGTTTTCAACACTTAGCGTTCGTTGAATCGCCGATGTAAGGGTAAGACATTTCACTTTAATCAAAACGGTCACAAGGGTTCCATTGCTGGAGACTGGTATGACGGTTCCGCCAGAAGCTTCGATCCGGACTCTGTTCTGGTCCACAGTTTGAGTGGTGATTGACCAATTCGAGGTTAAAGTACCGACTTGGATTCCTTCGAATGAGAAAACGCCACTGTCAAAGACAAATGCAAATCCAAAGCTGCTTAGCGGCTCGTTGTTGTTGGCGATCTGAACAGACACACTAACATCCTGTCCGGATGTGGCTTCTGAAGGATTGAGGAGGAGGGAAATCGCACCATTCAAAGTATCGTTGTCTTGTTCACTGGCTGGAATGTCTAGGTTGGGTAGTCCGGACGCAGTCAAACGAATGGTAGCTGTGCCGTTATCATCATCAGCATCATCTGCTGCTGCCAAGGTGACAGGCTGGTAGTCATCCCAGTCTACCGGGGTAAACACCAAATTGGCGCCCGATTGGACGGTTATATCGTCGTCGCCGCTTACGCGGCTGATTGTCACATTCACATTTGATGATGGTTGGGCTGAAAGTCGGGCCTCAAATTGGGCAGTGCTTCCTTCTGGAATAGCAACCGGAGTGTATCTTGTTTGAAAACCCAGAGAATCATCATCCACTTCAGTGGCGGTTATATCGGCGTTAGAAAGGCCTGTTGCACTCACTCTGATTGTTGCTGTTCCATTCGCTGTATCCACATCCTCAGCGGCAGTTAGCGTCACGTTCTGCCACTGATTCCAGTTCGTTGCGTTAAAAGTAAATGTCCAGGGATCCGGACTAGGCTGTATATCCGTATCCCCTGATACATTATCTGCTGATGCATTCACATTTGTTGACGGCTGGGCGGTTAGCCTCACTTGGAGCGTATTTGCAGGCGTGCTCCCCCCCTCTGTAACAGAGACTGATGTTGTATTTGTCTCAA
>CAYPGQ010000189.1:0-5762 GCA_964410125.1 uncultured Eubacteriales bacterium | reverse complement strand
CACGGCTACTCCCCTTTTCCTAAGGTCACCGCGCCTGTCTTCGACTCTACCGAGTTAAGATTGCTGCAGCGACAAGGCAGTGGCCTATGATGCTGTAGTGGACTACTGCGAATGGGTTACAACGACGTCGATGTAGTGAGATTGGCTCGCCCATAGGGGAAAAGCCGCCGATGCATAAAATAAAAGAACTTGAAAAATTGTTCGTCTTGAAATGAAATAATAGCATCGGCAGTTTTTATGAATAATTCAGGAGCCTGGATTATTCAGGTCGGGAAGGAGATTCTGTCTGATGATAAACTGTGTGATTTCTGACCTCGGAAAAGTTGTATTATTCTTTGATAATTTTATTTTTTTCAGAAAAATGGCTGAATATTGTCCGTATTCATACCGTGATATTGCCGAACGTGTCCATCGGCACAAGGATATGATCCGGTCTTTTGATACAGGTAAGATCGAACCTGAGGATTTTTACAGAGAAGTTATTCATGTGCTGGAAGCAAAAATCGGGCAGGATACCTTTTTTCATATTTATAGTGATGTTTTTTCCTCTAATCCTCCGGTATTGGACCTTTTAAGAAGGCTAAAGACCAACAACAAGCTGATTCTTCTATCGAATACAGATGTTGAACGCTTCGGGTTTATCAAAAAGAAATTTCCTGAAATTTTCCTGTTTGATGACTATATCCTCTCTTACGAAGTGGGATACATGAAGCCTCATCCGGAGATCTATATAGAAGCGCTGAAGAAAGCCCGAGGCCGAGCTGAGGAATGTGTGTTCTTGGATGATTTGCCGGAGAATATCGAAGAGGCGCAAAGACTGGGAATGAACGCCATTTTGTATGGGCCTCAAATCGACCTTGAAGTCAGGCTGAAACAGATGAAGGTGACTATCTGAGACAGGAATGTGTGTGGATGAAAAGCTTCCGTCTTCTTGGCCCATCAAATTCACAGAAGATAATGCCCTGCCAGGTTCCCAGAGCTAGGTTCCCGTTTTCGATGATGATCGATAGGGATGAGCCGACCAGCGAGGATTTGACATGGGCTGGGGAGTTACCTTCAGCGTGAGTATAGGGCAAGGAATCGGGCACAATTTTTCGCAAGGCCATCAAGATATCTTCTTTCACCGACGGATCGGCGTTTTCATTGATGGTCACTCCTGCAGTGGTGTGCGGGACATAAACACAACAGATCCCGGTTTCTGCTCCCGATTCGATAACCGATTCCTTGATTTGGTTTGTGATATCGATTAAGTCCTCCCTATTATGAGTTTGAATTGTGAGAATTTTCATTTTTCCTCTCAGAAAAGTTATATGATAAAAGTAATTTTATCACAATCACAGACAACGTATCCGCCCGTTTCGGGAAAAAATGAAAAAATTTCAAAAAAAGACTTGACAAGTGCTTGCGGTTGTAGATATATTTTTTGTTGTCAATACAATATTTAGTGTTAATCGCAAGTGGGTGACACAATATATGGGTGTTTTTCGGAAAATGCGCTAATTCCCACCGCTCACACAAACACGAATAACTCAGGGATAGATTAGCCCATTTCTTTTGTGTTAGTAGCGAAAAAACCTAAAACACACATTAGAAAAAAGGAGAATTTTCATGAGGCAAGTTATTTCAAGAATCAAAAAAAGAGATGGCACAGTCGTGGATTTTGTTCAGGATAAAATCACAAAGGCTGTCTATAAGGCGATGGAGTCGCATAATATAGTCGATGAAAAGGCGGCCAAAAGTGTTTCCGATATTGTCATCTTTATAATAGAAGACAAGTTTGGTGGCTATACCATCCCATCTGTGGAACAGATTCAGGATATCGTCGAGATGGTGTTGATGAAGCAGGGGTATCATGAAATCGCCAAGTCTTACATTTTGTATCGAGATAGACACAAGGATATCCGGGAAGCAAAAAAAACAGGGATCAATCTGGAAAGATTGATCAAAGATTACATCGCCGACGTGGACTGGAAGGTCAGAGAAAACAGCAACGAAGGTGTGATGAGCTTTTCGGGATTGAACGCAAGGATTTCTGGGGAAGTTCTGACAAATTATGCTCTCAATCAGCTCTATTCGGATCAGGTAAAAAAGGCACATCTAGAGGGGGCGGTGCATATCCATGATCTTTCTTATCCGCTGGTCGGCTACTGCGCGGGTTGGTCTCTAGAGAATCTACTCAAAAAAGGTTTTGGGCATGTTCCCAACCAGGTTCACTCCTTCCCTGCCAAGCACCTAGAGACTGCCACTCTCCACATGGTCAATTTCATTGGGACCATGCAGGGGGAATTTGCCGGAGCCCAGGCTTTTTCTAGTGTCGATACTTATTTGGCTCCGTTTGTCCGAGCGGATGACCTGGATTACCGTAGCGTCAAACAGGATCTTCAAAAGCTCATTTTCGGATTGAACGTTCCCTCTCGGTGGGGATGGCAAACCCCCTTTTCCAACCTGACCTTTGATTGGACGGTTCCCGATGACCTGAAGGATAAATCCGCCATCATCGGAGGAGAGGAACAAGGCTTTACCTATGGGGAATGCCAGAAGGAAATGGATATGATCAACCAGGCTTTTCTCGAGTTGATGGTGGGAGGAGACATGCACGGTCGTGTTTTCACTTTTCCTATTCCCACCTATAACCTCACAAAAGATTTTGATTGGGATTCCCCGAATGCAAAGCTTTTGTTTGATGTAACAGCCAAGTATGGGATCCCCTATTTCCAAAACTACATCGGCACAAACCTCGACCCTGGCGACATTCGGGCGATGTGTTGCCGGTTGAACCTAGATCAGAGAGAGCTTCTCAACAGACCGGGAAACATCTGGGGACCCGGCGATTCCACGGGTTCTATCGGTGTGGCGACCATAAACCTCAACAGGATAGGTTACGAGTCCAGTTCAAGGGAAGACTATTTCGACCGGCTGAAGAACATGATGGTTTTGGCCAAGGAATCCCTCGAGACCAAACGGGAAGTGGTGAACAATATGCTGGAGAGGGGGTTGATGTCATACACCTTGGTCTATCTTGGACACTTTGACAATCACTTCTCGACAATCGGCATTTTAGGGATGAATGAGAGCTGCTTGAACTTTCTCGGTAAGGGAATCGATAGCGAAGAGGGAAAAGAGTTCACCATAGAAGTGCTGAAGTTTATGAGAGAAACCATGAAGGACTTCCAGGAAGAAACAGGGAATCTTTACAACCTCGAGGCTACGCCGGCCGAGTCGACCTCTTACCGGATGGCCAGGCTGGACCGGCAGAAATACAACACTATAATAACTTCAGGGACGGAAAAATTTCCTTTCCTCACCAATTCCACCCAACTCAACGTCGATGCCACACGGGATGTTTTTGATGCCATCGAACATCAGAAAGACATCCAGCCCCTGTACACCGGGGGAACCATCTTCCATGCTTTCCTTCCCGAATCCATAGACAGCGAAACGTGCAAGAAGTTGGTCCGGAAGATTTCTGAGACAGGACTTCCGTATTTCAGCATCACGCCGACATTCAGTGTGTGTCCGGATCACCAATTCATCAAGGGGAAGGTCACGGAGTGTCCCGAATGCGGAAAGCCTACAGAGGTTTATTCCCGGATAGTTGGCTATTTGCGGCCGGTTGCCACATGGAATGACGGAAAACAGCAAGAGTTCAAGGAAAGAACTCTCTTCGAAATCACAGAATAATAGGAATCCCGATGGAGTATTTCTTGTTTACCTATCCCAACTGCGAAGAATGCGAAGCTGTTAAAAAGGTCCTTGATGAGACAGATTTTGAAGGGGATGAATACAATCTGACTCAAAAAGAGAGCAAGTTGAAAATTCGAGAGTTCTTACAAATTCTGAAAAGAGATAAAGGGGGGAGAATTATCCTTCCAACCTTGGTTCTCCAAGAGGCCGGAGAAGTCATCGCCATTTTGAACACTCAGAAGGAACTAAGGGATTGGTTGAAATCAAAGGTTTAGAAAAATTTTCCCCGAGAGACTACCCCGGAGTTATCTCCTCTACCGTGTTTCTCGGATCCTGCAATTTCCGGTGTCCCTTTTGTCACAATGCCGAACTGGTGCTGAATCCGGATGATCTCCCGACTTTTCCCATGGATTATTTCACAGATTATTTAGATTCCAGGAAGGACTGGCTGGAGGGCATTTGTATTACAGGAGGAGAACCCTTGCTCCATCCGGATTTGGCGGATTTTTTGTCCCTTTTGAAAAAGAGGAAGTTGTTGGTAAAGCTGGATACAAATGGTTCCTTTCCGTCCAGGCTAGAGGATTTGGTTGCGAAAAATCTGGTAGATTCTATTGCCATGGATGTGAAGGCACCGCTGGAGGAATACGAGAAAGTCACGAGGACAATTGTTGATGTGAAAAATATCCGGAAGAGCATCAATATTATCAGAAATTCTGGAGTGGATTATATGTTCCGGATAACAGTGGTTCCTGGGTTAATCGATGAAGTGGGCATGGTGAAGATAGGCCGAATGCTCCAAGGCGCACAGATTTTTCAGATTCAACAATTTGTGCCCAAAAACACCCTAGATCCGGCTTTTGAACGATTGAAACCTTTCAAAAGAGAGGAAATGCGGGCGCTGGGACGAAGTGTCGAGGGATTTTTTTCGGAAGTAAGAATTGAAGAGGCATAAGAAATGGAGCTTAAAGTAAAAAAAGTACAGATGGACGCCAAGCTTCCCCAATATGGGCATATGGGGGATGCCGGGCTAGATTTATTTTCATCCATGGACTTTGTTTTGGAAAAGGGACAGGTCGAAGCCATCCCCACTGGAATAAAGGTGGCCATTCCCGATGGCTATGTGGGGCTTATTTGGGACAAAAGCGGAGTGTCGTTGAAGGGCGTTCACCGGCTCGCCGGAGTGATCGATTCAGGATACAGAGGAGAAGTCAAGGTGGTCATGATAAATTTAAGCGATAAACCGTTTGCCATAGATAAAGAAATGAAAATTGCTCAAATGCTAGTTCAACCCATCACGATGGTCTGTGTTGTTGAAGCAGAGAACCTTGACGATACATCTAGAGGAGAAGGAGGATTCGGCTCAACCGGAAAGTTCTAAATAACACGATCGACTTTTTTGATTGAGCATTAATTATTATAACTGGCATGAAATCAAATATTACTGTTGTGCTGGTGAGCCCTAAGCACCCTGAAAATATCGGTCTTGTAGCCCGCAACATGAAAAACACAGGATTTAAAAAATTGCGATTGGTGGGAATTTCTGGCGTTGAGAATGAATCTCTTAGAACAGCCGTCCATGCCAGGGAAATACTCGACACCGCTCAGATCTATGGCCGGTTGGAAGAGGCCACGGCGGATCTCGAGGTGGTCTTCGCCGCCACATCGAAAAAACGAAAAAATTTTTCTCATTTTTCCCTCGAGGATGTTGAGGAAAAAATAGCCCTCTTTTCCGATTTCACAAGGGTAGGGCTTCTATTCGGGAACGAACGCACCGGCCTCACATCAGAGGAACTGAAATATTCCAATTTCCGGTTTGCTATCCCGCAAGCAACCAGACAGCCTTCCTTCAATCTTGCCTCAGCCGTTCTCCTCACTCTGTTCTGTATCTACACGCATGCTCCTTACAGGTCTAATGAACACTATCTTGAAAAACCTCTACCGCAGAAAAAACAGATAGAATGCATCGAAATCATTCTTGGCAAGTTGGAGGAGATAGGATTTATCCATAAAAATAACAAAAAACACACGACAGAGATGATTTATGATTTGTTTGGGAAAATCAGTATTACGGAGAAAAA
>CAYPGQ010000188.1:0-5836 GCA_964410125.1 uncultured Eubacteriales bacterium | reverse complement strand
AATGCTCTTAAATTATTGATATTAATTAATTTAAGAGTTTTGCATAAAGCTTATAAATATAAAATGAGGAGGAAATCATGAGGATATCATTAGGCATTCAAATAGGCACAGTGATACTGGTACTATTCGGAGTTTCAGGGATTCTCACGGCCGGGCTTGAAAAAACAGAGAATTCCATTATTCCCCTGCCGGCACCCCATGAAAAAGGAGACTTGTCCGTAGAATCAGCTCTTCAGAACCGTCGGTCTACAAGGCGGTACAAAAAGTTTCCCCTTTCCAAGGAAATATTGGGTCAGATTTTGTGGGCAGGCCAGGGCATTACAGAAAAAAGTGATAATCCACCTGCTTTTTGGGGTGACCGGGCCTGGCCAGGAGGACTTCGCACAGCCCCATCTGCGGGAGCCCTTTATCCTTTGGATGTGTATGTGGCGGTGGGGCATGTGGAAGATCTGGCACCCGGAGTTTACCGATACCTGCCCGGAAAACAAGCCCTTGAACACACTGCAGAGGGAGACCGCAGAGAAGAGCTTTCCCGGGCCGCCTTGGGGCAGGCTTGTGTCCGCGAAGGCGCTGTGGTCTTGATCATATCAGGAGTTTATGCTCGTTCCGCTGCAAAGTACGGAGACCGGGCCCAGAGATATACTCATATTGAAACAGGGGCTGTAGGCCAAAATATCTATCTCCAAGCCGAATCCTTGGGTTTGGGCACAGTGATGGTGGGAGCTTTTAACGATAAGAAGGTTCAATCTGTGTTGGGATTATCTCAGGATGAGATACCTTTGGCCATCATGCCGATTGGCAAGAAAATTCCATAATAGTCGACTGGGCCAAGGTTTAACAAAAAGAATTATTATCTATCAGGAAATCTGTTTTACGGTCTCTTCAATACAAAGATAGTCTGACTTATGGCTAAAACATCCCAGGTGTAACGGATCTTTGAGGCTATTCGATCACCAGCCAAGTGAATGATTTTGGGGCTAACGTAACTGGGATTTCAACCCGATAATTTCTATCAAGCGAATAGGCGACAGCTTTCCCCTCCCTTTCCCTGATTTTCGCTTTCCTAGAGTGCCCTGTAAAATAAAGGGGAAGAATCAACGGTTTATCGATCGTTTCGTTCGTCGGATTGTAAACCATGGCCAGCCCTTTTTGTGGAAGCCAGGGATTCACATGCAGGATACAATCCCAATCCCGTCCATCCGGTCTGCGCACGTGGATAATGTCAGAATTCAGGATGTTGCGATATTTTTTATACCAGCTCACCGTTTCCTTCACCAGCTCTTTTGTTTCCTCTGAGTCGAAAAGCCGCGGTCCTCTATAACAGGCCTGAATCCCAGCACCAAAATTCTGAACGAGATGGGCAGCGTAGGCATCCAGGTGTTCTGCAAGAGGCTCCAGGGTTGCGGCCTCCCCTCCGCCGTGGTATTCGACTAGCGGAACGAACATCCACCCCATGCTCGGTGTTTTTGTCCAGGTGCCATCATAGATGTTCTGCCGCCCGAGAATAATTTGCCTTTCTCGCGGCAGGGACCAGTTCGTCTCTCTGTATCCCATCCCGGTTTTGTTCGATCCGGATAAAAAATACCAGTCGGGCACGTTGAGATACACCCCTCGAATCCGGCACCACTTGTAGAAATCCGTGATGATCTTCCACTGTGTCCACTGGGAATCCTCCAGCCCTCGATGCCCAGGATGTTTGGTCGAGGCACACAGATCTCCAGGATAGGACCCGTCATGCTCCAAAAGGTCGAAGCCCGTCCTTTCAAAAAATTGTTTCAGTTTGCGAAAATACTCCTGTCCCCATACACTGCCCAAGCACGGGGAGTTATTGAAGATCGCCCCTCCGGTTTTTCCTGTCTCGGGATTGATCACATCGTGTTCGTCGCTTATTCGCCGGCTTGCCAGAAGGGAATAGCCCCCCAGTTCGATTCCTCTCTGGTGGGCATAATCGACCAGCTCCTTGAAGCGTGCGACATACGCAGGATCCTCATTTTCCATATTCAGCCCACTCCCGAAGCTTATGATCACCATCTCGAAACCGACCTCGACACACTGATCGATGGCATTGCGTATGACAACCGGATCGGAACTCGTAACGTGCATGAAAATCGGATTTTCCATGACCCAGGGAGCGATCGTTCTGTACATCCGGCGCTGGGCCAATCCATTTCGCTCTCTGTCTGTCGAATCGAATACGAGCTCGTAAGTCCGAAAGGATTCGAATGTCTCACCAGGTTCAATGGCGATTCTTGGCCCGATGGGCGGGCGGCTCTCGAGCAAACAGGGCGTCAACCGTTGGTAGTTCACCTGGGTCGAATACTGCGGGTCCGGAATCCAATGGGTCGTCTTATTGGCAGCCTTTGCCGACATGCCGAGCAGAGAATAATCGCTCTCAACGTGCATATTGGGGCGGCTCCATTGCCGGTTTTCTTCAACCGCCACCTCAGCCTCCACAACAGCAAGCACTTCACTCGTAAAACTATCCAGTTCTATGGACTCTCTTCTCCTATTTGTGATGGTGATCCATTTGGAAAGAAGGGGGATATCATCGTACATCTCATAGTGCACCGATACTTCCACATCTTTCAGTTCATCCAGATTGGCGCGGAAATCGAGGATGAGGGATACACCAGGAGGAGGCCAAGGCAGATCGGCTGCATATCGTTTATGTTTCCAGGGAAATCGTGCTTCGGTTTTTCCGATTTTATATTCTGCAAACTGAAAAGCCTGTTCTTCGGTTGTCATAGAATCCAACCACTCAGGAAGAAGATAGGCATATTCGACCTGACCGATAAGACCTCCGACATTATATATCTGTCCATCTATCTTGAGAACAGCTTCTGGCTTGATGCCGCGGAGGATCGATTCTCCTATCATCAGATTTGCAAAACCCACAGTGGCTGCATTCGGCAATAGCCTGAAAGTTCGCTCGATTAGGCCGTTCGTCATCACCAAGTCTTTATTATCATTTTCTATTTCAATCTCAGCAGAATACTTTCCCTTTGAGAGGAACCAATCCGATGGCTCTCTCATCTTTATCCTCACACAAGATGAGAGACAAAGCATAACGAGAGCCAAAATCATAGATGTTCTAGTTATCCGAACCGAGTTAGAAAACACAGCCTATTTCTCAAACCTCATAAGAATTATACTGTTGTTCTGTAAACAAAGGAAGCTTCTCGGTCACCCCGTTATTTGACAGCAGGGGGAGGAAGGCTTATATTAATACCTTATATCAGGGAGATTGAAGGAAATGAACAAACTGTTTCTGATGTCGTTCTTTTTTATACTGGGATTTTTCTTTCCTCCGCTGCTTTTTTTTCTCCCGATTCTGTTTTACTTTCTTTTGACCTTCTTCTTCCGGAAACTCTTTCCTCTTATCCCAGTCAAATTTATTCATCTCCACAATTTCTCCGGTGCCCGAAGCCCACCTTTCTAGATTTCCTTCCTTTCATTCCATTTTATTGGTTCTTTTCCGTTTTGTATGAGGAAATTTTGAATTTATCACAAATTTTGATAATTTGAGGGAAATCATGAATCATCTGACAAAAAAAAAGATCTTGCATCGCTGGAATAAACTGAAGGGCATCCCGATCGAATGGGACCTTGGCCCTTATCAAAAAATCCTGGCAGAAATCAATAAAATCGATTTTGAAAAGACCTCTGACAAAAAACTCAAAAAGCGATCTGCGCGTTTGATCGAACTGGCCCGGCAAGGCACATCTTTTGACAAATTGCTTGTCGAAGCCTATGCCATTGTGCGGGAGACGGCCTGGCGTACCGTAGGCATGCGGCCGTTCGATGTCCAGGTCATCGCAGGAATCGTCATGCACCAGGGTAAACTCGCCGAGATGAATACCGGAGAAGGAAAAACCCTGGTCGCCGTACTTCCGGCATACCTGAACGCCCTTTCCGGCAAAGGTGTTCATATCCACACGTTCAATGACTACTTGGCGCGGAGGGATGCCTCCTGGATGGGCCCGATCTATGAGTTCTTGGGATTGAGTGTGGGCTGTATCCAGGAGGGGATGTCTCCGAGCGAAAGGAAAAAAGCCTACAATTCCGACATCACATATTCCACGGCCAAGGAAGCCGGATTCGATTATCTAAGGGACCATCTCTGCTACAGGATGGAAGATCTTGTACATAGAGAGTTCCATTTTGTGATCGTGGATGAGGCCGATTCCATCCTGATCGACGAAGCTCGCGTCCCCTTGGTCATCGCCGGAAGCACGGACAAACCGGAAGCGGACCCCGGTCAATTGGTACAGATCGCCAAAGGGCTTAAAGAAGATGTCGATTTCGAGACTGATGACGGGAAGCGAAACATCTACCTGACTCCTTCCGGTTTGCAGCAGATCGAAACCATTCTCGGCTGCAAAAATCTTCATGCCCCTGAAAACCTCGATCTGCTGACCAGATTGAACCAGGCCTTTCACGCCGAGTTTTTGCTCCACCGGGACATAGACTACATCGTGCGAAAAGGAAAAATCGAGATCGTGGACGAGTTCACTGGTCGAGTTGTAGAAGATAGGCATTGGCCGGACGGGCTGCAAGCGGCCGTCGAGGCCAAGGAAAAACTTCGCCTGGGTTCGGGAGGTTCGATCCTCGGGTCAATCACATTACAGCACTTTTTGGAGCTCTATCCCAAAATAAGCGGGATGACCGCCACGGCACAGCCGGCGGCCGATGAGCTTAAACAATTTTATGAGCTGACTGTCGTCGTTATTCCTCCCAACCGCCCCTGCATCCGCAAAGACCATGCCGATGAAATCTTCACCCATAAAGAGGCCAAGACCGAGGCCCTGATCGATGAGATCAAGCGCTGCCATTCAACCGAAAGGCCTGTTTTAGTCGGGACAGCCAGTGTGGAAGAATCGGAAGAATTGGCTGTGGCGCTCGAAAAAGCAGGTATCTCCTGTCATGTCCTCAATGCCAAAAACGACGAGCTGGAAGCACAAATCATAGCTCAGGCTGGAAGATCCGGTGCTGTGACCATCTCCACCAACATGGCAGGCCGGGGAACGGATATCAAACTGGGAGGCGGCAAAGAACAGGAACGGGACAAAGTCGTGAGTCTGGGGGGTCTTTACATTATCGGTACCAACCGGCATGAGAGTCTCCGGATCGATCAACAGCTACGCGGACGGGCGGGCCGGCAGGGAGATCCAGGGTCATCGCGGTTTTTCACAAGCCTAGAAGATAATCTGATCGAACGATATAACATCCGTAATCTCCTTCCGAAGAAATATTGCTCTTTGAAACATGATGGGCCGATAGACAATCCTTTGGTAAATCAAGAAATCGCCCGAGGACAGCGCATCGTAGAGGGACAGAATTTTGAGATCCGAAAGACACTCTGGAAATATTCTATCCTCGTCGAAAAGCATCGGGAAATGACACAACGCAGACGCCAGGAAATTCTCTGCGATGGATCGAATCTGGGCTTTCTCGAGGATGCAGCACCTAAGCTTTATTCAAAGCTGGAATCTCTGATGGAAGAGAGCAGGATACACAAAATCGAACAGCAGATCACCCTCTACGCAATCGACCGGTGCTGGACCGAACACCTCGCCAAAATCGCCGACATACGGGAAGGAATCCACCTGACAAGCGTTGGCGGGCATTCGCCGATCCGGGAATTTCACAAGATCGTGGATGACGAATTTCAACAATTGGAACACAAAATCGATGACACGATCCTTCAGACTTTCAAATCTCTCCCTGTCACAGAGAAAGGCATCGATCTGGATGAAGAAGGGATCCGGGGCCCCTCCTCCACCTGGACGTATGTGATCACGGACAACCAATTCGGGCTCTGGGTGGGGATGCTCCA
>CAYPGQ010000187.1:0-5857 GCA_964410125.1 uncultured Eubacteriales bacterium | reverse complement strand
TCCGGAAGTGTAACAAACTCCCGGAGGAGGTGCATCACATCATCATGTTACCTATTGTGTTTTCAAGCAAGCTATTCAAAGGCAGGGGACATCTTCCGGATCGATTATTCGCTGCAAAAAGCGGACACGCTGGAAAGGATCGCATCAGATCATGTGACGGGGAGAAACGACGAGAGCTTTCCCTCCCTGGTGGATGAGATCACTAAAAGAATAAAAATCTATCTCAGGCTTTCTGAAGAACAGCTGTCGAGCGATATCGATAAAGAAACGGGAATGATCACGACAAGTTCTCCCGATGCATATAAATACTATAGCATCGGCAGAAAAACGGTCAAGCAGGTTGGGCATCAGGCATCCCTCGAATTGATGGAGCAGGCTGTAGCTATTGATCCGGAGTTCGCCATGGCCTATAGATCCATGGCCATAAGCTACAGGATTTTGGGATTCAGAAAAAAGGCAAAAGAGATGTTCCAGAAAGCGATGGAGCATAAGGATAGATTATCAGATCGGGATCGCCTGCGAATCGAAGCGGATTATTACCTGCTGTCGGAGAGCACTTATGACAAGGCGATCGAGTCCTATCTGAAAATCCTGGATATCTATCCGGATTCTCCAGTAAGAAATAACTTAGCTGTTGCCTATGGCTGGATAGGAGAATATCAAAACGCTGTAGAACACTTGGAAACTTACATAAAAACGTATAAATCCGATTCAGTACTCGTTTTTAGTAACGTGTTTTCCTTTGCTCGACGTTTGGGATGGTACGACAAAGCCAGAGAGACCCTCCAGTATTACTTGAACCATTTTCCGGATCACCCTTCTATCCACAGAATGTTGGCCCAAACTTACTGGGAGCAAACGAAATATGAACTTGCTTTGGAAGAAATCGAAAAAGCATTCGTCCTGTCCCCGACGGATTGGTACAATAACAGGTTTCGGGGCGATATTTATTATTATATGGGAGATTTGATCAAGGCCGAAGCGGAATACCGTATGCTTTTGCAGAGAGATGAAAGAAATGCCAGCTATTGGGGGCTGCAGAGATTAAGCCGTGTGTTCTTGATACAGGGCAAATTCGACGAGTCAACCGAGTATGCCGAAAGAGCACTTGAGCTGGCCGAAGAACTTAGTAATGAGGCAAGGAAAAGAGACCAGATTTCCTATTTGGCATACATGGACCGGATCACAGGCAAACCGGAAGAAGCGCTGAACAAGTATGATATTTGCTGGAAAAGCGCTGTCGAAGTTGAAGACTTCGCCGACCAAAGAATGGCTTTGCATCAAAAAGGAGTCACTTATCTTGAGATAGGACAAACATCAGATGCACAGAGAGTTACTCAAGAACTCAAAGAGATAATAGAACCTTCACCAATCAAATACATCATGAGAACGTACTACCATTTACTCGGAATGATAGAGATCGAGAAAAAGAATTATGCCCAAGCCATCGAATATTTCGAACTGGGGCTGGCCTTACTTAGGGCTGTATCGGAATGGCGGATAATCTTTACCGAGTCCATAGGATGGGCTTATTACGAATCCGGTGATTTAAAGAAAGCCGGAGAAGAATACGAGAGGATTATAAATAACACAGCAAACAGGATGGCCTTTGGCAATGTCTATGCCAAATCATCCTATATGCTCGGCAAAATCCACGAACAGCAAGGCGACACAGCCAAAGCCATCGAAAGCTACGAAAAATTCCTCGACCTCTGGAAGGACGCCGATCCTGGTATTGCTGAAGTTGAGGATGCCAGGAAGAGGCTGGCTGGGTTGAAGTAACACTAATCGTTCTTTTAGCCTACTCAAGATAGTCAGAGACTTACTATTTTCGCACAATTTTCTCGAGGGGGATTTTGAAAAAAAAAGCAATATGAATACCAAAGTATTCATTTGTCGTTTCTTCAGTTTTGCAGGGTTAAGTGCCAGGGTGTCAGCAAAAGGGGTTTATTGATGGGATTTAAGGGGATTCCCTGACACTAACAATATTATACCACAAGGGATCGTTTTTTTTTAATAGAGCGCATTGAATCACGTAAAATGTAACCGAACTTCAAGATGGAGGGAGGTTACAAGGAGAAAATGGATATGCGATCTCGCAATCAGTATTTAGAGACATTGATGCCGCGGTATTTAAAAGCTGACAGGAAAGACAAGACCAGTCTTCTGGATGAATATTGTCTCAACACGGGGCAGAACCGCAAATATGTGATCCGGAAGATTCGGTAGATGGCTTTTGGGGAGCCTAGGCCTCGCAAGAAGAGGGCTCGACACTATGGTCATGAGGTTCGGGAAGCATTGTGGAAAATCTGGAAAATATTCGATGGTCCCTGCGGCCAGCGTCTTCAACCTCTTCTGGAAACAGAGGTGGGACGTCTGAGAGATCTAGAGGAGCTGAAGGAATACAAGAAGATATCTCTTGAGAGATTGGGGCCTTCAAGATATTTACCTGAACCGACCAGGCCGCAAGAACAATCATGATCACGGCCGTTCGTTATATCGGCTTCATTTGATCCGCCCTTATTTCATAAGCGTAAGCTCCTGAACGACGACGCGCCTGAGTCTCATGATTTTATGGGCTTCTTCTGGCTCAGCTCTTGAATCGACTTCAAGGCATCCTCGTTTTTCGGATCCATTTCGAGGACTTTCTTGTAGCTTTCGATGGCCAACTCGATGTCCCCGGCTTTCTTATATGCATAAGCAAGATTGCCGTAAGACCGCCATTCAGGATAGCGTTTGGCCGTCCGTTGAAGCACGTCGATGGCCTTTTGATATTCCTGCAAATCCGCGAGCTCGCGCCCTAAATAGGTCAATTCCCGCCGTCCGAATTGAGCGGGCAGCTCTTTGGGGTTCGCGCTGACCTTTTCGTAGGAGCGGAGCAAGGATTGATGATGGTCCTCAATGGCTTTCTTGGCTTTGGCGTTGCCGGGAAAGAAAGAATGCAGCCAATAATCGTGCTCTCCCTTCTTATATTCTTCGGCCGCATCGAATTTCACGACGGTGGAATAATCGTGGAACAGATACATGTAGACCACGTTGTTTTTGAGGTCGCAGATATTGGAATATTGGGTCGGATACCGGCCTTCCTGGTGACAGGCCTCGAGGATGGCTCTGACATCATCCACGCTGACGGCCTCTTGACGTTCTTTGATGGCCTTGAGCATGGCCAGCGCTGTCTCTTCCTTAACGCCCACGGCCTGGAAGTTGCAGGTATCTCGGATAAACTTCATTCCGCCGTCGATCCAGCCGACGATCGCCGAAGCGCCCGTGCGGTCGGCGAGAAATATCCGGGCGCGTTGGAAAGCGGTCAGGTTGTACTTATCGTAAACGGCAATAGCCTCTTCAACGGTCGCGCATTCCTCCATGATCTTTCGGTTCAGATCCATTATGGAGCCCGCGTAGTTGAGCCGTTGGGGCGACGCCTTCCAGTCTCTTTTGTAGCCAGCGACGCCGTCAAAGAACAATCCGCGGTCGTTCATTCCTCCCTGAGGATAGTTGTAGCTATACCCGAAATAGGTAATTCCGTATTTGCCCTTCTCCGGAGGCTCGAACCAGATTTTCGAAAGAGGGTTATCGAAATCCTCATTGTTGCCGGCCAGGACGATATTCCCGTGGGCGATCTTCAGGATGAGGCAGGGGAACATTTGAAGAGGAAGAGCCAGCAGGATAAAAACCGAAAGAGAAAGGATCCATTTTCTTGGCCCGAGATTTTTCATTTGAACTTTCGCCTCCTTAATAAACCGAGCGTTCCGCTCAATCGTGATCTCAGCGGGCTCATAAAGATAAGAATTTGCTTTTCGGCTGGGCTAGCTGGGTGAGCATCTTTGTCCTCATTTTCCCATTCAAGCATCGTAGGGAAATATAAATCACGATAAAAAAGATGTCAAGGACAATCGGAAGTCGCTCATGGTGGGCCAAACATAGGGGCAAGATGCGCAAGGCTGGAGCCTTGTCCTTCCATCCTCCGATCATTGAAGGGGAATATCATGTCCCTTCCAGAGGCTGGGCTGAGATGATTCGCAAGGTCTACGAAGTGGATCCGCTGCGTTGCCCTTCCTGTGGTGGCCAGATGAGAATCATCTCTTTTATCGAAGAGCCGAAGATCATCGACAGGATCATCGGCCATCTCAAACTGACCTTTGAAGCTGAACGGCCGCCTCCGCCTCATAATGTCCAAGAGAAACTCCTGATGGCAGCCGAGGAGAGGGGGGAGTATTTTTAAGGGCTTTCTTGACTGCTTTTTGCTGATCCCATGGAGAAGTCTATCTTGAACTTATTGATTTGTAGGTTTTGGTTGAATTGTGCCACTTTTTGAGTCTTTGACCTAGTCGGTTTGGATGTGATAATCTTATTTCAGTAGGTACGTGGGTGGGAATTGCGGAAAATTGTGAGGAATTTGTCGCACGCGCAAAAAGGAAATCCTTATAATTTTTGAAATTAACTTCATTCCAACCTCCCCTTAAAACAAATCCAATTTTTATTTTGCTAATTGGTAGATATTGAGATTTTATTTTATTCTAAATTGCTTGTCAAATCTTAAGGATACTGACTGAATTCTCCTCCTTAGTGATATTTATACTACGATGTCAGCCATAAAGGACGCCGACCCTGGTATAGCTGAGGTTGAAGATGCGAGGAAGAGGCTGGTTGGGTTGAGGGGGCAGTAATTCACGATGTCGCATTAGTTGTAAAAAGCAGCAACCGCCGATCCCGTCGATTCACTTAAGTCCCATTTCTAATCATCGATAAACAGGTCCACAACAACTCCCATCCTTTTCTCCTTTGGATATTTCGATTAATATGTGTTAAATCGGATACCAGTATGGAAATTGGAAAAACACTCTATCCCACTCAGCGTGAGGAATGGCGGGATTGGCTCCAAAGGAACTTCACGAAAGCAACCGAGATCTGGTTGGTCTTCCCTAACAAAGCCTTAGGAAAACCACGCCTTTCCTATAACGATGCGGTGGAAGAGGCCCTGTGTTTCGGTTGGATCGACAGCACGATAAAAAAATATAATACCGAGAACAGCGCGCAGCGTTTCTCCCCTCGGAATCCAAAAAGCGGGTACTCTCAGCCAAATAAAGAGAGGCTGCATTGGCTCATGAAGGAGAATAAGCTCCATCCGTCTTTAAAAACAACGGTGGAACAGGTGCTCAAGGAGCCATTCATTTTTCCCCCAGACATTCTGGAGGCCATAAAAAAAGATCCAGAAGTTTGGAAGAATTACCAGTGTTTTTCCCCGGCCTACCAACGCATTCGCATCGCTTACATCGAGGCCGCCCGCAAACGGCCGGAAGAGTTCAAAAAACGTTTATACAACTTTATCGAGAAAACACGCAAAAACAAGCAGCTCGGATTCGGCGGTATAGAAAAGTATTATTGACCGGCGACAGCTGATACTTGAAATCCCTATAACCGATCACGATAGGAATTTGGTTTTTGTACTTGCCGTGCTTTACTCACATTTTTATCCAATTTCCGCCCTTTGACATCCCTTACAACCTATATCATAGAGAAACTTTGTGGTCAAACACAGAGAAATCGGGAGAAGAGATGTATTTACAAAAAATATAATGAAGAAAGCTCAAAATGATATAGACTTCATCCCATCAATTATGAATCACACGATTTCCGATGCTCAGAAATACTCCTCTCTCTCTTCGGCTGCCATCAGGAGTTCCTGCCGGACAACTTGAGACGGAGGCGGCCGTTCAGCCATGAAGGTGAGCTTGAGGTGAGTGATGATCTTATCAATGACTTTATGATCTTCGATAAAGGAGATCACTTTCATCTCTCCGCCGCATCGAGGGCAGATCAATGGATCCACTTCAAAAACCTTCCTTATCATCTCGGC
>CAYPGQ010000186.1:0-5865 GCA_964410125.1 uncultured Eubacteriales bacterium | reverse complement strand
AGAGACAGAGATCATTGAGGAGCTTTCGATTGAAACGGAAGAACAGACGCAGCATATTGGGAATAGTAAAATAGGTAATTGTTTTTTTTGAATAGTTCATCGGCAATTTTCATGAATGATTCAGCTCAGTATGGCAGCTGAGGAAAGAACAAAATATTTATGATACTCCAATCCCCTGGGTCAGGGACAAGGGTGATCTTTACTTTGATAACGTTTTATTCAGGCCAAGTCACTGAAATTTGCCCTTTATTGTGTATTTTTCATTGACTTGACTTGTTTTCCTGTTTATCATTTTCAATGAGGCAGCTCAAATGGTGGAAATTTGATGAAATTGAGGGAAAATCATCATCAACAGAAAAACCAAATTCTTATAGTTTCGTCCTCGCTTTGTTCCCTTGGGTCCGAAAAACGAATCATCCATCTCCACCAGACCTGCAAGGCTATATCTGGCATCTCTATCCGCTACACACCGGCAGGTGAGCAGGCCGTTAGGCGCCATAGTTCGGGCAACAGTAAAACAGTAAATAAGAGGGAGAAAGTCAAAAATGAAGGTGCAGAAATCTATCGAAATTGCGGCACCACCAGAAAAAATTTGGCCCTTCTTGATCGAGCCTGAGAAGATTCTAAAGTGGTGTATCACTTTCCTAAAATTCGAATACACTGGTGAGCAGCGTAGCGGTGTGGACACAACTATTTACCTTGAGGAAAAAGCCGGTGGCCCACTCATGAAACTGAACTCTAGGATTACAGAATGGGTGGAAAATGAGAGAGTTGCCTTTAGCATGACATCGGGGAACTTTGTAAAGGGTTACGAACAGAGCTGGACAGTGGAAGTCACCCCGTCGGGTAGCAGATTTACCTTTATGGAGGAAGTCAAGTTGCCCTACGGGATTATCGGCAAAATCATGGGGCTGTTCGGCCAACGTGGTTCGGAAGCTACTGTAGGGAAGATGCTGCCCAAGCTGAAGAGCTTGGCGGAAGCATAAAAAGATAGAGAATCTTCTATCGATTTACAGGTTACATACTCTCATGCTGGGCTGGCTGACACCTAACCATGCTCTTGCAGCCGACAGTTAATCTCTGCGGCTGAAGAGTCCGTTGTGTGGACGAATAAAAAATACATAAACCACCCGTAAACCTGCTATCCATGAAAAAATCATTAAAATTATCAGTATGAAAATGTAACCAACTATCCATTGAAAGGAAATAGTATCATGTCCACCGAATCTATCGCTATTATTGGTGCTATTAACACTGTCACCGCCGCTTTTGGAGGTGCTGCTTTGGGAGCATGGTTTGCTCATAAAACTGGAATGAAGTTGGTCCAAAAAACTCATAAAAACGCTCTTGATCTTTTGAAAAGGCAAGAATTTAACAAGGCTGCTGCCGCTTTCCGTTCCACGTTTGTCGATGAAATTTTCCATATCCAAAGAAATGTTGAGCCTTTTTTCGAGAGATTCGGCGGACGGCGAGAAGACATTGAAATCGCCAACGAAAAAGCAAAAATCATTTTTGAGACTTTCCTGCCTCGGGATAAGCTTGCTGGCTTCAATGCTGCTTGGGAACAATACAAAAATCCCAAAGAGGAAAGTGAAATAAAAGAAAGCCCATTGGACACGGAGTATTACAAAGAACTTGTAAAAATTCGTTTGTCTCATATCAATGACCTTTTAGAATATGCAAAACCTAAATTATAAAACCACACAACCATCATATTTACGGCCTATCGTGCAGGAAGTGGTAGAGAAGTATTTGGATTGTGGGAATCCTAAGAACGGATTTGCACGGATAAAGTGTAAAGATTGCGGCCTGGAGAGATTACTGATGTTTTCATGCAAGACTCGCGGATTCTGTCCTTCTTGTCATTCTAAAAGACGTGAGGAGTGGGCCGAATGGATGCGGGAGGAGCTTATACTGGATACACCCCACCGCCAGGTGGTATTTACCATACCCAAGATGCTGCGGATATTCTTCAAATATTGAAGTTGATCCTCTGTTGTGCCCCGCGTGTGGAGGACAGATGTATTATTTTTGATATTGTGTGCTTTGACATCAGAATTTTCTTATAATAAGTATATCCAGATAGTTCAGAGGGACAAAATAGGTAAAAAATGAGAGCCGGTCGACATCAACAGAAAAATGAAATTCCTATATTTGAAAAGCAGGATCATATCTTCATCAAGAAACGAATCGTCGATACCATCGATCCGTTCGTATCCGGCCTGTTGGAAATAGCCCATGACACGATTCCTCGAGATATGGTGTGGATTCCCTGATTTTTGGGGATCGCCATCGATGATGGCTACCGTGGCATCTGGCCGCAAGTATTTCTTCAGGTTTTTCAACCAACGGACGGGTTCTGTGAAATCATGAAAACACAAGGCGACGACCACCATATGGAGATCATCACGCGGGAAGAGCGCATCGTCCACCTTCCCAAGAACAGTGTAAATATTTTTGATTCCCGAATGGCGGCAGCGATCCTCGATATCATCGCCCGGAAGGATATCGTTGGCGTAAATAGCACCCTCTTTTCCAATGCGGCTTCGCAGTTTGAATGTAAAGTAACCATTGCCCGCACCGGCCTCACCGATCACCATGCCAGGTTCCAATCCTATGGCGTCCATGACTTTTTCCGGAGGCAAGTGCTTGTCTCGCTCCTCGCTGTATCTCATTTCATATTCAGTCATAGCCCACTTAACGGTGTCTGGAGATTGTTTCTTAACTGAATATCCAAATAATAATATGGATGCTAGCACTAGCATTATCCAGTGGATTCTCAAGTTAGATTGTCTTTTCATTTTATCCCCTTAAGTTCATGCTTAGGTAATAGTATAATACTCAACTTGCCAGGATATCCCTGATTCACCATCTAAAAGAAAGAAAAACCTCGCTGTTCCCCTATGATAGAATAGAGTTTACAACAAAAACCTTCACCCAATGGGTGAAAAAAACAGCGAGGCAAACCAAATATGTCACAAAAAACACTTCCATTCAAGTATGAAGAGGAGAAAAGGGAGAGCGGGATAACTTCTCTCGGGGGGTTGGCCTTATATACAGGCCTGGCCCACATCATGGATCTATCAAAATCTGTGAGGAACCATATTCGGGTAAGGCAAGATACCCAGGGCTGGACAGACTCTCAGGTGATCATGTCGTTAATCCTGTTGAATCTTTCTGGAGGGGACTGTGTGGAGGATTTAAACATATTAGAGGCCGATGAGGGATTCTGCCGGATATTGAGGTGGGTGGAACTGCATGATCTAAATCGCAGGGAGCGGAGGGAACAAGAGAGGCGGTGGCGGAAGGAGAAACGACGGAGTGTTCCTTCTCCATCGGCTGCATTTCGTTATTTAGAAGCTTTTCATAATGAAGAGGAGGCTCTCTACAGTTACAAGGGTTATAAATCCTATCAGCCGATAAATGTCTGGAGGGCCGAGATGATTCGCAAGGTGTATGAAGTGGATCCTCTGCGCTGCCCTTCCTGTGGTGGCCATATGAGAATCATAGACAGGATCATCGGCCATCTCAAACTGACCTTTGAAGCTGAACGGCCGCCTCCGCCACATAATGTCCAGCAGGAGTTCCTGATGGCAGCCGAGGAGAGGAGACAGCTGCCAACACAGGAGGGGCAAAACAGTGGGTCAATTTCATACACCTTGCGGATCATCTCGGCCCAGCCTTTGGAAGGCACATAAGCCGGGTCATCTTCAATGATGGGGGGATGAGAGAGATGGCAGGGAGGATGATTCACGAAATGGGCCAGATTGCGGGAAAAGGCCTTGCAGCCCTGATGTTCCTGGAATGATCGAATCAGCAAATCTTTTAAAGAATGTAAACAAAAGATGACAAAAAGTGACGATAAACAACTATAGTTACCAAATCGAAGTGTACAGCCTATTTTAATGCAGAATAGCTTGGGAGTGGTTTGCGGTGTTGGGTGGCCTGTTCGTAAGCATAGGCTATTTGGATGATGACCGGTTAAAGCCGATTCTCGATTAATTCATCTGCCAGTTGTCAAGATTCATGCCACAGGAGAGAATTCCTCTGAACCGTCACAGGGATGGTCCGAGTGGAAACGTCAGTCTGGATACTGTTTGCAGAGTCACGTGGAAAATGCATTCTATCGTTACAAGAGAATCATTGGGGAACGGCTGAAAGCCAAGAATGACGATGCTCAAAAGCGGGAAGCTGCGATTGATTGCGCTATCCTGAATCGGATGCTCGAAATGGGTGAACCTTTGTCGTATGCGGTTGGATAGAAATGTTAGTTAGAAGGAGAGATGCTCATGTCTTCAATTCATGCAACAAAGTCGAAATCTTATTGAATGAGCTACAAATTAAGATTAAAATACCTAAGGAGAAGATATGGTTGTTGATAATATTTGAGGAGAAGTGTTTAAATAGGATGATAAAACATTTTAAACAAGGTTGGCTAAAGGAGGAATAAGCGTAATGATTGAATGGATAAAAGATTATAATCATCTTGGGCAAGTTCAAGAGGAACATAAGGAGTTTTTGATTTTGGTATTTTATGCAAATTTCTCTTCTGCCTCAAAGCGTGCTCTGGAAGAGCTTAAAAATTTTAGCAAAGAAAGTAAAGAAATACCCGTTTTTATTATTGATGTGGAAATAGTCAAAGGTGTACATAAACAGTTTGGAGTTGAAAATGTGCCCACGGTTTTAGCATTGGAGAAAGAGAAGGTAGTTCGCCGAATTGAGGGGGTTGAGAGTGCTCAGTTTTATGCTCGCATTCTTTCTGGAGCACATCCTTCACGGCATAAGAAAGGTGAAAAAGCAGTTTCTCACCGGGTGATCGTATATAGTGGTTCGGGTTGCCCTGCCTGTGGAACTGCCAAGGCCTACTTAAGGCGCCGGGGTGTTATGTTTAGGGATATAGACATATCGCACGACCAGCATGCAGCCGAAAGGTTAGTACGACGTAGCGGTCAGATGGCTGTACCTCAGATTGATATTGACGGGCATCTGATAGTGGGTTTTGACCAGGCAAAGATTGACAGGCTTCTTTCAACCTAAATAGGAGGTGATAATATGAAGGTAGAACCAATTAATGGACGTATTTTAGTGAAACCCTTTAAAGCAAAAAATAAGACATCCGGTGGCATATATCTTCCTGATACAGCCAAAGAAAAATTTCAAGAAGGCAAAATTATTGATGTAGCAAAGGACGCAACTGATGAAGTTGTCGTGGGGGACCGTGTTATTTATAAGCAATTTGGCGGTACGGAAGTAAAGATAGAAGGAGAAGATTATATTCTACTTGACGAGGATGACCTTCTGGCAAAGTACGAAGCACTAGATAAAATTCCGGAATAGCGGTTGATAAAAGGGAAAAGTGTCCTTATTTTATTACTATGGAAGAAAAAAATTGTAAGGGCTTGTAAAATAAGAAGGTGTGATAAATGCTGAAAACTAATTTAAAGCATATCGAAACAGAAGAAAAACTTAAAGAGGTGATTGAGAACAACGAAAAAGTCGTTGTCTGTTGTGGAAGAATGGGACCTATGTGTATTCCGGTATATGACATATTTGAAGTTTTGCAGGGAAATTACTCAGATATTCAATTCCGGGATATGGATTTTGATATTCCTGTCGCTGCAATAATTAAAGGTTTACCGGAATGCCGAAAATTCTGGGGACTTCCGTTCACCATTTATTACCGTAACGGTAAGGTGGTGAAAGCCACTTCCAGTATTCAATCGGCAAAACAAATAAAAAGCATCGTCAAGGACGTTTTTGTGTAATTCTCATTTCATTTAAAGTGATTCTTGCGATGAGCGAAAATATGAAAAAATTTGATGTGATCATCATCGGTGCCGGGCCCGCAGGCTTGGCAGCAGCTAT
>CAYPGQ010000185.1:0-5873 GCA_964410125.1 uncultured Eubacteriales bacterium | reverse complement strand
CTCTATCCCCGATTTTCCCGGCGCCGTCGGCCTTTTAGCTGCAGTTTCCGGGACCACACATGTAGGCATCGAAACCGATCGTCTGTACGTCGAGAAATTCGAGGAACATGATACCTATATCGACTCATTGGAAAGCTTTTTGCAGGAGGGGACGTTCACTCCCTCTCTGCCCGAAGCCATTGAGATCCCTGTCACTGCAGCCGATAGGGAAAAAGCCAAAAAAGCCGTTCATGAGATCAAAGGTTCGATCTACGGTGCTGTGGGACCCCGCTCGATGCAGATGTGGAACAAAATATCAGAGGCAGATTTTTTGAAATATTTCGGTGTAGCCAGGGAAGGATTCGATGGATTGCGATTGGTGAAAATGACCCAGAATGTGCCGGATCAAAAAGCCGAGACGGCTCTAAATTTCTTGGTTGAAAAAGGGATGGATATCCAGATGGGTGATGATCCAGTAAAACACTTAACAAAGGAGATGGTGATTTTCCAGATGAAAGTGTATTTTGCACTCCTGAAACTCAAAAAAGAATATGGTTTGGATTTTATGGGAGTTCAAGACCAATTGGACTGGATCGAGCACTATCCGGCGACCGATCTTTCGCTGGGACTCCTAAATAACAAATTGCGGCCGGAAACCAACGGAGAGACTGTCGTTGTGGCCACTGAAGCAGACGATGGGGCTGCTATAACCATGCAGCTTCTCAAAATGCTCAACAATGGAGATCCAGTAGGTTTTAATGATTTTCGTTATTGGGATCCCAAAAAGGGACTCTATTGGTTTGTGAATTCAGGAGCACTTGCTCCCTATTTTGCCTATGGAAGCCATGATTCGCTCGAGGGAGCCTGGTCAGAACGCCAGACATATATGTATTTCAAGAAGGGCGGAGGAACAAGCTCAGTTGTTGTCCGCATTCCAGGTGTGATAACTTGGGCCCGTTTCTCCTACCGCAACCACCAGCTCTACCTGACAGCTGGTCGAGGTTTTACCGATGTTCCTACCAAAGAACAGTGGCAAGAAAGGTCGGAAAGATGCAGTTCGGATTGGCCCCATTGGTATATCAAATTGTGCGGTCATGTGGAATGGACGATCAATTCCAATCATCCCATCACCGTTGTAGGAGATCACCTCAGCGAGTTAAAAGCGGTCGCCGAAGAATTGGGGATTCCGTTCGAGTGCAAGGATCACTGCACTCCTGAAGAATTACTATAAACGATCTTTCCACCCAGGATGGTGTATAAGACCTTGGTTTTGGTGATTTCTTTAGGATCTATGGAAAAAAGATCTTGAGAAAGGACAACTATGTCAGCTAATTTTCCTTCTTCTAAAGTTCCCTTGATATCTTCTTCGAAGGAGGCATAGGCCGGACCGTATGTGTAATACTTGATCGCCTCTGCCATGGTCAGCCGTTCTTCTTCATAATATCTAGTCACCAACTGATAAAGATTGAACATCGGATTCAGCGGAGACACCTGCCAATCCGTGCCCCAGGCGAGCATCGCGCCGTTTTTGAGCAGAGTTTTCCACATGTCAACCCGCCGGGCCCGCTCGATCCCGAGACGCGTTCTCCTGTACAACTCCCCTCCTGTAATGTTGGGCTGCATCGAAGCTACTACCCCCAGGTTCCCATATCTTTTAGCATCATCGAATGTGGTGACCGTATTGTGTTCCACTCTATGACGGAGACCTTTTTTCCCGTGTTTCTTCTGGGCTTGCTCGATGGCATTGAGCACCCAGTGAACACCCTTGTCCCCTATAGCATGCACTCCGACCTGATAGCCATGGGCATGTGCCTTTTCCACAAGCGCATAAAACTCTTCTTCTCCGTACTGGGCCAAACCAGTGTTCCCGGGATCTTCGGCAAAGGGCTCGAACATCAAGGCAGAACGAACGCCGATGGTCCCATCTATAAAGATCTTCAAAAAACCTATCCGTAACATTTCGTCACCCTGGCCTCGTTTGATCCCTTTCTGGATATAGTCATCCAGACCCCCAATCGAAAGCCAGGCATTTACCCTTAAGGTTAATTTTCCTTGTTCCTTCAGTTTTTTGTAGATTTCGATTTCTTTCAAATAGGAGGCTGTATGGATCCCGGTCAGACCGAGTTCTGCCGCATGCATCAGGGCCTGTTCGATGTCCTCTTCAGGTTTCGGCTGATCCCAAACCTTCAACAGACTCTGGGCTGCTTCCTTCAAGATCCCGGTGGGTTCTCTGGTCTCAGGATCTAGGACGATTTCTCCCCCCTCTAGGGCCTCAGAATCCTTCGTGATATTGGATTTTTCCAGGGCCACGCTGTTGATCCAAACCGCATGTCCCCCTCTCCGCCGCATCACAACCGGATTATTCGGCGAAACCTTATCCAAAATTTCTTTTGTCGGCCACCCCAAGCCTTTATACAAACCGGGATTGGGGAATGAGGCAAAACCAAAAACAGACGCTCCTTCCGGAAGTTCCTCGATCTTTGCGGCAATCTGATTCTGGATTTTTGCGATCGATCCTGCATTCCCGACATCCAACATGGACAGCGAATGACCACCCGAGGAAAAATGGCAATGGGCGTCGATAAAACCTGGAATGACAAGTTTCCCCTCCACATCCAAGACTTTTGTTGTCTCCCCAATATATCTTGTGACCTTTTCACTGGATCCTACAGCGAGGATCTTTCCGTCCTTAACAGCCACGGCTTGCACAAAAGGGTTGTCATCTGTCACGGTGAAAATCTTTCCATTTTTGATGACCAGATCCGCATTTTCTTGATTCTGTGCAAATCCCGCTAAAAGTCCGATGAGTAAAACGACGACGAATGGGAATATTATTTTTTTCATTTTTCCATCTTGAACATATCGACGACCAAACCCATGGCAGGAATACTGAGAATACATTTTGCGACTTTTCCTTCCTCATCCCTCATGAATTTGAAAAGATGTTCTGTACCATCAGGTGAATAGCCTACAAATGTCATGTCTTTCCCCTCCACAGGTTCCAACACAGAAGGTTTTTCTCCTGCTGGGGCCCCCATCAATTTTCCTTCCTCTGCTATAAAAACAAATGCTCCTGTTTGTTCTTGAATTTTTAATGCATATCCGCCAATCAGTTCTTCCAAAAGTTCAGGATCCACTTTGTTTTCCTGTTGAGCAAAAGATGCTGCATCGAACAAAAAAAGCATAAACATCAAACACGTCATAACACCCATCAAAGATTTTTTTCCTTTTCTCCTCATGATCTCTTCCTATTTGTCTATCGTTTTATTCAGATATAACCCTTTGAATTGTGTTTTCGCTGTGGGCTATTTTCCAGGCCATGGCAAAGGCCAGCTGAGCTATTTTTTGCACATTTTTGTACTTTATTTTATCGGCTGTGTCTGTGGATTTGTGATGGTCTTTGGGCTGTCCTGTTCCTAAGGCAATGGCAGGAATCAAATCCCTCTCGAAGAAAGCATTGTCCGATCCTGCATAGCTCTCTCGCCATTCCAACCGGAGATTTGTAGCTAGGGCGTCGGCAGCTCGATTCCTCATTTTTTTCAAGTCGGCTCTTCCGTTTTTCGACAGGTAAACATGGACAAAATCTTTGAGTTCCGGACGACTGGCATCCTCTCGTCCGATCTCGTCGATGTTGATATCGACTACCGTTTCCGAAGAAGAAAACAGGGGATGGTCCAGGTAATAGATAGACCCAACGCCTCCAATTTCCTCAGCGTCTGGGGTTAGAAACAATACGCTTCTCCTGGGGTTATATCCGCTTTCTGAAGCCATCGCAAATGCTTCTGCAATTTCCATTAAAGCAGCCACTCCCGCGGCATTGTCGCAGGCACCGTTGTATATGGTTTTCCCCGATTTCCCCAGATGATCGTAATGTGCGGTCAATATCAGACATTCCTCTTTTTTATCGCTTCCTTCAATATAGCCGAGAACATTTTCCGCAGGGATAGTTTCCAGTGTCTCGTACGATGTTTTCATGTGAACTTTTGTCTGAAATTTCTCGTTACCCACTTTTCCGGTTTGCATTTCTCTTTTTACAGCTTTTAACGCATCCGCACTCAGGCCGAAGAGTTTCGCCATAGCAGCAGTTGGTATGACAATATTCCTTTCAACATTGGCAGCTTCCTGAGGACTTTTATCTTGGTAATGGCGAGGTTTGTCAAAATAGAGTTTGATCTGACGGATGTATTCCAAGATCTTCTCATCATCATGAACGATCAGCAAACTCCCGGCCGCACCCCTTCCCATCGCAGCCGCCATTTTTTCCCTTTCCCAATCATTGCCGATCTCATCGGCTTTCGGAGTTCCCATAAAAAAAGCGGCAAGTTTGTTTTTGACATCGATTCCTTCAAAATCCATTTCCCTCCCGTAACCGGCAAAGACCAAATCAACATCCTTCTCGCCATAAAAATCACAGTGCATTTCCATGAATTCATTCCAGTTGTCCACCCGGCCATGCTCACTCTCCAGATAACATTCCACAGGCTTTTTCTTGACCATGCGAAATTTCTGCAAGTGTCTTTGCTCATCCGTTTGCAATCCTTTCAAACCAAGATTTTGAAAATGGTCAGCAATGTACTCAGCAGCCAACTTGGCACCTGGTGTTCCCGATTGCCTCCCCTCCAGTTCGTCTGATGCCAGATAAATGATATGGTCCTTTAATTCCTTGATTGTGATTGTCTCTGCGTAGTGCTTGACTGGATTATCCTGTGATTCAGCCTTTATTTTCAGATTCTGGACCGCTTCTTCGTTCTGTCTACAACCTGGATAAAAAATAATCCCAAGAAACACGAGACAAATGAAAACTCTGACATCATCTCTCGAACTAAAGCTCATGTGTATCTCTCCCTGTACACTCTTGCTTGGATTTTGACCTAAAAATTCTTGTCAATCCGTCGATTAAATCCTATTTGACCAGCTTGATTTCAGATGTCATTTCTCGGGAAAAAGGTATTTGCAGACCTTGACTGGGAACATCGACCGTACCTTCGACAGTGCCTTCATTTATCTGCTTGATAAAAATACCTTCTTTGTAGGCAAAAAACCAAATGACTGTGCCTTTTATTTCACCGGTTGTAACCAATTCCATTCCCTGTTGTTCTCCTTTGCTTTCGATCGTACCTGTTCCCTCAGCCGTTACTTTGATACATTCCATGCCATCGATCGTTTCAAATCCCACTACGGTATTTATCCCGGAGAAATAAATGATGGTCTCCCCACTGTCACTTTTATCGGTGATAGTCGATTCGTCTGGCCATGTGTCCCCGATCTTCACAGGCCGGTCTGCAAGGTTAGGAAAAATATCCTGGAAACCTGATGAAATGTTTTTTGTTCCCTCAGGACCCAAATCATATTCAATCGCATCGGCGCCGATGAGTTCCACCTCCTTGCCCAGAGATGACAATACCATATCAAAACTTTTCCCGATCACAGTGCTCATATCCGGCTCCAATTCACCCTGGGTGGATTGGATCTTAAGGCTCATCCCATCGATGGTGATGGTGAGTTGATGATTGTTTTCCTCTTGCCCGTTTGATTTGACAGTAAAAACACTCGACGAAGAAATATCCGTTTCGATTGTCTGTCCCATCACATCTGAAGTCTGGAAGGTTTCCCCCCATGAATCATACTTCAGCACCTGGCCTTCGGGCATCCGATATTGGAGGACGACACCAGCCTGAGGATCTCCATACACAGGAGCCGTCTTGGCAGCACATCCTACCAACATACAGACGGCCAGAAAAACAGGGGCTAGCATTAACCATGTTTGCATGTTTCGTTTGTTCATTCTTACCTCCTAATCTTTAATATAGGTATTGTACACTTTATATACATATACGTGAAATCAGTTATTCAAAGACGACATAGAATTTTTCTTGATCGGAATATTCCATTTC
>CAYPGQ010000184.1:0-5928 GCA_964410125.1 uncultured Eubacteriales bacterium | reverse complement strand
AAGAAGATATATATCCATAGAGAAATAGAGGGGATCTTAAAAAAGGTAGTTAATCAATTTCCGGCGCTTGTTGTGACCGGGCCCAGACAATCGGGCAAATCAACTCTTCTGAAAGAGCTTTTTTCCAAAGATTATGCCTATATATCCTTTGATGACCCTGTGACAAGGGAGAGAGCCATTTCGGACCCTGAGTTTTTTCTGGATAGTCTGGAAGAAAAAGTAATTATTGATGAGATACAGTATGTCCCACAACTACTTTCCTATGTGAAGCTCCGCATTGATAGGAAGAGGCAAAAGCGAGGGAATTTTATCTTCACAGGTTCACAACAATTTAATATGATAAAGAATCTCGGGGACACACTTGCAGGACGTATTGCTATCATGGAGCTTTTGCCTTTTTCCTTAAAAGAAAAGGAAAAGGTTTTCAAGAAGAAGGATAAATTCGTTACTGCACAGAAGTATTTTACTCACAGTTGTTTAAGGGGTTCATTTCCTGAAATAGTGGTTTATGACTACATTGATGCAGAGTTATGGTATAGCTCGTACGAACAGACATATCTGGAGAGAGATGTCCGCACATTTTATAATATTGGAAACTTGAGAGATTTTCAGCGATTTATTCAGATCCTGGCAGCACGATGTTCACAAGTTCTTAATCTGAGTTCTTTGTCTTCTGCACTGGGTGTTGCAGTAAATACTATCAAAAAGTGGATTTCCATCTTAGAGGCAACTCGCATTATCTACCTGCTAAAACCTTATTATCAGAATCTCGGAAAAAGAATTACCAAAAGCCCTAAACTTTATTTTTTGGATAATGGGCTTCTGTGTTATTTGTTATCCCTTAAGGATAGGGATTATTTAATAAAAGGTCCGATGGCTGGTGCATTATTTGAGAATTTTTGTGTTCAAGAGACGATTAAAACCATTTTTAACCAGGGCAAAACACCGAAACTTTATTACATCCGCACCCACAATGGTTTAGAGATAGATATGCTTATAGAAAAAAAAGGGCAGTTATTCCCTGTTGAATATAAACTAACAAAAACACCGACACTTGACATGGGTAAGTCAATAAAGAGATTTAGAAAATTATTCTCACGGGTAAAAATAATGCCTGGCAGGATTATTTCAATGAGTGATAAGAATATTCCTCTTGCTCGCGACTTATCAGTGCAAAGTATAGACGATTATCTTAAGTGGATGAGAAAGATACACGGCGCAGGCAACCAAAACACCTCAAATAAAATGAATTCTTCCCGAGAATGATGACGGACTTGAAAGTAGCGAGATGCATAATTTTATATCCCTTCAGATATCGTATTATCATTCCAATAGCAAAAGATCTCCGTATATCCTTTTTTCTTTAAATTTGTTGAACAGGTTTTGGTTTTAAAGTATTCTTATAATATGAATAGTCAGCAGAAAAAAACAGGGCAGCTTAAGGAGTATTTTAAAGAAAAAGATTCTGTGATTTTAGCCTTTGTTTTTGGTTCAATATCTAAAGGAAACCAAAGGTCATTTTCAGATTGGGATATTGCTGCCTATTTCAAACCCTATCAGTTTAATTAAAACCCATTATGAAGCTGTAGACTGGTGGAACTATACAAAAGAATTTATAAAATTAGCAGATAAAAGGCGCTTTTTCTTTGCCGCATTTTTGTTGACAAGTTGTTAATCTACACGGTATATTGAGGGTTATGTATGAAAGAACCGTGAAAAACCGATTGCCTGAAACCAATTATTTTCTTTTTGGGCCGAGGCAGGTGGGTAAAAGCACCCTGCTTTACGATGAAAAACCTCATTTGATTATTGATCTACTCGATCCGGAACTTCAGTTAGCCTACAACAAAACCCCAAATCTTCTGAGGCGGCAAATAGACGACCTTGAGCCTGACCGAGGGGGTAAAATACTTATTGATGAGGTCCAGCGCGTCCCAAAACTTCTGGATATTGTACACGCACTTATGGAGCAGAGACCTGATCTTCAATTTATCATGTGCGGCTCTTCTGCCCGAAAACTACGCCACGGCGCTTCCAATCTCCTTGGAGGAAGGGCTTTATATCTTACAATGCATCCCTTAACCTTTGATGAACTGTCCGGAGATTTTAATCTTGAATCGGTTCTCTCTTACGGTTCTCTCCCAAAAATTTACAGCACCCTCAAACAGAAGAAAGCAAAGGAAGCCCAGGATCTCCTGAGAGCCTATGCCATTACCTATCTCAGAGAAGAAATCAAGGCGGAAGCTCTGGTACGCAATCTTCAAGGCTTTCAAAATTTTTTGGATATTGCTGTAGCCCAGTATTCTGAGCAAATTAATTTTTCGGCTGTATCCCGTGATTGTCAGGTGGCGCTATCGACTGTAAAGGAATATTATTCCATCCTGGAAGATACGCTTATTGGTTTTTTTCTTTATCCATATTTGAAAAGTGAGAGAAAACGCATGAGCCGCCAACCAAAATTCTATTTTTTCGACAATGGCGTAACAAGGGCTCTCTTAGGCAGTCTTCAAGACCCACCCACTCCTTTGGAACAGGGGCGCCTTTTCGAACAATGGATACTCCAGGAAATTGTTCGTCTCAATGAATACGATCAAAAAGACTGGAAACTATCTTTCTGGCGGACAAGTCATGGGGCCGAAGTCGATCTTCTCATCAGCCGCGGCACAAAACTTTTATATGCTGTTGAATGTAAATTCAAGCGCCAGCCCTCATCAAGCGATTTGTCTGGGTTGCGATCTTTTCATGAAAATCATCCTGAAGTTCCCTGCTTTGTTGTTTCCCCTGTTAACCAATCCTATCGGTTATATTACGCTCGTGTCCTTCCTCCAAATAGATTGTTCCAAGAGCTGAATAGAGGAACAGGTCTGACTATCTGAATCTTTTAGAAGGAAAGCCGGTTCATAAATACTCTGGCTGTATGATTTTTAAAATCTGTGTCAATCACTACGAATGAGTCGTTATTTATTGTTTCAAGCTTAAAGTCTGGCAGTTTCCCGTCTATTTGAACTTCAAGGTTTCTTTTAAGTCGTTCTTCTCGGTCCACTTTGTTTAACCAAGGAATAAGAATTCTGAGTGACCCATCATGTGGGAAATTGCTGTTGTACTCGAGAGTTATCATGTTTTTTGTTTCGTCAAAAGCGTATTCATAGGCTACGAAAAGATCATTGGCCGGCTGATAGATATGGATGTTTCCTGAATCTTTGCCTAGCTTTGGCTCAAGGCTTAGATGGTCCCACCCCATATTGATCCCGAAATAACCCTCGAACAGGGCTTTCCCCATGCTTCCTGCTGTTCCGGCATAAAAGTCGCTGCCCAGGCCAACGCCTTCTTTGTTGTCCCATTCGAAAAATCCTCTGTTGTCCAAATTTTTTTGGGTGATCTCGAGCAATTTTTCTTTGGCTGTTTGGCTGAAACCGTGCTGGAACATGGCGTAGATTAACTGTGCGCCGAACCAGTCCCACTGGGCTCCGTTCTGGTATTCATAGGGGTCGTCCAGCAGGGGATGCTTGAAAAAATTTTTTGGGTAGGGCGGAAGGAGGATTCCGCTTATGGTGGAGACATCATAGGTTTCCTGCCGCTTCAACGCTTCTTGGATGATTCTTCGGCTTTTTTCCGTATCTGCGAGACCGGAGTTGATCGCGGCTGTGTTTCCCCCCATGGCGAACATGTCCTCTTCATCGAAATCATGGCGGAGAGAATCCAGATGGATGTGGACTCTATAGAATCCTTTATCTTCCTGCCACAGACATTTGTTGGTGTTGTCCTTAATCGATCTGGCTTTTTCTTTCCAAAAAGCCATTCGATTTTTCTCGCCGAGAGCACTCCACATTTCTGCCAGGTTAAGGCAGGCCTCGTAGAACATGCTCTGGTCGTAGATGTCTGCTGTCCAGTGAGTTCTGTCGTCCACGTAGATGGCCTTTTGGTCGCTGTCTACCAAATCCACATCTCCCCAATCCGCAGTGTGGGCGCCTGTAATGAGACCGAACTCTTCGTTCCAACGGGATTCGCAAACAAATCCCAGGGCAGTATCTAACCTATCGATGATTCTGATCCCATCGATCGACTTTTCCAACCATTGGGAGCCCAACAGGTTGAATATTTGGAAAGCTGCCTGAACAGCACTGGACTCTTGATCGGTTTCGGTCGTGTTTTTGTCCGATTTTCCTCGAGAATCGATCCAATCCTCCAAGGATCCGTTTTCTTTTTGAAAAGCCATGTGCTCCTCGAGCCATGAGGCAAGAAAGGATCGGTCGTAAAAATAGTGTGAGGCAGGAAGGATAGTGTTAGCATCCCGAAGCCATATCTGAGGATAATCCACCCCCGCAGCAAAACCTGCAATTTTTCCTGTCTTCCCGGAGAATCTCACCTCGTTCTGGTGAAGCGTGAGACGGATGAGCTTCAGGATCTTGTCGATCTCCTGTTGGCTGGAATGAATTTTAGTGTTATCCTCCGGCCATTCTTTTTCCGTGACATCGAATCCGATCACAGCCGTACGGGAGCCATAATCGCGAAACCACGATTGCCCTTCCCTCACCATGTCGAACATGATGATGTATCTTTGAGCCTCTATCGGGGCCCGCAGGGTGATGGGCATATCGAATGTCTGACCGGGCTCGATCACATCGGGAAGGGGAAAGCGGCGGTTGTCGAAACGGACCGTCCTGTAGTTTTCTCTTAAATAAAGGTGGTAAGAGAGAAAACAGGGGTATTCCCCCTCAGAGCTCCAGGCTTTTTTCCCCCTGTTTTTTATTTGCAGGCGGAAAGGCACACGATCTCCCACCTGGGCGGTTAGATATCTTTGTTCGGGTTCTATTATGCTGTTGTAGTCTGCATCGACCTGCGACCTGCCGTTTTGCTTTTGGGTGGCCACCAGATAAACGATGGCGCCAATAAGGAGCGGATAAAAAATCCAACGGGCCGTTTTGGCGATATTCATCAACAGATCCGGGGAAGAAGCTCTGAGGTCAAAGGCTCCAGCAGCCTCAAGCCTCCCGAGACCGTCCTCAGGAGAAGCTCCCCTGGTTTGCCTATTTTGTCTTCGACCTGCCCGATCACAGCGGCGTTCCTTCCCAGTTTATCCTGTTTTAGCCTATCCACAATACGGGAGGCAGATTTTGCGGGCACAACCATGACAGCCCTTCCTTCGCAAGCGAGATAGAGCGGATCGATCCCCAACAGCTCTGTTGCGCCTTTGACGGCTCGTGAGACAGGCACCTTTTCTTCATGGATGACAACCGGGTATGGGAGATTTTCGGCCAGTTCGGAAAGGACAGAGGCCAAGCCACCTCGTGTGATGTCTCGCATCCAACGGACTCCCTTTTTCCAGAGGGGAAGGAGGAAATTAAGGGGAGCGCAGTCGCTTTTTGTTTGAGCCTCCAAACCAAATTCTCCGCGGGCCAGCATAACAGCCAGGCTGTGCTCACCGAGTCTTCCTGTCACGATGATTTTATCTCCCACCTGAATATTTTTTAGGCTAGGCCGCACGAAAAGAGTTCCCAATCCCGATGTGTTGATAAAGATTTTGTCTCCCTGGCCGCGCCTAACCACTTTGGTGTCTCCAGTGGCGATCGTCACACCGGCTTTTTTTGCAGATAAAGAGATGGATTTTAATATTTTTTCCAGGTCCTCCCAGAGGAAGCCTTCTTCAAGGATGAAAGACAGGGAAAGGTACTCCGGTTTGGCTCCTGCGACAACCAGATCATTGACCGTTCCGTTAACACACAATGTGCCGATATCTCCTCCAGGAAAAAAGATGGGATCGACCACATAACTGTCCGTCGTGAAAGCCATATTATTGGGAAGATGGGCAGAATCGGCCAATTCACCCAGGATCGGATTTTTGAATGATTTAACGATGTACTGGTCGATGAAATCTCTCATCAGCTTGCCGCCGCTTCCCAATTCCAGACTGACCTTTTTCATCTTCAT
>CAYPGQ010000183.1:0-5938 GCA_964410125.1 uncultured Eubacteriales bacterium | reverse complement strand
CTAGTTATTTAGTCGGCTCAACCTCTCTTTTTTCGCATGAGAAATTGGGGACATGTACCGATTTGTTCTAAAATCGGTAACGTGTCCCCTGAATTTCTGAATGCCACTATTTTTCCGTTGGTAGGAAGATCGTGATTTTTGTTCCTGCATTTTTATTGCTCGACACTTCAATTTTCCCTGTATGATCCTCGATGATCTTTTTTGCGATGGAAAGCCCTAATCCTGTTCCTACCTCTTTTGTAGAGAAATATGGTTCAAAGATCCGATCGAGCGTTTCTCGATCCATGCCAACACCAGAATCACTTATTTCAATGGTCAAACCTGGTTTTTCGCGTGCAAGTTTGACCTGTATTTTCCCCTGTTTTCCAATGGCCTCGACAGCGTTGGTGAAGATGTTGCGGAGTGCAATTTGTATTTTGGATTTATCTCCGTTGTAGGTGAAATCCTCGCCTTCGTAGCTCTCCACCAGCGTGATGCGTTCAGCAAATGCATTTTTATACGGAGAAATCGTGTTTTGGACAACGTCCTTAAGATCAAAAGGTTCTTTTTGGAGAACCGATTCCTTAGAGATTTCGAGGAATTCCTTCGCTATTCGTCGTAGATTATCGACTTCCTTTATGATGTACGAGGTTGATTCGTTGAGAGTGTCCTCAAAATCTCCCTTTTTGTCCTGGTAGACTCTTAGCAAATGTTCTGCTGAGAGTTGAATGGGAGTGAGAGGATTTTTAATCTCATGAGCCACTTTGCGGGCCATCTCAGCCCAAGCGACTTTTTTGCTCATTTCGGCCATTTCCTGCTGGTGTTTTTTCAAGCTTTCTACCATGGAGTTGAAGCCATCGATAAGAGTCTTCATCTCATCTTCATGTTTATGGGGAATAGAGACTTCAAGGTTGCCTAATCCGACCTCTCTTGTCCCGACAAGAAGTTTCTTGATCGGTGTTATGATCATACTGCCTATTCCTCTGGCGAAGAGAAGGACGATAAAAACAAAAAATGAAGAGATAAAGAAGAAAAATTCAAGAAGTTCCCTGGTTGCTTTGGAAATTTCCTCCTGCTCCAAGGGAAAAGGAAGGGAGATGAGCAACAATGAATCTTGGAAAGGATACGGAATGGTGAGGGTGTGGAAGAAATAGTCCCCGATTTTTTGGCTTTGAGAGTAAAAAGGATTATTTTCATACAGGATTTTATAAAAGACCTCCCCGTCGATCATTTCGGGGAGAATGCCGTAGTCGAAAAACTCTCGGCGGCTCGATGAAATGAGCACTCCATCTTGATACAGGTTCACGTCGTTCGAAATGGTGGAGCTTATCACAAGCATCACGTTATCCGGAGGAAGAGCTACTGACAGATGTTCTTCTTGTTGCAGAATAAAATATTCTTCCACAACTCTCCGTGCAAAATTGGCGTGTATCTCTGCTTTTTCAGTGATTTGCTGGGAGAACATCTGTCTAACAAAATTTCTGGTTGAATAAGTAAACAGAAGAAGAGGTATGAGGGCGATAGCGATGAAGGAAAAGTAAACTCGATTGGAGAAAGACCAGAGCGGATTTTTGATATTTTTCCTGCTGAATGCATTTGAGTAGGCGAACAGGAAGATCAAAAAAAAGAAGAGGTAGAGAAAAAATGTCCTGAGAAAACCCACCGAATGGTCTAGAGCGTTTTTTTCAGGAAGAAACACAGAATAGATCTTGTTGTTATGTGTGAAGAACAAACTGTTGAATTTTTTCTCTTTGTCCACAAATGGCGCCCACACGGCCTCAGTTGAAGTCTGAATTTGCTGGAGAGTTGATTGTGAAATACCGGTAGAAATGTTGTCCGGATTGAAGAGCAATTCGCCATCAAGGTTGAAGATCGCGAAACCCAGATCATGTTGATTGAGGGAAGGGATGGATGTGATCCGCAAGAGTTCGAAATATGGATTGGCAGAGTACAGAAAAGGCAGCATATCGTAGTCAACAGATAGATATATGATCATCCTTCCGATGTGTTCTTCTTCGATAAACCAATCCCTGTACCCGATCAGGAAATCTTTTTCGATCCCCATGAACAAGAGACTGTGGCGGGAGATAACCCAATCTCTACTCTGTGGTAGCTCGAAACCGAGCTGAAAAAGTTCCGGAACATTTAAAGAAAAACGTGATCGGATGACTCCCTCAGGGCTGAGTAATTCAAGACTCGAATACCAATTGAATTTGGCAATCAGTGTTTCTTCCCATAGGGTTTGAGCCAGATCATAGGGTTCGGGATTCTGAAAAAAAGCAGTGATAGGTTCGGCTTTTTTTTCGATTTCTAGAAATGATTGGTCGATGAGATAAGCTCCCCATGTTTCCTGGGATTTTATGATGTTTTGGAGGAAATTTTGGGTAATACGCCTGCTCTTTTGGGTGAATGTTTGATGGAGAGTCGGATATACAAGGAAAATGGCTAACAAAAAGGCTGAGAACAGGATTTCTTTTTTCTGAAGTAAAGAAGGGTTGGTGGCAAACAAAAATAGGGAAACGAGAATGATCCCCTGAATCAAGAAAAATAAAGGGTGAATTTTGTTCCTTAGAATGAAGATAAACAGGGCAAATCCGCCTGATAAAATGGACAAGGTAAGGACAAAATAGGGAGAAAAACTGAGCGCCCATCGAAATAAGCTGAAACTGACCAACACAAAGATCAGGAAGATAAGGAAAATGCTGAGATGGAGGAGAAAAAAACATGGCTTGAATGAAAAACCGAGAATGTTCAGATTTGAGTGATAGGCAACACGTACCATGAAAGCCTGAAGCATGTAGAGGAGGACAAGGGAAACAGTCACTGAAGAAATGTTTGATATTAGAGTTAAAAACAGAGTGTTTTTAACCTTGTCCTTAAGGATATATTTTTGCGCATAAAACAGGACACAACCGATAGTCAAAAAAAGAAATAAAGCAGTCAAAAAGATATCCGCCGGGGATCGAGTGAAGTTACCGACGGATAAAAAACCCGCTGAAGAAGGAGAAAAAATCGGCAGAGATTGGATTTTTTCTAAATTACTCAGAAGAAAAAAAATCAGCCTCAGCCCTACTAATGTCAGGATGATTAACAATACAGGCAGAAATTTTCGTTCGTTGGCAAAAGAGGGAGATTTAATCAAGTAAATGAATAATAAAACAAGAGATAATCCTAGAAGGATGTAGGAAAAAAGGAGTATCCGTTCTCTCAGATCAGCGATCTTTGATGTTCGAGATGGAGAACTGAGGTTGACGGTGGCGACAATTTTGTTGCCTTCGTTTCTCAACGGAAAGATGATTGTTTGGATTTCGCCCTGGAGACCAGGTTCTCCGACGTATTCATCTTTATGTCTGGAAAATATTCTCTCTAGTCCAGATACATCATCCCGGAAATCATAATATTCAATATCGCTGTTTTGCAGTAGCTTGTGGTTTAGAAAATGGTATTCTTGGAGATAGGGTGTTTTGAATTGAGGGAGGAATGCGACCAACTTAAAAAAAACGATGTACTCCCTATTGTGAATTTGTTTGACACGAACGAGATAGACAGAGGCTTTGTTTCGGACGAGAAGGGAGGACCCTTCTTGCTGGAAGGAATAGCCCCTTCCGTTGCGGCGATCGATGATGTTCAAATCTATGATATTACCCATCCAGAGAATGGGATACCCCATCTCATCGCAGTAGCTGATTCCTTCCATCTCGGGGTTGAGATTAAGTTGCTTGAAAAGAGCGAACAATTCTTCGCCCGTGTCCGGGAGGGGGGATTCCATTAAGCGGTTTTTTGTGCCGTTGAGTTTCTCCAAAACATGCCTGAAATCCCTCTTTATCGACTCTGCGGTGTTTTTCAGTTGATTGAGACTTCGATCATAATAATGGGATGAGAGTAGTGAGGGGAGAAAAAAAGAAAGCAAGTACAGGAATACAGAGAGGGCGGTGCCCAATGCAAAGGCAATAAAAAATTTCTTTCTCAAATCTTTTTTGCCTTGATTTCCGTGATTTTCCAACTTGTTTTTGATGGCTTGTTTTCCCCAGATGTTTCATTTATCAGATAAAAAAAGATATAGAAAAGGTATTGATCGTTATTTTTCTTATCTCGAAAGGACCATCTGGCCTGGTAGATATGGTTTTCCTTGTTAGAGGACGGAGATTTTCTTTCGGAATAAAATTCAAACGTTGAGTAAGATGAAAAAATGTTTTGGAAAACAAAATAAGCTTGTTGATTAGAAAGCTGATCAGAAAAATAAATCGGTTCAGGAAGAGAAATATTGATCGGATTTTGAGCGGAAAAGAGTTCAAAAAGCAGCTTGGAGTTATTTTGAAGAAATGCTTTTTCTATGTTCTGTGTGGTTGCCGATAGGGTGAAAGAAAGAATTGTTAATGCTGCAACGATGAATGATGTCATGTAAAAATGATATCATATTCAAAAAATGGCGTAAACCAGGCTATTTTTTCTTTTTTGGCTCCGCTGCCGATTTGCTCTCGACTTCTTTGTACACAATGTCTTTGAGTTCGTCTCGGATTTTTTCCATTTTTTTGAGTTTGTCGGTTATCTTTGAAAACAATATTCCTTGGCTTTTAATGCCTTCCTCGATCAAAAAAGCTGCACTTTCCGAGCGGCTTTTAAACAGGCCGGCTTCAACAAGCATATTGAGCTTTTTGTTGCTTTCATCGTTTACCCGGATCGTTAAAACCGTGTTTCTTGAAGCAAGAGCTCTGTCGATCACCTTTCTGATGGAGTCGGCCGTTTTAACAGCGAATTTTTCAATTTGATTCCCAAACTCGTCAAACGGTCCTGATTGTTTTTCTTTTTTTGTTGTTTCTTTCGTTTCTTTTTTTGTGTCTTTTTTGGACTCTTTTTTTGTATCTTTGTCTGGCATAATCTTGGCTCCTGTAATTTGTAATTAAATTACATATAACACAGATACATTGAGCATGTCAAGTATTTTTTGAAGTCGTTCCTAGTTATGGACTGGTATACCTGAGTGGGACTAGGCGCGTGAAAACTCGAGTTATTCTTCTGTCTCTGCTTCTGGAGTTTCTTCCTCTAGGTTTTTTATTCTCTTTTTGTCTTTTATGCTGCTGATTCCCGCGATAAGTGCGATCAGACCCAAGAGGAAAAGTAAGGGGGGGATGCAACCGAACACGAGTTCATAGAATTCATGCCACCATACGAAAATGGCAAGATAGATTCCTCCAGACAATGCAATTAATCCTCCGATGATTACAACGAATTTTCCCATGAAGTTATCTCCCTTTTTTTAACTCGTGAATAATCCACGTTAAATGTAAGAAAATTATCAAGAAGGGAATTATAGCAAAATAGAAATCCAGAATCAATCTCCCGAATTATTTAGCTTTTACCCTGCGGGCGAGCCGGTCCTCCGTTGCGAACATAGTGAAGCAATCTCCGGCGATTACTTCGTCGCAACGCTCCCCGCAACGATGGCTTCGCGAGATACTTCTTCGCCACCACCTTAAGATAAGGGTGGGAGGAGTGGGCATGAACAAAAGAGAAATTTGAGCATGATTGGCGAAACGGGTAGAATAAGGGCAGAATCAATGCACAACAGGTTGCCGTTAATGAAAATGATAAAAGGAATAATATTTGATTTGGATGGAACAATCGTGAATGTTCTGTATGATTGGAAAAGGATTAAACAGGAATTACAGACTCAAGGGGAACCCATCCTTTCTCACATTCAAAGCCTTCAGGAGCCAGAGAGATCCAAGAAGTGGGCGATACTGGAAAGGTTTGAAGAGGAGGCGACAGCTCAGGCCACTTTAAAGGAAGGAATGGAAAAGTTCTTGGCTTTTTTAAAGAAGAAGAGGATAAAAACAGCTCTTGTTACGAACAATTCTCGAAAGAATGTCGATTTTCTCCTAAATAAATTCAAGTTAAATTTCGACCTGGTGCTTTCCCGAGAAGCAGGCCTCTGGAAACCATCCGGAGCTCCTTTTTT
>CAYPGQ010000182.1:0-6110 GCA_964410125.1 uncultured Eubacteriales bacterium | reverse complement strand
GTCGTGTACGTCTATTCCGGCCGTTCTTTTGTTTCTCGCGACGGCGGAAAAACCTTCGAACAAATATCCGGCGATACCCATCCCGACCATCACATGGTGTGGGTCAATCCCCACAACTCGCTCCACATCATCGACGGAAACGACGGGGGGATCGACATCTCCTACGACGGAGCAAAAACCTGGCTCAGTGTTAAAACCAATGCCTGGTCTGAGATCTACCAGGTCGGCTATGACTTCCGTGATCCCTACTATGTGTACGTCGGCCTCCAGGATAACGGAAGCTGGGGAGCGCCGATCAATTCCCTCGATCCGATGGGCATCATGAATTTCCACTGGTACGCTATAGGCGGAGGAGACGGATTTTACATCCAAGTCGACCCGGAAGATTACACAACCGTCTACCGCAACGCACACATGGGCGGGATATCGCGTTTCGATGTCGAAACCGGCGATTCCCAGGACATCAAACCTGTGGCTACTTTGGATGAACCGCCTTACCGTTTCAACTGGAATTCGCCTATCCTTCTCTCGCCTCATAACAATAAGGTTGTATATTTTGGCGGAAATTATCTCTTTAAAACAACGGACAGGGGCAGTTCCTGGGAGCATTTGGGTTCAGACCTCAGCTCCAACGACCCGGAAAAACAGAAAGACTCTGGCGGCATCACCCCAGACAATACAGGTGCTGAGATTCACTGCACCGTCTACACCATCGCTGAATCGCCTCTCAAGGAGGGTCTGCTCTGGATCGGGACAGACGATGGTCTGGTACAAATCACTCAAGATGGAGGAAAAGCCTGGACTAATGTCACAGCAAACATTAAAGGACTTCCGCAGGACAGTTGGGTAACCCGGGTCGAGGCCTCTAATTTTGCCGAAGGGACAGCCTATGCCACATTCGACCGCCACCGGATGGACGACAACAAACCCTATGTATTCAAGACAGAGGATTACGGAAAGACGTGGAAACCCTTACATGGCAACTTGCCCAAGGTGGGATACCTGCATGTGGTAAGAGAGGACCCTGTCAATCAAAACCTCCTGTACGTGGGAAGCGAATTCGGATTGTTCCTGAGCTTTGACGGCGGTCGCCACTGGATGGCTTACAAGAATGACTTCCCGACGATCGCAGTGCGGGACATCCAGATTCACCCCAGGGAGATGGACCTTCTGGTCGGGACCCACGGCAGGGGATTGTGGGTATTGGATGATATCACACCAATACAGAACCTGACATCCGAGGTGTTGGCATCGGATTTTAAACTTTTTAAAACGCGGGATGCCGTGCTCTATTCTTATAAGGGGAACTCCATGTATTCCGGACCCCATCAATTCCGAGCGCCGAATCCTCCGATGGGAGCGATGATCACCTATTATTTGAAAGATAAGCCGAGCGACAGGGAAAAGATCAGCTTGGCAGTTAAAGATAAAAAGGGTAATACGGTCACATTACTCCGAGCGACAAAAAACAAGGGATTGAATCGCGTCAACTGGTCATTGCGACAGGCAAGTCAAACCGATGAGGACACAGGAAGATCCCGATTCCGCCGATTTTCTGGTGGTCCTTATGTTTTGCCTGGAGAGTACCAGATCGAGCTTGACGTCAACGGTATCAAACAGGAAAAAACATTGGTGGTCAAATCCTTTTCCAAACATGATTTTTCCATAGAAGACCGGAAGCTCAACCACCAATATGCAAAAGAAATCGGAGCTTTGGTTCAGAAAGGAAACACGCTCATCCAGTCCATGGCTGATTTGAATGAAGAGTTAAAATCTGTAGCAAGCCGGGCAAGGACCGCGGGAATAAAAGACGAGAGGCTCAGCACTAAGATGAAGGACATCCGGGCCAAGGTGGAGAAGATCCAAAAGACTTACTCACGCAGCGTGGAAGGCCGGACAGGATACAAACGGCCTGTTATGGTGGCCTTACGCGGCGGTACGCTCCCCGAACAGATTTCCCGCCTCCAGTATTCAGTCATGGGATATCAAGGAGCCCCCACACAGACACAGATCGACACTTATAATAACACCAAAAAGGTAATGCAACCACTTCTCGATCTGGCTGAGATGCTAAAGACCAAAGATATTCCCAAGCTTAACGCCCTGCTCAACGAGCTTAACTTTCCAGTCATAAAAAACATTAAATAATGGATTAAATTAAATTCTATTGCGGTCCTTGATTAAGGACTGAAAGGAGGGACTTAATGTCAAAAAATTCAGTTAAAGGAAATCACTTGATCGGTGTAGCGGCGACAATTGTCTTATTGCTATTGTTTCTCTTCAGCGGAGTGATCCAGGTTTATGCCCAAGAGATCACACCAGAGATATTCAACACGCTGCGATATCGGCACATCGGCCCGCCAGGGAACCGGACGTCTGCCGTGTGCGGCGAGCCCGGCAATCCTCTGGTCTACTACATAGGGGCATCTTCAGGCGGGATCTGGAAATCCACGGACGGCGCCAACACTTGGTTTCCGATATTCGACGACCAGCCGGCCCAGTCCATCGGAGCTCTCGCCATCGCTCCATCAGACTACAATGTGGTGTGGGCAGGAACAGGAGAGCCTTTTATCCGCAGCAACATATCGATCGGAAACGGTGTTTACAAGTCCATTGACAAAGGGAAAACATGGAAGCACATGGGATTGACAAAAACCGGGCGAATCGGCCGCATAGCGATCGACGCCGACGATCCCGATACCGTGTTCGTTTCTGCTCTAGGGCACTGCTATGGTCCGCAAACGGAGCGTGGTGTCTACCGCACCAAGGACGGAGGGAAAACCTGGGAGCATGTGCTGTTCGTGGGGGAAGATACCGGGTGTTTTGAAATCGCCATGGATCCCACCAATTCCAGGATTCTTTTTGCCGGAATGTGGCCGCTTGTTATCCATACCTGGGGACGATTCAGTGGAGGCCCGAACGGCGGGATTTGGAAATCAACTAACGGAGGTGACACTTGGACTCGGCTGACAGGGCACGGACTTCCTTCTCCTCCTGTAGGAAAGATTGGCCTGGCCATCGCCCAGTCCAATTCCCAGGTGGTATATGCGCTTATCGAAACGGGCACACCCAATCGCGGTGTCCTCTGGCGCTCGAACGATGGAGGCGAGAACTGGAGACTGGTCAGTTACAACCGCCTTCTGAACGAAAGATCCCACTATGCTTCCCGCGTTATGGTCAATCCGGCGGATGAAAATGAAGTTTACTTTGCAGCAAACAGCCAGAGCCGAACTTTTGACGGAGGTGACACATCCGAAACCGTGCCATGGAGCGGGGACTGCCACGACATGTGGGCCGATCCCAAAAATCCGGACCGGATGATGATCTCTGATGACGGGGTGGCCATTATCACCCTCAACCGAGGAAAAACCTGGCAGCGCGTGGAGCTCCCGGTCGCGCAGATGTACCACGTGTCTGTGGACAACCAGGTCCCATACTATGTGTACGGCGGCAAGCAGGATGGCCCGGCTTACAAGGGCCCGAGCACAGCCAGCACGAGAAGGGGATGGGGTGATTCTGGAACGCAATGGGAAAACACGGCTGGGGGAGAGTGCGGATTTATCATTCCCGATCCGGTGGATCCCACGATCGTTTGGGGAGGAAGCTACAATGCTCAACTCGAGAGGGTGGATTACAAGACCGGGCATACAGCCTCTGTTCATGTGTGGCCGGAGTCCAACTACGGCTCTCATGCCTTGGCTGCCAAATACCGTTTCAATTGGACATTCCCGATCCACGTCTCTCCACACGATCACAATAAAGTTTACGTCGGAAGCCAGCATGTGCACATGACCTCGGATAAAGGTCGCTCTTGGGAGATCATCAGTCCGGACCTCAGCACAAACGATGAAAGCAAGATGGGCCCTTCGGGTGGCTTGACGCGAGACAACCTGGCGGTGGAATTCGGATGTGTGGTTTTTGCCATCGCAGAATCCCCGATCGAAGAGGGAAACATTTGGGCCGGGACAAACGACGGCCTGGTACACGTCTCCCGTGATGGGGGGCAAAACTGGGTCAATGTCACTAAAAACATTCCCGATCTCCCCCCTTGGGGAACGGTGAGCAACATCGAGCCCTCCCGGTATAAGGCCGGAACAGCCTATATGACGGTCGATTTCCACCAGATGAACAGCCGCAATCCGTATGTCTACAAAACAACAGATTACGGCAAAACATGGAAATCCCTAAGCGCTACTATCCCGAAAAGTGTGTTTTCTTACTGCCACTGGGTTCACGAAGACCCGGTTCGGCAAGGGCTGCTTTACTTGGGCACGGAAAATGCCATTTATGTCTCTTTCAACGACGGAAAGACCTGGCTGCCTCTACAGAATAACCTGCCGCACGCGCCTATCCATCACATGGTTGTCCAGGAACACTTTAACGACCTTGTAGTGGCCACGTATGGCCGTGGATTCTGGATCATGGACGACATCACTCCCCTGCAGCAACTTACAGACGAAGTCATAAAATCCGATGCCCATCTGTTCAAACCTCGTCATGCCTACAGGATGCACAGCATCGCCGGCGGCCCCAGAGTATCTACCCGTGCCACCATCAACTATTACCTGAAAAAATCCTCTAAAAAACCGGCAACCATCACCATACTGGATAAAGAGGGAGAAGTCATAAGCACGCTCAGAGGATCAGCTCGCAAAGGCATCAACAGAGTCAATTGGAGTTTGAGGCATCCTGGGGCAAGGGCTACCAAGATCAGGACCAAACCTCCAGGAAATCCCCATGTGGTGGAGGAAAAAAGGTTTGCGGCAACATGGATAAGGGAAGGCTGGTACCCCCTCCTAAGCTGGGGGAGTTTTGCCGGGTTTGGTGGTTTCATGGTCGCCCCCGGAAACTACACGGTCAAACTCAACACCGGGGAGAAGGAATACTTACAGACGCTGGAAGTCAAAAAAGACCCCCGTTCCGAAGGAACACTGGAAGACATCAAAGCTCAAATTGTGATGCAGAAGGAGGTGCGCCAGAATCTTAACATAGTTTCAGACATGATCAGCCAAATCGAATGGATGAGAAAGCAGATTTGTGACACAAAAGATATGCTGAAAACGAGCGGAGGATCCAAGGATGTTCTTGCAGCTATTGACAAATTCGACAAAAAGCTCCGGTCGGTCGAAGATGAGCTTTTCCAGCCGATGATAGCCGAGGGAGACACAAAATCCTTCCGGTTCCCTCAGAAACTCTACTTCAAGATCGCTGTCTTTGCCGGGGACTTGGCAAACAGCGTTGATTTTGCCCCGAACAAGCAACAAAAAGAGGTCCATGCTGTTTTGCGAAGAAGCTTGGACGTTCAGAAAGCTCGTTTCGAAGATCTTCTGAAAACCGAGCTTCCGGTATTTAACGACATGCTAAAACAGAACGACTTGGCTGGTCTTGTCGTTCCCGAGATCAAAGAGGAACCAGGAGGCGTTTCTTTTTTCCGATTTTAAAAAACAAAAAAGGGACGGTTCTTTTTTTCGCTTTCAGAAGAAATAGAACCGTCCCCATTATTCTTTTTGAAGCGTTGGTCACATCTTAGACAGATATATTCTGTTTTTTGGAATTTTTGCCTGCGCCGGTTTCCGGTATCGAGCAGCCAGCTTATCGCAGCCACCGAAATGAGTATCAGGATAACAGGATGGAGTTGAAGAAACAGAAAAAGCAGGAATGTCCCTCCTATAAGAATAAATGCAGCGGCTAAAACAATCCAGAAAGGATAGTCATGCGTGTACTCCCGCTCAGCCAGTGATATATCTTCGGATCCACAACGAGGACATTTCATTTTTTCCGGCCCACTCAATTCTATACAGAAAAACCAAATAAAAAAAGAGGACATCTGAAAATAAGATGTCCCCAAATTATAAGATATTAGACAGAGATCTCCCTAGAAAAAATACCGGAAAAAAATATTAACGTTTCGTGGAAAAAAAGCGGTTAGAATCCGCCTCCACCTCTACCGCCTTGGTCATCCCGACGGGGACGAGCCTGGTTTACGACAATTTCTCGGTCCTTGAGTTCCTTACCGTTGAGGCCAGAAATAGCAGTTTCGCCTTCCTCGTCTTTAGGCATCTCAACAAATCCGAAACCTCTTGAGCGTCCTGTGAACTTATCCTTGATGA
>CAYPGQ010000181.1:0-6435 GCA_964410125.1 uncultured Eubacteriales bacterium | reverse complement strand
TTAAACAAGTTCGGTAATCAAGTATCCCGTTACGAAATTGAAATTGGAGTGTTTTCAAAATCTGGATCTGGGAGTTTTTTTTTGATGAACTCGTAGCCGACAGCGCCGAATTTGCAGCTGTCGATGCATTTCAGGCAGCGGATGCATTCCGGGCTGTTCGGCCCTTCGTACACCTTGATGTCCACAGGGCAATCCTCCAAGCATTTGTCGCATAATGTGCATTTATCGTTGTCTACAACCATACGAAAAAGGCTAACTTTGTTGAACAGGGCGAAGATCGCACCGAGAGGGCAGGCCGTCCGGCAAAACGGCCGTTTGCTCACGATCATCCAGACGACGAAAAGGACCAGAATCGCGAATTTCCAGGAAAACAGGAAGCCGATCTGACCTCGGATGTCCGCGCTGATGGCAGCCAACGGGAGGCCGGCTTCCAAGGTGCCTGCCGGGCAGATCCATTTGCAAAACCACGTCTGGCCAAATCCGAAATCATCCATGATAAATAGCGGCAGAAAGACGACAAACACAACAAGGACGACATATTTCATATATGTCAGAAATTTCGGGATGCGGAATTTTTTGGTTTTGATTTTGTACAAAAGTTCTTGTAGGAATCCGAAAGGGCAGAGCCAGCCACAGGGCATCCGGCCCACCAGGCTGCCGACCGCACCTAGAAAACCTATCACGTACAGCCCGAATTGGAATTGGGCGATTGAAAAGTTGAATCGTGATGTCGCAAAAAAGTTTTGTATGGCACCTATCGGACAGGCCCCTAATGCCGAAGGGCAGGAGTAGCAATTGAGAATCGGAACACAGGTTCCCTTGATACTTCCATGGTAGATCTCCCCTTTGAACCAGGAGGGAATGTAGGCGTTGATGGCCAGAAAGGAAAAGGTCTGAAACCAACGGCGCTTCTTGATCAGGCTCATCCGATCCCTATGCAGCTCAGACAGATAGTGATGGCCTTTTCCAGAACAGAGGAATATTCTCCGAGGCTGAGCCCGGCGATCATAATAACCACAAACAGGATAAACAAAATGATGGGGAGTTTCCGCTTTTTCATTTGATCAGTATAACACAAGTTTAATTTGGGGACAGGATACCCTTTCACTTAATTCTATGCTATGAATAAAATTAAATAGGTGAAAGGGTCTCCTGTCCCCAAATTATAATTGATTAATGGGAGGGGATTTGGGACAATAACTTTTCTTGAATTTCTGCAACAAAAAAGAGGTGCCCATGTCCTACACAAAACGCTTTGTTTTTATCTCCTTTTTATTGACTATGTTGTGCGTAGGGGCTATGGCGGCCGAATTGACCTTTGACCGCTACCATACGCCAGCTGCGATAAACACAGCGCTCAGGGATTTTGCCAGGGCCAATCCGGCCTCAGCCAAACTCCACACACTGGCTCGAAGCTCTGGCGGCCGGGACGTCCTCCTTCTCGAGATCGGTCCCGAAGCTAAAAATGCTAAAAAGGCCATCCCTGCTGTTCTGGTTGTGGCCAACATGGAGGGGACCGTGCCTCTCTCGAGTGAGGCGGCCCTTTACCTGATAAAGCTCATCCTGGAAAAGCCCGATGTCCACAAGGACCTGACATGGTATGTCCTTCCCTGCGGGAATCCCGATGCGGCCATCGGCTACTTCCAAAAACCTCTCAAGATAGACCCGCGCAACACAACTCCCATCAACGACGACCAGGACGACCAAACCGACGAGGACGGTGCCGACGACCTGGATCAAAACAACATCATCACTGCCATGCGGGTCAAGGATCCTGAAGGCCAGTGGATTCCGATCACTGGAGAGCCACGCCTGATGAAACGGGCCGATTGGTCCAAGGGCGAAAAAGGCCTTTACAAGCTCTACACAGAAGGTCTTGACAACGACGCAGACGGTAAATATAACGAAGACGGCCCAGGCGGCGTAAACATCGGGATCACATTTCCCCATCTGTTCAAGTTTTTCACCGCATCCGGCGGCCGCTGGTCCGGTGCGGAGGAGGAAAGCTTCCACCTGATCAAGTTTACCTCTGACCACAGGGAGATCGGACTGACCTTTGTCTTTGGCAGCGCAAACTTTTGCCTGAATCCCCCACGGGGAGGACGCCGCGGCGAAGCTGATCTGACTCAACTCAAAATTCCCGAACGTCTTGCCTCGTTTATGGGTGCAGATCCTAATAAGACCTACAGCATGGAAGAAGTCATCGAACTGATAAAGCCGATTGTCCCGCCCGGGAGGGAGGTGGACGAGTCCATGGTCGCCAGCTTCCTCGGCCTGGGGGCCGCTGTCAATCCGCTGGCCGATGACCTGAAGTTCTACAAGGAGCTTTCGGATAAATACAAGGAATTTCTCAAAGACAACAAAATCGACACAGAGCGGCTGGACCCGGCGCGAGACAAGGACGGCTCGTTCGAGCTGTGGACCTATTACCATCTGGGGCTCCCGTCCTTTGCGATGGATTTTTGGACTCTCCCCAAGGTGAAGGAAGAAAAAAAGGAAGGGGAGGAGATCACCCCTGAGAAACTCGAAAAAATGACAAACGAAGAATTTATCGCCCTGGGAGAAGAAAAGATCGATGCCTTCCTGAAATCTTCCGGAGCGCCAGCGAATTTCAAGGCCGAGATGGTGATCGATGCCCTCGAGGGCGGCAAGATGGATACCAAAAAGATAGCCGAGATGATGAAAAAGATGCCCAAGCCCAAAAGCGAGGAGGAGACCGGTCCCAAGGATAAAGCCTTGCTTGCCTTCAGCGACAAGGAGCTGGGCGGCAAAGGATTCGTCGATTGGACGCCCTTCCAGCACCCCACGCTGGGCGAGGTCGAGATCGGCGGCGAAGTTCCGTTCGTGAACAACACCCCGCCTGTCGAAAATATCGAAAGCCTCCTCAAGGGTCAGGTGCCCTGGGTGTTCGAGATCAGGCAGAAGATGGCCCGGATCAAAGTCGGCAAGACAGAGGTCAAGCCGATGGGAAGCAGCGTTTATCAGGTCAAAGTCTGGGTGGAAAACACCGGGTATTTGCCCTACCCAACGGCCATGGGGAAGCGCAACAAACGCATCCTTCCCGTCGTCGTGACTCTAGAAGGGGATGGATTCAAGATCGTAGACGGCAAAAAGAGGAGCTTGATCCAGTCCATCGCCGGCAACAAAGCCGCGTCTGTGACATGGATCGTCCATGCCGAAAAGCCGACAAAACTGACGGTCAAAGCCCAGACGGAGATGGCGTGGTCGGATTCGGAATCCATATCCCTAGGAGGTTCCCAATGAAAAAAACAATCCTGTTATCGGGTATGATTTTTATGGTTTTGATATATATGATCCCGAATTCTTCCTTTGCGGCCGTACCCCTGCGGTTCGACCATTACTACACGCTGGACCAGGTATATGAGGCGCTGAAAGTCCTTAACGAGACTTACCAGGATTTGACGACCCTGGAGATCGCCGGGAAGTCGGAAGAGGAGAGGCCCATTTATGTGATGATCCTTAACAATCCCAAGACAGGGAAGGCCCTGGACAAACCCGGAATCTGGGTGGACGGAAACATCCACGGCAACGAGATCCAGGGCGGCGAGATCTGCCTGTACACGATGGACTACCTGCTCGGGAATTACGGTAAGAATGAGGAGATCAAAGAGCTCGTGGACAAGAAGTGTTTTTATTTTTGCCCGGTTGTAAATCCCGACGGCCGGTACCACTTTTTTGCCGATGCCAACGATCCCAATTCCAACCGGGGGCTCCGCATCCCAGTGGATGACGACCGGGACGGGCTTTATGACGAGGATTTCCCTGATGACTTAGACGGCGACGGGAACATCACCAGGATGCGCAAGCGTGATCCTTTCGGGCAGTACAAAACCCATCCGGATGATGCCCGTCTGATGGTGCGGATCAAACCTGGCGAGAAGGGCGAATGGACCATGCTTGGGGAGGAAGGAATCGACAATGACGGCGACGGCCGTGTCAACGAAGATGCCGAAGGTTATGTGGATCCCAACCGAAACTGGGGTTTTGACTGGGCACCCGAATATGTCGAGGGAGGCGCCGGTCAATATCCATTTTCGGGTGTGGGCTTAAAATCTCTCGGGGAATGGGTCTTGAAGCGGACCAACATATGCATGGTGTGGTCGTTCCATAATAGCGGCGGAATGAATCTGAGAGGGCCCGCCCGGAAGGGTTTAGGCGAATATCCCCGGCAAGATATTGCTGTGTATGACTATTTGGGTGCACAATCCGAGCGCATCCTCCCTGGCTACAGGTATTTGGTAAGCTGGAAAGACCTTTACACCACGTACGGCGATTCGTGTGAGTTTTTGACCCAGATGATGGGGACTTATGGATATGTGGGAGAGGTTTTCCAGAGGCAGACCGAGACTTTCCTTGCGCAAAAGGAAAAACAGCCTGCTTCACAGCCGGAGGGGAGGGGCCGTTCGAACGAGTTTGAGCGGCTCCGGTTCAGCGATAACCTGACGCACGGAGACCTTCACAAGGCTTGGATCCCTTACGAACATCCGACATACGGGGATGTGGAGATCGGCGGCTGGGTCAAGATGAGCAGCAGGATTTCCGCCCCCTTTATGCTGATCGATCTGGTTCACCGCAACGCCATGGCTGTGTTGTTTACGGCCAAGCAAACACCGGAAGTCAGCCTGGATGTAACAGAAGTTAAAGAAGTAGGGAAGGGGCTTTACAGGGTGAGGGTACGGCTGTCGAACAGCAATGCCATCCCTACCATGAGTTACCTGGCCCAGAAGGTCAAACTCTATCCCAAGGACATGCTGAAAGTTTCGGGAGCAAAAGCCAAGGTTGTGGCCGGCGGGCTGTTGACCAATGCCTACAGGGACAGTGTCACGTACAAGAAGTTCAGGCCCGAGCTGCAGTTCCTGGTGGTGCCCGGATTCGGCAAGGTGGAGCACCAGTTCCTCGTCGAAGGCAAAGGCGAGCTGACCGTCCATTACGAATCCCGCCACGCCGGCAAACTCTCCCAAACCGTCAAACTTAAATAATTAATTCGGGGACAGGATACCCTTTCACTTATTTCTGAAATAATTAATTGGGGACATGTACCGAATTATTGTCCCCGAACTATTGTCCCCAAATTCTCTATTCAATGGGGACGCCGAAAACTTCCGCTCCAGCGGGCCACTCACCCTTGAGGAAGGTGTCGACCGCCGGGTAAAACACCTCCGGTTGCTCCACAAACGGCAAGTGCCCTGCCTCCCTAACGAACAATAGCCTGGCATTGCGCAGCGAGGACACCCAAACCCGTGAACCATCTAGCGGCAGCGTGTCGCTATCCCCATGTATGGTCAATACCGGCGCTTCAAGCCCCTGCACCTCTTCCAGCCAATCCCATTCTCCGAGCGAGCCGATGATGGCCAACATTTGCATGCTGACACTGTCCGGCATTTCGTTTTCGCACTTGCACTTGTCGCTGCGAAAAAGCTTAATATTATCGGGATCGTAGAAAATCCGTTTCATGTAGATATTCCAGTATTCCGTGCAAAATTTTTCCGGATCGGTCTTGTCCAGCCCTTCATCCTGCAGCTTCTTCAGTTGCGCCATGCTTTCACTATCTACAGGAGTCGATGCCGCCTGTACAAAAAGATCATACGTTGGAGAAATCGGCCCTATCTGCACGATCCGGTTCACATGTTCAGGGTATTGGTTGGCGTACAGAATAACCAGTCCCCCCAGATATGACCAGCCGATCAATGATACCTGATAAGAATATCCGTGATGATGATGAGATAATGAGGACATTCCCTGCGTCATTTAGAATGAAGATAAGGTATTGGGTATCCCGGTACGTAATTATTGAAAATCAGGAGGCTGTGTTTAGCTTGGATGCAACTAAAATATAGTTGCAATTTCAACAAAAAAACGATAAACTGATAATGGCTCAACTTGAAAAACTATTAAATAGGTTTCTGTCAAAGCCAAAAAATTTTACTTTTAAAGAAATGCGAAAATTATTGAGAGGACTCGGCTACCAGGAAATTAGATCCGGTAAGAGCGCCGGGTCCCGGGTCGCTTTTTTTCACGACGGCATCCGCCATATCATCCGAATCCATAAGCCGCACCCAAAAAATACAATGAAAAGATATCAGTTGGATTTCATCGAAGATGAGTTGAAAAAAAGGGAGGTCCTGAAATGAAGGATATTCTAAACTACAAGGGTTTTTTAGGGTCGGTTCATTTCAGCGCAGAAGACGACTGTTTTTTCGGGAAGATCGAAGGCATCGACGATCTGGTGACATTCGAGGGCCAGGATGTTAAAGCCATAAAAAAATCCTTCCATGAGGCCGTGGAGGACTACATAGAACTCTGTAAACTCACAAAAAAGCCGTTGCTTAAATCCTACAAGGGAAGCTTCAATATCAGGATCGCCCCAGATTTACATAAAAAAGCTGTCCAAAAATCATTGATGTTGGGAATATC
>CAYPGQ010000180.1:0-6485 GCA_964410125.1 uncultured Eubacteriales bacterium | reverse complement strand
GTACCAGGGCGTAGGTTCCTCCGGAACGTGGCGTCATTCCGATCAGTTCGGCCACGACAATCGCGGTTAATAGTGCAAACAGACCGCCCAACACCCAGAGGGATACAAACATCAACGGATCGGTAACAACCGTTGCAATTTCCCCTGGCGTGCGTAAAATACCCAGCCCAATGGTGCCGCCGACGACGGCAGCCAATGTGAAACCGCTGCCCAGCACGCGCCTCGGTTGGTATTGTTTGTCACTGGTGCTCAATTAGGAATCCGTTTACTCTGCGTTCTGATTTGCTCGTTTTTGAATTTTATCAAGTTCTTTTTCTACCTCATCTGATAGAGGCAGTGGTTCATGTGTTGAAAGCAAATTTTCCACTTTTTCTCGGGCCTCTTCTAAGATATTTTTCTTGCCTGCCATCTCCCACGATTCTTGTGATTCATGAACGCCCAGACGGGGAATCATCCACTCCCCGGAGCGCATATTGGCGACTGTGGATTTTTCACCCAGGAAATGTCCACCAGGGCCAACCCGCTGAATCACATCATCCAACCACATTTCATCATTTGTCAGGATGCCCCGGTGGGCTTGTTTACTCATCCGAAAGACTTCGGCATCAATCACTAATTGCTCAAGGCTCAGAATCATCGAGCCACCCAACAATCCCGAGCCAATAAACAAGTCAGGCCAGGATAACATGGGTATCAAAGAACTCATGGCACGCTCATAACTTGCCTGAATACCTGGAGCATAAGTGTCGGTTCCCCCACCACTCCCTTCCACTGGCAAGCCATAATAACGCGCCATTTCAATCGCCGCTGAACTGAGCAAGCCATTCTCGATGGCCCCGGCATTATACGCTCCAGTTCGCGGGTTCATCACAGCCAAGGCTGGTGCATAGATGAACGGCGTTCCTGGATCGGCAGCCTGGATTAAACACAGCATCGCCAAAACTTCACAATTGCCGAGAATCGTCATTGATATCATATTCCCTGGCCCCGTACCTCCCATCAAGGGCATCGGCATCACGGCAATCGGGATATCCCATCCCAAGAGCTCCAGGTAAGCGTCAGTATACTGCTCTTCGATTTCTAAAGGAGATATAGGACATACTAAAAAAGAGAAAGGGTGTGTTCGGCGAACAGTTTCTTTATCACCAAAGATCGCTTGAATAATTTCCAGCAACCACGGGCTGAATTCAGCATTTGGTGAGGAATCTTGCACATGTTTGGAAAAGTTGCTGAAAATATGCCGCCAGGTTTGGACTGCACTTGAGATTGACTCTCCAGCATCACTACGCCAAACCATATCCCAAAACACCCCGACTTCATCCAGGGCATCAATCAAACGCGTAGCTTCCAACCAATCTTTATAAGTCGATGGCCGGTGTTCACCCGTTTTGCGGTCAATAACCGAAATGCCTTCTCCATCAGGAATCAGAGTGCATTCACCAGCATTCATGGATAGATCCCAGCCAGGTCTGCGAGCGCCCAAGGTGAAATCTTTGGGTGCCAGGCGTAGAGACTCTTCAACCATAACACGCGGGAATTTTACAATTTTTGAATTCTCATCAACCTCGGCCCCAGCATCTTTGAGATATTGGCGTCCTTTGGCCGTATTGATTTTGACGCCAGTTTCAGCAAGGATTTTTACGGAGCGTTCATGTACTTGCGTTTTTTCATCTTCTGAAAGGACTCGTAAAAAGGTTTCCATAGTTTAGACCTCCTGACTCAAATTATCACATTTCGAGCTACAGTTTCAACAATACTACTTGGGAAAAGGGCAAAGTGTCAACAAGGAAATCACAAGAAATAGAAAATTTCATGGAATTGACCAAGAGGCAGAAAAGAGCCTCAAAAACCAGATAAGCCTGGTAAGCTTAAGCCAAAAGTCAGACTAGCTTGCCTTGGATGTAACCAGATGTTGACGATAGATGGTCCATCTTGACAACCAGTGGTGGTGGGGCCGGGGAAATATCTCAGAATATTTATGAACAATATGTCGCAAAATTAATTATTGAACTAAACCTCTACGCGGTAGATACATAAGGCCTTAGCTCATCCCTTCCGGAAGAATCTCTCCTCACATTCTATCACTGCATTTCAATCTTTTTGCTAAAAGACTCTTTCCGTATTAGAGTTCTCCTACATTTCCGCCGAATAAGCCGGTGGATAATCCATTCCAAAAAAAGGAGGTTCTATTATGGGAAAACTGAGAGAACAGATGAAAGGAAACCTTGAATTGAAGGGCCTGAGTCCGAACACCCAAGAGATTTACTTGAGACAGGTAAGCCAGTTCTCACGCCACTTCAAACGTTCTCCCCGCCATCTGGGTGAAAAGGATATCAAGGAGTATCTTCTTTATCTCATAAGGGAAAAGAAGGTTTCAACTTCGACCGTCAATCAATGTTACCATTTAGCTCATCTCTTTCATTCCAGATCGCTCTCTTTGACTACCCGTCTATCTAAATGTGATTTTGCGAGTGTACCATCGCTAAGAAATGCTAATGGGTGGCAACAGAGAACGGTGTTATTCAGAAAAACACTTCAGTCCGTTCATTAAACACCCAATTCGTCACTTCATTGAAATCCCATAGGTGTCGCGTAGCGGCTTCGTTCAATCACTTCTTTCTGAAACTATCGCATCAGAAAGAAGCCTAACCATTTCAAGACATATTGACGTAAACTGTGACCAAAGTGTGACCAGAATTTGTACCTTTTACACACGGTAGAAGTCGGGGGTTCGAATCCTCTATCGCCCATCATTATTCCTAAGAACAGGCTTTACTTTTTTTTGGCCAGAGTTTAATCTTAAAAGAGTATCAAATGGGGCATAGAACTCGGAGAAATTTTCTTAAAACAGCCGGATGGGGCACTTTGGGTTTTTTTCTGAAAGCCTGCCGGTCTGCAGGGAAAAAAAATCGAAGACCAAACATCCTGCTCATCACAGCTGATGATATGAACTATAATTCTCCCGGCTGCTACGGATCCTCTATTCCGGGGATCACTCCCTCTATCGACCGCCTGGCTGAAGAAGGGATGCAATTCTCAAATGCTCATGTCAATATCTCTGTCTGTCAACCCTGCCGGCAGTCTCTCATGACAGGACGCTACGCATTCCGGCATGGAGGAGAGGGTTTCAATCCCATTCGGCTCGAGGTCCCGACCTTGGGCGAACAGCTGAGAGCAGCCGGATATTGGAATGGAATTCTGGGCAAAGCAAAACACCTCAAACCAGATAGCAAGTTCTGTATGGATTTTGTGCGCGGAGAGAAGGCGTTGGCTTCCGGAATGGGAATCGGACGGGACCCGACCAAATATAAGGCATTCGCGCGGGAATTTTTCAACCAGGCCCGCGCCAGAGGTAAGCCATTTTTTCTTATGGCAAATTCTCATGACCCCCACCGGCCGTTTGCAGGAAGCGAAGACGAGAAAAAAAGCTGGGGAAAAGACTTACCGGAAGTGAGGCGATGGATCACCGAAAAAGAGGTAACCGTCCCTGGATTTTTGCCTGACATTCCTGATGTCCGAAAGGAAATCGCAGAATATTACACATCTGTCTATCGGTGCGATGAAGTAGTGGGCAGCATACTTGAAGCCCTGGACGAGTCGGGCTGCAGAGAGAACACTGTAGTCACATTCCTGAGCGACAATGGGATGTCCTTCCCATTTGCCAAAGCCAACTGTTATCTTAACAGCACCAAAACCCCCTGGATCGTACGCTGGCCGGGAAAGATCCGAGCGGGCTATGTGAACAATAAGGATTTTATATCCGGAATAGATTTCATGCCGGCCGTTCTGGAGATCGTGGGTCTCCCCCAGATAGATGGGATGGATGGACGGTCTTTTGTCCCGCTGCTTCAAGGGAAGAGCCAACCCGGAAGAGATTCAGTATTTACCGAGTTTCACCAGACATACGCTAAAAACAGATATCCTATGCGCTGTGTTCAAACAGCTCAGTTCGGCTATATTTTTAATTTCTGGCCGGATGGCCAAACAAAAATGACCATGGATTCAACTAGTGGATTGAGCTTCATAGCTATGCAGAATGCCGCGCTGAAAAACAGGGAGATAGAATCACGGGTCAGGCTTTTCTCCTATCGGATTCCTGAAGAATTCTATAAATTGGATCAGGATCCGAATGCTCTGGAAAACCTCATCCAAGACGCCCGGTTTTCGGATGAAATTAAGGTTTTTCGCAAGAGGATTGAAGCTTACATGGTCGAGGCTGGCGACCCTGCGCTTGAAGCTTACCGCCACCGGGAGAATCAGGAAGAAATCGCCCGATTCATGCAGGAGCAGAGAAAAAAATCAGGGAAAAGGTAGAATTCACAGGTTCAAATCCTCAATCGCCCGCCACTTATATCATTTAACCTGAATTATTCAAAAACCTGATTTTATTTATTGATTTTGTACCGCAGAATGGCCTTCCGTTTTCTTTTTTAACTGCTCATTTTCGATGGTCTCGGAAGTTTCCTTGTAGACGACTCCACGGTTCTCCAAACCTCTGAGCATATACCGGACACATTCCGGTCGTTGGCCGATGAATTCAGGTGCGGATAGGCCTTTTCGATCGTAGAGACCCTGCGCGATCATTCTCAAGGCGAGTGTCGTCGTATAGCCCGTCGTTCGCGCCATAGAATGTGTATTTGTGGAGGAGTCATGACGATCCAAAAGTTCGAAAGTATAGCGCAACTTCTTTTCCGCTTTTTTCCCTTCAATGATAAGCCTCATAACTGTCAAATCTTTTTCATTCCTATTCAATTTCCATTTCGCGAATAATAGCTGTGCTGTGAGATCAAGTGGCCGGATTTTTGCTCCATTGACCGCAATCTTGTTCTTGTCAAAAAAGCCCGTCTCTCTGAGCGCAGCCATTTTTTCGATATGACCGGGATAACGCAGCGTTTTTTCTTTCATGTTGGGAGCTGATATCGTCGTGGCGAGTGTGCGCAGGCCATCGGTGTTGAATGCCTCCAGTGTTCCGACCTCGGGAAAATGGATCAGTTCCGGCTCCGTAAGGGCCGGTTTAACAACCAGTCGCCCGTTTGCGATGTAACGAGCCGGCCTGATATATTCTTCGATCACATCGATCGGCGAAAAACCTGCTTTAAATTCGTACGGCCATTCACGAACCTCTGGCAATCCTCCGACGTAAATCAACACATTATGCGTCTCATCCAGCAATCGGTGGACATGACCGACCAGGATGCTGGACATTCCAGGGGCAACGCCGCAATCAACCACTGCCGTCACATTATTATTTTTAGCAACAGTTTCGAGCAAGAATGGATCTTCGGGGAAAAATGAGATATCGACCACATTCTTTTTTGCCTCTATCACTGATTTTAAGGTTTGAAAACCCATATAGCCTGGCACAGCGCTTATTACAAAATCATAGGGCCTTACCAGCTCTCGCACTTTCTCTGCTTTAGAGATATCGACTTGGATTGTCTTGATCGAAAGATCCCTCTCTTCCAAACTCTTGAGAGAGTCTCTGTTTATATCGACGGCCGTCACTTCGAAATCGGCTTCCTTCACAAGATCAATGCACATGGGAGCACCTACGAGACCTGATCCGAGAACAATGATTTTTGTTTTCTTTTTCATTTTTTTTCTCCTTGAGAGTCTTTCCAAATCTTGAATATACAGAAAGAAAATTATTTAGAAGATCGATGAAGAAGAAAAAGGTAGGATTTACAGACCGCTAAAGCGGTTCATGTAATTGAGGAGATAGAGCTTTGATCTCAAGAAATGCGATGAGTGTTCGAAAAAAATCATATCAACCACTTTATTATTTTATAGAAAAGTTGTTTTCATGTCAAAAACAATCAATGTACGATAACATCTTTGAATCCGAGACGAACAACTGCCTTAATTTTCTCAGGAGTTCCTCAAAACATTATGGATCGAACAGTTGGAATTGAGGATTATGAGAGATTGGATTATGAGCGGATTAAAATGACTCGTCCCAAGATTGCGGAAACGCTGCAAAAGACATAACTTTATAATGAGGTTATTTGTTCCTTTTACACACGGTAGAAGTCAAAAGTTCAAATCCTCTATCGCCCACCATTTTTTTATCAATAACTTGAGGAATTTCAGGAACTCTAAAATCGCCAGGCGTGCCCAAAACTGTGCCCATATTTGGAGAAGGCAACATGGATACAACCTGGTACAAGTGCTTGTAGCTTAAGAAATGCACTCATCTGTCCGGATTTTGCTAAACCAAAGCAGTTGACACAGACTTTTAGGATAATAAGTTGAAAGAATTCTTTAAGGTATGATAAAAATATACTCGTATTGGCAAACAGGAAAGATTGAGATAATATCAAGAAAATAAAAGGAGCAGATAAAATGAATACAATGAAAAGATTATTTAGTATCTTCTCTATTTTTGTGTTGCTTGTGTTGTTCATACTAGCACCGGCATCGGTTAGTGGCGCTCAAGAAGCTGATAGAGTATACGTCAATGGTAACATCTATACTGTTGATGAAGA
>CAYPGQ010000179.1:0-6550 GCA_964410125.1 uncultured Eubacteriales bacterium | reverse complement strand
CGGCTGAATTGGATCTTTACCCCCAGGCTTAGCCTCCAGGCATATTTGCAGCCTTTTATAGGAGCAGGGGATTTTTTCAATTTCAAGGAGCTTCGAGCGGCACGAACCTTCGATTTCGATGTTTTCGGAGAAGGGGCCTCGACGATAGATCGTAAAACAGGAGTTTACACGGTGGATCCTGATGGGCCGGGCCCGAGCCCACCGTTTTCCTTTCGCGATCCAGATTTTAACCTCAAATCTCTGAGGGGAACCGTTGTCCTGCGCTGGGAATACCGTCCCGGTTCGACCATCTATGTGGTTTGGACACAGAATCGTGCAGATTATTCCCATCCCGGCAACTTTGACTTTAACCGGGACCTTTCAATCATGCTCCGTGCTCCCGGAGACAACATTTTCCTCTTCAAAGTCAACTACCGCTTCACCCTGTAAACCTGAATTATTCACAAAAAATTCAGAATATTATCCTGATAGTATTTTTATATTTTCATCTGCATTTTTTATAAATAATCCAGGTAGCTCTCTTCCATATTGTGTGTGTGAACTTAAAGGTTAAAGGTCTATCAGGTATGTCCGTAGCGCCATTGAGGATCTAGCTTAAAGCCCACACAAAATGGAAGAGAACCATATTCTTTTTAAGGCTTTTGGACAACACAGGCAATAAGGTACCCGTGCCGTCTCAATGCAGGAAACTTTTTATACAGTAAGGCAAAAGGCGTAATGAGGGGAGCTGTAAAAATAGTTGTTTTCGGCCAGTTTACATGTAGGAATAAGTCTGCCATGCGGAGTATTCCCGGCATGAAAAGAATTCCAGTTTTGTCAAAAATGCGGAAGCCAATCTCTCTCATCATGCGCGCTAACTTCCTCATACTGAAAGATTTTTCATAATCATAGGCATAGAGGTGCATCCAGTTGAGAATAGATACCATTACAGGTCGAAGGAACGGGTCATACTTGTTCGGAACGCCTATTATTGCTATTCCTCCTTTTTTTAGCACCCGAAAGCATTCTTCGAGGGCCTTAGATGACTCACAAAAATGCTCGATTGTCCCCATGCTATATATGTAGTCAAAGGACTCATCTGCAAAAGCTGTATGGCGTATATCAGAAACTATGATGCCGAATTGATCTATTGAATGATTAAAAAGTTTTTTTGTTTCACGCACAATAGGATAGGAAATATCGAGTCCATACACTTCAGCCCCTTGATCTGCTGCCCATTTTAAGATCTTTGTATTTTTGGCTTCATCCCAAAGGTCTGTCTTAAAGATTTTTTTTCCGCGAAGATTTGGGAAATATCTCTCAAAAAGCATCTGCTCGCATTCAAAATAGTATCGAGTAGATGGCGCATTAAAAAATGGAGGCATGGAATGACCCATCTTATTCCAGAAAGAACGAAAATCTAAATCGGAATTTTTAATAGCCATGTATATAGGTCGAATTCAGGCGAAATTTATAACATAGGAAGAATTTGGGGTCAAGGGTGTCTTTCATAAGAATTTGGTTTTTTGGTTAGTAGGGTTTTAAAGTCTCCTGCTTTTGAGGCTTCTATATCCTTCGCGTGCGGTTCTTGGATAGCCGCTAAAATGTCTGTTTCATTCTCTATCAAGTGCGGATTCGCCCGCGAAGCCTTCTCTCTTTTCCTTCAGGTTAATCAGTTGCGGCCACAAAATAATCCGGGATCCGGATATCGTATTTGTTGTGATCCAGATTTTTTATGATCGACCTCTGAAAGGCATTGGTCTCAGGGTTTCTATCTGTAAGGTCCACGATCTCACCGTCGATTTTGTTGCTTTCCTTATCTGTGATAAGTTTTACTTTAGGCCTTAGAATGTTTGCCGGGTCTTCATTTGTCTCGAATATGATTCCGATCTCACCCGTGTTGAGGAGGACTAAGGTGCCAACAGGACATGCACCGATCATATTTATGAAAACTTTGAGGATGAGGGGATCAAACTCTTCCCCGCCTTTTTTGAGCATCATGTTCAGCGCCTCATCTCGGGAGAAATCTTTTTTCCTGTAAGGTCTTTTGGTCGTGATCGCATCAAAGACATCCACAATTTTGACGATTTTGCTGAATAGATTGATGTTTTTCTTTTTTGTGTATGTGGGATAGCCGCCCTGGCCCTCACTTGCATGGTGCTCCATGGCGACATTGATGGCGCAGATGGGCATGTTGCCCGTTGTTTTCATCTGAATGAGTTTTTCAGCCCCATATTGAGGGTGATGCTCGATAATTTTTCTTTCTTTTTTGTCAAGTTCACCAGGTTTGAGAAGGATTTCTTTCGGGATATCCAGTTTTCCATAATCATGGAAAAAAGCACTGATTCCAAGGTCCATGAGCTCATTTCTGTCCAGACCCAATCTTTTTCCTAATGCAATAGCCAGAAGACAGACATTCACAGAATGATTTAGTGTATACTCATCAAAATTTTTTATGGTTGTAAGGCCATGCACGAACATTTCGTTGTCAGCAATGTTGTTAAATAAAGACTGCATCAGCCGTCGGGTTGTAATCAGAGGTATTCTGTCTTCCTTGTCGTATTTTTCAAAAATTTCTTTCAAATGGGTGATGCTCAGAAAGTACATTTTCATGGCATCTTTTTTCTTGGAGCTCGATTGGTCGAGAGGTGAAATTTGCTCCATCGAGATGTGTCGAATTCCCTTTTCATTACAGTTTTTGCGAAAACGTTCAAGGGGTTTTTCTGTCTCCTCAGGTTTTTGAGCAAAAAGGATGACAAAATCTCTTAGCTCCTTTTCCTCAAGACCAGGCAAAAAAGTGAGCACACCGATCTCTCTCTCGTTGAATTCATTGATCATATATTTGAGGAGGAGGTAGCTGGAAAAACCGAATTTGAGTTTGATTCCGTTAAAGGTGAGAGTGGCTTGGCTGATATTGAAGGTTGCTTCTCCATCCTCTTTGATGGGTTTTTTGAGCATTTCAAGGAGCAGCTTGATCTGGCGGACAAATATGAGATTATTGGGTTCGTAGATTTTTGAAATCCGGGTAGTCCAGTTGAATCGGAAAAGCAGGTCCACAGCATCCTTGTTTGCCCTCAACTCTCTATCTCTTGTGTTTTCGTGCGGTCGGTTGTTTTGAGTGTCGTTCATTTCTTCTCTCCCGGTCTTTGAGGTGCATTTGGGGATAATTTTTGGAGAGAGTTTTTGCATGCTTCTCTTATTGTCCTGCTGTACAGGCGGCTTCCTTCCTTTAAAATTTTGATGGCTTCAGGGGTCCCCATGATTTCCAGTCCAGATACAGCGTGGAGACTATTGTCTTTTCTCTTGGTCCCAAAGGATATCCCTGGTCTTTTGAGAAATGACATCAAGATCGCAAGGGATTCCTCCGTCTTTATTCTCCCCAGAAGTTCGATGAAGGCTCTTGTTTCTTGTGCAGTCTTTTTCCTGAAGTTTTTATCCTTCACTGTGTTGAGAATATGTTTCTCTACGGATTGGTCTTTTATGTATAAAAGATTTTGAGCTGCAAGAATCCGGAACTCTTCCTCCTCATCTTTGAGGAAAGCCATCAAGATTCTGTTGGCTGTTTCGTCCTTTTGTTTTCCGAGTGCCTTTATGGCCGCAGACTTGATGGATTTATTCTTGTAGTTAATGAATATGGCAAGATGTTGAACAGCCCTTCTGTCCTCTGAATCGCTCAAAACCGAGATAATGGCATTTGTGATGCTCGGTCTTTCGTCCTGAACGATTCTCATTAGTGCTGCCAGGTCTAAGCGTCCTAACTCTTTTATGATCTTTAAGACCTCAGCCAGGAGATGAGGATTTCCTTTTTTTTGGTCGTAGAGTTGGCTGAGTACGGGAATGCTTACAGGTCCAAGAATCTGGAGATATTCCAGCAGAGCGTTTGCGTCCGATATTTTTTTCTCCTGGACATTCCTTTGAAGGTTAGCAATGGCCTCATCACCCCTGATCTTTTCGAGGAATCCTTTAATAACGTATTCTCTTGTATCGGATTTATTCTCGATGTTGCTCTTCAACTCGAGGAGTAAATACAGCAGATGTGAAGCGTGAGCAAAATTGCCTTTTTCGAGAAGATCGTGGTGACTTTCGTCAAGGACCCGGATTGTTTCAGCAAAAGACTCCTCTCTCTCCTCAAGGTACAGCATCTCTATGATCAGAGCGATGATTTCATCTTCGGATGTTATCCGACGATTGGAATCGATCATCGCTTCCAGAGTTTTGATTTCCTCATTACTCAATGACTGACCTAAAGACGCTATGTCTTCTTCCGCGATCTCAGCAGGAGCATCTCTGGATTCATCCTTTTTTTCAGTGGGAAGTGCATAATTCAAACCCGCTCGGTTGAGAGTATCCCGGTCTTCTGGAATTAGCTCAATTTTTCCTGTTGTTAATGTGGTTCGGTCAATCTGGTACTCAAGGGGCTCCATGCCTATCCCGATTTTTGACTCGAGAAATTCATCTGAGGCTGCATACCGAATGTTTGTAAAGTCTTTTTCCCAGAGAGAAATAACGATATCGCTTTCTTCAGCGGGGAGGGCAGACTCGCGCTTTATGATTTCAAGAAAGTTAGAAAATTCATCTTTTCCCAAATCTTTATAGAAGAACAGATTTTGAATTCCATCCTTAAAGAACAGGAACGGGAGGCTCTTTTTGATCTGGTCGTCTTTATAAACGGGTTTTCCCTGAAAGGTGAAGGCAAACTCCTCGACACCAAGATCAAGTTTCCAGTATTTTTTAAGATAATCGTTTATTTTCCCATAAAGCTCGTCGAAAAACTTTTGAATGTTTGAGTGGTCAGATGCAAATATTTTCATTTGTGAGGAAGTTTTTGCTAGGAGTTGGACAATTTCTCTAACCATTTTTATTTTTCTGATGCTCGCTCCAACATCATTTTTTTTCTCTCCATCATTGGTCGAAAGGTTTGTTGATTTCGCGTTGTCATTCAATAGAGCTCTCCATCTTTATTAGATTAGACGAAGGAATAGTCATTATACACTTTTTTTTAAATATAGAAGTTTCTTTTTTGGTTTTGCCACGAATTTTTCACAATTTCCTGTGATTCCCACCCGCTGACGTCCAAAAATAACAATATCACACCCAGAATGACAAGGACAACAAAAGGTCAGCTTGAGATGGCGAATTATCTTTGATCATCCCTTGGTGGGACCATAATATGGCTTATAAAAAACTTTACATGAACCGTAATAGTGCACCATGGCCTTACTTTTGTCGGGAATGTTGTAGAAGAGAAGTCGCTTCAATGACAGCAGAAGACATACTTGGTTTGAGCTCTGATCTGGCTGACGTTTCAGTCTGTATGGCTGCTCAAAAATTGCAGCAGGTTCGGTTATGAGTACTTTTGTACTTTGAAAAATTGATCTGTTTGGATTAGTATATAGCTACATTTATTCCGATTTTCACCTGGAGGTGATCTTATGATCGAAGGCAGTGCTGCTGGCGAGAGGACAAAAAAACTGACATACGGTATGGTTGGAGGAGGACAGGGAGCCTTTATCGGTGATGTGCACCGGAAATCCATCGCACTGGACGGGAAGGCCGAACTGGTTGCCGGTTGTTTTTCCCGGGACCACCAGAATACCCTTGCCACAGGAAAAATGCTGGGGATGGACGAAGATAGGTTGTATGCGTCTTTTGAAGAGATGATGGCAGCCGAGGGGCAGCGAAAAGACAAGATCGATTTTGTGGTTATCGTCACCCCGAACAATTCTCACTTTGCCATCGCTAAATCGGCCATGGAAAACGGGATTCATGTGGCCTGTGACAAACCGTTGACCACGGACAGCGGTGATGCCGAAAAGCTTGCCAGGCAATCGATCGATAAAGACCTTCTCTTCTGCGTAACCTACACATACACCGGATATCCGGTGGTCAAACACCTCCGGGAGATGATCGCAAAAGGGGATCTGGGTGACATCCGGTTTGTCAATGCCGAATACCCGCAGGAATGGCTTTCCACGCCTTTGGAAGAGAGCGGGCAAAAGCAGGCCGCATGGAGATCCAACCCAGAATTTACCGGCATATCCAATTGTGTGGGCGACATCGGCAGCCACATCGAAAACATGGTGTCCTACCTGACCGGATTGAAGATAACATCCTTGTGTGCTCGATTGGATACTTTTGTTGAGGGAAGGACTCTCGATGATAACGCATCCATCATGGTCGATTACTACAGTGGAGCCAAAGGCCTGTACTGGAGCTCACAGATCGCGGTGGGACACGATAACGGCCTCAGGGTGAGGATTTACGGCACCAAGGGATCGATCGAATGGTCCCAGGAGGATCCCAACTATGCAAAGGTATGTGACCTGGAGAAACCCACGGTTACCATTTCCCGCGGCCGGGACGATCTGTATCCCCATGCCCAGGGTTATTCGCGTATTCCGGCCGGTCATCCGGAGGGCTATTTCGAGGCTTTTGCCAACATTTATTCCACTTTCTGCGATGCTTTGGGCAAAAAACTGGCTGGCGAGTCCTTAACGGCCGAAGAGATGGATTTTCAGGGTGTAGCGGAAGGTGTCCAAGGTGTTAGATTTATCGAAAAGTGCGTGGAAAG
>CAYPGQ010000178.1:0-6570 GCA_964410125.1 uncultured Eubacteriales bacterium | reverse complement strand
ATACCGAAGATACTGAGTGAGATGGAGGGGATGAAAATGGTCAGGCAGAAAATGATGATCAGTTTTTTCTGTCGTTTGACGGCAAGCCTTAAATTCTCAAGCATATCAGATCAAAGAGACCTAATTATTTCCCTGTTTGTAATACTCTAATGTTCTTAATTAAACGTTAAGGAAGTATGAAGATTCTGTCAAGTTATATGGAGAGGTCTCTTTTTTATTTCTTTTTGGGCAAGAAGTTTTCCATGACCCATACTTCTGGCCATCTCGTTTTTGATCCTCTAGAATGGAAGACAATTTGTTGGCCGTCAGGATGGGCGCTGAAATGGCGAAACTCTGTCATCTCCAATCCCAATTCCTGAATTTCTCCCCCCTCTGCAGGGATCCGGACAAGCTCTAAGGTTGTTTGAGAAGGATCGAAACCAATTTTATCCTGATAGAAAAGGATGTATTTTCCTCCTGCAATCCAAGTCGGTGAAGTGATGAGATTCGATTGTTGCTCAAAGGAATATATGGCTCGGGATTCTCCGCCTGAAGTCGGCATGATCCTCAGTACTCTTTTGTCATCTCGATTCAAAAGGACCAGCCATCGCCCATCCGGTGAGATGTCGATATCTTTGGCATCGGCAGGAGACCCTGGGAGGAGCTCACCTTGACCGCTTGTGATATCATGCACATATATTTGAGATTTTCTGAGGGCATTCTGCACTTTGGCCTCAGGTTCACTTCCCGTGTAGAAAATTGTCTTTCCATCCCTGGACCATCTGTGAGAATAAATCACAACCTCAGGATCAACTTGAACAACGGGATCGACAGCACCCGTTTGTGTGTCAATCAAGCTAATACCAAAGTGGTTATTTTTGTATTCTACTTCAACAGAGATAAAACGACCATCCGGCGACCAGCGGGGATAACCAAAGCGATCCAATTCTGGATCAAGCTCTCTTTCCTTGCCCGTTTGCACATCACGAATGCATAAAACCCTGTGGCGAAGCGGTCCGAGACCTCGAGTAGAAACATAGGCTATGTATTTCCCATCTACTGAGTAGGCTGGCTGCCTGTTAGATCCTTCATAATGCAGGGTTGCTTTATTTGGTGGAGACAGGATTTTTCCTGTATCTGAATCGATTTGAATCGAGTAAATATCAGTCATTGAGTTGTCAACCCCATAATAGAAATTGCCTTTATGGGTAAATCCAAGAGGCGTAATGAAACCTATATTATTTTTAATCATCTCTGGTGACTGCTTCAGCTCACCTTTATCAACGCCTGCAATCCAAGCGTCTCGTGTTCCTGTACGGTTGCTAGCAAAAAAAATCCATTCCCCATCCGGGGTCCAGCCAAGCAGTGTTTCATTCATGGGATGACTTATCAACGTAATCTCGTGCTTATCAGCAACTGACATAATGAAGATATCTCGTTTCTGAGTGTCTTCATCTTGTGGATAATCATAAGCAACATACTTTCCATCAGGAGATAAAGTAATGAAGGGGGGATAACCGGCCCAATCCCTTTGAGAGATATCTTTTAATATGCGGAACGATCCGTCAGCAACTGAAATAAGTCCCAACTGAATAGATTCTGCCCCCTGAGCTACGACAGCGAGAATGCTGTTGCCATCGGGTGACCATTCAAAAGGCTGAACATATCCCATCTTTTCATTGGAATAAAGAATCTGAGGCTTTGGTTTTTCGATCCCAACAATTCTCAAATCAAAGATTTCCTCTTTGTTGAGCCAATTATAAACAATCTTCTTCCCATCAGGTGACCATTTAGAAAACAGGGCGAATTCACTAGATTTCGCCCAAGAACCTTTATCGGTAAGGCGGCGGTTCTTGCCTGTGGCAAGATCCCGGACGGCAAGATCGCCTGTAATCCAATCCACGAATGAGAGATATTTTCCATCAGGAGAGGGTGCACCAGTTATATCCGTTCCAGGACCTGCCCAGATCTTTCGGATGTTGAATTCTTTCTCGACTTTGGCAACAACAGATTGGGCTTTACGAAGGATAGATAGCTTCTCTTGGGCTACTTTGACGGTTTCTTTTTGCTCGGGAAAATCATCCAGAACTTTTTGGTAGGCTTTAGGGGCTTCCTGGAGCCCCAATTTTTCATAACAGAGGCCGATGTGGAGCTGGGCTTTGGCTGCGATTTCGCGGTTTTCAGGAAACTGCTTCAAGATCTGCTCGTAAAGTTCGATGGCTTTTTGCAGGTCACCCTGAGCTTCTTCCATGTACAAGGCTTTTTCGAAAAGTTCTTCTGCAGTTTGTTGAGATGACAAATCGCCGAATAAAATAAACAGCCCAATCATTGAAAAGAAAAGGATGAATGACGTTTTTTTCATTTTTCTCATAACTTCCTCCGTCTCATTTCGTTCTCGTCAATCACAATATAACAATTCCTGAAACGAGACGTGTCAAGGAAGTATGGAGATCCCATGAAAATATGACGCAGGAACATTTTAATCCACGAATTTATACCCCACGCCACGAACGCTGATGATGTGCTTGGGATTGGAAGGATCATCCTCCAGCTTTTTCCGGATATTGGCGATGTGGCTGTCTACAGTCCTGTCAGAAACGGTTAAGTTATCCTCTCCCCAAACGCCATCCAGAAAATCATCTCTGGTAAGAACTTCTCCTTTTTTTTTGATCAAAAGTTTCAATAGATGAAATTCAAGAGGAGTCAAATCCAGAATTTCCCCTTTTTTTGTGGCCTCATATTTTTTAAAATCCAGCTCGATTTGACCGAAGCTGTAAGTAGCCAATTCTTCAAGCCGCTCCTCGGTCCTCCGAAAAATGGCTTTTGCCCGGGCCAATAGCTCCCGGAGACTGAAGGGCTTGGTCACATAGTCATCCGCTCCTAACTCCAACCCTAAAACTTTGTCGATTTCTTTATCCTTGACCGTCAACATTATGATGGGCGTTCTGTTTCCGTCCATCCTCAGTCTTTTGCATACCTCATACCCATCCAGAACCGGGAGCATGATGTCCAGGATGATCAGGTCCGGTTTTTGATTTTTTGCTGCTTCCCATCCTTTCTCTCCGCTATCTGCGACTAAAACAACATACCCTTCGGATTCGAATTCATCCTTGAGTCCAAGCGATATCCCCGGATCATCTTCGACGATCAAGATTTTCTTCGGCATAATGACCTCACTTTGATTTTCTTAGAACAGGAAAAATAAGAGAAAAAATGCTCCCCTCTCCTACCTTGCTTTTAACGGACACTCTTCCCCCATGGGCTTCAACTGTATGCTTGACTAGGGTCAATCCTAAACCTGCACCTTTGACCGTTTGCTTAAGGCCATTTTTTCCCTGGTAAAATTTTTCGAATATTTTATCCAGCTCATCCGGAGGGATTCCGATTCCTTTATCTTTGACTTCCAGGATAACGTTTTCCTCATCTGCTCTGAGAAGGACCTGGACTTCTTTTTTGCCCGGAGAAAATTTTGCTGCGTTATCCAGAAGATTAATCAAGGCCTGGGAAAAGGCCTCTCTATCCACAGCTAATTTGGGTATGTCTTCCTGAATGAGAGTCTGGATAGAAAAATCTTTTCGGAGTTCGTCTTTTTGAAATTCCTGGACTTGACAGGACACCAACTGCGCCACATCCGTTTCCACAAAATCAAATTCTCTTTTTCCTTCTTCCATTTTGGAAAAATCCAGGATATTTCCGACCAAGCGAGTCAATTTATCCGTATCCTGGGCGATGACGGAAATATACTGATCCATCTTCGCTTTATCCTTGACCTTCCCCTCCTGTATTCTTTCGATTAAAGTCTTTATCGAAGTCAGAGGGGTTTTGAACTCATGGGAGACAGAAGAGACAAAATCGGATTTAATTTTGAGCACTCCCATTTCATGAGAGACCGTTCTCATGATCAAAGCAGCACCGAATATCAGAACGATCAGGAGTACGACGATTGTCCAAAAATAAAAGCTTTTCCTTAAATCTATTCCTGCAAAGCCGGAAGTGCTGCTGCGGAAAAACTCGATCTTCCAGGGAGGAAAATTATCGTCAAAGAATTCTGTGATTGTTGCCAATTCTGTAGACTCATCCCTGCTCCCCAACACGGGCCTGCCAGATAGATCGGAAACAAGAATGTTTGTGTTTTCGCTGAACTGCTGATTTTCGATAAGTTCTAGCAAAACATGACCGGTTAAATATTCAGGATCTGCTTTGGCGCCGATCAAGCCAGAAAATTCAGTTTCTGTCCCATACGGAAACAAAACAGATGCAATAAGATAAGGAGTGTCACCGACCACTTTTGCATAAAAATGGGGAGAAGATGCAAAATCAGAAGAACGAGCAAGCCTGCTCCTCAGCTCGGGAATGATTTCCTGTTCGATATCCTTCATGGCTCGCCATTGTTCGATTCTTTTTCCGTACGAAACCTTCAATTGATCCAGTTCCTTGGAAAAATCTGTTTCGAGGAACTCCTTTTGTGAATCATCACCAATTTCCGCAATAGCCTCACTGATCAAAGAACAATATGTTTTAAACTGCGCCTCAGTTAAATCCCAGGTCATGTCGCAAATATCCCTGTACAAAGCCATGGATGTCTTCATGGCATTCTCTGGGTCCTCCAATTTCCTGTAGCAGGTCAGCAGCTGCAATCCACTAAAAACAGCCAGCGGCAATCCTGAAGAGCTCGAGCTGAATTTATAATTATCGATAATGGTCTTGTAGTTGTCTATTGCATTTCGATAATCCTTCATTTTTACCTGAGTCCGTGCCATGTTAGCAAGTATTTGTGCTTTAAGATTTCGATCTTTCGATTGGTCGAAAAGTTCGCGATACATAGAGATGGCCATATCGTATCTTTTTTGTTCGAACTCGTACCCTTCAGCTCTTTTCAACAGAGCAAGCTGGGACCTCGTAAATTTGGGGATCGAAGACATTTTCACTTTCGAAACCGGTTGGAACTGAGGAAAAAACGGCTCACTATCCTCATAAGCAATAAACACGAATTCTATCAAAGGATTGTCGGCAAGCTGATTGACAACCGCGTTTTTGATCCCGGGATAATCCTTATCCGTTATAGATGAGGAGTGGGCCAAGTTTTGGAGTCCTGAACCAAGATCTCTAAAATTATTTTTGACCTGGGAAATCAAATACTCGGCTGCTCGTCGGTGTTCGTTCTCCAGTTGTTTGGCAACTCTGAATCTTTCATTCCTGATGGCCCGAATACCGAAGATGCCAAGAAAAATCGATGGGATGAGGATGGTCAGAAAAAATATAAGGATAATCCTCTTTTGTCTTTTAACAGCAATTTTCAAGTTGTCGAGCATACCTAATCCCTGAATAGGTTGATTGTCCTGATGCTAGATTATCATATTCGGTATGGTTAAACGTTAAGGAAGTGTGAAGATTCTGTCAAGGCCGTGTGGAGGAATAAGGAGATAGAGGAAATAAGAGGAGATCAATCCTTGACAATGCCTATTTCAAGATTTAACTTAAAAACAGGACTCAGCAAGGAAGGAACCATGCGAAAGCTTGCCATTTTATTTATTTCCTTTTTTTTCTTTTCAGGCCTTACTTCTGCCCAGGAACAATACGGAAATATCCGCGGCATCGTCCTCGACGCACAAAACCATCCACTCCCAGGAGTCACGGTCACCCTTGATTCCGACCTATACAATCCCCGATCCATCACCACCAAAGGCGGAATATTCCGTTTTATCGATGTCTATCCAGGCACTTACACCCTTAAATGTGAACTTGCTGCGTTCAAGTCCTACATCCAGGAAAACCTGATTACCCGGGTCGGCAACAATTTTGACCTGCACATCGTCATGGAACCCGCAACGCTCGAAGAGACTGTCACCGTTGTCGCCCAATCGCCCATTGTGGACACGAAAAAAACAGGGACAGCAACCAATGTCACACTCGATATGCTTCAAGAAATTCCTTCTGCTCGCGATCCCTGGGTCATTCTCCAACACGTACCCGGCATCTATATGTACACCGAGAACGTGGGGGGCAGCTATTCTGGCCAACAATCAGCATTCACATCTAAAGGAGAGGGTGCGTCATCCAGTATGTGGAACCTTGATGGCATTCCGATCACGGATATGGTTGATCTTGGTTATTCCACCCGCTATTTCGACTTCGACAGTTTCTCAGAATTGCATGTGGTCACAAGCGGAGCCAATGCGGCTATCCATACAAGCGGTGTATCCATTAATATTATCACCCAGAGAGGAAGCAACAAGTTTGGCATTATGGGACGGGTGTTTTTTGCCAACGACGACCTCCAGGGAGACAACCGGACTCAGGAATTGAAGGATATGGATTATGTCGGGAACAGGATCAACAAGATCTGGGATTACGGTCTCCAGATAGGGGGCCCTTTAAAAAAGGATAACCTCTGGTTTTGGATCGGTCACGGAATACAGGATATCCGCCGCCTCACCATCGCTGGCTATCCGGATGGAATAAAAATCGCAGGATACAACGCCAAGCTCAACTTCCAGATCCACAGAAACAACAGGGCTGAGCTGAACATAAATTATTATAAAGACTTCTGCAAAATGCGGAACAAACAAGAGGGAAAAAGGAAAGAGGTAC
>CAYPGQ010000177.1:0-6592 GCA_964410125.1 uncultured Eubacteriales bacterium | reverse complement strand
TCGCTTCCTCTTCCCCTCGCGCATCCCCTTCGGCCACAAGTTATTGAGTAATTACGTGTTTTGAAAACTAATGGCGAAGGTCGGGTCCATAATATACACCTAGCAGTCCCCATAAGCAGCAATCAAAGCGCTAGCTTTGATTGTCTGCCTTAATGCGGAGGTCAGATACTATTCAATTTTCTTGTCTATGGTTTTTCTTATTTCGGTCGCTAAGTATTTTTCTTCAAGCGTGTTCCCTATAGAGTGTAGTTTCTTACATATTGACTCCCACCAAAAGCGAAAACCTGCTGCCAACTGGTAATGGGCAACTATAGCCTCGTAGAACTCTCTGATACAGCCCTCGTGCTTATCAGGTAAAGCCAAAACAGAATTGCGAATCATCTCATCTACAGGGAATAAAATATTTTTATAATGGTCAGCGAAGGCTTTAAAAGGTTTTTCATACTGCATTATGGCTTTCACATCATTGAAGTCTATATCCCGTAAAACTCCCTGTAAGTTCAGTGTCGCACGGGTCAATTCTTTGAAAGTGATCGATTTTAAATCGCTAGACACATGTTTTGTCAGTTTAAGGAATACTGCGTAATCCTTCGCTCTTCTGACAAGATTGCTACCTCCAAAGACATTTTTAGCCACCTTAGAGAAGATTGAACCAGATGAAATCATTCTCGCTTTTCCTGGATTCTCGGCCTGGGCATTCGCGAGAATACAAAGGTTAACCGCATCCATCGCATTAGCCATCATATGTACCGGTTTGTATTTCCTAAAAAGTGAAATATAGTACCTTATTCTATCCTGATCCAATGTTCGGACAGACATCGCTGCAGCTTCACTGGTCGGACTTATTTTCCCATCGCTTAGTGAACGATCTAGTTTGTCAAAACCAGACCAGTAGAGACCACCTATTCTGACGATTTGTTTTAATGCCTTTTCATACGCTTCAGCAGTTTCGCGAGACTCAGCCCCTTGTTCGTAGAGCTTTACGAAATCATCGAGTGTCTTCATATTGAAATTGCGAATCTCTCTTTCCCCATCATTTCTCAGTTTTTCAACAAAAAACTGCAATTCGCAAACCGTTCCTGGGGGAAGGCACAGTTGGAAAGTTGAATTGGTTATGCAAAAGTCAACAATAGGCAAACTGATCAGAAGATCGCTCTTTGCTGATACATATGCATAAATCTCACTAAAATCTAGACCAATAAAGGGCTGTTTTAATTTAGAGTCAAAGAGGCTAATATCTTCTTCTAGAAGGCTGGATATTTTTAAGACGTTGTCTAAATATGCTATAGGCATGTCATTAGGATAGGGTTTTAAATTCCGAGATACACCAAGAGTATAAAAAGACATATGCAAATCTTTTCTAAGCTCTCGTATTTCGTCCAAAACAGTATTTTCCTCAGAAATAGGCGCTTCAATTTGTAGGAGTGTACAAGCTTCGGCTTCAGTTTTCCAATCTTTTAGTATCTGAACGGGATAACGATCGGGGTCAGCGTCGATAAGCTTTGCGCAGTTTTGGCATAGCCAAATACCATTATTAACTGATCTACGCTGCTCTTCTGAAATCTCACGACTATATCTTGGTCCGCCAATGGACGCAGCGGTAATATGTGCGGCGACACCAATACTTACAGACCGATCTGGTTCTTCAGCGGGACCGGTAGTCCTTCTATTACACAATGGATTTGAGCAACGAAAGCTTACTCTGCGTGCCAAAGTTTCTTTCGTTTTTACTGAAAAATCATTTCTCATTTTCCTGAATTTACTTTTAAAAGTATCTAACGGCAGGCATCACTGGCGGCAATGAAGCGTAGCAGAATTGCTGTCCGTGTGAATGCCATTGTTAGGAAATCCCTTCATTAATCATCGCCCTCATTGCCACAAGCATGAACAAGTGCCTCAAGAAAAGATACAGCCGCCATGTGGGAACCATTCCATAGTTCATACGGGATGACCCGGATATTGTAGCCACGACGCAGATACTCTTGCTTGATAGTACCCGGATTCGGCATCAAAGCGTAATGCGGACGCGTGCTACCTTCATGCAGTGCCATCAATTCCTGAAGTACGAAATCAACGTTTGGATCTTTGAAGGCGTACCCATAAAAGAAGAGTGTGGCATCCGTGAACAGACTAGAAAGGAACTGTCGATACTTCGGCATCTTGAATATCGCGTCTCGGAAGTCTCCATGTGTTAGGATAATGGAGTCAACATCGTCGTATGATCCATGAATCTTGACGACAGGAAAAATGCCTTGATCAGAAAGCATGCCTTCCACACCTGGCCCTCCGAGTCGATCCATGGTCTCTGGCAGTATGACTCGGACTCCTTTGCGGGAATTCTCAATGAAAGGGTCGAAGTTCGTAGTGACGGCGGCACGAAAGCGTATACTGGAGAGCAACCGGTGAGTTCGTGAGGATCGGTTCGTATCGGATAGTGCATTCCTCAGAAACTCAGCGAAGTCATGCTTGCCCAAGCGCTCACGACAGAAGTCTGCAAGGATGAGAAGGTCTCCAGCATCAAGCAGTGATGCAATTTCCTCAATTTCGGACTCGCTCACAGTCCCTGCATCACGTACTCGATCTATAAGTTGCGTGAGAAGTTCTTGCCAAGTTGGCAACTTCGCGTCGGCAGAAGCACCCGCACCAGCGAAGAGTATGCAGTTCCCTCCGCGAATGGACTCGGCTAGAGATGATGGAACACCAGGAACACTAATTTCGGGTAGGACACCACTCCCTTCCATCTCAACGGATACGAAATTGGCAAAGCGGCTCTTAATATAGGAAGGATCAACAGGCTGTGGCCGATGCGAAAGCCGCTCAGGCAGGGTAAAGGAGAAGACGCCAGCAGGGGCAGCGCGGTAGAGCTGCGTGTCGGGAATCCAAACGCCCCGCGCGTCCGAGTATCGGCGGAGTAACACATCTGCAATCCCGCGATCGAGGTCAAGGGTAACCGCGTTGTAGGAATGAGTCTCATTGCGCGAAACATATATGGCACCGGCGGCGAGATAGAATACTTCGCTGTCTGGGGAGACTACATTGACCACGCCCAAGTCGTGCACGTGTCCATGCAGTATGAAATCACACCGTTCCTCAAGCAGTCGGCGTACAAAAGGCACATCGAAGTCCGCCAAGTAAGAAAGCGGATGATGCAGCAGCGCAACCACGATATCCGCAGAATCGACATCTTCGAGGGCCTCCCTGACTTGCCGTTCACCTATGACGATCTTCCCCTTCTCGTCGTCTGCACCAGCAAGCCAAGCAGAATTAAGCGCCAGAACCGCAACTCGGGAATTATTCACGACTGTATTCAGGGTTGCCCGGAGCCCCGAGGGTGTAAGTTGTTTTGCCCAAGGGAAGTTTGCAGACACGAAATCCGAATATGGCCTGTGCCTGTCAGTGAAAAGCGAGAGTTCCGAAGAATTGCCAAGTACCTCTGATACCAGGTCCCGGTCTCGAAAGGACTGTGTGGATCTTGCAAGGAACGGAGTTACTCTCGAACGGTCAACATCATGATTTCCGGGGACACATACTATCTGCGCGGGGGAAACACCAGAACGCTTTTGGACATCTTTGAGAAACCGAAAGGCAATGTCATAGTCTTGTGGTTGGCCAGAGAAGGCAAGGTCGCCTGTGATGAAGATGAAATCCGGAACGAATCCCTCTCTCTCCTGGATCGCCCCTACGTCTTCCAGCAGAGAACTAAGCACGACATTCCGGTCATACTGGTCTTCTGCCCTCAAGTGGAGATCAGAGAGATGAAGCCATCTCACTTTGCGGTCGTTGCTCATACTGACTTCCTAATATATATTATACAGCCAAATTTCATGTAAAAATGAGACATTTATCGCCTCATATTGCGATATACTGATCTTAATAATGACATGAAATTCACGGATTATTCACATTTTACAATAACAGTGACACCTTACATTTCCCCCTTGCTCTAATTTTATTTCCTTGATTGGTTTCGTAATTCTCATACCCTAGCTAAACAAAAGTCATAAACAGTCCGAATTTAGCTGAAACGAAAATGTGGGTTCATCGCCTCATTCTAACATTTACAATCATCTGCTGTTCCTCAGGTATCATCCGTAGTTGAGCTGCTCCTTTTTTTTAATTTTGACTCTTTTGGAGCGTCCCAAAATGATTTTTTTAATCCAAGCAGCCCAGCGCCGCAAAGTGTTGCGCACAAAAGGGGCTCTGCAAATCCAGCGAAATTCAACACTGCATCTGCTATGCCTCCCGTAGCAAAGCCAATTAAGAAAACACCTAAATCAGCAGTAGTCTGAGCACCAGCTTCTTGAGCTTTGTTCAATACATAGTTTTTTGGGTTTTTCATTTCTCACCTCGCTCAAGATCATTCTGTTGGAGAAAGAATATTCTGGAAAAGATTAAACTAATTACTATACCAACTATGAAACCAATGAATGTAGAAGTTAATCCAGCGATCAAAAGACCAACAGTTACTGGCATCGCTACGGGTTCCTTCCTGAAAAGATTTCTTAGTGTAAAAATCAATTGATCTAAAAATCGATGCCATGATGATTGTGTCATCATTTCACTATCTTCCATATTACTTAGCTCCTTTCATTATATTTTTTTTCCTTAAGCCAAATTAAGTTAATTCTTTTTTCAGAGATATATAGTTCATTTTTATAAAACTTGCTAGCATATTATCTTGGGCGTTGCTTTAATAATCTTACTAAATCATCATAATCCTTTAACTCAATTTCCCATTTATGTTTTTCTTCAAAAATTTTAGATGGCTTTGTATAAAACGAAGTAGTGGCCATTAATGCCATAGTTGAGCCGAAATCGTTTTTAACACCAAAAAGCTCTCTGACTTCGGAAATTCCAACTCGCCTTTCTCTTTTATATCTTTTACATTGAACAACATAAATACTTCTAACAACATCATACTTTATCGCAAAAAAATCAATTCCTTCATCCCAAGTTTTACCTGTCATTTCAATATCAAAACCGTATTTATTAAGGAGTTCTGCGACAATTTCTTCGAATTTGAAGGGGGATAATATATAGAAATGTTCTGGATTTTTTTCAAGAACGGCTAGAAGATTCTGCTGGACTAGGCATAATTCTTCAATAAGGGGCTTCTCTTCTTGTTTCCAGGAATAATCAGTCCTATAACTAGAAATCTTATCCTTAATAATTTGAATAAAATCGGATTTTCCATCTTTCCCAAATCTAGGAAACGGTTTTTCAAGTATAGGAATTTCTAACGTGGCAAGTTTCTCACGGTAATTCTCTGCATACCCAGTCACTGCTATGATTGGAAAATCTTTAGATTGAGCTCTTATTGTTCGGATAAGGTCGAGTCCATCTTGAGGACCAGGAAGGAGTCGTAGATCTGTTAGTAATATATCTGGGGTTTCATCGCGAAGTCGAGTCAGACAATCATTTGCATTAGTAAATCCTATTACTCGAAAATCATGAGAAGTTAATATTTCTGATAGAATATTTACAATATTTTCTTGATCATCGACGATAAAAATAGTATCCATTTGGTTAATCCCCAGACAGAAACTCAACAAAAATCATGGCATAGTTATCCATTGAAGTCAAAATCTTTATTTTTCATTCTTTATATATCTTTTCAGAAAAGAGTCCACAGGGATTTGTTTTTTCAATACAGTCAATTACGCTTCCATTGCTAGCATTATCTTACTTTCTACCTGAGAGAGTTACCACTAGGAGTGGACTAGTAACTTCAAGTAATTGTTATTATTCATTTTGTTTATTTATTTAGGAAAGCGTTAAACCTACTTGAATAGGTCGTGTCAAATATTGTTCAAAATCTTGTTATGTAATATACTCAAGATAGACAAAAAGGGCTCCTAAAACTATGAAATTTAATAGCGAAGAGTCGAATATTCTTGAGACATTTGTAGGTCGAACTCAGGAGCTTAATACTATACATAGTTGGTTAATAAATAAGAATTCCTTACCCGTTTTTGTCTTAGGCCCGCGAGGTGTTGGAAAAACAGCTCTTTGTAAAGCTTATTCCAAGATATATCAAGATTTCTATTCAGACATTGCGTTCATTGGATCTAGCCAGCTATATAATCCTAGTAGTTGTTCGTCGTCAAGTGGTTTCGGACTAATGTATTGACATTTTAAGCTACAGTTCTTGTAATTCATACTATACCTAAGTGATTCCATTTGACAAGGACTCAAGCATAATCATCTTATTGATCTTCCTTCTATTCCGGATGGTTTGCTTTTTAATTTTCATCCTGTTTTTCAAAACCTCTTTGTCCCTGCCAAAATATTTATCACTGGGCGTGACATTGTCTATGGCCTCGTGATAACGATGATTGTTGTAATAGTCGACCCATTCCCTGATCCTTTCTTCCAGCTCAGAGGGAGTATAATAATGATCCAAGAGGATCAGATTTTTCATAGACCGGTGATAACGTTCGATCTTCCCCTGGGTCATGGGATGGTAAGGTCTGGTTCGGATGTGCTGGATTTCATTTGCTTCGAGATAGTGTTTGAGCTCCTTTGAAATATACGCCGAACCATTATCCGAGAGAAGTCGGGGACGATGGACCACATGGACATGCTCGACTCC
>CAYPGQ010000176.1:0-6628 GCA_964410125.1 uncultured Eubacteriales bacterium | reverse complement strand
TGCCGTTGATCATAAGAAGAGGTCGGGGGCTTATGCGGCCAATATAGTTGGCAGGGCATGCAGCGGGCAGATGCTCACGCTCCTTTGCATCGAAGTGCCCACCGTGAAGCAACACAACGGCACAAAGTCTCTTCTCTGCTCCGCCGGCGACTGCCGCAACGACTGCACCCCGGCTAAATCCCACAAGCCCGATGCGTTTTGGATCAACACCTCTCTCGTTAATCAGAAAATCAATCGACCGGCTTATATCCTTTACACATTGCGTCATCCATGCCAAGTAAGCAGGAGGATTATTGTATAGCTTTTCGTGTTTTTCATCCTCTGTAAACGTGGTTAAAAGAGTTGTACTGCGCTCCCCAAAATATTTCAGATCGATGGACAAAACCCTCCATCCTCCTCGTGCCAAAAGCTGTGAATAGACCTCATAATTTGGGGCATCTTTTCCTACAGCAACTCCACCATGAAGAAAAATCAGGGCCGGTTCTTTTTTCGAAGATGTCCCGATAACACTGTAGAGATGCGCAAAAACACGTTCATCTGGAGTGCTAAGAAAAGATAAATGCTCCCTCTTAACTCCTTCATGCTCCTTCTCGTCCAGAGTTTGAACTTCAAACAGCAAGTCTTTGTCATATTTAAAAAAGTCCAGGAAAGTTTTGAAAGTCAAACCATCGACAGGTTTGTCTAACCACTGGCATTTGCACTCATCTTGAGGCGCTTTGCCGATAAGGAATGTTATTGAAGCTAAAAGGATTAAAATGGCGAAAAAGATGTTGCGCCTCATCACACTAACCCTCCGTATGTCTTTATTTATTTTAAGGCTTTATTTTTCTTGTGAAATGATCTTTACACAACGGAAACCGATGTCTTCGCTCGCGAAATCAGGATCAAAAAACTCCGCGTGAGAAGGTTCAAACATGTAGTCTGGATCTTTCCACGAGCCGCCGATAACCGTTCGGAGTTTTTGGCTTACACTCGAGTCCTGAAGCCACTCGCGAACATTACCAGCCATGTCGAAGCATCCAAAAAGGCTGACTCCTAAAGGATAGGATCCCACTGGTTGGGTTCCTCTGAAACCAAAGTTTGCCCGCAAATGAGTGGTCCGGACATCATTTCCCCAGGGTCTGGCACTCTCTCTCTCGCCTAACGCGGCACGCCACCATTGGCCCCAATCAGGAAGATTTTTTCCAGCCCACTGGCCATAGGCTCGGGCTTCATACCAAGAAATGCCCACAACAGGATGATGTTCTTTCCCCTCAGGATATCTTCCGCCTGACCAAAATCGAGGACCTGAGATACCTGTTTTGTCCACAAGCTTTTGAATGGCTGATTCCCAAGGAGTCAAAACACCCTCGATCATCATGTTTTCAAGCCAATATTTCTCTTCGCTATAGCCGCGTTCTGCGACAAATTCAAGAAACTCTGCATTGGTGACTTCGTGTTTATCGATCAGGAAGGCCGGGATGGATTGGTTATCTATAGATAATCCCTTTTCGATTCTTACCATTTCCGTAAATTCATCACTCTCTTCAAGAAGAGTTCTTGATATTTCCAGAAATTCACCAGGATTTAACTTATAAAGAAACTCCACAGAATTCCTTCCTTCAAGACTCATATGCACTAAGTATTCTCCTGCAACCAGCATGTGTTCTTTGACAGGTGTTGGTCCAATGGCAAACACTTCCCCTTTGGTTAGGTCTGGTTCTGTGAGCACTCGAACCAGAGTTACAATACCCCCCACAGGTTCCGTCTGAATGGATACACTTCCAGCCATTTGTTTGATAAGATCTTCATCTCTTAGAGCTTTTAAATCTATGCCTGAATCATTTATCAACCTAAAAGCTTCATCGAATCGAGATGTTTCAATAACCGGTCGCAATTGATCGAAAAGAGTATTGATTCGGCGAGCTTTTGAACTCTGCAAGTAAAACAATCCAGAAATTATAGCGACAGTAGAAAAAATGGCTACCGTTCCATAAACATATTTTTTTCGTCTTTTTCGCAGTTCAATTTTTTGATCTAGCGTAACAAACTGACCGGATTCGAATTTTCTTTTTAAAACCTCAAGGATGCTTATTACGTCTTCGGCATTCTGATATCTTTTTTCGACATCCTTCTGCAAAGATTTCTGAACAATCTCCTCTATTTCCCCAGGAACATCAGCCTTCACTTTGCTCATCGGTCTGGGCTCTTCATTTAAAATGGAATAAACTACGGCCTGCTCATATTCTCCCTTGAACGGAAGCGACCCCGTGATCATTTGATACAGCAGCACTCCCAAAGACCAGACATCTGTTCTATGATCAACCTCCTCTCCTCGGGCTTGTTCAGGAGACATATAGGCAATGGTTCCCATTGTGGTGGCTGTTTTGGTAATTCGTGTCTGGCCAGTTAGTTTGGCCAAGCCAAAATCGAGGATCTTCACGACTCCATCATCTGTTACCATGATGTTGGCGGGTTTAATGTCCCTGTGAACGATCCCTTTCTCATGGGCCTTTGATAGCCCTTGAGCAATCTGGAGGGTAATCTTAACTGCCTCTTCATTCTCCAAAGAACTCTGCTCGATCTTATTCTTCAGAGTTTGCCCCTCATAACATGCCATGACGATAAACATCTGCCCATCTTCGGTCTCATCGATTTCATGAATCGTGCAGATGTTGTTGTGCTGAAGAGCTGAAGCAGCTTGTGCTTCCTGGATAAACCTGACCTTTGATTCATCATCACGCGTTAGATCAGGAGGAAGAAACTTGAGGGCAACGGTGCGTTTGAGTTTCGTATCTTCTGCCTTGTACACAACTCCCATACCTCCACCGCCGAGTTTTTCCAGGATTTTGTAATGCGAGATGGTCTTACCAATCATGTTTTTGATGGCTGAAATGGTTTGGGATGGTTAGTTTTTGCTGCCGCCCCGAATCACGCGTACCTTGCGAATGGTGGTCGTGATCACACGGTTGCTGAATTCCATGCGCAGTCCGCAGGCAGCAAGTGTATCGACCTTGATGATACTGCCCCCCCAGGTACACCCAGTGATGGAAACCGTTGTAGGCGAGAGTCCTTTCCGGGCGAACCAACCCCCCGACACAATGTAGTTCTCGTCTTCAAGGACGCAAACGGAATAATCTGAATTCCGGGTCGTTATCAGGACCAAGTCTCCAAATTGCAGCTCTTCCTTGCGCACCTGCTTCAGTTGCACTGCACCATCGATGATTTTTTCTAAGCTGTGGCCTGTTCCGAGCATAAAACTTCGATCCCTTAACTCAAATCGTTCTCTTGATGTATAGCAAAATAAAAATCCGATGTCAATCATCATTTGGGGTGAAATTTAAAAAAATATTCGGGGAGGCTATTTTACGTTGAATGTGTATGTGTATTTGATCATAATAGCCCGATTGTCCGTAAAGGGACGATGAGGAAGCTCTCTGTACCTGTTTGTGTTGACACCATGATTATAGACGAGGTAGAAATCGTTTCCTTCTCGCGGGTTGTAACGAAAGCGTAGATTTGCGATGACATTATTCCCTGCACTGTTGTATTGGATAAAAGCACTGGCAGAAAGTTTTGTGGTAAACGTGGCATTTAAACGAAGCCTCGCTATTTGAGCCGTACACTGTTGATTTCGATCGGGAAACACGATGCGGTTGAACTGATACAGACCGCTCAATGACCAGGTCGATGAAAGGCTCCACATAGGCAGCATACCGACTGTCACCCGCCACCCGTCGAAAAAAGAGCCAGCTTCAAAAGTTGTATTCAGGGAAAAAATCCTCCCAATGGGTGTTTGCAAAAAACCTGTCACACCGTAATAAGAATATTTCCCAGGGGGAACGATGACATCGTCCAGAATTTCAAAGACTTCGGTTAAATCTTCAACATACATCTTAGGCTGGAACATTCCAAAAAATCCTGATTTGGTCTCAAAAAACCATCCTGGTCCAAACTCGGCGGATTCAATCGAGTGATCGCTGTTTCTTTGGTGAACAGATCCCCGCAAAAAAACATAGTGGTTGTTGAGAAAGGAACTGTCGCTTGGAAACCAGCCATAGAGTATGCGCACGCCCAACCGCGCGTAATCCTCACGCATCTCAAATCCCATGCCGGGATTATAATCTTTCCCCATACGAGAAATACTGAAATTGTATCCCATTCCTTCCGTTTTGCGGCGTTCCCAGCTGATTCTGAATCTTGAAGGATCCAGAGAGAGCACTTTGTTGGCAGCAGCATCCTCAAAAGTCTGTGCCCAATTAACGGATAAATAATCATCCCCGAATACTCGAAAAATCCCATCCAATCCATAAACGAAATTGTAACTGCCATCCATCCCGATCCTGGAGGTAATCATTCCTCCGACATAAGAAAATGGATTAAAAACACGGCGGCGGAGCCGAAAAACACCAAAATTTTCCGAGGCCGCATCTTCGACAGCCGCTGTCTGCATATTTAAAAATCCCAGGTCCCAGCCGCCCACCCGGCCCACCATCCGTGCTCCTCCATAGATACGAACAGCCTTGAATTCCTCCTCTTCCTCATCTTCATAAATCCCGATACGACGGCTGTAGAACAGGCGGTTTTGTCCCCCAAAATTGAACTCAAATGTACTGGCCCTTTCTTGAAAAAAAAGCCTTTTTTCGGGAAAAAAAAGAGAAAAGCGGGTCAGATTGACCTGTACGTCATCTGCCTCGACCTGAGCGAAATCCGTGTTGACCGTAAGGTCGAGCGTGAGGTTGCTGGTGAGGCCGTATTTAATATCCAAGCCTGCCTCGATCACAGGGTCATTTTGTTTCTGGTAGTCTGTTTCTTCATCGTTGAGATCAAAAATTTGGGAGTATCCCCCTAGGACATAAGGGGCAATATACAGAGGTTTTAGGCTGTGTACTCCTTTCAGCACCACTTCTTGAGCCCGGGAGGGTTTCCAGCTGGGACGGAACCCAGAATCAGGACGGATGGCAGGAAAAGTGGTTATCTCATTTTTTCGGGCAATCCATCTCCAGGAGATTACACCCATCACCACTCGTCCGTTTTTATCTTGAAATCTGAGGCTGGAGAGGGGGATGCGCATCTCGACAAACCAACCTTCGTCGTTGCACACTACAGCTACATCCCAAAAGGTGTTCCAACTGAAATTTACTGGAAAACTGTCCGGCCCCTGCATCACCGCATCATTGTATACGTGGGCATCCCAACGCAATCCTGCAGGGGTTGTGAAAAAACCTAAGGCATTTTCCTTATCGTTGAAAGTGTCGATAAAAAAACCGAAAAAATCATTTGACGGATTCTGCGTGTCTCGATCTTTTGAATACCCATAAATTTTCGATGGTTCGGAATCATACAGCCGCCCTGCAAGATAGAGGTAATCATCATCAAATCCGATGAGAGCGATCGTCCGTTCCGAGGGTTCATCTCCAAAACTTGGTGAATGCCTGATATGATGTAAAGGCTTTATGTTTTTCCAGGCAGGTTCATCGCTCAACCCATCCAGTTTTATCGGACCATCAAGCCGCCGAATGATCAGCCTGCCTTCAGAATCAGTCATCAATGCAGTGTTTTCCGAACGGAGAGTTGGATCATCCTTTTGTGCCTGGGAAAAGCCGTGGCTAAAAAAAACGAAGAGGACAAAAAGGATAAGAATTGACCTTAAAAGTATTTTTGAGCTCATTTTCTTTTTCTCGAGAGATATCGCACTGATTTATAACAAACTCACTTTGGCAAGTCAATCAACCTGAACCCTCAATTTATCTCTTTGCATATCTCTTTTTATCGACCTTTTTTTATGTCTTGATCTGCCTTTTTTTTGACTTCGATTCTTGGGAATGTTATGATTTTTATCCGTTTGTGCGAGGGCATGCTGGCAAAATCAAAGACCTATGCAGAAACAGTCAAATGAATAGAAAACAAAAAATATTGATCATCAATCCCAACAGTGACCTGGAGATGACAAAAACTATCCAGGAGACGGCAGATCATTTCGCTAAAGGCAAATTTAAGGCTATTTGTCAACAGATACCTGGAGCTCCCGAATTTATCGAAACACGTGAAGACGAGGTTTTGGCAGCACCGGGAATGATCAAACTGGTCAGGGAGAACAACGATAAATACGATGCCTTTATCATTGCCTGTCACTGCGATCCCAACATGGATGTAATCAAAGAAATCACCGATAAACCCGTCTTTGGGATTGGAGAGGCCTCGATGAGGATTGCCAGCATGCTTGGGCATCGATTTTCGATCATTCAGACAACGAAAGAATCCGTTCCTCTCAAGGAAGCTCTTGTGAGGAAATATCAGCTCCAGGATTCTTTAGCTTCGGTACGAGCACCTCGAGATATTTCGTCAGAATCGAGCGATAAGGAAAAGTATATGACTGCTGCCAGAGCCGCTGTGGCAGAGGATAGAGCAGATGTAATCGTATTGGGTTGCGCAGGCTTAGCTGGGCTGGACAAACACATTCAAAAAGAGTTGTGCGTTCCGGTTCTGGACGGCGTTATATGCGCCCTCATCCTCGCCACTGCTCTTGCATAATTCGGGGACACCTTACTTATTTTCCAATGACTATTTTCCGAATTATTTCAGAGAAAAAACAATTGTCGAGTAGACTGGAGAGAACAGGCGGCTTCAGGTTCCCCTTGGCTGTATC
>CAYPGQ010000175.1:0-6675 GCA_964410125.1 uncultured Eubacteriales bacterium | reverse complement strand
TACGGAAGGCAGGCTTCCTTGAGTTCACCCGATTTTTCAACCACGATTTCTCGTGGAAGCTGCAACCCAGAATGAACTTCTCTGTGACAATTAGCACATAACAGCAAGCATTTTTCTGAATAGCGCCTGTTGTCACTCAATGTCACTCCTATTTTTTACAGCCACCCGCTCTGCCGATTGAGCTACCGAGGAGCAGCCAGATTAGATTATCAAAAATTAAGGATAATAGCAATCAGAAACGATACCCGGCTTGTTTGATTTTTTGGCGGTAGTCGTCCCCTTCCATCCGGACGATCTTGCACATCTCATAAAGCCTCGAACGCAGGCGTACACCGATCCTGTCAACCAGTGTTTCCCTTCCTTTTTTGAAGAAGGAATCCCTGGAATCTTCCTCATCGTCGGAATGGTCGGGATAGTTGGATGTGAAAACAGTCAGTTTTTTGTTGTTGTAGCGGTGGTTGACGATGTAAAAAACCATCTCTTCCACCCAGGCTGTTGTCCTCTTGGCCCCCAACTCATCCAGGACAAGAACATTCTTATTAAAGATGGGCTCAAGGATTTTTGATTCTGTCAATGGAGAATCGGGAGAATAGGTGTTCTGGATTTTCCGGATGAGTTCCCGAAAATCACAAAAATAGCATGTAACGCTCTTCTGCTGGATCATCTCATTTATCAAGGCCACAGCCAGGTGAGTCTTCCCCACTCCACAGGGACCGATAAACAGGAGACCCACATCCTGGACAGGATAGTTTTTCACGAACTGCTTGGCGATCTTGAGAGCATGACGGAGGGAATCGTCATGTTCCGGCTCAAAATTCTTAAAAGTACAGTTGGTATATCTCTTTGGGATCTCAGCATCCCTAATAAGGATTTGGCCTTTCCTCTCTTCAAAACAACGGCAACGCGTTGCTACTATCCTGCCTTTGATATCCTTCAGGACCCAACCGGTGTCGTTGCAATTCGTGCATGGATCGTTAGCCATCAATTCAAGTATCCTCTCAATTGTTTGAGTTTTTGGGAATGAGCCAACTTTCTCATCGCTTTTTTTTCAATCTGCCTTATTCTCTCTCTCGTTAAATGAAGCTTGTCTCCGATTTCCTGGAGTGTATTCGGGTTTTGATCTTTCTCTCTAATCCCATATTTTTTTTCTAATTCTTTATCAAATATCCCAAATCTTAATTTTAGCACATTTGCTTCCTTTTCTTCCAATTCATTCAGGATATTCCGGATGTTTTCCTGCACGGAGTTTTTGATGATCTGGTATTCGACAGACGGAGATAGGTTGTCCTTTATCCTGTCGCCTACTTCCACATCGTCATCGTAATACCTATCGCTCAGTGATATTTCCTTCCCTGTCAAAATTTCTAATTCTTCCACATCTTCAACCAGAATTTTCATGCGATTTGCTATCTCATCTCTCGTCGCTTCCCTTCCCAATTCTTTTTTCAGCTGCGCCTTTACCCTTTTCATCTCAGAGATTTGATCCGAAAGCTTTTGCGGAATGTGATAGATACGAGAATACTTGGTCAAAGCATGGATGATGGCCTGCCTGATCCACCATACAGCATAAGAGATGAACTTGACATTTTTTTCTGGATCGAACCGCTTAGCGCCTTCGATCAGCCCAAGATTCCCCTCATTGATAAGGTCCGGAAGACTCAACCCCATTCCTCTGTATTTTTTCACGTAGGAGACAACAAACCTCAAGTTGGACTCGACAAGCTTTTTTTGCGCTTTTTTATCTCCCTTTTGGATGAGATAGCCAAGGGCCTTTTCTTCCTTCGGAGTCAGCTGGGGAAACTTAGCGATCTGTTTAAGGTAGTACGAAATATTTTTAGAATCGAGGGAATCTTTGAATTTACTTCTCATCATCTTTTTTCTCGATTCTCTCAAATTTTACGATTTTTCCTGGCTTAATCTGGATCAGGGCTTGCCGCCTCTGTTCAAACTCCTCTTCATGTCCATCGACAAATTCTCTTCTTATATATTCCAAAAACTCATTCACTTCTGCTTCGATTTGATTCATCCTTTTCTTCATATTAATAACCACTTCTATGCCGGCTAAGTTGACTCCTAATTCTCGGGTAAGACTGAGAATGAATTCTAGCTGTTTCAGGTCATCTTCACTGTAAAGACGCGTGTTCCCATCGCTTCGAGAAGGCTTGAGCAGGCCTTCCCGTTCGTACAATCTCAGAGTTTGCGGATGAATATCATACATATGGGCGACCGCGCTGATGTGGTAAAATTTTTTCGTATCTTCCCTGTCAGTCATCTTAGTAAACCTCTAATTTTTCTCTGGGATTTACTGTCGAGATTTTTTGGAGTTCTTTCATCAGCTCTCGAATTTTTTCATCTTCGAAAGGAGGGGGAACGATGGAGACTTCCACATACTGGTCTCCTTTTATCTTTTTGCCAGGTATAGGAGCTCCCTTATCCCTGAGCCTGAATTTTTGCCCTGATTTTGTCCCGGGTGGGATCCGGATCGTTGTCTTGCCGAAGAGTGTAGGCACTTTGATCTTGGCTCCAAGAGTTGCTTCGGGCACGGTGATAGGAACATTGACATAGATATTTTTGCCTTTCCGCTTGAAGAAGGGATGGGTATCCACATCGATCGTGATGAAAAGATCTCCGACAGGCCCCCCATTCCTGCCAGCATTTCCCTTCCCGGCGAACCGGACTTTGGATCCCGTGTCAACCCCAGCGGGAATACGCACGCTGATAAGATCCGACTTTGGCATAAGGCCTGAACCGTGGCACATGGAACATTGTGTTCCCGTTGATTGGCCCGTTCCTCCACATGTTGGACAAGGAGAGCCAAACTTCATGAACCCTCTTTGCATGGAAGTTTGACCGCTCCCTCCACAGCCAGGACACACACCTTGCCCTCCACTTCCCACATAGCCTTTTCCTCTACAGGAAGAACAGCTGACCATCCGCGCGAGTTTGATCCGTGTTTTCACTCCATCTATGGCATCCTGAAACCCAACCTTCATGATGTAATGAAGATCTTCTCCCCTTTGAGGCCTTTGAGCTGCTTGAGTCCTTGTTCCAAAAATACTGCTGAAAACATCCTGGAAGGGTGAGGAGCCAAAACTGGAAAAATTGAATCCTTCGAAACCGGATGTGTAGGCCTGCTGGTGAGTGCCTCCTCCAGGAGGATGATCTCCAACAAAACCAAATTGGTCGTATTGAGCGCGTTTTTTAGAATCGCTCAAGACAGCATAGGCTTCCTGAATCTCCTTGAATTTCGCCTCAGCGGCCTTATCCCCAGGATTCAGGTCGGGATGGTATTTTCGGGCAAGCTTCCTGTAAGCCTTTTTGATATCAGCTGTCGAGGCCTTTTTGTCTACCCCAAGAATCTGATAGTAATTACGTGCCATCCTGGACCTTCCTTATCCTGGAAAGCGATTTATTTCTTTTCTTCGTCTACAACTTCGGCATCGATCACTTCCTCATCCGCTTCCTCTGCCGCCTCCTGCTCTTGTGTCTGGGCTTGTTCTCCAGAGGCATCCTGAGAGCCTCCAGCCTGCTGCTGGGTTTGCTGCTGCTGGGTGGCTTGCTGGTACATCATTTCGGTGAGTTTGTGCGATGATTGGGAAAGCTTTTCCACCGCCTGCTTAATCGCCTCAACATCCTCTCCTTCAATCGCTTTTTTCGTGTTATCAATTTCCGTTTGGACTAGGGTTGCTTCATCAGCTGCTATCTTTTCCTTATTTTCCCGCAGCAATTTTTCCAGATTGTAAACCATCTGGTCTGCTTGGTTTTTTATATCTATGATCTCTCGCCTCTTTTTGTCTTCGGCTGAGTGAGCATCGGCATCTGTGACCATTTGATCGATCTCCTGATCATCCAATCCGGAATGCCCTGTGATCGTGATGGCTTGTTGCTTGCCAGTACCCATGTCTTTTGCTGACACATGAAGAATGCCGTTGGCATCGATATCGAAGGCAACTTCTATCTTCGGTATTCCCCTTGGTGAGGGTGGGATCCCATCGAGGTGGAATCGGCCTAATGACCTGTTGTTGGACGCCATCTCTCTTTCACCTTGAAGAATATGAATTTCGACGCTCGGTTGATTATCGGAAGCAGTCGAAAAGATTTCATTCTTTTTGGTAGGAATGGTCGTGTTCCGAGGGATCATTTTCGTGAATACCCCTCCCAAAGTTTCGATGCCGAGAGTCAATGGGGTAACATCCAGGAGAAGAACATCCTTCACATCTCCTGACATAACGGCACCCTGAATAGCGGCACCCGCAGCCACGACCTCATCGGGATTAACTCCTCTATGGGGTTCCTTCTGGAACAGGTCTTTGACAGATTGTTGAACCATCGGGATACGTGTGGAACCACCCACTAAGATAACCTCATTGATGTCTCCAGCCTTCAAACCGGCGTCTTCAAGGGCTTGGATGCAAGGTTGCTTGGTCCTTTCGATCAGGTCTTCCATAAGCTGTTCCAGTTTCGATCGAGATAGTTTCATCAGCAGGTGCTTCGGTCCTGAAGCATCGGCCGTGATAAAAGGAAGATTGATCTCTGTTTCCATGGTGGTGGATAGCTCCATTTTTGCCTTTTCCGCTGCTTCCTTCAGGCGTTGCAGGGCCATTTTATCTTGGGTTAGGTCGATCCCCGCCTCTTTTTTGAACTCTGTCACCAGCCAATCCTGCACTCTCTGGTCGATATCATCACCTCCTAGATGGGTGTCTCCGCTTGTCGATTTGACCTCGACAACACCTTCCCCAACTTCAAGGATGGATATATCGAATGTCCCGCCACCAAAATCGTAAACGGCAATGGTTTGATCCTTTTTTTTGTCCATTCCGTATGCAAGGGCTGCGGCTGTTGGCTCGTTGATAATTCTTTCCACATCCAATCCTGCAATCTTTCCCGCGTCCTTTGTCGCTTTTCTCTGGCTGTCATTAAAATAAGCAGGGACAGTGATAACAGCCTTATCAACCTTTTCTCCCAAATAATCTTCAGCGGCTTTTTTCAACTTCTGCAGGATAATTGCGGAAATTTCAGGGGGTGCATACTTTTTTCCCAACGCTTCGACGACCACGTTTCCCTTGGAATCTTTGGACACTTTAAAAGGAACTTGTTTGATTTCCTCTGGAACTTCATTTTGCCGCCGTCCCATGAATCTTTTGATCGAGTAAATGGTATTCTCCGGATTTGTGATTCTTTGTCTTTTGGCAACCTGGCCGACCAAGCGTTCCCCTTTCTCTGTGAAAGCGACGACAGATGGAGTTGTTCGCCCACCTTCTTCGTTCGGGATAATTTTGGGCTTGTTTCCTTCTGTAACGGCCACAACAGAATTCGTCGTTCCTAAGTCAATACCTATAGTTTTAGACATTTATTTCCTCCAATGAAAATTTGCGTCAATATTTAGCACGTTTACAATATAAAACATGAGTGCAGTATTGTCAAGTATTATTTATGCAAAATTTTTTTTCTCCACGAATTTTACATTTTTCCCTATTTATGCTCTTTGTATAAAGGAATTAAGTTTATTCTTGATTGTCAGGATCTTGGATAAATCCTTCCTTCATCAGGAGTTGAACTTCTTCTCTAGCTTTTTTTATTATGGCTTCGGCTATTTTAAATCTTTCTCCAGCCGAATGCTTAATTCTTGCAACACCTTGTTCTATTCCTTTGCTTCCAACAACCACAGCCACTCTGGGAAAAACTTCCCATTCATCCATGGTAGGTATTATATAGTTTTCACTTATTCCTTTATCTTCTGCAACTTTTGCTAATTCTTTGGCAGCCGCAATACACATTTCATCTGTGATTTTTGTGGCGCGGATATCCAAGGCTCCTCTGAATATTCCAGGGAATCCGAGAGAGTTATTGACCTGGTTGGGAAAATCCGAGCGACCCGTGGCCACAATTCTCGCCCCGGCTTCTTTGGCTTCCCATGGCCAAATCTCGGGAATAGGATTGGCAGAGGAAAACACAATGGCATCATTAGCCATTTGCGCAATCCATTCTTTTTTTATAACGCCAGGTCCAGGTCTAGAGGCGGAGAGCACAACATCAGCTCCTTCCATAGCCTCTTTTTTATCACCTCTTTTTCCCTCACGATTTGTGGTTTTACACAGGTTCCATTTTTCTTTATATTTCGTCTTTAGCATCATTTTATCGCCCCTGTCTTTGTGTAAAATACCCTTGGAATCCACAGCAATAATATTTTCTGGATTGACTCCTGCAGTGACGATAAGCCTGGAAATAGCTATATTTGCTGCACCAGCACCGATCATGGCCACTTTTATATCCTCCATTTTTTTTCCGACGATTTTCGCAGCATTCAGCAATCCAGCCACAGTTACACAGGCTGTTCCCTGTTGATCATCGTGCCAAACCGGAATTTCCATTTCTTTCCTGAGGGTATCCAATATATGGAAACATTTGGGATGGGCGATATCTTCGAGGTTGATACCGCCGAAAGTTGGTTGAATCCATTTCACTGCTTTGATGATCTCCTCGGGATCTTTGGTATCCAGGCAGATCGGAAAGGCATCTACGCCACCCAAATATTTGTATAGAAGGGCCTTTCCCTCCATAACCGGGAGTCCGGCTTCAGGGCCGATGTCTCCCAATCCTAGAACACGCGAACCATCCGATACAACAGCCACAAAATTCCATTTGTTGGTCATTTCATAGGCTTTTTCTTTGTCC
>CAYPGQ010000174.1:0-6740 GCA_964410125.1 uncultured Eubacteriales bacterium | reverse complement strand
TTAATTAAGTATATAATAACTGTATGTCATCAAATGATTCGGACACACCCTTAAGCGACGACATTGCTTTTTCATATTACCCTTAATTAAGACCTCCCATCAAGTCATTTATCAAAAACGAACGATATATTTTCCTCCTCTGATTCATGGTCTCTATTTTCGTTCGTTGTCTTTGTTCCAGGATCTCTTTGTCTTTTCCATAGAAGCGGTCACTGGGGGTGACATTGTCTATGGCTTCGTGGTAGCGATGGTTGTTGTAGTACCCATTCTGTTTCGGTTCAGCTAAATTCGGACCACTCATGATTTTTCTTAAGCGAAGGTTTGCATATAATAAAACCACGCAAGGGAACAGATAATCTTCGTTTTTATTGGTTCGATTTCCTCCCAAAAAATAACATCAACAATTAGCATACTCATGCTCCCTCCAGTATTTCTTTGAGTTCGCTGATGGCCGGAAATTCGGCAAATTTCTTCAGAGCAGAGATGGCCTTATTTAATCCGCTTTTTGGTTGGGACGTTTTTAATTGTGTCGTATACTCAGGCATGCCTTATGGCAACTCCATTGGGCAATTGGCTGACACACAATGGAATGATTCTGAAAAAAATATGAAATGTTTGATTACCAAATGCCAGGGATAAGGCGATACCTGACCTTTTGCGCGTATTCCGCATAGCCGGGCAGTTCTTCTCGGAGAGTTTTGTCCTCGAGGGCGGTCCGGATAAAGAAGAGAATCACGATAATTACGGCAGGTATAAGAGTATACACGGAGCCGAGGGAGAAGGGGAAGCAGATCATGATCAGGATGACTCCCACGTACATCGGGTGTCTGACATATTTGTACGGGCCTGTGGTGCACACGGTGTGTCCCCTATCCTCCTGAATCCGCACGACATCGGATAGAAAGGCGTTTTCCTTCATTGCCCAGAATGCCAGCCCAGATCCCGGAATATAACCGATAAAGGCAAGTGTTTTTGCAATAAGGGGAACGTTCGACCATTGGAATCGGATAGCATCCAGACCGGGCAGGATCAGGATAACTAACAGGAAGATCGAATAAAAGGCCATGAATATTTTGTCCCAGCTTTTGACATTCTTTTTCTTTTTCATGCGTTCTTTGAGCAGGTCGGGCGCCTTTTTTTTCATCCAGAATATCGCGGCTGTAACAGCAATTGCATAAAGAATGATAAACAGCCAGGCTTCGGTCCAATTGAGCGTTCCTGCGGGAACAAAAATGGCAGCTATGCCAAAAAGAACGGTGAAAATGGTTCGTATGATGATTGTGACTTTGGATGGTGTTTTGGCCTTTTCCATTATCAGATCCTTTTATACTCCAATAACATATAACAGTCCTATGTTGATCACAAGTTGGATTTGTGATAAGCACTCAATGATGTCTTTTTATACTTCAGGAGGGATGAAGCAATGGATTGACCGAAAGAATCCTGGAACTGGCCCCATGCACTCCACGTCTACGATCCGAATATCAAGACTCCGACGTTTGACCGCATAGCCCGTGAGGGCGTTCTTTTCAGAAACGCCTTTGTTGCCTCACCCTCGTGCACACCGTCGCGGGCATCGATGCTGACCGGGATGCATCCCTGGCAGCTCGAGACAGGAGTCCATCTTTGGGGAGCTCTTCCCAGCAAGTTTCAGGTCTATACCGAAGTTCTAGAGAGGGCAGGTTATTATATCGGCTACCGTGGTAAAGGCTGGGGCCCAGGGATTTTGGAAGATACGGGTCGGGCTCACAATCCTGCCGGATTTGGCCCCAACCTTTATTGAAGCCGCTGGAGAAAAGCCTCCTCCCGCCATGACCGCCCGCAGTTTGATGGATATCATGCTGTCTGAAAAATCCGGACAAATCGATCCGTTAAGGGACAGAGTTTTCACATCCATGGAGATCCACTGCGGCCGGTATCCCATCCGAGCTGTCCGCACCCACGATTATCTGTATATCCACAATTATGAAACAGAACGTCCCATCAACCTCTGCCGGGAATACTGGGAGTCGGAGGGGGGTTATTCTCCCACATGGATATCGGTAAAAGCCCTTCCCCGGGACAGCCAAATTTACATGAGGATCGATGGGAAGCGTCCGGCAGAGGAGCTTTATGACGTAAAGAAGGATCCCTATCAGCTCCATAATCTTGCGCAGAATCCGGATTATGCAGCAATCAAAGATAAGCTTGCCGGGGACCTGGAGGAAGAATTAAGACGAACAAAAGACCCACGCATCTTAGGGACGTTTGAAGAAGAATTCTACACTCCTCACTATGAAAACCAGAAAAAGCGGTCTAGAGATAAATAATCTTGGTCCGGGGAAAATAATCATAAAAATAGATTATCACATCCAAAACGACAGGGTCTACTTCACGTAGATATGTCATTTGACTTCACTTGCTCGTGTTGATATCCTTTCTCCGGACGTGAGGGGCAAAGTAGCTATCACATTGTTTTGTACTGCCCTTCATATTCACAACAGGAGGTAGTTTGATGCGAATACGGATGTTCCTGATTTTCGTTCTCATTGCTCTCGTTTTCAATGTGGCTCTCGCCCAAAAAGCGGCGGTAACAGAGGAGAAGAAAAAGAATGACAAGCCCATTCTCGCTGAGGAGAAATTCGTCGCAACACAACATAGTGTGCGCATCGACGGACAAGAAGTGCGTTACACGGCAACACCCGGCCAACTCGTCCTTCGCCGTCCCAACGGTGAATCCAGGGGGAACATGTTCTTTGTCGCATACACCCGCGATGGTGTCACCGACATGCGCTCCCGACCGGTCACCTTTTGCTACAACGGCGGCCCTGGCTCCGCCACCATCTGGCTCCACATGGGCGTACTTGGCCCCAAACGAGTACAGATGGCAGAGGAAGGATTCCAACCGGCACCACCCTATCGTCTCGTAGACAACGAACACTCGCTCCTTGACATTACAGACATTGTTGCCATTGACGCGATGTCGACCGGTTTCAGTCGAGCCGTCGAAGGTGAGGACCCAAAACAGTTCCACGGTGTCCAACAAGATATCGAGGCCTTCTCTGAATTCATCCGTCTTTACATCACGAAATTCAACCGCTGGCCATCACCGAAGTATCTGCTAGGGGAGAGCTACGGTACGGTTAGGTCGGCAGGCGTCTCGCAGGAGCTCCAATCTCGTCACGGCATCGAGCTCAACGGAATCGTCCTCGTGTCGTCGGTCATCGACTTCAGCACACTTTACGAAGCTCCTGGCAACGACATTCACTATGCTTGTTTCCTTCCCACCTATACGGTGACCGCATGGTATCACAAGAAGCTGCCGACAGATGTTCAGGGTAATCTTGAAGAAATTATGGACGAGGCCCGTGAGTTCGCATTTGGTGAATATCTTCTTGCGCTAACCAAAGGGAATCGGTTGACACCCAGGGAGACTGATGATATAGCGAACAAAGTGGCGCGTTTCACGGGCCTATCACCAGAGTACATTAAACGAGCAAACCTTCGCATCAGTCCACAGAGGTTTCGCAAGGAGTTGTTGCGGGACCGACGCTTGGTAACGGGGCGTCTCGATAGCCGGTTCACAGGTATCGACGCCGATGCCGCCGGCGAGACCCAGGAGTTTGATCCTTCCAATACTGCTCTCAAAGGTGCCTATACGGTTCTGTTCAATGACTATGTTCGGAATGAACTCAAATGGGAATCGGGGCTCAGATACAGAACCAGCGGACCCGTCCGCCCATGGGATTACGGCGCCCAATACCGCGCCAGGTATCTCAACCTCGTCGACTCGCTCCGGAGTACCATGGCACGCAATCCTTTTCTGAAGGTCCTCGTCGCAAACGGCATCTACGACATGGCTACTCCTTATGCCGCGACGGAATGGACCTTTGATCATCTTGGCTTCGAGCCCACGTACCGTGAGAGAGTGCGTATGGCTTACTACGAAGCGGGCCATATGATGTACATAAGGCCATCGATGCTTCAAAAGTTCAAACAGGACGTGGCACAGTTCATTCGTGATTCCAAGGGCGCTGCAATCAAGACCAAGAAGTAACCGGCCACAGCCCACATGGATTTATGTTAATTTGACTAGCGTCTTTGAATATTGGAAATGTTGATCAATTTTTGATTTTAATGATGTCATGGTAAGGGAGGTCAAAATCGATGAAAACTAAAAGATTATTAGTGGGCATATTTTTGTCACTTGTAATTGGGAGTCATCTTTATATTGGAGCACAGGGAGCCAAGAGTCCGCTTTTGGATTCGTGGAAACAGTACCTGAAGATGAAAAAAAGTTCCACGTTTGGCCTCCACTGGATCTCACTCGGGCCTGTCATCAATTCGGCCAGGGTGGAGGCTGTCCAATGTGATCCTTCTCGGCCGGGAACATGGTATGTGGCTTTTGGCTCGGGCAACCTTTGGAAGACGACCAACCATGGTTTGACCTGGAAGCCGATCTTCGAAAACCAGTCGGCTCTCGGGATCGGCGACATCGCTCTATCCCCTTCCAATCCCGATGTTATCTGGCTCGGGTCGGGTGAAAGCCTCAAAAAACCTAGGAATTTTACGATGCCGGGCACGGGTGTATTTCGGAGTGATGATGGTGGCAAAACTTGGCGAAACACAGGACTCCCCGATTCCTTTCACATCGGGGAGATTGCTGTACATCCGAAAAATCCCGATATTGTTTTTGTCGCCGTACAGGGCCATTTCTGGTCCACCAATGAGAACCGGGGTTTGTACAGGACGATCGATGGCGGGAAGATGTGGGAGCATGTCCTTTATGTGAACGAACGGACAGGAGCCAATGATGTGGTGATCTCTCCCTCCAATCCGGACGTCATCTATGTATCTATGTGGGAAAACAATCCTGGCATCTGTGGGAAAGAAAGCGGTGTTTATCGCAGCAGCGACGGAGGAAAAACCTGGAACAGGCTTAGGGGTGGTCTACCCGATGGGCCGCAAACGGGACGGATCGGCCTGGCCGTATCCTGGAGCAATCCGGATAAAGCCTATGCCTTGGTGGATAACCTTAATAAAAAAAACAGGCTTTATGCCGAAGTATACCGGACACTGGATGGGGGCCAAACCTGGAAGAGAACCCACGAGGATGAGCTCCACATCTTTTCGAGGATCGGGTGGTATTTCACCGATTGTTATGTGAATCCTCAGGATGACGATGAAATCTTCGGACTGGGTGTGAGAGTAGCGCACAGCACAGATGGTGGCAAGACATTTGAATTGATCGGAGGGGATGTGTTCCACTTTTTTCCCAACCAAGCTGAAGTCCTGCATCTGGATCACTGCGAAATGTGGATCAATCCGGAAAATCCCGATCATTTGGCCCTGGGAAACGATGGGGGTCTTTATGTCAGCTACGATAAAGGGAAATCCTGGATGCATCACAACAACATTCCGGCCGGTGAATTTTATGACATTTCCGTCGACAATCAGGATCCGTATTATGTGTACGGGGGCACACAGGATGATTCATCCGTGTATGGACCGGCCAAGGAGTGGAATCCCAAATACCAGGATGAGTGGCAGTATGTCTGGATAGATGCCTGGGCTGGTGGAGACGGATGTTACACCATGGCTGATCCTCTTGATCCGAACATTGTGTACACTTCGAGCCAGAACGGGGGAATATTCCGGAAGGATATGCAGGCCGACCGCTCTGTTGGGATACGGCCGCGGCTGCCCGAGGAGCACAAAGGAAGGCTGAACTATAATTTTGTTGCACCGTACATCATTTCCCAACACAATCCATTGACCCTGTATCATGCCGGCAACTACATCTTCAAAAGCCTGAATAGAGGGGACTCATGGCGGTTGATCAGTCCGGATCTGTCCCAGTCGGCATTCGAGGAGAAAAAATCGGTTGCTGCGGGTGCCATCGCAGAGTCTCCGCTTGAACCGGGTGTTCTGTTTGTGGGAACGGACAGGGGCGCTTTTTGGGTAACACAGGATGATGGAAAAAATTGGACGGAGTTTTCTGCGCGATTATCCAACGGGTATATCCGGAGCATCTGTCCGTCGCGATTCAGCAAATCCCGGGTGTATATGGCTGTCACAGGGATCAACTATGATGACCTGAGAAACTACCTGTATGTCTCGAAAGATTATGGGAAAACCTGGCGGTCGATCGTTGCCAACCTTCCCAATGAGGTTGCCTATGTCATACTGGAAGATCCGGTCAATGAAAATATCCTTTATGCCGGGCTTTACAGGGGAGTCTACATCTCTGTGGACAGGGGGAAGAGCTGGTCCCTGTTGGGCCCGGGGATGGCTGCGACGGCCATTTCAGATCTCGTCGTCCAGGAGAGAGAGATGGACCTTGTGGTGGGGACCCATGGGAGAGGGATATACAAGATGAATATACGGGCGATCCAGGATGCTTTTAAGAAAGGCATCCCCCAGACTGACAAGATTTTAAAGACGCCGATCGCCCGATTGCCTTGGATCAATGACACCCATCGGGATCCGAGAATGAGGACGGCTGAGCAGGTCCCGATCACTTTTTACCTGATGAATGATGCAGACGTTGAAGTGCGGGTGAATAATGAGAAGGGGAAAACGATTTGGGCGAAGCCATTAAAAGGCCAAAAAGGTTTTAACCAGTTCAGGTGGGATCTTGTTGCCAAAAGAACTGACAGCCCGCAGCCCTATTTTACGCGCTATTTGGAATTTGCTCCGCCGGGCAAGTACGAGATCCAAATTGTGGGAGAAGGCCTCGATTTAAAAGGCGAACTCACCAT
>CAYPGQ010000173.1:0-6752 GCA_964410125.1 uncultured Eubacteriales bacterium | reverse complement strand
TTATCCTGAACGATGTGGTGAAGAAGTTGCCAAACGGATGGGACAGCCTCATCCCTTTTTAGCCTAGATTATTTATAAAAAATGCCAATAATACATTCTATTACAGCAATATCAAAAAATTACCTTGATATTGATGTAATTCTTAACAGATATTTTCCAAACATAAATCCACCAGTATTCATTGGCATTTTTTACCCTTTGGGCGAGTCAATCTCACCACATCGGCTGCGTTGCAGCCCATTTGCGGTAGTTTACTACAGCGTCATGGGCCACTTCCTTGCATCCTTTAATGCTAGGGTGGGGTGGAGGGTTTTGACTCGTGAATAATCTAGGCAAATTGATGGGAATTGACGATATGGTAGGAAAAAAAACGAAAAAGAAAAAGGGAGCAGAAGAGGGCTGTTATCCGATCGTTCGGCGGAATACGAAACAGGTAAAGGTAGGGAATGTGGTCATAGGAGGGGGGGCGCCGATCGTGGTTCAATCCATGACAAAAACAGACACCCGGGACATACGGGTGACCCTCCGCCAGATAAGAAGACTGGAAAAGGCAGGATGTGAGATCGTTCGGCTGGCCATCCCGGATGAGGAGGCTGCAGAAGCCTTCGTAGAGATGAAGAATAGGGTGAAGATCCCTCTGATCGCTGACATCCATTTTGATCACAGACTTGCGCTCAAGTGCCTTGAAAAGGGTGCAGATGGGTTGAGGATAAATCCGGGAAACATCGGCTCCAAAGCCAAAGTTCGAGAAGTCGCCAACGAGGCAAAGGACCGAAACGTTCCGATCCGCATTGGGGTGAATTCCGGTTCACTGGAAAAAGATTTGCTGCAAAAACACGGCGGTGCAACAGCAGAAGCCATGGTGGAAAGTGCTTTGCGGCATGTGAGAATTCTTGAAGATCTGGATTTTACACAGATCAAGATTTCGCTCAAGGCTTCTGACGTTATCCGGACAGTTTGTGCCTATCAGATACTAGCAGAACATGTGGATTACCCCTTCCATGCAGGAATAACCGAGGCCGGGAGTTTGATCCGAGGAACGGTAAAATCGGCAGTGGGATTGGCTTTGATCCTGCGCGAGGGATTGGCCGATACCATACGGGTATCATTGACTGCAGCACCAGAAGAAGAAGTGCGGGTAGGGTACCTTATTCTCTCCAGCCTCGGGATCCGGAGTCGAGGCCCCAATATAATCACCTGTCCGATATGCGGGCGCTGCGAGGTTGACCTGTTCCGGATAGCCTCACGGATTGAAAAACAGCTGATATCCATCCAGATGCCCTTGGATGTGGCGATCATGGGCTGTATGGTTAACGGACCAGGAGAAGCCAAAGAGGCAGACATCGGTTTGGCCTGTGGGAGAGGTGTAGGCGTGATCTTTAAAAAAGGAGAGCTCCTGCGGCGCGTTAATGAAGAGAGTATCGTGCACGAGTTTGTCAAAGAGGTTCGTGTCCTTGCGGGCATACACGAAAAGGATAAAAAAAATGTCTAGGTTCAGCATTCCCGATGAGACGCAACATAAATTCGAAAATCTACAGAATATTTTGAAAAGCATGAAAGAGGTGTTGGTGGCTTTTTCTGGGGGGGTGGATAGCACATTTTTATTAAAGGTTGCCCAGGATGTTCTCGAAAGTAACGTTATGGCGGTGATAGCAAGTTCTGCTACTTACCCAGAGAGGGAACAGCAGGAGGCTCTTCGCATCGCAGAAGATTTGAATGTGAAGTACAAGGTCATCCATACTAAGGAATTGGACGATCCCCATTTCAGAGACAATCCGCCAGAGAGATGTTATTTCTGCAAAAAAGAGCTGTTTTCTCGGCTTAAGGAAATAGCCGGCGAAGAGAATATTCCCCACGTCTGTGATGGCTGCAATTTTGAAGATACATTCGATTTCCGGCCTGGAATCAGAGCTGCACAGGAACTCGATGTGCGCTCTCCTTTGAAGGAAGCCCGACTGGGAAAGAAAGAGATACGTGTTCTCTCGAAAAAATTGGGACTGCCTACTTGGGATAAGCCCGCCATGGCTTGCCTTTCTTCACGCATTCCCTATTTTACGCCCATCGATAACGAGAGTTTGCGCCAGATAGATTCGGCAGAAGAGTACTTGAGAACGAAGGGATTTTCTCAACTTCGAGTCAGGCATCATGGTCAGATGGCCAGGATCGAAATTAATCCGAGTGATTTTTCTGTGATTATGGAGAAACAGACCAGAGAAGAGATCGTGAAGAATTTGAAAAAGATCGGGTATCTGTACGTTACTCTCGATCTTGCCGGCTATCGAACCGGAAGCATGAATGAGCCCATCATGGACAAAGGCTCGTCCAGCCCAAAAAAAACCGGATAATCAAGCTTGATGAAAGCGCCAGGGGAACCAATACTCAAACCCAAACCGCTGAAAGGTTTTTCCCATCGAAGAGCCGTCTACGTTCCTGTCGATCCTCCCTCCGGAATCTTTGGGGATGTTTTAAAAAAAAGGGCTTCGAGGGAAAAAGAAACTTATTTTGGCCATTTTTTTCTTTTGGATAACACAGCCGTCCTGTACCGTTGCATCGGTGCCTCTTCAGCGGTCATCGGGCTAGAACATCTGATTGCTATGGGGGCCAAGGAGATTTTGATCCTTGGATTCTGCGGATCGCTAAATCCTGGAATTTCTTGCCTCGATGTTGTCAGCATAAACAAAGCCTACAGCGAAGAAGGAGCATCCATACATTATATTCCCGGGAAAAAGATCTTTTTTTCATCGGGTCCGTTGCGACAAAAGATCGAAAACAGGCTGGCCGAGCGAAGTTTGCCTTTTTTACAGGGAGTCACGGTTTCAACAGATGCACCGTTCAGAGAAACAAAAAGATGGCTGGAGGACAAACAAAAGAAGGAAATCGATGTCGTGGACATGGAGGCATCGGCTGTTTTTGCCTTGGGAGAGTATCACGGCATTCCGACAGCCGCCTTGATGATTGTCAGCGATGAACTGGCGGGGAAAAAGTGGAAAAATGTGTTTAAGTATCCTAGACTGAACGCGAAGCTAAAAGAATATTTCATCCCGTTTTTGATTCGGTGACGGGATACCTGATTACTTATCTCTATGATTTTAATTCGGTACCTGGCCCCGAATTGGAGAAAATCATGAAACCAAAGGTTCTTGTCACACGAAAAATTTTTAAAGAGGCACTGGATTATCTGAAAGATAATGTCGACTACGAGATTGGGGCTCTGGAAGGAGAGTTGCCCAAACAGGATCTCCTGAAAAAAGTAGAGGATAAAAAAGGAATTCTTTCTCTTTTGGTGGATACCATCGATCGGGAAGTGATCGATGCGGCTCCGCAGCTACGGATTATCGCAAACTGTGCTGTCGGTTATGACAACATAGATACGGATTATGCACGCAAAAAAGGGATCCTTGTCACAAATACCCCGGGAGTGTTGACAGAGACCACGGCAGATTTGACATGGGCGCTTATCCTGTCTGTTGCGAGGCGGATTCCGCAAGCTGATGTTTTTGCACGGGCCAAAATGTACAAAGGATGGGAGCTTGACCTTTATCTGGGGAGAGAAGTAACAGGAAAATGTTTGGGGATCATCGGCATGGGCAGGATCGGAAAAGCCGTGGCTTCGAGGGCCCGAGCCTTCAGGATGAAAGTCGTGTATAACGAGCCCCAGAAGCTTCCTGAGGAGGAGGAAGCGCGATGTCAAGCCTCTTGGTCATCTTTGGAGGAGCTGCTGCGCACATCGGATATAGTCACCCTCCATACATCCCTGACTCCGGAGACAACTCACCTAATATCGGCAGATAGACTGAAGTTGATGAAAAAAGAAGCGATTTTGGTGAATGTGTCCCGGGGTCCTATCGTGGATGAGAGAGCTTTAGCTGAAGCGTTGGCAAAAAAGACTATCTGGGCAGCCGGCCTGGATGTGTATGAACGCGAGCCGGAGATCGAAGAACGGCTGCTTGCTCTGGATAACGTCGTTCTTTTGCCACACATAGGAAGCGCCACCTTTGAAACCAGAATCCGGATGGCCATGATGGCTGCTAAAAATTTGGTTCAGGGCCTCACCGGCCTACAACCCGACAACCTAATTTAATTCGGTGACGTGATACTTGATTACTTAATTCGTGTGATTATTCGGGGACAGGTACCGAATTGTGTAGAGATAAGTAATCAAGTATCCCGTCACCTATTTGCAGCACCTATTTCCAGCTAGACTCGGTTGTCGGGTTCAATTAGAATAAAGGACATGAAGCTCCTCAAAATTCCCTTGGATGACATAGATCTTAAGGATGAACGATTTCGTTTCTCTTATCATTTTGACATGAAGAAGCTGCTCATTTCCATAAAAAAAATCGGTCTTGTTTGTCCGCTGGTGGTCGTCAAGCGGGATAAGCCCAAGTATGTTCTCGTGTCCGGATGGAAAAGAGTGTTGGCCTGTCTCGAGCTGTCCTTGACGCATGTTCCCGTTTATTTGCTCGATGAACAAGACGACTGCCGGGCTTTCCTCCTCTGCTTGTATGAAAATTGGGCCGCAAGAAATTTCAACATCTTCGAGAAGGCAGAAATATTGCTCAAGCTGAATGGTTTTATGGGAGATGAAAAGAAAATCGTCAAGCAGTTTTTTCCTCTCTTGGATATTCCCGCAACTCTTACCTATTTTGATACCTATCTCAAGATGGCCCTGTTAGATCCCACATGGAAAAAAATCATTTTTAAAAAAAAGATCCACTTAGCCTCAGTCCAACTCCTGACTGAATTCTCTTCTGAGGATAGGGCGCAGCTTCTACCGATAATTTTGCCTTTGAATATGAACAAACTGAAACAAGTTCTCGAAGACCTTGATGATCTGTCAAAAAAGACAGGGGATTCTCCGAAGGTCTTATTGTCGGCACCGGAAATTTTGTCGGTATTTCAATCCGAAAACTTGTCTTCCCTGCAAAAGGTTGAAAAGATCCGTTCCCTGTTACGGGCAAAAAGATACCCCACCCTTTCCTCTTGGAAAAAATCTTTCGACACTTCCATCAAAAAGGCTCGACTTTCCAAAGAAGTGGATTTTGATTCCGCTTCTTTTTTCGAGGATGGAGAGTTTACCGTGACCTTCAGTTTAAAAAATAAACAAGCCTTCCAAAAAAGGCTCTCCAAGCTTCAGGATCTTATTTCCGATGAAGATCTTTTTTCTATATTCAAAAGCTATACCGATGGATGAGTCCCGTTACTTCCCAAAAAAAGTCTATGTCACCAAAGATAGTAGAAATTCGTTTATAACCCGAAGGGTTCTCGAGAACACAGGCCACCTCCCCGTTGAATTCATCACAGACTCTAGGGAACTGATCGAGGATGTTTTGATGTCTCGGAATCCTGTCGGGGAGGGAAAAAAACTGTTACTGGTTACCCACCAGAGAGGTGGGTATGTGAAACCCTGTCCCTGCACGCCCAAATATATCGGATGCAATTATTTTATCATCAACACAGAACTCAACTGTCCTCTCGATTGTTCCTACTGCATCCTGCAACTCTATTTAAACAATCCTCTGATCACTGTTCATACGAATACAGCCGAGCTCTTCCGGCAACTGGATGATTTTCTGCACAAAAACCGAAACCGTACTTTTCGTATCGGAACCGGAGAACTGGGTGATTCCCTAGCATTGGATCATTTAACCGACCGTTCATCAGATCTCATTTCCTATTTTGCTGATCATCCGAATGCTCTGCTTGAATTGAAGACAAAAACCGTAAACATCAAAAATATCTTGGCTCACGATCCACCGGGCAACATCGTGATCGCCTGGTCTCTCAATTCCGAAAAGATGGCCGATGAGGAGGAGATAGACGCTCCTGCGGTGCATGACAGGATCCAGGCTGCCCGCCTCGTTTCTCAGGCAGGGTACAGGGTAGGCTTTCACTTTGACCCGATAATCCACTATGAGGGGTGGGAAGACGGCTACGCCAAAATTATCGACGATTTAATGGCCCACATCGACAGGAAAAAAATAGCCTGGATAAGCTTAGGCAGTTTGAGATTTCCTCCTGCGCTTAAACCTGTGATCCAGAAGAGGTTCCCGCAGACAAAAATAATCTATGATGAATTCATCACCGGGAAGGATGGCAAACTGAGGTACCCCAAGCCTCTGCGACTGCGGCTCTTTCAGCAGGTTTTTGGTGATCTAAAAAAAGCTGGGGGAGGGGAGATCCCTGTTTATTTTTGTATGGAAAGCAGAGACATTTGGATGGATGTGCAAAAAAAAGCACCAAGGAGTAAGAAGGAAGTCGAAAAACTTCTTACCTTACCCCTTGGTGCAAACGACTTCTGATTATTCCCTATTCGCCACTTCTTGTCTTCTTCTCAGCTATAATCCCCATTATATCGATATCAGCTTCTTTGATGTATGGAATAAGGTCTAGAATTATTCCGTATTCCACTTCTTGGTCAGCTCTCAAATAGAGTTTTCTTTCGGTTGCTGTGATAAGGGCTTCTTCCAGCATCATTTGCAGTGTTTCCTCAGTAGCGGGTTGTTCGTTAACGTAGATCGAGCCATCTCTTTTGATGTAGAGGACAGCGTCGACATTTTCAGGTTGTTCGACCGCGTTAATAGCCGTGGGGAGCTCGACATCGACGCCTTTCTGGATCAAAGGGGTCATCACCATGAAGATGATCAAAAGGACAAGAAGAACATCACATAAAGGGACAACATTAGGTTCGGATGGAATATCGCTGCCCTTTTTGGTGTTGACTTTTATGGCCATACTATACCTCTTAGTTG
>CAYPGQ010000172.1:0-6882 GCA_964410125.1 uncultured Eubacteriales bacterium | reverse complement strand
TCCCTCGGAAACGGCCAAAACCAGGGAGGCTGTAAGCCAAATCGATGTCCAGGTCGGTATTCAATTTTTCCTTTTGGTGTTCATTCAGCACCTGATTGGCCAGCTCAAAGGTGTTGTTTGGACTGAGCCGAGGAAACTGTGTGAGTGGCTGGAGTTTCCCGTGAATCCGGATAATCGGATAGTTTCCGGCTTTTATGTGAAGGTCGGATGCATCGCTTTCTATAGCGACTTTCAAAAATTCATCGATATCCATAATTACCTCCCTAACATTTTCCTATTTTACATAGGTAAGCCAATTGTACCTATCTTCTCTTTCTCCGTTTATATAGGCAAAAAACTCTTCCTGAAGACGTTTTGTGATCGGGCCTCTCTCCCCGGAGCCTATTGTTATTTTATCGATCGACCTTATCGGTGTGATCTCAGCAGCGGATCCGGTGAAAAAGACTTCTTCAGCGATGTACAGCATTTCTCTGGGTATGGTGTCTTCGACAATAGGGATTTTCAGGTCTTTAAAAAGTTGAATGACGGTTGCTCGCGTTATTCCTGGAAGGATGGAAGAGGATAGAGGGGGAGTTTGAACAATACCATCGTATACTAAAAAGATGTTCTCTCCGCTCCCTTCACTGACATGGCCCCGCACGTTTAGGGCTATCCCCTCCGCATAACCTTCTGTCAAGGCTTCCATTTTGATCAACTGGGAATTCATATAATTAGCTCCGGATTTTGCCAAAGCAGGAAATGTATTGGGTGCCATCCTCTGCCAGGAAGAAACCCTCACATCCACTCCTTTTTCCAAAGCCTCATCTCCCAAGTATTGTCCCCATTTCCAGACAAGAATAGCACAATCTACCGGACATGGAAAGGGATCAACCCCTAATGTCCCAAAACCACGGTATATGATCGGTCTTATGTAACAAGAGGGAAGGTTATTCGCCTTCACGGTGGCGATCACAGCCGAGTTAAACTCTTCCTGAGTATATGGAATATCCATACGGTACATTTTGCACGAATTATAAAGCCTTCTTGTGTGCGCTTGGAGTTGGAAGATCGCGCTCCCCTTGGGTGTGTCATAAGCTCTGAATCCTTCGAACAGGGATGTTCCGTAATGAATGACATGGGCGGCAACATGTATATTTGCCTCTCCCCAAGGGATGAGTTTTCCGTTCATCCAAACTTTCCCGTTTTGACTAAAAGGGTTCATCCATCACTCCTCGTGCAATTTCTTCGTTTCGACATGCGGGGAATTCATATTATCGCAATTGTATTCCCAAGTCAAACATCCTACCTCAGATAGATTCTCCACAGTAGGGACAGATCTTTTCCTTATGTGGCAAAGGCCTCCGGCAATTCCAACACAGATCGGTTTTTTTCCGCTGCCGTGCCCTAATTCTTGCTCTAATTTCATCCAGTTCGGATTTAGCAGAATCTTTCCCTTTGTAAAGGGCAAGGTCTCTGATAATCCCGTTGGCTTTTTCATACCTGTCTTCCAGTTTCAAAGCAAGACATTTCATGATAATTTTTTCGATTTCCTTCGGAATCTTGTTGTTTTTGAGCCGAGGGGGCGTGATTTGTCCCTTTTGTGCCTTCTCCAGGATTTTAAACGGATCCGGGTCAAAAATAGGTGGCCTGCCTATGAGCATCTCGTAGAAAATACACCCGATCGAATAGATATCCGACCGAAACGTTGCCTTTCCCATAAACTGTTCAGGAGACATGTAAGGTGGAGACCCGATCCGAGTAGAGGCATACGGAACATTGTTCAACCAAACGGATGTTCCAAAATCTGTGATTTTTATCTTCTCTTCCTCCGAAAGGATGATGTTCGATGGTCTCAAGTCGCGGTGTACGATCTTGTTATTATGGGCATGATTGACAGCGTCAGCAATCTGGATGATGTATTCGTTTGCAGTTTCAAAATCGAGAATTTTTTCCTTATCCAAGATTTTTTCCATGGTCAAGCCTTTGATATATTCCATCACCATAAAAAAAACCTTGTTCTCCTTTTCAGCCGCAAGCATACGAACGATGTTGGGGTGATTGAGCGCGGCCTGGAGGCGAGGCTCTTTGAGTAGTTTAAACAGCTCGATGGACTGTTTATGCGGAACCTTGATCGCCACCAATATGTTTAGCCAGGTGTCTTTGGCGAGAAAAACAGATCCAAACCCCCCGCTTCCCAGTGAACGGACAATTTCGTATTTCCCGACTTTCTGTCCTTTAAGAAACATCGTCGTTTTTCCAAAAATGAGAGACCATCGCCAAGCTGACAATAGCAGCAGTTTCAGACCTCAGCGTGAGTGAGCCGAGACTCACAGCCTCGTAATGGTTATCCATAATATCCTGTTCTTCACTCTCTGTCCAGCCTCCTTCAGGACCGACCAACAAGATAATAGAACTGGGTTTTTCTATCTTCTCTATAAGAGGGTACATTAGTATATCCCGAAGAGACTTCCCTTGCAATGCGTTTCCACCTTTCCATTTTTTTCTCCTGTTTTTCTCCAATTTTAACAACGGTTCGATCGCTTCCACACGAGCTCTGTACTGCTTCCCGTTTTCTTCGAATAACCAAACCTGTTCTCCCGGTCCTATCCGGGCAACCTTGCTCAGATGATGATGTTCTTCCCCTTCGAGAAAGATATAGGTTGATTCTTGAGGTTTTTTCTTTATATAGAACCTATGCGCCGTCAATACTAGTTCTAACCTGAATTATTTATAAAAAATAGCGAGCTTCTCGGCTAAAACGCCTTATTTTACGCACAAACATACGCTGCACCCTCATCTGCCTCATTTTCCTGGTCTAGAGAAAGAAATGCTTTTTTGACTGCTTTTGGATCTTCCTTGATATAACGCATTGTTGAATTAATATTCTTGTGACTCATGCACTTTTTGAGTGTCAACAGATCAACTCCTTTTCGTACTAATCGCATCGCAAAAGTTCGTCTCAAATCATGGAAATGTAAATCCTTGATATCTACTTTTTTCATCAAATTCGAAAATTCACTTTGAACATACCGTTCGCCTAAAGGTATTTTTCCGCTTCCGTTTGCTTCACGCATAAAAATAAAATCGTGTTCGCCATTTTCATCATGCATTTTTTCAAGGAGTTTGTAAACTTTTGGATTCATGTAGATTTCAATAGGTTCTTTATTCTTGCTCTCAGCACCACTTATTGTAATCATCTGAGATTCAAAATCAACCGATGCCCATTTTAGACTACAAATATTTCCTAAACGCAAACCCGTAAATAATGCGAAATTTAAAAGGTCTTTCCAAAAGGAATTTGCTACTTTAAAAAGAGCAACCTGTTCGTCCTTCTCCAATTCTCTTTCTCTTTTGGTAGTTTCTAAATCGTAGTCCTTAATATGGATGATCTTCTTCTTGCGTTTGACAGGATAATCATATCGCTCTGCGAATCCAATTAGTGAGCCAAATACTGTTAGGTAGTTTGAAATCGTGGAGTCTTTCGTGGGTTTTTCCCTCAGCCATTCAACATATTCGAACGTTCGCTCAAGATTCAATTCTGATAATTTGAAATCTCCAAAGAATTTTACCAAACTCCCCACGATTGCGCTTTTTACTGTCTTTAGACTATTGGAATTTTTGTTCTTTTTCTTCTCCAAATATCTTTCCGCGAATTCAGCAAAAGTAATGTCCTTATCGCTAGTATCCTCAGATTCTTCTTGCTGATAAAGAGCATTTCTTGCTTTACGGCCCATGACCTCGGCAGCTTTTCTATCGGCAATAATTCCCCGATCAATTCCAAATTCCTTTGCCAGTTTTCCGAGATTTTTGGTACGCCTCTTTCCATCGAAATAATCAATGTAGTAGACGAATCCATTTTCTTTCTTGATTTCAAGCAGACTAAAATCTCCCAGATTAATCCTGGTTGTTTTGCCATTTTTCCATTTCACCTTATCTCCTCCTTTCTGAATTTTTTCTTCAGTCGGGGACAAAACCATCTTTTCCACAGGAGCTTTCTGTGGTATGGCCTCGCTTGCTCCAGCATTAAGATACTTCTCAATGCTTTCCCGTGATTGTAGGAAACGATTTCCTTCCAATCTAAATTTGATACGCTTATTATCTCGCAGCATTTTTTGCCTTTGCTTAGATAATCCATATTCCTTTTGTGTTCCACTTACTGTTGCCCAGCCAAACGCCATCTCGCTCTCCTGATGAAGCGAGGGCGATCAGGATACAAGTCCATATGGTCCGAAGGCTTAAAAATAAAATAGGTAAGTCTCTTACGAGATACCTCATCCAGCAACTGGATGTTTTTGAGGGACTTCTCCCTCATGAGTGAGTTATGTTTCATTTGTCCTCCGTCTTAAATTTTTCTTCCTTGGTAATTCCCATCCTCGTCTTTCTTGAAGACATTTTTTTCCTCAGATGATTTGGTTCCTGGAAGATACATATCCATAGTTTCCCAGCCATCCTTGCTGTTCCGACAGAAAGTCAAGCAGCATTTGTCCCCAACATAAATAGCCAACTCCTCAACACCATCCGCATAGATTTCTACATCACTCCAGTCTCCAAAAAAAACATCCCATGCCTCTTTGATTTTCTTTCTCTCTTCCTCAGAAATTTGTTTAGTCATGAATCCTCCTAAAAAAATTTTAATTTAGTCCTCTCTCATTACAATATTAAGGATGTCATATTCGTTTCGCTGTCCCGCAATGCAATAGGGTGCAACGCTGTGAGAGCGTTTGTAACGTCCGATCTTAACCTCGCTAGGGCATAACTACGGCTAATTCCTTTATTCGCTGTCATTTAGCCTCCTCAATTACATCCATAGGATCAACAATATGGTGATAATCATTTCCATGAACATCAAAGTGCCTGACAAGAAGATAATTATCTGGACATTCACCAGCTTCCGTGGGCCATCGTTTTCTAATATCTGCACCAAAACCTATTACGGTTCCCACAAGCTCAACGAATTTTCCTGATATGACATTTAGATAGGAAAATTTGATTATCTGGTCGGTCTTAAATTTGTTCTTTTTCATCTGATCTCTCCAGCCTCTTCTTCCTCAGTTTCCTCTTCGCCGATTAATTCCCTCAAATCTGAAATTGTGTCCTTGAAATTAATCATCGATCCTCTGCTTAACCATTCATGATCGTCTGTAAGGTTAGTGATAGTGTTGGGAATCCAATAGGACGTTGCTCGTGATGTAATCATCCCACTAGGATCGAGCTGACGAATTATCGTCCTCATTTCGTAAAGTTTTTCGACGACTGAATCCCTTAATTCCAAAAGCTCTCTAATGCCCTCTTGAATCTCTGATTTTTCTCTCATTGTTTCCTTCTTATAAAAAAAGGGATGGGGAGGTCTTCCCAAAAAATTCGTAGGGCAACGGATTTAATGGTGTGAAAGAGTCTCCCCTCCCCATAATTGTTGATTTGATTTCCCGTTGCCCTAAGATGTTCATTCTAATACAAATATAAGTCATCTAATCGCAAATGTAAAGCTTTATTTTATCTTTTTTTGACAATTATTGATTTATTTTGACTCTCAATCGAGAAATCATATACTGAAAAAATATACTGAAAACGCAATAAAAAGCCCTCCATGAGCCATTTTGGGTTAACTGGTCCGATAGTATTAATAGCTAAAAACCGACCGGAATCGGCTTTTCGGCGGGCCATTTTTTCTGTTTCACTTCGGATGATATAGGCCAACCCTAGAACAGCTCGGAAAACGCCTTAGAGAGCCTTGGATTATTTGGAGATTTTGATTTGCTTATGTAAAGAGCTGAGGAGAGGCGAAAGGGCCGTTTCCCCTTTTTGCTAGAAAACTAAATTTTTTTACAGCTATTAGGAACAATTGTTAATGCAATCCGTCCATCATATTGAGGCGTTCTTCCGGCGAAGAGCCGTCATTTTCAACTTTGGGAGGCTGGCCACTATCGGACAACTTGCCGCTAGTGTAGCCCACGAATTGAACAATCCCATGGGGAGTATCTTAATATACAGTAATCTCTTATTAGAAGATCTTACAGAGGATGATGCGCATAGAGAAAACATAAAGAAAATCGCAGCTCAGGCAACTCGTTGTAAGGAGATTGTAAAAGGGCTCCTGGACTTCTCCCGCCAAACTGAGCCAAAGAAGGAACTGACCGACATTAACGAGCTCTTGGAGGAGACTTTGTCATTGGTCGAAAATCAATCAATATTCCAGGATGTGAACATTTCCAAAAATCTGTGCGCTTCCCCGCCTCCATTGATAGTAGACAAAGTTCAAATTCAGCAAGTGTTCATTAACATCGTTCTTAACGCTGCTGAGGCCATGGAAGGGAAGGGTGCCTTGATCATCGATACCAGAATCTCAGATGATGGACAATTTATGGAAATTAAAACCACTGATACAGGCTGCGGCATACCGGAAGAAAACATCGAGAGACTCTTTGAACCCTTCTATACAAAAAAAGAAGCCGGCAAGGGCACTGGGCTTGGTTTAGCTATCAGTTATGGGTATATCCAGCGCCATAATGGAACCATTGAAGTCAAGAGTCAAGTGGGCAAGGGGACCACGTTTATCATCAAACTTCCAATATCCGATGAAAAAAAGTAAGATTATATTTGTCCCCGGAGCCGATTTTGTCATAAAAGATAGCGATTGGGATAGCTTAAAATTCAAGCAAATTTGATTTAGAATGTAATATATGCGAAAATAATAAAAAATGGTATTAAAATTCATTTAGACCGCCCTCAATCCCTCACTTAAACTCTATTCGGGGTATTTTTCTTCTTGGGTAAAGTCCTGTAAGAGGCAAGCGAGGGTTTATTTTAAGATTGAAAGGAACGTTTCTAATTGGAGATATAAGATGTTTCCCCTAAAAAAAATACTATTGCCAACTGATTTTAGTGAACCTTCTTATGAAGCGC
>CAYPGQ010000171.1:0-6967 GCA_964410125.1 uncultured Eubacteriales bacterium | reverse complement strand
CGTGTACCTCTTTCCTTTTTCCCTCTTGTTTGTTCCGCATTTTGCAGAAGTCTTTTTTGTTTTGTAAATTATCACATCCGCTAAATCCAAGTCAAAACAATAATCCCACTTCCCGTTCCTTCCTCAAGAAGCATTCCTGAATGTCACTCGGAGGCATCCATATTTCCATGAAAAATAAGGCTTTTGGGGATGGTTGAAGCGACCATTGAGGATTTAGCCATTACGACCCGTTCTTCGAGAGAATCTGACGCAGTAAGACGGCGAGGCTGTATTGAGCACGACTTTACTATAGGATTAGAGATGCGGGCGACACGGGAACAGAGGCTGGAGTGGTAGAGATTGGGAGTTAACGAGCACAGTTCCGAGCCGCCGAGAAGAGCGGTGAGGGAATGGCGTTAAAAATCGTCACGGGAGCAAAACCATCCCCAAAAGCCCCATTTATCACCGGAACAAAGATGCACACATGCCACTCCCTGGTCTTGAAACCGACAGGGAGATGGTGTATAGTCCTCGAAGAATGAATCGGGTGCCGCGTCCCCTAACTTTTTTCTATCAGGTGGGAAGCCGGATCAGCAATTTCCTGTTCGACCACAAAATTCGGAAAATCGGACGGACATCACTTCCTGTCATTAGTGTGGGGAATTTGGCCTTTGGAGGATCGGAAAAAACTCCTCTTGTCATGCATCTCCTTTCGTTTTTTATAGAACACAATTTTAAGCCTTCTCTGATCACCAGAGGTTACAAAGGAATGTGGGAAAAGTCGGGAGGAGTCCTGTCCGACGGGAAAAACATCTACGGAACCTGGCAAGAAGCGGGAGATGAACCCTTCATGGTCTCATGCAACTTTCCTCAAGTTGGCATATTCGTCGGCCGGAATCGATTAAACTCTTGTGAGAAAGCCAAACACGCAGGCTTTACCCTGGTGCTCCTGGACGATGGATTCCAACACAGGAAACTCCACCGGGATCTGGATATTATCCTGTTCGATCCAGGCGAGAGAATCGCTCTTCGAGAATCCCTTTATTCACTCAGTCGTGCCGATATTATCCTGGTAAAGAAAAACAACCACTCCCATGCTAAAAGCCAAATAAAGCACCATTCCCCTAAGGCCAAAGTATTTTCCTATTCGACCATAAACAAGGGATTTTTCGCTTACCCTGACGGCAAGCCCATCCTGACAGAACGATTGAGAGAAAAACGTCTCCTGGCTGTCTGCGGAATCGCTCGGCCCGAAAGATTTTTATCTCTCTTGGAAAAGGAAGCGCTCGAACCGCTGCTCTCCCTCACATTCCCCGATCATCACTCCTATCCTATCTCCACAAGAAAAAAAATCATCAGCGCCTTCCAAAGGGAAAAAGCCGATGCCGTGCTCACAACAGAAAAGGACGTTTTCAAGCTGGACGAACTCCAAAACTCCGGACAGATTCCGGTTTACTATAACAAAATAGACCTTCACGTGGAGGGAAATTTCTATCAGGAGCTTCTATCATTGAAAAAGGACGCTTGAAATCACCGATGGCCAACCTTCACGAAAAGACAGAGTTTTTCGGTTTCCAATTTCTCAAAATCTTTTTCTCCATGCTCCCACGTCCCATCTGTCTTGCCATCGGAGGAGCTCTCGGATCCCTGATATATCACATCGATAAAAAGCACCGGCAAATCGCTCTATCCAACCTGGACACAGCTTTTGGTTCCCGGTTCTCCGATGAAAAACAGAAGAGGATAGCAAAGGCTTCCTTCAGACATTTTGGGAGAGTTTTCGCTGACATAATAAAAGTCCGGCACATGAAACAGGACAAAGTGCTGAAATCCATATCCATCGAGGGATCAGATTACCTTGAAAAGGCCATGCTAAAAGGAAAAGGAGCGCTGATCTTTTCCGCCCATTTGGGAAACTGGGAAATGGCCACTGCCCCGGTCTCTGAAATCGGGAAAGTCAATGTCATCGCCCGTCCGCTCGACAACAGGCGGCTTGAAAAAGAGCTTCTGCAAATAAGAAAAAAACTCGGAGCCAACGTCATCTACAAACAACAGGCGGCAAGACCTATACTTCGTGCTCTCACGGACAACGAAATAGTGGCGATCCTGATCGACCAGAATGTCGTGCGCAATCAAGCGGTGTTCGTGGATTTTTTTGGCAAACCTGCAGCTACAACGCCCAGCCTGGCAGCGTTTTTTCTCAAAACAGATGCTCCGATAGTTCCGGTTTTCTGTTATCCTGTTCAGAGTGGGGGGTATCACCTTAAGATTCTCCCGCCCCTCAAACTCATCGTGACAGGCGATGAAGAAAAGGATGTGTTGAAAATCACACAATTATGCAATAAGATTATACAGAATCAAATACAGGAAAATCCAAAAGTCTGGCTGTGGTTCCATGACCGCTGGAAAACACGGCCGGAAGGAGAAGAAAGAATCGGACAAAAAGAACATGAGAGCAAATAAACGTTCATCTAATATCATACGTCCTGTGTCTCTTACGCCAGATTATCTCGCCTTCGCCGATGGATCGGCGCTCATCGAGCTCGGAAAAACCAAAGTCGTTGCGGGGGCTACCATCGAGGAAAAAGTCCCCTCATTTCTCAAAGGCAGAGGGAAGGGATGGATCACTGCGGAATATTCCATGCTTCCCTGTTCTACAGAAAAAAGAACGCCCCGTGAAAGAGGGCCTGGCAGAATGTCCGGCCGTACCCAGGAGATTCAACGGCTTATCGGGCGCTCCTTGCGCACCGTGACAGACCTCAAAATTCTAGGAGAAAGAACGATCACCATAGACTGCGATATCATCCAAGCTGACGGTGGTACAAGAACGGCTTCGGTCACCGTGGGTTGCGTCGCACTGGCTTTGGCCTTAAAAAAAATGATAGATAAAGGTGTCATCAACGAGATGCCTCTCCAAAACTTGGTTAGTGCCGTGAGCGTGGGAATAGTCGATGAGGACCTACTTCTGGACCTGGACTATCGAGAGGATTCTTCGGCAGAGGTCGACATGAACGTCGTTAAGACAGATACGGGCAAAATTGTGGAAATACAGGCCACGGCAGAGAAATCCCCTTTCACCAAAAAAGATTTCAACGCCCTTTTAAGCCTGGCCGATAAAGGCATAAAAGAGCTGTTCCTTGTACAAAAAGAAATTCTCAAACAGAGGAGCCTTCTCTTTATGGCCTATGGGTAATGCCCAGGTTACTGGAGGAAATGAAAGGAAAATGAAACGCATTCTAATCACTGGCGGAGCTGGTTTTTTAGGGAGTCATCTGTGTGAATATTACGTGGATCAAGGAGCGGATGTCATCTGTGTCGATAATTTCTTCTCAGGAAGCAAGGATAACATCCTCCATCTTCTTGCCAATCCTCATTTCGAGCTGATCCGACACGATGTCATCCATCCTCTTTTTGTGGAAGTCGACAGGATTTATAACTTGGCATGCCCTGCCTCACCCATTCATTACCAATACAACGCCATCAAAACTGTCAAAACCAGTGTCATGGGAACCATCAACATGCTGGGCTTGGCGAAACGAACAGAAGCCAGAATTCTCCTCGCCTCCTCATCTGAAGTCTACGGCAATGCTCAAGTCCATCCCCAACCGGAGAACTACTGGGGTCATGTAAACCCGATAGGACCGCGCAGTTGCTATGATGAAGGAAAGCGTGTGGCCGAGACGTTGATGACGGACTATCACCGCCAAAACAAAACCGACATCAAAATCGTCCGCATCTTCAACACCTATGGTCCCCGAATGGCTGTGGATGACGGAAGGGTAGTCAGCAATTTCATCGTCCAGGCTTTACATAACAAGCCTTTGACGGTCTATGGGGAGGGGAGCCAAACACGTTCCTTTTGTTACGTTACGGATCTTATTTCGGGACTTATTGCAATGATGGAGCAGGAGGACTTCACAGGACCGGTGAATATTGGAAATCCGGGAGAATTCAGTATCATGGAATTGGCCCAAAAAGTCATTGCCCTCACAGGAAGTGCGTCGGAAATCAGTCACAATCCTTTACCCCAAGACGATCCGGTCCACAGATGCCCGGATATCTCCTTGGCCAAAAAACACCTTCAATGGAAGCCACAGACTCCTCTCGATGAGGGACTCAAAAAAACCATCCTCTATTTTCAAAAGGTTCTCGGACTAACAACGGATCCAAAAAAAACATCATGAAACTATCCATCATCATACCGGTCTATAACGAAAAGCACACCATCAAGGAAGTGATCGATCGCGTCCGAGAGACCGATGTGGGAATGGAAAAGGAGATCATCATCGTGGATGACGGTTCCAAAGACGGGACACAGGATGTACTGAATAACCTGAATTTCCCCGATACAAAAACTTTTTTCCATGCGCAGAATCAGGGAAAGGGAGCCGCTCTTCATACCGGGTTTTCCAACGTCCAGGGCAATATCATCCTGATCCAAGATGCAGACTTGGAATATGATCCTGCTGAGTATCCAACGCTACTAAAGCCTATTTTGGACGGCCGTGCAGATGTCGTGTATGGCTCTCGCTTTCTTGGAGGGCCACACAGGGTTCTCTTCTTCTGGCACTATGTCGGCAACAAACTCCTTACCACTTTATCCAACATGTTATCCAATCTTAACCTATCTGATATGGAAACATGCTATAAGGTCATCAAAAAGGATGTTCTTGATCGTATCACGCTGAAGTCCAAGAGATTCGGTTTCGAGCCTGAGATCACGATAAAACTTGCCAAACTGAAGGCAAAGATCTATGAGGTGCCCATCTCTTATTCTGGGAGAGATTACAGTGAGGGCAAAAAAATCGGATGGAGAGATGGCATTGCCGCTATATATCACATCATCCGATTCAAATTCTTCAAATAGTTGGGGACGCTCCATTAGGTACCACTCTATAAAACTTGAGAGGAATCATACACTCAATCAAAAGATAGGGTGGTACCTAATGGAGCGTCCCCATATAATTATCTTGAAAATGATTGAATTTATAGATAATATATTTCTTCTCACTTCATCATATTAGGTAATTGAATAATTGACACAAAAACACCTTTTTTACTAAAAGCTTTGATCCAAGGAGGGGAGCATGAATTTAACATCGGGATTCATTCTTATCGGCGTTGTAATCATCGTTTTGGCACTCTTAGCGCTATTATTTTCGAAACAATACAGAAAGGTCGGCCCGAATGAAGTTCTTGTCATATCAGGCGGAAGAAAGCGTACCGTGATAGCTCCTGACGGAACAAAAACAAAGGTAGGATACCGATACCGCTTAGGAGGAGGGACCTTTGTATTACCTTTTATGGAAACGGTCGACACTCTGCCGATGGAAGCCATCACCATGAACATAAAAACTCCTGAAGTTTTGACTAACAGCGGTGTGCCTATTATGGCTGAGGCTGTCGCTCAGATAAAAATCGACTCTTCTGATCACTCGATCCGACTGGCCGCCGAACAATTTCTAGGGTTGGGAAAAGAGGGGATCAGGTCTGTAGCGGAAACTGTGCTTGAGGGCAAGATGAGGGAAGTGATGGGGACCATGACCGTGGAGCAAATCTATAAAACCCGGCATGAATTCTCGACCAACGTTACCCAAGCTGCTCAAAGCGACTTTTCCCGGATGGGATTGAACATGATGTCGTTTGCCTTGAAGGACATCAGCGACACACAGGGTTACTTGGATGCCCTGGGGAAACCGCAGATTGCTGCGGCCAAAAGAGATGCAGTCATCGCCGAGGCAGAAACCGATAAAGAGGCTACGATCAAATCTTCGGAAGCGCAGAAAGAAGGGGAAATCGCTCGTCTGGCTGCGGAAGCAATGATAGCCAAAGCCCAATGGGAAAATGAGGCCAAAAAAGCCGAATCCCAAGTGGATGTCAACCAAAAAAAGGCTAAGGCCGACTTCGCATACGAAATCGAACGATCCCGGCTTTCTCAAGATATAAAAAAGGAAGAAGCCAAGGTCAAATTCATCGAAAAACAGGAAGCGATAAAAATCGGAGAACTTGAGATCGCGCGCAAAGAAAAAGAATTGAACTCGAACGTCATCAAGCCTGCCGATGCCCGAAAATACCAGATGAAAGCCGAAGCGGAAGCGGAAGAATTTCGCATCCAATCCGAGGCCAGAGGAAAAGCCGATGCTATGAAACTGGAAGGGATCGCACAAGCGGAAAAAACCAAACATCTCGGATTAGCCGAGGCCGAATCGATGATGAAAAAAGCCCAGGCATGGGATAAATACAACCAGGCTGCTATCCTGGAAATGTACCTCAAAATGCTGCCCGACCTGGCGAAATCTGTATCTGAACCCCTCTCCAAAGTGGACAAGATAGTCGTCATAGGAGGAGATAAGAGCCTCGGCACGACCAAAATCACATCACAAGTAGGGGAGATCCTGGCACAGATGCCAGATGTGGTCAAATCTCTAACCGGAGTGGACCTGAAAAAATACTTCAAGAAAAAATTAGCCTCCGAAGACGACGAAAAAAAAGAAGATTAATCTTCGCGATAAAGGGTTTACCATGGTATCAGAAAAAGCAAACAAGATTGGAGAATCTCCAACCTTAAAGGTCACAGCCAAGGCCAAGGCCATGAAGGCCGAGGGGATCGATGTTGTCGATTTCAGCGTTGGGGAACCGGATTTTGCCACTCCTGACAATGTCAAACAAGCGGGAATCCGGGCTATCGAAGAAAACTTCACCAAATACACCCAGAACGATGGCATCCCTGACCTAAAAGAAGCCATCATCAAAAGATTGAAAGAGGACCAATCTCTGGAATACCAGAAGAACCAGATCATAGCCTCATCTGGCGCAAAAAACTCCCTTTATCATCTTATTCAAGCCCTGATCAATGAGGGAGATGAAGTCATTATACCCGCTCCTTATTGGGTAACTTATCCGCATGCCGTTTCTCTGGCCAACGGAAAAAGTGTGATCGTTCGGACAAAAGAAGAAAATGGATTCCTGTTGACACCCGAAGAATTAA
>CAYPGQ010000170.1:0-7027 GCA_964410125.1 uncultured Eubacteriales bacterium | reverse complement strand
ATGAAAAACAGGCACTTCTTATCTGCGGGAATCTGGAAGGCGACCATGTCATCGGCAGCGAAGTCGCTCTGGGAATAGCGGAATTCCTGATCGAAGGATATGGCAAAAACGAAAAAGTGACAAAAGCGATCGATACACGCACTTTTTACATCATCCCCCGTTTGAATCCCGATGGCGCAGAACTGTTCTTTGATGATCTCCTGTACGAACACCCAGGAAACCTGAAGCCCAGGGATGAAGATTACGACTGGTTAACAGATGAAGACGGACCCGAAGACCTAAACGATGACGGGATGATCACCCTGATGCGCATCAAGGACAAAGAAGGAGACTGGTGCATCGATGGGAAGGATCCCAGGTTGATGAAAAAAAAGGAAGCCGGGACTCCGGTCGACAAACTCTATAAGATATACCCTGAGGGAATCGACAACGATGGAGATGAACTTTACAACGAAGACGGTCCTGGAGGGTTCAACATCAATAGGAACTTCCCCCACAATTTCGGTTACAAACCCAAAGGATTTGGGGTATATCCGGCATCGGAAGCCGAAACTCAATCCGTAATCGATTTCATAACAAGATATGTTCCTAAACTCAAAACACAGCCCCACAAGAATATCTGCGGAGTTCTGCTTTTCTCCAAATTCGACAACCTGGCTGCTGGGACAGGCATCGAGTGTGGCACCCCGACTTTTCCAGAACCGCCAAGAGCAGAACAAGCTGCTGGCATGCCACGCATGATGTTTTTCATGGGACGCCGAGGCGGACAGCCAACCCAACAGCAACCGCGAGCCACAGATCCTCAGCCAAAAAAGACAAATGCACAAGATACCCATCTTTTCGAAAACGTCAGCAAAAACTACAAGGAAATCACGGGCATCAAAAATGCCAAATCAGAAAAGCCGGCAGGATCGATGCTGGAATGGGCCTATTTTCAGTATGGTGTCCCGACATTTTCTGCCAATCTCTGGTCATTGAGAGAGGAGCAAAAAACTCCTCCATCCAAAATGAAAAGGGACGCTCAAACGAGAACAGCTCCGACAAAAACAGCGCAAACAGGAACGATGGACCGGCAGGCGATGATGCGCCAATTCATGTCGCGTTCCACTCCTTCCACAGCCCAGACACAATCCTCCAGCAACGACGATAAGTGGTTAAAATGGATCGATGACAAAAACAAGGGAGAAGGTTTTGTTGCGTGGACAAAATTCGATCATAAACAACTTGGAGAAGTAGAGATCGGAGGATTTGTGCCCCATATACGCACAAATCCAAAAGCAGACCAAATCCCTGAACTGAGCAAAAATCACGCGGAATTCGCTCTTTACCTGGCATCCCAGTTTGCCGAGATCGTGTTGGATGAGCCAAAAGTCAAAAAATTGGGTTCTGACCTGTATGAGCTGAAAATAAAAATCCGTAACAACGGACAATTCCCGTATGCCACAGCCATGGGACAGAGAACCGGACACATCAACTCCATAATGTTGAAATTGAAATTCGAGGACGATGATAAAATGCAGCTTTTCGGAGGAGCCAAACGCATGGATACTCCTTCCTTAAACGCCGGTGCTGAAAAAGAATTCAAATGGGTCATCATCTCTCCTGCAGGAAAAAAAATAGATGTGACAGTGTGGGCATTAAACGGCGGCGGAACCACAAAAAAAGCGGTTGTCCTTAAATAAAGGAAGGGATAAGAAAATGAAAATAAATAAACACAAAAAAATCATAAAATCCTTGTTAGTTATCTTTTCGATCACGATGTGTGTTTCCCTGATGATGACACAGGATTTTTTCCCGAAAAAGTGGAACACACGCAAGGTTGAACTTTCTTTTAACAAGTATTACGACTGGGAAGAAGTCGAAGATGCCCTCCGCAAACTGGAAAAAGCCTACCCCAAATTCTTGAAATTGCGTTCCATCGGAAAATCCTTCCAGGGACGGGAAATTTGGTACATGACCATCAATAATCCTGATACAGGGAAAGAATTGGAAAAATGCGCCATGTACATGGATGCCAACATCCACGGCAACGAGGTTCAGGGTGGTGAAATCGGAATCTACACCATCTGGTACCTGATGGAAAATTACCAATACAATGACTATATCAAACAACTGGTGGACGAGCGTGTCTTCTACATTTTCCCGTCAGTCAATCCTGATGGCCGTGACCTGTGGCTTCACACAGGCGGAAGCGCCCGTACCGGACAGTCCCCGATGGACGACGACAGTGACGGTCTGTACGATGAGGACTTCGCAGAAGACCTTGATGGTGATGGGGAGGTCGGTGCCATGTACATCAAGGTGGAACCCGGCAAGGGGACACACCGGTTGAGCGACATCGGTGACCGTTTGGTTCCCATCGAAAAAAATATCGAAGGCAAACCTGATGAGATCGGCGATTACAAATACATCGGAAGCGAAGGCGTGGACAACGACGGCGATGGCAGGTACAACGAGGATTCAGGCGGTGGCTACGACGCCAACCGTGACTGGAGCTCCTACTGGCAGCCCCACTATATCCAACGGGGAGCCGGCAGTTATCCCTTTTATTGGCAGGAATCCCAGGCCACCCGCAATTTTTTCTACTCTCATCCGAATATTGCCGGAGTCCAAGCTTTTCATAATACTGGCGGCATGATCCTGCGTAATCCCGGGGCCCAACTTCACGGCGAACTACCGCGAAGCGATTTGGTTGTTATGGATGAAATCGGAAAAAAAGGCGAAAAGATCATCGAAGGCTACCGGTATATCGTTATCTGGAGTGACCTCTACACTGTCTGGGGTGGTTTTATCGATTTCACCTATGATAATCTCGGGATCTATTCCTTCTCGAACGAATTGTGGATGTCCCGGGCCGACCTCGACAAAGACGGAGAGATTACAGAAGAAGAGGAGGAATTTTTCGATAAGTATATCGACATGGACAACAAGGCCATATCCCTTCACGAAATCGATCATCCCCAGCTCGGAAAGGTGACCATCGACAGGGATATGACAAAGCTCAGTGGACGGGTTCCTCCGACATGGCTCCTCGAAGAGCTCTGCCATCGCAATATGGCCTTCTGTCTGCTTCATGCATGGGAGATGCCTTTGCCCATCATCAAAAAAGTAAAAACGGAAAAAGTTGGATCCGGGCTTTATCTGGTTAAAGTGGCACTCTACAACGAACGGCTTATGCCAACACTGTCTGGTGCAGCCATCCAAAACAAGGTCCAGCACCCAGATATCCTGTCTTTGGAAGGCAATGTTAAGGTACTGGCAGCCGGGCAGGCCCGAGGAACGAGCCTCCCTGCCGGCATTCCGCGGCGGTTCATGCGCTATTTCCGAGGACGTGGGGCAGCAGACAGCGATGTTTCCTTGATCGATCAGAAAGACCCCAAAAACTTGAAGCTCAACAACGGCATTTCCGGCAGAAGCGAGGTCGAATATCACTTCTTGGTTGAAGGAAAAGGCAACGTGACAGTCAAACTGGACTGCAAAAAAGGCGGGAAACATGCAAAAACAGTTACAATCAAATAGAATCCGATGAGTAAAAAACTGAAGTCCTGGGTGGATAAACTCAAAAGCGAAACTCTTGATGCCGAAAAAAGAATCCGTGAACACATCCGTGAGACACCTGCAGAACATTCCCTTTTTCTCAGTCAACTTGGAAATTGTAGTGTTTATCTTAAATGTGAAAACCTTCAGCTGACGGGTTCGTTCAAGCTGAGGGGAGCCGTGAATAAAATCCTGTCCCTCAGCAAAGAGGAAAAAGAACGAGGGTTGATGACGGCCTCGTCCGGAAATCATGGGGCCGCCTTTTCTTGGGCATTGAAAAGATTCGGCCTCAGGGGCTCCATTGTCCTGCCGGAGATAACCGCTCCGACTAAGATCGATTCCTTGCTCATCTACGGCGCAGACATCATAAAATTTGGAGACGACTGCATCAAAGCCGAAAGACATGCCCGGCAAACAGCCGAAAAACAGGGATTGACCCATATTCCTCCTTACAACGATCCCCAAATCATCGGAGGTCAAGGAACTATAGGGATCGAACTGACCAGACAGGTTCCCGGTATTGACTGTGTTTTGGCGCCGGTCGGAGGAGGCGGTCTGATAGCCGGAATCGCCGGCTACCTTAAATCTGAAAGCAAAAATATCGAGATCATCGGCTGCCAGCCCAAAAATTCGGCTGTGATGTATGAGTCCATAAAGGCCGGACGTATTCTGGATCTGGAGTCCAAACCGACCATTTCAGATGGCTCTGCCGGAGGGATCGAACAGGATACCATCACTTTTCCGATATGCCAAGAGTTGGTGGATGATTTTATCCTGCTGACAGAAGATGAGATCATATCCGCCCTCAAAATCATACTGGAAAAACACTACCTTCTGGTCGAGGGAGCAGCGGCGCTGTCTGTGGCTGCCTTTATCAAACAGAAAAAAAGGTTCCAGGGAAAAAATGTCGTTTTGATTTTAAGCGGGTCGAAAATCAGCCTGGACACTCTGAAAGGAATCCTCTAACTCTAAGTACCAGGACTCAAGAGGCAGCAAGACTTGTCAGTTCGAAATTCTGTATTTGATCAGACGGTATAGTTCATCATCACCAGTTCTCAAAACCAAAAATGAATTGTTATGGATGATATAAGCATTGCGATTTTGAGGAAGCAAAATATTGCCTTCGATTTGCACTTGAGAAATAAATTTTCCTTCAGGACTAAAGGCATCGAATATTATCCCCTTTTCATGCTTTCTTTCCCTGTTCAAGACTACCCATATGTTCCCCTCTGAATCGACAAGGATGTTGTCATAAACAGGTTTGTGTTTCGGAAATTCCGTGTATTTGGTGATGTATTCGGGGGGATCTTTCAGCCTCTCCCCCATTCTGTAGAATTCTATACTGTCGAAATATTCATTTTTATCCTTTTCTGTGACTTTGACAGGCTCATAGGCATGCGCTACGGTGGAAATCTTTTTCCCGGAGCGGTCGTAAATTTCCAACTCATAATTCTCGGAGAATCCGATGATGATTCGGCCATCGGGCGTGATATCCCACCGGACATCGGCTGAATACGGAAAATAAAGAGTGGAAGTACCGTATTCCTTGGTGCGGACGTATTTTTTCCGCCAGAGCTCCCGTTTATAAATACTCGTCACATGTTTCAAGTCCTGGGAATACAGGTCGATCGTACAAGTCTGAGGCTTATCCGGCTCATTCCGGAAGGTCTTTTCCTTCTCCACCAGGATCTCTCCGGTGGGAAGGCCCCGCAGTTTCCGTACCGATCCTTCCTCATAAGCGATATTGACAGAATTTCTGAACTCTCCATCAGGGGTGAATGCATACAACCGCCTGTTGCCAGAATCCCAGACGATCAATCGGTCTTTGGCAAAAGTGGCATAATACAACCCGCCAAATTCCCCGGGACCCTGCCCTTCTCTGCCGATGGTTTTCAGGAATGTTCCTTTTGCATCGAATTTTTTTATGTTTTTTGCCCCAGAATCCACCACATAGATGTTGCCCTCAGGATCACAGGAAACAGTACTGGGGCTCTCGAAAAAAAGATTTTCGGGCAAGGTATCATCATCCAATACATATTCTTGTTCAAACAGGACTTTTCCCGTTTTATAAAGTTCAGAAAGTGGGGCTACATCGGCAGAAAATGCCATAACACAGATGATCATAATCCCAAGAATGGATAAATATTTTGCAGCTTTCACTTAGGCCTCCAGATAAATCTTTTGTATTCTAACGGTCATAGCTATAAAATTCAACTTACGGAATGATCTACACGTTGCAACAAATCTAAAAAATGTCGCTTCAGGTATGCCTAATGGAAAATGGAAGAAAAAAACACAATTGGGCGTCTAAATTGTTTGGTGTCGTGGCTAAAATCCAAAATTTTTAAAATAAGGAGTTTTAAATGAGGGGAATTGCGATCAAAACCTGTGTATTTTCAGCCATTCTTTTACTTTTGCTAAGCCAGGCAGGCTTTGCAAAAACCGATCCTGAATTGTTTTCCGGACTCAGAGCCAGAAGCATAGGACCGGCCAACATGAGCGGCCGCATCGGGGCCATCGATGCTGTCGCATCCGATCCGAATATCATCTATGTCGGAACAGCGACAGGCGGCTTGTGGAAGTCGGTGGATAGAGGATTGACCTGGAAGCCGATTATGGATGACAAACCGGTTTCATCCATCGGGGCTGTCGCCATCAACCAGTCCAATCCCAACATCGTCTGGGTAGGAACCGGAGAAGCCGCACCTCGCAACAGCGTCGGTGTAGGGCGAGGAGTTTATCTGACGATCGATGCGGGAAAGAGCTGGAAATTTCTGGGTTTGGAAAAAACAGAAAAGGTCTGCAAGATACTGCTCGACCCCAACGATCCTGACATCGCCTATGTCGGGGCCCTGGGAACTACCTGGAACGAAAATCCTGAGCGTGGAGTTTTCAAAACAGTCGACGGAGGAAAAACCTGGGACAAGATCCTTTATGTGGATGAAAAAACAGGTGTGGCCGATATGGCCATGGCTCCCGGAAATCCCAATAAGATAATCGTCGCCATGTGGGAGCACCGGCGGTGGCCCTGGTTTTTCAAATCCGGAGGCCCGGGAAGCGGCCTTTACATCACGACAAATGGTGGAAAGGACTGGAAGGAACTCTCGGATAAGGATGGTCTCCCCAAAGGGGAATTGGGCCGTATGGGCGTGGCTATTTCGACAAATAAACCCAACATCGTTTACGCCTTAGTCGAGGCAAAAAAGAATGCCCTCTACCGGTCCGCTGATGGTGGACTCACCTGGCAGATGGTCAACAACGAAGACAATGTGAACGGCCGGCCTTTTTATTACTGCCGACTCTGGGTCAATCCCGTTAATGAAAACATTCTCTACATCCTGCACAGCCAGATTCTGGTTTCAGAAGACGCCGGAAAGAGCCTGCAGACCCTAGCAAGTTTCGGCCAATCCCATTCAGACTATCACGCATTTTGGGCCCATCCCCAAGGCGAGATGCTGATCGTCGGGAACGACGGCGGTGTGGTAATCAG
>CAYPGQ010000169.1:0-7048 GCA_964410125.1 uncultured Eubacteriales bacterium | reverse complement strand
ATGGCGGAGATTACACGCGGAAGATGAAACTTTTGGAAAAGCAGAAATCAGGAAAAAAAAGAATGAGAAAAATTGGTTCTGTCGAGATTCCACAGGAAGCCTTCTTGGCTCTCCTTCGCGTCAAATAAGTGGATATTATGAAAGAATTTTGATAAAAATAAATTATAGTATCCGCATTTTTTGTAAATAATTCAGGTGATATGACCAAGAAATCTTTTGAAAAAGTAGTCCAGGAAGGGATTCGATTTGTTGCCCGCTTTTTCCCCCAATCCCGTTATTTGTATTTTCCTCTCCTGTCGGCCGCTTTGGTTTGGGCCATAGAAAGCAGTCGGGAGTGGCGGGAAAAGATTTTTTCTTGGGAAGTCTGGCTCGATCCTTCTTTCGTGAAAGTGAAATCGGATGATTTCATCCTAAGTTTTTTTTCTAATCATTCCGGTTTAGCCCATGCATTTGCCGAGGAGATACAAGCCAGAGATATGCCTGTGCTGAGAAAATTCTTCTATAGCCTTTATCCGATAATAGGGCTCGAGGACCCTTTTCTTTCAGGATTGTTCCATCAAGAATTGGCATCCCAGAATTACCGCGGCATTGCTGAGCAATATGACATAAAAATTGCACAGGCCATTATCGATATCGAGGCTGTGGAAGAGAAAGGGAGGTTTTTGGAAGGGCTGGAAGCCATCGCTAGGGAAATGGCTTCATTTTGTGTCGACTTGATCACCCAAACATCTGTCCAGAGGGCTCTTGCTGAAATCATAAAAAAAGAGATAAGTAAAGACATGGATTGATTGATCTGTCATGCGAAAAAACATACTTTTGCTGTTTATTTTATTGTTGCCATGTGTTCTTTCTTCCTGCACATCCCATCTTAAAAATGCCAAGTCCTACTATGTCCAGGCCCAAGAATCCTCCCGCTCGTATAAAACGGAAATAGCGATCGGATCGTATAAAAAATCCTTACAAGAGGCGGAAAAAGAGGTGGCTAAAAATCCGTCTTCTCAGGCATTCATGCTCAAGGGATTGGCGGAGCTGCATCTGAATCTATGGGAGGATGCCGAACGAAGTTTCCTTACAGCCTTTTCGTATGGATCCGATAAGGGCCAAGAATGGGCTGAATGGGTGTCTCTTTTCGGGCTTGCCTCTGCCATGCAAGAGATGGGTCTCGCCCAATCGGCGTTCCAGATATACTCTCATCTTGTCGGTAAGTCCAAGTTAAAACCGGTGACAATATTCGCAGCCCAGAAATACACGGATATGGCTTTACAGAGAGCCCTTCGTGAAGAAGGGAATCAAAAGGAGCGGCTCTTGTCAGGGTTGTACAAGGAGGTCGAGAAACTGACGAACAGAGACCTCAGTTGCGGTTTTTACCATTATCTCCAGGCTCAAATACTCAGCCACATGAGCGATTACAGGAGGTGCTTTGAAGAATGTGTGATGGCGAGAGAGCTGGGTCTCCCCACCCAAGAGATATTCCGTGATAATGACCTCCAGATCGTGTTTTGTTATCAGAGATTAAAAGAGGAATTATCCTCTGAGGATTGGGAAGAATTTCAACCGCTATACCTGTTATGGGTCAAAAGATGGAACTGGCCTGATCCTGAAGCCCCTGACTGGAAAAAGAGGTAAAACATGCTCCCGACCATAACATGGGACAATGATAGAGTCATTCTTATCGATCAAAGGTTACTCCCGGCTGAAGAAATATATATTAAATGTTTGGACTATATCCAAGTTGCCGAAGCCATAGAGGAAATGGCTATCCGGGGTGCTCCTGCCATAGGTGTAGCCGCTGCATACGGCGTGGCTCTGGGTGTGAACAAAGTTAAGGGATCGGATGATTTGGATGAAGAGTTCGAACGCATCCTGGCCCGACTCGGAGATACACGCCCCACGGCCCGGAACTTGTTCTGGGCTCTCGAGAGGATGAAACAGACCTTTGATAACCATAAACACTTAGCCCTTCCAGATCTGAAGCATAGGTTGATCCAGGAATCCATTGCCATCGACAAACAAGATGTCGAAACCAACAAAAAGATAGGCTATTGGGGGAGGGAATTAATCCAGGATGGTCAAAACATCCTGACCCACTGCAATGCCGGAGCTTTGGCTACGGCCGGATACGGTACCGCTCTGGGCGTGATTCGGGCAGCATATGAGCAGGGCAAAAAAATCCGCGTTTTTGCCGATGAAACGCGGCCGATTCTCCAGGGGGCCAGACTGACTTGTTGGGAATTGGACAAGGATGGTATTCCTGTTGTTCTTATAACGGATAACACGGCTGGGCACTTGATGAATAAAAGTCAAATCTCAGCAGTCATCACCGGAGCAGACAGGATAGCACAGAACGGGGATACAGCCAACAAGATCGGAACTTATTCTGTCGCTGTTTTAGCAAAGGAACACAGCCTTCCGTTTTATGTGGCTGCTCCTCTGAACACCATTGATTTCAGCCTTACAGATGGGGCTGCAATCCCTATCGAAGAGAGAAATCCGGAGGAAGTGAAAAAACTGGCAGGACAATACATCACAGTTCCTGATATAGAAGTCCAAAATCCTGCTTTTGATGTCACGCCGGCAAAATATATCACGGCCATCATTACTGAGAAAGGAGTCGCCAAACCGCCGTTTAAACAAAGCTTGGCTTCCTTTAAGGCTTAAAGAATGTATATACTGGGGATCGAAACATCTTGCGACGAGACCTCTGCCGCTGTGTTGGAAAGCAACCTCAAGATCCTCAGCAATGTGGTTTTGTCCCAGGATGAGATCCATGCCCCCTACGGTGGAGTGGTGCCTGAACTAGCCTCCCGTCAACACATTGTCTCTATCGGATATGTGGTGGATGAAAGCTTGCGCCGGGCTGAACTCTCTATCCATGATATCGATGCTTATGCTGTGACACAAGGACCAGGGCTGATCGGTTCCCTCCTTGTCGGCCTTTCCTTTGCCAAAGGCCTGGCTTTCTATTTTGATAAGCCGTTGATTCCTGTTGATCATCTGGAGGCTCATATCCATTCCGTTTTTTTGGAAAACAAAGAGATCCCTTTTCCCTGTCTGGCTCTTCTGGTTTCAGGGGGTCATACTTCCCTATTCTTTTTGGAAGAAAAATTCCATTATCAGTTAATCGGAAGAACAAGAGACGATGCAGCCGGCGAAGCCCTGGACAAGATAGCGAAATATCTCGATTTGGGTTATCCAGGGGGACCTGTCATCGACAAAATGGCGGAGAAAGGGAATTCCCGGAAATTTGATTTTGCTCTTCCTCACATGACAGATAAAAGCATGGACTTCAGTTTCAGCGGCCTCAAAACGGCTGCCTTAAGAACGATCAAACAGAATCAGCTAACCAGATCACACCCGTCTTTTTTGGATTTTTTAGCAAGTTTTGAAAAGGCTGTGATCAGGGCGTTGCTTGCAAACATAAGCCGGGCAGTCAAACGTTTCAAACCATGCTCACTCATCCTGTGTGGGGGTGTTGCCCGAAACAAGAAGTTGAGAAGAGATTTTGCCAGTTTTGCCCGGAAGATTCAACTTCCATCCTTTATTCCATCTCCTGAGCTCTGCACTGATAATGCTGCGATGGTCGCTGCACTGGCTGCTGAGAAAGTCAACACCCTTAGGGATGAACCTTTTTTTTTGGATCTAAATGCCTATCCCAGAATGTGAGCGCTCCTTCCCCTTCCCCTTTTCCAGAAGCATCTCCATTTCCGTGATACCAAAAGGCTTTATATACGCTTTTAGGAATGCTTTTGCTCCCGTGAAGATTTTTAACGCCATTCCTTCACCGCTCTTCTCGGCGGCTGTGGAACTCCGCGCGTTAACTCTCAATCTCTTCAATTCCAGCCTCTGTTCCCGTGCTTGTCCAGATCTCTTGTTCTTAAGCAAAGTCGTGCTCAATACATCCTCGCCGTCTGACTCCGTCAGATATCCTCGAAGAACGGGTCGTAATGGCTAAATCTTCAATGGTCGCTTCAACCATCCCAAAAAGCCCAATTTATCACGGAAATAGCGATGCTTAGCCCTTTTCCTTATTATTTCAAGGGAAATGTGATGCAGTGTTTGGATCACGGATACAGGATGGTTAACAGTGCATCATGGAAGAGAACCCGCTTAATTAACTTGAATTATTCATAAACATGATTTTTCATGCCAGCATCTTGCTTTAATCCAATACAAAAAATGTGATATTATAAAAACAATGCAGATATCAGCAGTTATTATCACCTACAATGAGGAAAAACGTCTTGAGCCGGCTCTGAAAAGCCTAACAGGGATTGCCGATGAGATCATCGTGGTAGACAGACACAGCGATGACCACACGGTAAAGTTGGCCAAAAAGTATACCGATCATGTGTTCCTACGAAAATGGACCAACTTTGCGGACCAGAAAAATTTTGCCAATAGCAAAGCGCAGTTTCCATGGATTCTTTCTCTGGATGCCGATGAAAGACTCTCCCCTAAGCTGAGAGACGAGATTACGAGCCTTAAAAGCCAGGAGCCTGAGTGTTCCGGTTTTTCCATGCCCCGCCAGGTTTTTTACCTCGGCCGTTGGATTCACCACACGGTTTGGTATCCCGACCGCAAAATCCGCCTCTTCCGGAGTGACAAGGCCCGTTGGGAAGGGGAGTTTGTGCATGAGGATTTGAAAATCGAAGGAGAGATCAAAGGATTCACGGGACCTCTCTACCATTTCACCTACAGAAATATTGCCGATCACATAAGGAGAATCAACACCTTTTCCGACCTAGGGGCCCAAAAGCTGTACGCTAAAAACAAAAAATGTCATTGGTATCATCTGGCATTTCTTCCTTTTTTCCGATTTATGAAATCGTATTTTCTAAAGGCAGGTGTTCTGGATGGATTTGCGGGATTTGTCATTTCTTTGCTGGACGGATACACGGGTTTTGTCATCTATGCCAAGCTCAAGGAGATCTGGAAAATAGGAGAAAGAATTGAGCCTTTTCCAAATTGATGCGGGCAAAGATTGGAGAGAGGGGCAGCGGCAGTCTTTTTTCTTAGCTAAAGAGTTGAAGCGCAACGGATATTCCTTCCAGTTCGTCGTCCAGCCCGGAAGTCCCATCCACCAAAAAGCGTCAGATGCACGGCTACCTGTTCTTCAGCTGAAAATATCGGGCAAGACAGATGCCCTATCCATCCTACGGCTTTCCCTGGCGATGAAAAGGAAAAAATGCAGGCTTGTCAATTTCCACGATGCCCACTCTGTAGCGGTCGGATCCGCAGCGGCTTCTCTGGCAAAGGTTCCGATAAAAGTGATATCTACGCGGGCCGATTTTCCTTTGAAAAAGAATGTGTTATCCAGGCGAAAATACGCCAAAAATGTCGATGCTATTATTGCGATTTCTGAAGGTGTAAAAAACGTGCTTGTGGAGGGTGGAATCGATGCGAAACGGATCCATGTCATTCCGGACGGTATAGATTTCACTCCGTATGAGGACAAGACTTCGAAAGATTATCTCCGGAGGGAGTTTTCTTTCGCCCCCGATGATTTTCTGGTCGGCTTTGTGACGCAGCTTTCCGATAATAAGGGACACAAGTATTTGATCCAGATTTCCAAACATTTAAGAGAACACACTCCCAAAATTAAAATCATCATTGTGGGAGAAGGCCCATTGCAGATGGAATTGAACAAAAAAGTGAAAGAAATCCAAGGAAAGGATGTGGTGTTTTTTTTGGGATTTCGAGAGGACATCCCACAAATCCTCAATTCCCTGGATGTTTTTGTCCACTCCTCTTATCATAAGGGTCTTGGCAGCATCATAATGGATGCTATGGCTTGTCGTCTGCCGGTAGTGGCCACGCGGGTAGGCGGAATCCCGGAAATGGTCGATCATCAAAAGACCGGGTTAGTGGTGCCGCCTCAAAGGCCCAAGTCTCTAGCTAAAGCCATAATCAAGATGTATGAAGACAGAGAACTGGCCCATCTACTGGGACAGAGGGGGTACGAACATGTGCATAAAAAGTTTTCAGCAGAGTCAATGGCTTCCAAAACCATTGATTTATATGAGGAATTGGCGAAAAAAAAGGGAGTCAAACTCCTGAGGGCCGTTTGAATATTTAGAATGAAAATCGACAAGATCGAGCTCATGCTATGCAGCCTGCCGTTCGTTCATTTTTTCGAAACCAGCCTTGGACGGGAAGAAGATCGTACTTTCATTTTGGTCAAGGTGTATGCCGAAGGGATTTGTGGCTATGGAGAAGTAGTGGCGGATAAGTCTCCGTTGTACAGCTATGAAACCACAGAAACGGCATGGCTTGTGCTGAAGGATTTTTTGATACCGCTTTTGATCAAAAAATCATTGAGTGAACCACTAGATTTTTACGAAGAGGCCAGAATATTCAAAGGACACCCGATGGCAAAAGCCGGTTTAGAGCTGGCTTTGTGGGACCTTGTAGCCAAGCAGAAAGACCTACCGCTGTGGAAACTTTATGGGGGATCACAAAAGGAGATTCCCTCCGGTGTTTCCATCGGGATCCAGGATTCCGAGTCCCAACTTATCGATAGGATCCAGGCATTTCTGGCAGAGGGGTACCAGAGGATCAAACTCAAGATCATGCCAGGTTGGGATGTTGCGATCTGCCAAAAAGTGAGGGAGAAATTTCCGGAAATCCGATTGCAGGTAGATGCCAATGGTGCCTACAGTCTGGACGACAAAAAAACACTCAAAGAGCTGGATGAATTCTGCCTCGAGATGATCGAGCAACCTTTTGCGCCTTATGATCTATGGGACCATTCCCGATTGCAGAAAGAAGTGCAAACACCTCTGTGCTTGGATGAAAGCATAACAAGCGCGGAGACAGCGAGAAAAGCGATCGAGATGGAGAGCTGCCGGGTCATCAACATCAAGGCCGGGAGAGTGGGGGGTATCATCGAATCCAAAAAGATCCATGATGTTTGTCAGAAGAATTCCCTGCCTGTTTGGTGTGGGGGAATGCTGGAGTCGGGTATTGGGCGAGCTCATAATATCCATCTTGCCACCCTTCCTAATTTCAAGTTTCCACATGATCTTTCTGCAAGCAAACGGTATTATGC
>CAYPGQ010000168.1:0-7099 GCA_964410125.1 uncultured Eubacteriales bacterium | reverse complement strand
TCATTGTCTACATTGTTAGTTGTTCCCATTTGTTTCCCACTTGTTTCCCACTTTGAACGGTTAAGAATGTCGCAAATTACTGTTATTATTGAATATTTGTTGGTTGTTTTGATTCCCACTTTTTGGCTTTTTTCCAAAATCCTCAAATATCGCCAGATTGTTGAGCGTTTCATTTTCAACTTCTTTTCAGCTGTAAATGTGCCGAATATAAATTGATTTTTGGTAAGCCGGACCGTTTGATTTCCTACCATGACATACCTCTCATCTTGGTACCCGGCCATCAATCTGCACCAAATATAAACCTTGAAGAGCTTTGGATTATCAAATATTGGGTCATCCACAATTTCTCTAGGGGTTGTGAAATATCCTCGCTCATCCATATCATTTCAACCGCACTTCTGTCGGGAGGATTTCATCTTCGTTTTTGTTACAAGGGCAGCAAGGATAACCGCAACAGAAGAGGCATTCAAACTGCCACGACCCTGCTGCCCCATTCTTTCATCCCCCATGAGATTTACTTTCTTTCTTTTTGCTTTAGATCTTGGATCGCTTTGCTCAATTATTTTTCTTCGGAAACAACAGATTCTTCTCAACTTTTAAAGCTTTCGAGATAAGTCTTTTTTCCTTTTCTGAAGGCTTGAAAATTCCTCGTTCAATCCGAGAAAGCTTCGGGATGCTGATATCAGTTTGAATGAACATATCATCAAGTGTTTTCCCTTTGAGTAGTCGTTGTTTCCTCATCTCGCTAATCATTTTTCCTCCACATAAATTTATTATTATTTCCTTACGTGATACAATTTATGGAGGATTGTGGAATTAGTCCATTGGCAAAAAGAATATGACAGTTAAAGAGCATAGGGCCCGGTATTTAGATTTAGTAGAGAATAGAACACATGGAATTGGATGTTTTTGTCCGTCATGTCTATTTTATTTCCATAAATCGCTTCCAGAATATAAACACAGCAGATTGAGGAAGGAACATTTCTTTTTTGGTTGGCTACTAGTGCAAACATTAAAAATAGAAGAAATTGATGATGAAATAAAATTTAGGGAAAACCTGGAACTCATCTTTCGATTATTAAGCAAAATAGACTCTAGAGATTTCAAAAGACTGATTGAAGGAATTTATTGGGATCCTCAACACGAAAGACTAAGAATTGGACGCAAGTATTTGAAAATCGTCTCCGAGACTTATGAACGGAAAAATAAAGTTGATAATTACCTAAAGAGATTTATAGATGAAAATTCAGAGGGATTAAAAAAGCTGGAAAAATATTTAAACAATAATAGAAATTCACGATCAGCAATAAAAGCAGAAATACTTTGGGGATACAATGCGGATCTCACTAAAAAGATTTATTCGTTCTTATCAGACCGTTATTACATTGAAGGTAAAATCTCGACTAGAATAAGAGACGTTCTAAGATATACTAATAAATGCTCGGAAGATGTTTTCCCCTGTCTTTTCTTTCTTGAAAGAATGGGATTAATCCTTGTTGTTATGAAAAATAAAATATACAAGAGAATTTATTTTTTAAGAAAAGGAAAAAATCTAAAAGATGCTCTTCCTCCGCTGATAAATTATAACTCAATTTTTGATACTCAAGAATTTTTAAAAGAATTTCTATCTAAATCTCAACCAAATCAAGATATTTAATTCCGGATTCTATTTACAAAACAAAATTCTATGTTATGAATAGAAGTAGAAACTTAATAATATTTAGGGAGGTTCATGTAATCACCTTGAATGAGGGAAGGCCGGACCCTCTCAGATCCGGCCCGGGTGCTGCTGTTTCCAGCAGCGTGGTTCGTACGACCGTGGTATTTATATGCCATGGCCAGGAAGGTGTCAAGGAAGGAGGAATAAATGAATCGAATATCTGAAAGGTTAAAGGAAATCGGAAAAAATCAAAACTGGTTAGCTCAGAAAACAGGACTATCAGAGGGGCATGTAAGCGACTTAGTGAACAAAAAAGTACAACATCCTAGAATTCACACTGCATGTAAAATTACTAAGGCGCTCGGTCCTCTTTCGGACTTCGATCACCTATGGGGCTATGAAAAAAAATGATCCGGAATGAAGCTGTTTAATCCATTTAGCAAGGCCAGGGCTTCGGTGTTCTGGCCTGAAATAAAAGGATTAAATAAATTATTGGAGACTTTGGAAAAAATAAAATTGATTTTCAGGTTTGAAATTATCACTGTAGAAAAATAAAAAATCTTTTTTTAATGAAAACAATTAATCCGAAAATCAGGCATTTTTTTAATATATTATCGATCCAGCCTTTACTTCTAAATATATTTACACGCTGGGATCCTGGTCTATACTGAAATTAGGATAATGGATGATAAAACACTAAAACTGGCGCTCAAGGTAATTAATCTGAATATTGAAGACTTGCGAAATAGATATTTGGATTTATTGGAAAAATTAGAAGAGCTCGAGAAAAGAATAAATAGCCTGATGTCTATAAATAAAAACTAGAGGACTCCTGGGAACGATATAAGAGAAGATCTATCATGAACCCATACCTAACCATTCATCAAGCTTAGTTTTTTCAGGAATACGCTTATGCCGCCTATCCACGAGCAAAAAAGCATAAACTAAAAAATACTCCCGCGCCAAAATATTAAGCCTTTCCGCTGAATTTAATAAAAATCAACCATGAATAAAATTAAATAAAAATTCACATTAATTATTTTTTTTTATTTTTTAAACCTGAAAAATCATCCCGAAATTATAGATCCGGAATTATTTTTTTTCAGATACCAAGAAATAAAAAAAACCGTGTCTGAATATTTCGAAAAAATAAAATTAAATAAAAAAACCTTTTAAGTGAAAATATTAAAAATACAGAGCAAGGGAGGATGTATAACAAGGGGGGGGTCAGAAAAAAAGCCCCAACAACCTCCGAGAAAAGCGATCTCTCCCCTGTACGGCAGGGATATTCTTTTTTTCCAGATAAAGTTTACATAATACAACTTATGCGACACAGTAATATCTAAGTCATTGATAAATAATATACTTACAAGAGGATATGGGGTCAAGATAAGTCAATTGAAGTTAATTAAATGGGAATTAATCCCGATCGAGTTGAAAAATATCCGACATATTAAAGTTATTACGTACTACTAATATTAAAAGAGGGATTTAAAGTTAGAGATAAATAATTAAATAATAAAGAGAAAATAAATACTACCTCCCCTCCATATTAAAGTTATTACATACTACTAAAGTTACAAGAGGGGGGATTTTTTTTATTTAATTTTATTTTTTGGGGGATGAATTAATTTAATTAATTTATTTATTTTATTTTCCCGACTGCTATTAATATTAACAAGAACATATAAACTAACGGTATTATGTTAGTTCTTTTCTCTAAGAGAATTTCTTTTCTTTCCTTAAAATGAATTATAGTAGCTACTAATATAGATGGGGCAGATTAATTTAAATAAATAATAAATAAAATATACATTTAAATTAAATCGCGCGGGGGTCCCCGATCCTTTCCGGTTTTTATTTTTTTCAATCCTCAGATTTCCTCAAAATAAATAAAACTAATTTCAAGAGGGGGGTTTACAGAAATAAATCCGGTGGTATACTTTAGTCAGGAGGTGAAATTGAAACCGAGTCAAGTTAAAAGTTCTTTGAGGTCGGCGATATCCGCGCGGCGGCCTGTCTTCCTCTGGGGTCCTCCGGGGGTTGGCAAGTCCCAGGTTGTCGCGCAAGTCGCCGATGTGGGCGGGCTTGATCTCATCGATGTGAGGGCGGTTCTTCTTGATCCTGTCGATCTTCGGGGTCTTCCTCATATCAACGGCGATGGTCAAGCTCATTGGGCAATCCCTGATTTTCTTCCTAAAGATGGTCAAGGGATTATGTTTCTGGACGAATTGAATGCCGCTCCTCCGTTGGTTCAAGCTGCATGTTACCAGTTGATACTTGATCGCAAATTGGGCGAATACTGTCTCCCGGATGGTTGGTCAATTTTAGCTGCCGGGAACAGGGAAACCGATCGCGCGGTCACGTCCCGGATGTCTTCCGCTCTGGCGAATAGGTTTATTCATCTGAATTTTGAGGTTGATCTCCAGGATTGGATTGAATGGGCGTTGTCTGCCGGGGTGGCGTTGGAAGCGATCGCGTTTATCCGGTTCCGTCCCGGTCTTCTTCACCAGTTCGATCCTTCCCGGAATGAAAAAACCTTTCCCTCTCCCCGGACCTGGGAATATGTCTCTGACGTTCTCCAGGTCTCCCCGGATAAAGATATTGAATTTGAATTGATCTCCGGGATCGTGGGTGAGGGGGCGGCTGCTGAGTTTATGGGATTCCTCAAGATTTATCGTGATCTCCCTGATCCTGATGGGGTGCTTGTCGATCCTGCCGGGTCTCCGGTTCCGTCTGATCCTGCTGCGCTCTATGCGATATGTGGCGCACTCGCGCGCAAGTCTTCTAATGGTAATTTCGGGCGCGTGGTTCAATACGGTCGGCGTCTTCCTGCTGAATTCTCGGTCCTGTTGGTCCGGGATTCCGTCAAGCTGCATCCTGAAGTACAACAAACCCGGGCATTTATTGAATGGTCTTCTGAGAATTCAGAGGTGTTGATATGAATATCACAGAAAAAGCAATGTTAGTGCGGTTGTCGATCTCTCAATGGACGGCGCGGCGGTTCGATCTCAAGGCGACTAATCACGTGATAGCTGATTACGGCGCGAGTAAGGATGCGGGGCGGTTCAATAAAATGCTTGTTGATATCGATGCGGTCAAAACATATCAGCGGGCGTCTAATGATGCGCGGACGTTCCATTATGAGAATACGTTGCCTTGGGGTGATGATGATTCCCGAATTCTCCCAGCGAAAAATTATCTGCCGTACACAAGAAAAATGGGAAAGCTCAAGGATTCTTTTGAAAAAGCGGTCAATGAATTTGTGGATATGTATCCTGATCTTATCGATCGCGCTCAAAATGATCTGAATGGTCTTTTCAATGCAAAAGATTATCCGTCCGCGTTCGATCTGCCGGGAAAGTTTAATTTCGCTGTCGCTGTGATCCCTGTCCCGGCTGCCGGGGATTTCCGGGTTTCTCTCTCCGATGATGAAGTCGATCAGATCAAGGCGGATATAGAGGCCAGGGTCAGGGAGTCAATCGCTGCTGCGATGCAGGATGCCTGGGCCCGGTTGTTCAAAGTCCTAAAACATATGGTCGACAAATTGAGGGATCTAAAAGCGATCTTCCGGGATTCCCTAGTCGTGAATATTCAAGAGCTCTGTGATATTCTTCCGCGTCTCAATCTGACGGATGATAAAGACTTGAAAAAAATCATCCGGGAAACAAAACAAATTGTTTCAGGTCTTGATCCTGAGATTCTCCGTAAACATGAGCTAGATCGCAAGGTTGCTGCTGATCAAGCTGATGGCATCCTAAAAAAGATGGCTGCCTATATGGGTGAATGATATGGATTCCCGCGATAAGATTATCAAGGCCAGGGCTGCACTCGTTTTAGATGAACCGTTCTTTGGTTCTCTCGTTCTCCGTCTGATCTTGGAAGAGGATTCATCCTGTAACACATTGTGGGTTGATGGTTCCCGTCTTGGTTACAATCCGGAGTTTGTCGATTCTCTCTCTATGGATACGTTGAAGGGCTGCCTATGTCATGAAGTTATGCATTGCGCTCTTTCTCATCATGCAAGGCGCGGGGATCGTGATTCTAAAAAGTGGAATGTCGCTGCTGATTATGCTGTCAATCCAATTATTAGGGATAAGTTCTCTCTTCCCGATGGCGCGCTGTTCAATCCTGATTTCTCCGGTATTTCTTCCGAAGAGATTTATAATAATCTCCCGGATCAGGATCAGGGGGATCGGGATCAAGGCCAGGATCAATCTCAGGGCCAGGATGGCGATGATTCTCAGGGCTCCGGGGCTGATCCCGGGGGCTGCGGTGAGGTTCGGGATTGTCCCGGTGAGGATGGCGGGCTCGCGTCTGAGTCTGATCTTTCGAAGTCTGAGGCCGATTGGAAAGTCGCGGTTTCTCAAGCTGCACAACAGGCCCGGGCGTTCGGTTCTCTTCCTGCCGGGATGGATCGCGTGGTCGATGAGATCGTCAATCCTAAAGTCGATTGGCGGTCTCTCCTCCGGCGGTTTATGGATCAGGTCTCTAAGTCTGATTATTCCTGGAGTCCTCCGAATAGGCGTTATATTCATGCCGGGCTGTATCTCCCGTCATGCCGTACCAGCGATATTGGGACTGTCGCTGTCGCGGTCGATACTTCAGGGAGTATCAGTCAGGATGCGATTAATCGGGTAGCTGCTGAGTTGTCTTCCATCGTGATTGATTTCAGGGCTGAGTCTTATGTTATTTATTGTGATTCTAAAATCCAGGGGATCGAGCATTTCTTGGATGGGGATTTTCCTGACAAATTAAATCCTAAAGGCGGGGGCGGCACAAGTTTTGTCCCCGTCTTCGAATGGATTGACAGGGAGTCGATCAATCCATCCTGCCTGATCTATTTCACGGACCTGTGCGGGGATTTCCCCGAGTCCGGGCCGATGTTCCCGGTCCTGTGGATTACTGAGGGTAAAGCATTAAAAGAGGTGCCGTTTGGTGAGGTGATAGAAGTCTAAAATTGTCGGGGCCGGGCGGGTTTTCCGTCCGGTCCCTAAAGGTAAGATATGAGAAAGAATTGTAATTTTCAGTTACCTAAACCTTTTGTGATTCAATCTTCCTGGGGTCTCAAAAGGAATGGATACGTCAAATATATTATCTATCCCGATCTCTCTAAATTTAAAAGGGCGTGTTTATCCTGTCCCTACATATACAGGGCTAATAATAGATATCACTGCAAATTAAATAATAACGAGTTTATGCTTAAATTCTATGGGGTATTAGAGGGGATATCTTCGGGTGTCCTCCTATGTGTGGGCGGTGTTCCCACATACATAAAGGCTCATAAGTTGGGGGTGGCTATTGAGTCTTACCTTTCTAAACACTCCCAAACGTCCAAGAAATGCTGATCTCTGAGGACGTTAAACAAAAGGGTCGGTGACGCTCGGGAAAGTCCGGGTGCTTTACCTGTCCAGAGCAAACAGGTCGGGCGATCTCCGA
>CAYPGQ010000167.1:0-7128 GCA_964410125.1 uncultured Eubacteriales bacterium | reverse complement strand
GCATCTTTACCGGAATTGCCATATATATCGCATGTCTTGGTCTATTTGGTCTGGCATCTTTTACTGTCGTGCAAAGGACTAAGGAGATCGGCATGAGAAAAATTCTCGGCGCATCTATCGGGGGAATAGTCATTATTTTATCGAAAGAATATGTCAAATGGGTTGTTCTCGCTAATGTTTTTGCCTGGCCTCTTGCTTATTACTTTATGCGGAGGTGGCTTGAAGGATTCGCCTACCACACAAATCTAAATATATTGGCTTTTTTTGTATCGGGCATGCTGGCATTGATTATTGCGCTTTTAACGGTGAGTGCTCAGACATTCAAGGCCGCTGCAGCCAATCCTGTGGATTCGCTGCGGTATGAATGAAATTAGGGACCTGCGGCTTTTGGTTTGTCTTTCCGTACAGATGTCCTGTAAGAATCCGCACGCTTTTTTCGAATGTATCCACAACTTCTAATCCGATCTCGTATGCTTCATCATCGAGACTTTTTATCCATTTCACCTGGCAGATCAAATAGATCGTTTCATAGTTCCTTCCTAGAGATAGGGATATTTTCATCACTTTATCGACCGGAAAAAATTTATCCGTCAGGATTTTGATGCCGCAGAGGGAAAGATCCTCTGTCAGACCGAAGTTTACTTTTTTGTTTCTATAAATTTGCCCCTCGGGTAGATATTCTATGGATATCCGGTTCACTTCTTTTTTTCGTTTTTCTTTCCGTCTTTCAATCATAATAGTAACTTTATTTTTCGGTCGAAGGACAATTTCTTTCCTAAACCTTGCTTAAAGCTCTATAAAATAAAAATAATGTTTTAAATGGACTTTGTCAAGTGGACCTTGTCAAAAGGATTATCTCTGTACAGGCGGGACCGACGGAGGTCTAGGGCTACGAACCCGTGATATCGCCAAATTCGGGTGGTTGTTCTTGAAAGATGGAAAATGCAATGGAAAACAAATCGTTTCCGAGAAATGGATTAAACAAGCGCCGAAAATATCTCTGACAACCCAAGGGAGAGGGAGTAGGAATCAATCAGATAAAAACATCTAAGATAAAAGAAAATTAAAAATATAAAAATTAAGGTTTTAAAAAGAATTCTCTTTTCTAATTCCTTTTGCACCCACGCAAACAACTGATAAAAAACAAAAAGTTCAAGAGCAAAAGGCATGAATCCTGTGAAGCCAAAAACAGGCATTTGAAAAACTCGCCAAAAATTTAAATAAGGAAGAGAATATTCCCAATGAGAACCTGCAAAAAAATTCCATAATTCCCAGAAGAAACCTGCCGCAAGACCAGCTAGAATCCAACTCCAAATCCTTGTCCAATTCTTTTTTTCTAAATCGGCGAGAAATGTTACATTCTTCAGCCAATAATTCAAAGGCTCAAGCAGGAAGATAAAACAGAGCCAGACCAAAGGAAAAAATAGTCTTGGCCAGCTGATGGCTAAAAAAATGAAAAGAATACCTAAAAAGACACAAAGTTTTAGGAAATTGGGAGAGACTTTCAGCCGAAAAAGGGCAAGACTTTTTTTCTTTAGAAAGCCTTCTATAAAAAAGGAGATCTCCCGCATGGCAGGAATCACAGAAGCAAAGGCGATAAAGTAGCCAAGCCACCTTTCAAATAAATGAGAAGGAAGATCATGGTAATGCCAATTTTTTAGCCTTAAATTGAAGAGTTCAAAAATGAGCCAGAAAAAAACCGAGATAAAAGCTGAAAAAAGAAAGGTCTTTGTGGATTCAGAAAGCGGAGAGACTTTTCTTATCCTAAAGTTTAAACTGTCCATCACTAAAATAAAAGACCACCACGCAAAACAATAAAACCAAGTTTTCATAAAAGAAAATTGAAGGCTGAGGAGAATGGCTGAAATTACAAAGACAAGAAGGCCCACATAAAGGTTGAAGCGAAGAATTCTTTCCTTCATCTCAGATAAAGTTAGCGGAAATTCCAGAAAAATGCAAAACCAATGCTGATAGAGAACATGCCTGGCAGATTTCTTATTGACTGGATATGTTGCCTCCGTATATTATTATTAACCTGAATTATTCATGTACGAACTTAAAATCAAGGGACACGTTACCGATTTCGGAAAATCGGTACATGTCCCTGATTTCAAGGCATATAGCATTAAATCCCGTCAAGAAAATCATGTTTATGAATAATTCAGGTTAGTAAACAACCTACAACGGACAGAGTGATATGAGTAGAATACCGAATTGGAATAAAATCCGAAAAGATTTCCCGATCACAAAAAAAAACGTCTATTTCCAGAGCGCAGCCATGTCCCCTATCCCCTCGCCGGTTTTCGCAGCCATCGTCAAGAACTACCGGAAAATTCACCGCCAAGGTGACATACTCTGGACCGAAGACTTGGAGAAGTATCGGAAGCTTTGCGGAGATTTAGCAGCTCTGATCAACACCGAAAAAGACAATGTCTGCTTTGTGCAGAACACATCCACGGCCATGTCTCTCATTGCTCTCTCGTTCCAAAACAAAATCGAAACTCCATACAACGTAGTGTCTGCCGAAGATGAATTCCCGGCCTCTACCATAGGCTTCGAACACCAGGGAATTGCCATGCGGTATGTTCAGCCCACAAACTCCCGCTACCCTATCGATACAATCCTCGAGCAAACCGATGAACAGACCGCGGCAGTGGTGACATCCTATGTCCAGTACGCCACCGGTTTTCGTCAGGATCTTCAGGCTCTCGGCAAAGCCCTCCATGACAAAGATATTTTATTCATTGTAAATGCCACTCAGGCTTTTCCCTTCTATCCTCTCGATATCCAGTCCATGCATATCGACGCCCTCACCTGCTCCCTCCATAAATGGGGGATGACCGGACATGTCGGCTCAATTTTCTTCACATCTCCCGAGTTCCGGAAGAGGTTTCCGTCGCCATGGATCGGATGGCTCTCCGTGGATGCAGGGAAGGCTCTTATCCACACGGCCAAAAATGCACCCTTTCACATCCATGATTCGGCGCGCCGCTATGAATTCGGGACTCAAAATTTACAGACTATCCTCGCTTTTCAGGAAGCCCTGGATTATCTCAAAGCCATAGGCTTTGAAAACATACGGAACCGCATCCTCGAACTGACAGACTATCTAATACTCGGATTGAAAAAACTGGAAGTGAGGATTGTTTCTCCAACAGATAAACCGGAAGAGCGATCGCCCATCATCTCCTTTAGCCTGGAGGATAGGAATGAAGAATGTATCGAAAGGCTGACAAAGGAATCCATCTCGGTCTCTCCTAGGGCTGGGTTTATCCGCGTATCCGTCAACATTTTTAACAATTTCGACGATATCGATAAGCTGCTTTCGGTCCTCCATTCCGTTCATAATATACACAAGTAAAGGTATTTTATTCGTAACGAAGTGTATTAATAGGATTGGTGATGGCAGCCTTGATCGATTGGTAGCTGATGGTCAGCAAGGTGATCACAAAAGCCATAACTGCAGCTAACACAAAAATCCACCAGGCAATCCCCACCCGATAAGCAAAATCCTGTAGCCAGCGGTGCATGACATAATACCCTATCGGCCAGGCTACCACATTAGCTATCAAAACCAGCAGAGAAAAATCCTTGTTGAGGAGGAGAATGATACTTGAGACAGAAGCGCCGAGCACCTTTCGGATGCCGATCTCCTTTATCCGTCTCTCGGCCGTGTAGGAAGCCAGGCCGAACAGTCCCAGGCAGGCAAGGACAATGGCAAGGATTGCAGCGTATGTAAAAATTCTCCCTTCTCTTTTATCCCCCTGATAAGCCTGATTTTCCAAAGATGTATCGATAAAGTAATAGAAGAAAATCAAGTGGGTCGGCAACGTACGCCATTTGTTTTCGAGAAATGCCAAGGTCTCCTGGACGTTATCAGGACTGATCCGCAGCAAGATTTCACCATGTCTGTCCCAGTATCGATAAATAGTCGGGCTTATTTCTTCATGGAGTGAACCGTTGTGAAAATCCTTCACCACACCGATCACAGTAGCTGAGGCGGAATCCTGGCCTCTTCCTGCAAACTGGCTGCTTTTTATCTGTTTTCCCACCGGATATTCCCAGCCCAGACTTTTGACAGCGGTTTCATTAAGAATGATAGCTGAGGATTTGTCCGATGTAATCTTTTTGGAAAAATCCCTCCCGGCAACAAATTCAATCTTGAAAAAATCAAAAAAATCCTCACCTACTTCGATCAAATTCAACTCAACGGGTGAATCTTCGGAAACCCCTTCAGGAACACATTGAATCTCCCAGCCGTTGTAGAAACCTGGAGCACCTGAGGATACTATGACTTCCAGAACATTGGGGTGTTGACTTAACTCACTTTTGATCAACTCGGGCCGCTCAGTGAGCTTAGAATCCTTGAAAATAGGGATCTGGATGATGTTTTCCTTATCAAAACCCAGGTCTTTGTTTTTCACGTAATTCAATTGATGAAAGATCACAAGAATTCCGATTATAAAGACCAATGACAGAGTGAACTGGAATACGACCAATCCCTTGCGCATAAGAACTCCCAAAACACTCCCCTTTTTCATTTCCCCTTTCAGCACTTCCACCGGCCGGAAAGAGGACAGGAAGACGGCAGGATAAACTCCGGCCAGGATGCCGACGAAGATCGATAACAAAAACAATCCTGCATACAGAAACAGATTTTGTGCAAAATTCAAGGCCAGGTGCTTGTTCATAAGACTATTAAAAGAAGGCAGGAGGACAGCTACGAGTCCGACACTTATAACCAATGCTATAAAGGCCAGCAGGATGGATTCTCCCAAGTACTGTCGAACAAGCTGCAGGCGACTGGCTCCAACGACTTTCCGCATCCCCACTTCTCTGAAACGCCGGGAGGATCGAGCCGTCGAAAGGCTCATGAAGTTTATGCATGCGATAAGCAGGATGAGAAAGGCTACGGCCGAGAGGAAATAAGAGTGGTTCAGATTGCTGTTTTTTTCCAATTCCAATGCGAGATCGGAATTGAGATGAATCGAGGTCAGAGGTTGAAGGGCATATCGGCGACCGGCAGCAGGTTGTCCAGCATAAAGCTTGGCAATATTTTGCTGAATCTTGCCGGTTACAGTTTCGGAGGCAGCGTTTTTATCCAGAAGTAAATATGTGTTGCAGGTGCGCAGCCAGTTATCTTTGTCTTTTGCCCTGATACGCAGATGCTCGATCGGCACAAGAAAATCAAAGCGGAAGTGGGAATTATGCGGAATGTTCTTCATGATTCCCGCCACCTGAAAGTCGTAATGCTCTCTCAGGGAGTATAAAGTGATGATTTTTCCCATCGGGTCCTGGTCACCGAAGACCGTTTCTGCCAGATCTTCGGAAATTACCACGTTGTTGGGATCGGCAAGGGCTTTATCCTTATTGCCCCGGGAAAGAGGAAATGTAAAAACCTCCAATATGCTGGGATCGGAATATATCGGATTGGTCGTTATGCGTTTCTCGTTATGTTCCACGACAAACCATCGATGCATCCTAATCCTGACACAATTTTTTACTTCCGGATAATCCTCAACCAGACTAGGGCCTAAATTTCCCCTGGTTGTGGCATAGTTCAATTGCCTTCCTTCTACTTCCCAATGGCTTGTGATCCGGAAAATGTTGTCTGCATTTTTGTGGTAGCGGTCGAAGCTCAGCTCATCCTGGACAAATAGCATGATTATAATGCAGCAGGCCATGCCCACGGCCAAACCGAATATGTTAATGAATGAGTAAAAAGGATTCTTTTTGAGGTTGCGGATTGCGGTTTTTAAATAGTTTTTAAGCATTTGCGTTCCCCTTGAATTTATTCTAAATCATATAGAAAAATTCGTCAATTTGGGCATTTTACTTTCAATAAACTCTCCTTTTGTTTATACAACGTTGAAGCGAGAATATTCCCTATAAACGTTTTTGGGGAGTTGATCCGTATTATGAGTGAAATATGATATAATGTGAAAGTCATGAGGTTTAAAGGGGGAATTTATTCTATTGCGGCTTTCTTTGTGGCAATTTTATCCGTTTCTCTCTTATTTACTCAATCAGAGAAGAACTCCCAAAGCAAAAATGTCCCTCAGCATGATGCGGCCGCCATCATCAAACTTGTGACGGTCCGGATCCTGGATCAAGAGGGCCGGCCTGTGACTGACCTTAAAAAGGAAGATTTCGTTTTGCACGACAATGGAAAAAAGAAAATCATAACAGAGTTCGAAGTGCACACTTTGAGCGAAGAAGGGATGGTTGTCCGCCCGTCGGGCGAGGCGGCCGATTTGGCCGAATCGGTGAAGGGCATGAACCGGAGGCTGCTCATTTTTCTCGACATTCAGGCGAGCGATATCAACGGAATGGCCAATGCCAAACAGGCTGCACTCCATTTTGTGAATACGCAATTGCGGCCAGGAGATGAAGTCGGTATCTTGGCCTTTTCGCCAACGAGAGGATTCCTCATCCAGGAATATCTGACAACAAATCATGGGAAGATTCGGGGGGCAATAAAAAAGACAAAAGACATCGAGGTTAAGGCGAGTCCAGGTTTTGTTTCAAGTGCAGGAGGAGATGACAGCTTGAGAGATAGGTCAGATCGTTCTGGGGGCGCGGAATCAGAGGGAAGTTCAGATTCCTTTACAGTCACGAGCGGGGGAACGAGCGTTTTTGGTTCTGGGGGAGCTTCCATTTATGTCCCAGGATCGAGCAGGGGGCACCGCGGAGATTTTGTCCCTCGTATGTTCGATTTGACCCAGGCCTTGAAATATATCCCTGGAAATAAGAGCCTGATAATTTTCACCGGCCGTAATCTCGGGCCCAATGCCTCGAAACTCGGAAAGAAATTTGCCAGCGCCAACACACCCGTATATACGGTCAACACACGGAACTGGCTCAGGGAGAGGGTTTTGACGTTATCCGTCAAGAAAAAACACCTCTGGACAGATCATCCCTTACAGGATCTAGCCCTTGCTTCGGGGGGGAAATATTTTGCCGACATCAAGGATGTAGAGACAATATCACGAGAAGTTCAATCTTTGACGGGGAATTTTTATGTCCTTGGCTACTACATCGACGAAAGCTGGGATGGCAAGTACCACCAAATAAAAGTGGATGTTAACAAACCGGGGCTGCAGGTCCTGGCCCAGCACGGCTATTTTA
>CAYPGQ010000166.1:0-7317 GCA_964410125.1 uncultured Eubacteriales bacterium | reverse complement strand
CACAAAAAATATCGCTGTTTTTTTCATTCATTTTCCTCCAAATTGAAATTTTTGTTGAAGAACCAGACAACTTTCAGTCCTGTCTCCTTCGAAACCATGGTCATGGAAATAACCTCTTGCTTATCCGCCCCCGTCACGTTCACATATTTTGGCGTTAAGCCGATCTGCTTAACAAAGGGAGGCCGGACAACAAGGGTAGTAATCAGGATCATCACTCCGGCCATGAGCGCATAGGCCCATGCTCTCGGGAAAGGCCAAGGAACCAAAGATGTCTTCCTCTTCGAACCATGATTCACGACAGACTGAATAGTCTCTCGCCACTCTTGCTCCTCCCATTCGACTTTATCTTCTGCAAGCCACTTTCGGGTATTAGCGACAAGCAAAGTGTATTTCTCATACTCCCTCTGGCACTGCAAACATCCTTCCAAATGAGCCCTGACCGATGAGATTTGTGATTCGGGAAGTTCAGATCCGGCCAAAAGAGGGAGCAACTGTTTTATCTTTTGACATTTCATGATTTTCCCTCCCTTATTTTTTGCAAATGATTTTTTTCAAAGTGGGCTTTAATTTTTTGCCGCGCGCGCGAAAGATGGGTCCGAACGCTTATCTGGGAGCAATCCAGGATAAGGGAAGCATCTCTAACCGAAAGGCCCTCGCTGTCTCGGAGCAAAAAAACAGCCTTTTCCTTAGGTGATAATATATCCAGCATGCTCTGAATCTTTTCTTTCATTTGGCTTTTCCATACTCTTTGTTCGACTTGTGAGACCTCATAAACAGGTGCACTTCTTTGGCTCTCGATTACCCGCTTGAACTTTTTCTTTTCCCTCAAGTAATCATAGGATGTATTCATTAAAACCTTATAGGACCACGTTTTAAAAGAGCGGTCCTTTTTGAAGGATTTCAGGTATTTGAATATCTTGAGGAGTGCGTCCTGGCAAACCTCTTGTGCTTCCTCTCTGTCTCCTGTGATTCGATAAGCCATGTTTAAGAATCCCTGCCGATAAGGCTGCAGCAAAAGCTCAAAAGAAGAGTGTTTGCCTTGAAGTACTTCTTCCACGAGCTTGTCTTCATCTTTCATCCACATTAATATACCCTGTCTTTTACCAAAATGTTAAGAGATTCAAGTGAGGTTGAGGTTCATTCCAATGATATTGACTAAATACCTCAAATGAATTATTGTTTTTATCGGGAGACAGAAAAACATACCGGGCAAATGAAAGTAAAGATTAGAATACAAAAAAACGAAAAGCGGGAGATAAAGCACCTTCCCCTGCTCATATTCATCATCATCACCTTTGCTATTTTCTTGACTTTGTGCTTCCTCCCTAAAGATAAAGCACAGGCGGAGGAAAGAATCATAGAGCCGCCTCCAAAGAATGATGTCGAGGAATCACCGCCCCCCTTGAATGAGACCAAAGAAACAATAAAAAAAGGAGAAACTCTCTCTGATATTTTATCCAGACACGGTTTTTCTCCGGCCGAAATTCACAAGCTGAGAACTGAGGTTAAACCTGTTTATGATTTAGCAAAGATTAAGGAAGGCCGAGAAATAAGATTGTACACAAACCAACAGAAAACGATCACGGCCATCGAGTATGATATCAACAATGACAACTACCTCCATATCCAAAAGATAGCGGGAATGTACGAGGCGACAGAAAAAAAACTTCCGTATGAAACACAAATTCACATGATATGGGGAACCATTGAGGACAACCTGCCCAATGCCATATCAAGGGAAGGAGAAAAGGGGACTCTCGCTTACGAACTTTCGGAAATTTTTGCTTGGGATGTAGATTTTCACATCGATCTGAGGAAAGGCGATTCGTTCAAAATCCTTTTCGAAAAAAAATACTTGAAAGCTAAATTCGTGGGATATGGTTCTGTGCTCGCAGCTACATTCACGAATCGCGGCAACACCTACCAGGCCTACCGTTACACTTATCCTGATTCGAAAGAAACAGATTATTTTAACAAGGAAGGAGAGTCTCTCCGGAAAGAATTTTTGAAATCCCCGTTTAAATATACACCCCGTATCACATCGCGCTTTTCTTACAGCCGCCTCCACCCTGTAAGAAAAGTATACAGGCCCCACTATGGCGTCGATTATGCAGCAAAAGTTGGAACCCCAGTCCATTCCACAGCAGATGGGACAGTCCTTTTTACAGGCTGGAGTGGTGCTTCGGGGCGGATGGTCCGGATTCGACACAAGAATAACTACGAAACCATGTATCTTCATCTCCGAAGATATTATGTGAAAAAAGGGGATAGAGTGACCGGAGGACAGAGAATCGGGGAAGTCGGAGTATCAGGAGAAGTAAGCGGCCCCCATTTGGATTACAGGATCAAATATGGGGGTAAATACATCAATCCCCTGGCTCACAGATTCAAACCTGTCAAGCCGCTCCGATCGGAATTCCTTGAGGATTTCAAGCTTTTTGCCCAAAGCTACAGCCTGTATTTCGATGCCCCGCTTATTATTTTCTCCTCTTTCTGAAGCTACTCAATTTCAAAGACATTTCCACTTTCTACATCAAACAAAAATCTTACATCAGATAAGTGCATACAGGGATGGCTGATGCGACCTTGAAGATTTAGCCATTATGCATTGTTTTTCGAGGGAATCCGACAAAGTCGGACCTGAGGATGTGTGAGCACTGGAATAGCTTAAGTATGATGTTGAGTAATGGCCCAAATTTCAGGTTATTGCGAGATTTAAGTTGCGCAGTTCCGGAGGGCCGAGAAAGACGATGAGGGAATGGCGTTAAAAATCTTCACGGGAGCGAAACCATCCCGAAAGCAGGCTTAGTGGATCTTAGAAAGGGAAATGTTTACTTTTTTACAACTTCGCCTTTGCCGCTAGAGCCACCACTTTTGGATCCCGAATTGGAAGCTGTTGAGCTTGAAGAACTGCCTTGTGAAGAGGACCCAGAAGAAGAGCTTCCCGAGTAGACAACACCTCCGCCAACAGAACTCCTTACAGATCCTCTAGATGTGAGATGGACACGAGGCCCCTCATACCCTCTAGAGCCACTCACATGCCTTGAAGAGATATTGAGCTCCGCACATCTCACTTCGTTGGACCGGCTGGAATACCGGATAGAAATCCCAGCTCTTCGCGCAACCTTGACATCGGGATTCCAATCACGGAATCGAGCTAAAGAACGATCGGACCTGAGTGTCATAGAATCAAGGCCTCTGAATTGTCTAGCTACTTTCTCATGGGATATCACATCGGGAGGACTTGTCTGTTTTCGTAAGGATGTCTTCACCTGAACCTCGGAAGATTGCATAGCTCTTTCCTTCCTGTTTATATGCTGGTTATCCTCCACTTTGTTATCGACAATCACCTTGGAGAGCTGAAACTCTTGGATTTCTAAGCCTTTCAGGCCTTCTAAATCTCTCATTAAATCAGAGACTTTCTCGCGGAGGGTGGCGATTTTTTCGTTCCGGTTGTAGGTCTGCTTGGCTTGAAGGTGTGGGTCTTTCTGTGATTTCTGGAACAGAAAATTCACATTCTTATTCTTGGACAGGCTGGTGAGCTTGACAATCTTTTCATGAATCCTCGGCGCATTCAAATCTTCCTTACTCACGACCAACATGTGATTTGGTGTTTCCTTCAACGGGGCAAGGATCCCCTCTTCACCGTTCTTCAAGGCAACAACGACCCGTTTGTAGGTCTTTTTTAACTCCTTGGGTATCGGGAAGGGGGGCGCTTTTTTGCTCTTCAATTGGTCTTTGGTGAGAACCTGCCGCGCCATTTTTCCCCCTGACCCTGGGGGCACGAATAAAACATCCTGATTCTCGCCAGGATGAATCAAATGGGCATAATAAGGAAAATAACCACCGCTGTATGTGGCATAACCATACCAATCCAGAATCGACCAAGGCCGCCAACAAAAGCGGCCATAGAAAAAGGCCCAGTCTACCCATGCAGGCGCGAACACAGAGCCAGGAATCCATAACCAGCCTTTTTTCTTGTTCCACATCCAAATGCCCAGATGATAAGGCACCCAGCCCCAAGGCTCGGAAGGAACCCAAAAAAGCTGTCCCTGCACACTCGTCCAACGTCCTTGATAATAAGGCATCCACCCTCCCCAAGGATAGGAATGGTCATTCAAAAAGGGCCGCCAGACATAACCACAGTAACGGTCCCATAACCATTCCCCGTGGAGGGAACCATATTTTTGAGCAAAATAATAAACAGCTTTGGACAATCTTTGGATGGGCAAAGGCACAATGGCCTTCCCCTCATGAAATTCGAGGAATTCCCTGTTCAATTTCTCATTCCATGCCTCAAAATCTTCAATCTCTTCATACTGACCTGCGATGATCCGGTGATCCGGAGTTACCATGATTTTCTGTGATTTTTTTATGGTTTCTCTTTTGATGAAGTTTTCGTTAAGCCCATAGAGAGCATAGCCTTTACCTTCGCTTATAAGTATATCCGTGCTTCCATCAGCCAAAGACTCAATCAAGGCCACGGAATTGTGATTCAACTTCACAGCCGTATTGGGTGTAATAATCTGAAATATTTCTTTCCGGACATACCTTTTATACATGACATAGACTTGTCCTTTAAGTAGGAGCAGATTGGTCAATGCGTTTTTTGAACTGAGGCTTTGGGCCAGGATGGTCTCGATTTTAAGCTCGGTATTCCGGTCAAGCCGGATGACTGTGCCGGTGTCGAACTGAATCTCACACCTTCGCTCGCTCGTTCTGATCGTATCTCCCGGAGCAAGCGGGAGGTTCAAATCGGCCACTTCTGGAGTTCGAAGACCTTCTCTCAGAACGATCGCATCTTTCCCATCATGTTTGGCTTCAGGGTATATCACATGTCCGAAATAGGTGTCTGTGCCCCAAGCATTGATGTATTTGTAGTTGGTATCACCGTTTGCTACGACAAAAACCAACAGACTAAGGAATAAAAGCGTTATTCCTTTTTTCATCTTCCCCCTCCTTGTTAGCTCATATCCCATATCTAGCTGCTGACATCCCCAGCTGAAGTTAGGGATCGGTTATTTCTTTTTCTTAATGACGGTTCTGGAAGAGGTTCTTGTTCTCGTGGGAGTGGTTCTGGTTCTTGTCGGAGTCAAGGACCGGGATCTAATTACTGACGTAGAACCAGATCTCTTCACGTAACTTTTCGTCCTGACAGTGGGACTCCGGTAGGATCGCCCCTTGCTCAACTGGTCTTTTCGTATATAGGACCTGTACGTAGAACGGTAGGGAGAGTACCCGCTGCGCCTATATGCAGGATAGTAACCTCTACCCCCGTAATAGGAAGAATATCCCCAGTAATAGGGAGAGTATCCCCAGTAGTAGGATCCAAGGAGACCATAATACCAGAAAGGATTCCAAAAGCTGAATCCAAACCCTATGGACGGACCAAAATAGGATGAGTAGTAAGGATCGTAATAGTAATCATTGGGATAATAACCGCGTGAACCATAATCCCGGTTTTCGTATTCGTATTCGGCGGGATCGGCCGGGATGCGTTTTCCCGAATAGCGTGTCTCAATCGTAGCGCAGCTCGAAAGAAATAGGGCTGTAATCAGTACCAGAGAAAGGATAATTACTGACTTTTTCATAATGTTTCTCCTTTCCTTATTTTCAATTATACACAATTGCAATCTTTGTGCCAACAAAATCTAGGGAAAAATGCAGGATTTCCTCTGATATTCTGTCCTATAATATGGACACTCATCTTAAAACGGGGACAGCTCTATAGGCTGAATAAAATAGAACCGTCCCCTTTTTTCCTTCGGTTGACATCGAACAGATAAAACAATTAGAATGTGTTTCGCATTAATAATACGGAGGTTTTAATGAAAATCACTATAAGCGCATTAAAGGCAGATATCGGAAGTATCGGCGGTCATATCATTCCTAGCCAGGCATTATTGGATGAGGTTAAAAACAAAGTCCAAGAGCTCGGCAAAGATTTAATCATCGATTCTTACATCAGCCATACAGGTGACGATATTGCCATACTGTGCACTCATGAAAGAGGAGTTTCGGACGAAAAGATTCACAAGCTGGCATGGGATGTTTTCCTTGCAGGGACGGAAATGGCTAAAAAACAGGGGCTATACGGAGCAGGACAAGACCTGTTGAAGGATGCCTTCAGTGGAAACATCAAGGGAATGGGGCCAGCAGTAGCAGAGTTGGAATTCGAAGAAAGGCCGAACGAACCATTCGTCTTTTTCGCCGCGGATAAGACCGATCCAGGCGCCTATAATCTTCCCTTCTATCTTGGTTTTGCCGATCCTATGTACTGCGCTGGTCTCATCCTCAGCCCAAAGATGGCGGACGGATTCATATTTCGGATCATCGATGTCGGATACACCGAACAGGATAAAATTATCGATCTTAATTCTCCTGAAGACATCTATGACATCGCCGCACTGCTCAGGGACAATGAGAGATATGTTATCGAGAGCATCTATTCGCGAGCATCAGGAAGCCAAGCCTTATCCATATCGACAACCCGACTCCACAACATTGCAGGAAAATACACAGGCAAGGACGATCCTATCGCTTTGGTCAGGGTCCAGGGTGAATTTCCCGCGACAGGAGAGGTGCTGGCTCCTTTTGAGATCGGTCATTTTGTCGCAGGTTTCATGAGAGGCAGCCACATCGGCCCGCTGATGCCCTGCAAGCTGAACTGCTCGATTTCCTATTTCGATGGTCCCCCGGTTGTGACCGGAGCCGCTTTTTGTATCAAAGACGGAAAACTTACCGAACCTGCAGACGTTTTCGATCATCCCTTTTGGGATCATGTGCGCATGCAAATCTCTGAAAAGGCAACCTCTATCCGCCGGCAGGGATTTTCTGGCGCCGCAATGCTTCCCTACAGTGAGCTGGAATACGGAGGCATTGTCGAAAAACTGGAGAAGCTAGAAAAAAAATTCAAACTCGTTTAGTTTTGAAAAAATACAAAAATCCTGCGCCCACCGTGGATATCATCATCGAGATAACCACCGAAGACTGCAGACAAGGAATCGTCCTCATCAAACGGAAAAATCCACCGTATGGATGGGCGTTGCCTGGGGGATTTGTCGACTACGGAGAATCTCTTGAGCAGGCGGCTGTTCGGGAAGCCAAAGAAGAAACCTCCTTGGACATTCAACTCCAATGCCAGATGCACACGTACTCGGATCCAAAACGGGATCCTCGCGAACACACTATCTCGACTGTTTTTATCGCTCAGGCAAAAGGAAATCCGGTTGCCCAAGATGACGCCCAGGATATTAACGTGTTCAGTAAGAACGAGCTGAATTTTCCACTGGCTTTTGATCATGAAAAAATCCTGGC
>CAYPGQ010000165.1:0-7482 GCA_964410125.1 uncultured Eubacteriales bacterium | reverse complement strand
GCCAGCATGATCCAGGTCAGTTCCCGCACTCTCGGTTTTTCATCCATCAATCCGGCATGCATCGCTATCTCCTCCATGCCGGTAGCCAATCCTTCGGCCCGTGAATCCCAGATGTTGTAAAGAAGAGGAACACGCCGGATCGGGCTGGGATGGGGTTCATTATCCATCCTGGCCAGGTCGAACCAGTGTGTGCCATGACATCTGAGAGGAAGCGGGTCGTGGTAGTCGACCTGAGTGAAAAAATCGCGAAGTCCGTCTGGCGGGATAAATCCGACGGTCCGCTTTAGCGTGCCGTTCTGATAGTCGGGAAGAGTCATCACGTTCTCCCGCATGAATTCCATGAAATGTTCCACCGCCTCATCATGGCGCTGCTGGTACTCCTCCCTGTTTTCCGGCGGTTCGAGCTGGGGCAGATGACGATTCCGGTTCTCTTCCAGTTTCAGGCAGGCAATCGAACGCTCTAACTCCCGATTCATGATAACCACCTGGTCTTCCCAGGTGTAGGGCCAGAGATGGACATTTTTCATGTACCAGTTATAGTTTTCCACACCGATGCCAGAAGTTGCCGTCATGTTTTTTTGTTTCTCTTCTAGCCAGCCGCAAAACTCATCCACGGCTTTTTTGGCCTTATTTATTTCCGGGACAAGATCGGGATGGTCCTTGCCAAGGCGCTTTGCCAGATTCGAAAGATAGGCACTTTCATTTTTTTTCAGCCTGATTCCAAGATACCAAAGATCTCTAGCATCTTCGACGAGATTCCCTTTGGCCTGTTCGAGAACCTCGGGAATGGCCTTCAGCCGCATCTGGAAATCATCGTACTTCTCACCCTCGAGAGGATAGGTGTACTTCCACAGACACAATGTCCCGTACCGCCAAGGCCCCTCGAGAGCCGGAACGTCCGAGGGTGAAGTGTAGTAGACCGAATAAAAGCATGGATTCCGCGACCAGGGACGCAGCACCCGGTGGTCGAAGTCCAATCCGTTCATCTCGGCCCGCACAATGTGGTAGTCCACCTGCTGAGAAACAGGCCATGAGCTCGGATCGATCGCCGCCAGCCGGTTCTGATAGTCCTTCAGTTCAAGATGTTGTTTGGCCATCGCCTCCGCAGTGTAATTTGGCACGCCATCCACAATGACGGGTTTCTGGAACTCCCGCCATTCCTCGAACAGATTAACCAGATCCTCATACGTGCCGTTGCCTGCTGCTGTGGCTGCACTATTGTTCGACGAACAGCAAAAAAACCCTATCAAACCTAGACACAGAGACAAAACAATAAAGCTGTTATACTTTCGCATTGGATTAACCTCCTCTTTCCATGACTCTGCCCTTTAGTCTATCGGGATTTCCTGCTTTGTCAACCGATTACCCCTTTAAAATTTTGGTTGTGTTAATTCACGGAGATAAGTATAATTTTTTTTCTTTTATATGCGCCTATTAAAATTTTATCGGACCGTATTCCATTATCCCTTCGATATGCGAAGGTTCCCTATACATTCAAGAATCAAAAATGGGAGGACATCTTAAATGACTAAAAAGATTTTTTCATTCTGCCTGATTGCACTTTTTCTTGTAGCGACTGTTGGGTTTGGGGCAGAAACCATACCAGTCAACAAAGCCAACTACAAACTGCCGGCCCGCTTTACACCCAATAAAATGAAGACGATGGTGTTCAGCACGTATGTGGATGCACACTGGTTAAAACACAGCGACCGCTTCTGGTACATTTACGAGACGAGTGAGGGCAAGAGCTTCAATATTGTCGACCCGGCAAAAAAACAGAACCGTCCCCTTTTTGACAATGTCAAGATGGCTGCCACGCTTACAAAAATGACCAAAGATCCTTATGAAGCTAAACATCTCTCAATCGAAGGCATCAAATTCATAAAAAACGACAGATTTATCTATTTCAAAGTGGAAAAAAACGAGGATGTGCTCGAGCTAGAAAACAAAAAATTAGGGAGAGAAAAAAGAAAACGGCGAGACGACATGACCGATGAAGAGAGAGAGGAAGAAGATAAGAAACGAAGGGAACGGAGTGCTGTCGAAAACGCCAAAAGAGATGCGCGAGAGTACAACCATTTCGACTACGAACTGGCTACTGGAAAACTTGTCATGCTCGATAATTATGTTGGGAAACCCGAACGCCCTAGATGGGCCAGCATTTCTCCCGACGGGAACACAATCGTATTCGGCCGTCATCATAACCTCTTCTACATGGACAAAGAAAATTATGAAAAAAGCCTAGAAAATCCCAATGACAAAACCATCGTGGAACACCAGTTAACCACAGATGGAGAGGAGCATTACAGCTATCACCGGGGTGGCCGTGGCGAAACCAACGTCGACAAAGAAAAAAATAAGGACAAGCGGAAATCAGCCTATATCATATGGTCCCATGATTCGAAAAATTTTGCGATGACCAGGGCCGACGAACGCGAAGTCAAGGATCTTTGGGTGATCAATTCCGTGGCAAATCCCAGGCCGACGTTGGAAACCTACAAATACCATATGCCCGGCGAAAAAGAAGCTTCCCAAGAAGAAATCCTGGTTTTTGACCTAGAAACAAAAGAAAAGCTCAAAGTCAAAGCCGAAAGATTCAAGGACCAGACTTTAAGGCTGATGACGGCTCGCTATCCAATCAACACACGCGACGATGACTACCGGCCGAGTCTTTGGCTGTCGGAGACACCAGACAAGCTGTATTTCTCCCGGACAAGCCGTGACCTTAAAAGAATCGACATCTGCTGTGCGGATACAGCCACCGGAGACGTTACAGTCCTTGTCGAAGAACGGCTGAACACCTATGTGGAAAGCCGGAGTTTGGGATTCATCGACAACGGAAAAGAGCTCGTCCACTGGTCGGAGCGTGACGGCTGGGCCCATTTTTATCTTTACGACGAGGACGGTAACCTCAAAAAACAACTGACCTCCGGGCCCTTCCACTGCGAAAACATCGTAGGGATCGATGAAAAAGCCAGGGTGTTGTATTTTACGGCTAACGGCCGAGAGGAAGGGGAAGATCCCTATTATCTGCATCTCTATCGTGTCAATTTAGACGGCACCGGTCTCAAGCTTCTGAACAAGGACAACTTTAACCACAGGGTATCCGGGAGCGACTCCAATCTTTGCTTCATTGACAATTACTCCCGTGTGGACACCATTCCCAAGGCCGTTCTTCGCGACAATCGCGGTAATGTTCTCCTGGAGATGGATTCTCCCGATTTGTCGCTTCTGTTCGAAGTGGGCTTTAAATTTCCAGAACCCTTCAAAGTCAAAGCCGACGACGGGAAAACCGACATTTACGGCGTGATGCACAAGCCCTTCGATTTTGATCCCAATAAAAAATACCCGATCATCGCCTATGTTTATCCCGGACCCCAAACAGAAAGCGTATCCAAATCCCTATCCTTAAGAGGTGACAGAACCTGGCGGTTGGCCCAGTTTGGATTTATCGTTATCACTGTCGGTAACCGTGGAGGACATCCCAGCCGATCCAAGTGGTATCACAACTACGGATACGGGAATCTCAGAGACTATGGCCTAGCCGACAAGAAGGCTGCCATCGAACAACTGGCTGCGCGATACCCATATATCGACATCGATCAAGTCGGTATTTTTGGACACTCTGGTGGGGGATTCATGTCAACGGCTGCCTTGTTGGTTTACCCTGATTTCTTCAGGGTGGCGGTCTCTTCATCCGGCAACCATGAAAATAACATCTACAACCGCTGGTGGAGTGAAAAACACCATGGAGTTTTAGAAGTGGAAGACAAAGAAGGGAACATATCTTTCGAGTACGCCATCGAGAAAAATTCCGAGGTCGCAGAGAACCTGAAGGGCCGTCTGCTCCTTGCAACAGGTGACATCGACAACAACGTCCATCCGGCCAACACCATCCGTTTGGCCAAAGCACTGATAAAAGCCAACAAGCGATTCGATTTCTTCCTGTTTCCAGGCCAGCGTCATGGATATGGCAACATGAACGAGTATTTCTTCTGGATCAGAGCAGACTATTTCTGCAAGCACCTGATAGGTGATTACTCCCAGAATGTAGACATTGAAGAGCTCAACCGCGAAGAGGAAAAGTCCGGCAACAAAAAAAATACCCACTAATCCAGCCTGGATTATTTACGGGCCAAGATTGCTGCAGCGGCAAGGCAGTAGCCCATGAGTTGTATTTGTATACTACGATTGGGCTGCAACGAAGTCGATGTAGTGAGATTGGCTCGCCCGTAGGGTAAAATATGCTGATGCATAATTTAGATGAATTTTTAAAATTGTTTTAAAAAAACTTGGAGCATCAGCATATTTTATAAATAATTCAGGCAAAACCATAATTTCGGGAATGCCAACTGCTGTTGCGTTGTATAGATAGTGGAGGTCACGATGAAAAAGATACTGATAGCAGTGGTTATGGTTCTTTTGTTCAGCCTCGGTTCTTGGCCGGATATGGGGGGAGAACCGTATTATGTAAACGTGAGCATCGCCGCCTGGCAGTCGAAACGGGGGCCAACAGAAACAGCCAGATTGATTCACACTCCAATTCCAATAGTCTTAAGAGACAGCTGGTGTCATGATCTTGTTTCATTAGATGTATCAGATCGAAAACCGCAAACAAAGATCTTTGAAAAAGAAGATTTTCGGTTTGTCCTGACCGCCGAGTACAAGGCACATCTGACCATCCAGGTGTTCGAAAAGGAAAAAGAACTGTTCCGGTTTGTCCACAACAGGCCTTCGACCGTAAACTACATTTTCTACGGCTCCGACCATAAAACCTACCTGATGGAGGTTACTTACACTGCAGACAATCACCCGGTCGGTTTCCTCTCGCCGGGTATCCTGAAAAAATGAGTGGCTTTCCATTGACATCCTGCTCCATCATGAAATAATGTAGAGCTCGGATGGGAGGAAAGTCATGAGGCAACATTCACAATCCAAGAGGTATAATTTTGCGTGTGACCTGATATTCATACTGCTCATTCTGATCTTGTTCGTCGGAATGATTTCATGTCGAAAAGAGGTGCCAAATAATGAGCGAGTGGGTGCAGCCGGAGATAACAGGACAGTTTTACCGGTAAACCAAGTTCTTGTACCCGCAGGAACCCAGATCTCACTTCCTGGACAGCGTCCCCAGGCCCTTGCCCTCTCTCCGGACGGCCGGCTCCTTGCAGTCTCGGGAAAAACGAGCGAGCTTGTCATCATCGATCCCGCACTCGGCACGATTGCCCAACGTGTCGCTCTCCCCTCCGAGGAACAAAACACCCTCCTGCCCGATCCTCCGTCTGCAAACATCCTCGAGCCGGACCAAAAAGGCCAGCTTAGCTACACCGGTCTTGTCTTTTCGCCTGACGGAAGACACATCTATCTCAGCAATGTCAACGGGAGCATCAAGGTTTTCACCGTCTCAAAGGATTGCACAGTTACATCGTCCCACTCCATCCAACTGCCCCCGGCCGATGCCCCACGGCGAAAAAATGAAATCCCGGCCGGACTGGCTCTCTCCGCAGACGGCCGAAGTCTCTACGTCTGCGCCAACCTTTCCAACAGGCTTCTGGTAATCGATACCCACACCAACGCCGTGAAACAAATATTCGATGTAGGCGTTGCACCCTATGATGTTCGGCTTGTGGACGGCAAAGCCTATGTCAGCAACTGGGGTGGCCGCCGGCCAAAACCAGGAGATTCAACAGGCCCGGCTGGACGGGGCACAGTCGTCAAGGTCGACCCTGTCACGCACATCGCCAACGAGGGTTCGGTGAGCGTCATCGACATTGCCTCAGGTTCAACAAAAGAAATACTTGTTCACCTCCACTCATCCGCACTCGCCATCTCACCCGACGGCCGGTATGTTGTCTGTGCCAATGCGGCAAGCGACAACCTCAGCGTGATCGACACCCGGTCGGATACCGTTGTCGAGACTATATGGGTCAAATCCAGCCCGGCAGATCTTTTCGGCGCATCTCCCAACGCCCTCTGTTTTTCACCCGATGGGAAACGTCTTTTTGTCGCCAACGGAACCCAGAATGCCATCGCTGTGTTAAATTTTGATCCGCGGGATCGGGAATCCTCTCTTTTGGGGCTCATCCCTGTAGGATGGTTTCCCGGAGCGATATCTTTCCATACCGAACATCGAATCCTGTGTGTAGCCAACATAAAGGGTCTTCCTGTCGAGCCGAAACAGGACATTACAACAGGCGCCCAGGGATTCAACACGCACCATTATCACGGCTCAGTCTCCCTCGTGCCGATACCAAACCATAAGGAACTGGAGTCTTTCACGGAAGCGGTTTATGCAAACTATCACCGCGAACGCATATCCCAGGCGCTGGAAAAACCGCGCCCCGATCAACCACCCCGCCCGGTTCCTGAGCGGATCGGCGAACCCAGCATTTTCAAGCACGTGGTCTACATCATCAAAGAAAACCGGACCTATGACCAGGTGCTTGGGGATGTCCCCGAGGGAAACAGCGATCCCTCTCTCTGCCTTTTCGGAGAGCAGGTGACTCCCAACCAGCACAAGATAGCCAGGGAATTTGTCCTTCTTGACAACACCTACTGCTGCGGCATCTTGAGTGCAGACGGTCACCAGTGGTCCACCACGGCTTTCGGGACCGATTATCTCGAGAGGTCGTTCGCCGGATGGCCCCGCAGCTATCCGGACGGTATGGGACCGGACGATGCCGATGCCCTGGCTTATGCCCCCAGCGGATTCATCTGGGACAATGCCCTCCGGCATAACATATCTATCTGGAACTTCGGGGAATTCACCCAGCCCGAATGCCGGTGGACAGATCCAGAGCGCAAAGGCCAACCCCAGTGGCAAGATTACTGGGAGGAATATCTTCATGGTCTAGGCGAAGTGGTCATCGGGTGCGAACCCACGATCGAAACCATACGGCCCTTCTCACCCACGGACACAGTGGGATGGATCATGGAAGTCCCCGATGTCTGGAGAGCCCGTTACATCACAGAACAGATCGCTGTCTGGGAGCAAGAGGAACGGATGCCACAGTTCATCCTGATCTGCCTGCCCAACGACCACACAAGCGGAACCCGAGCCGGATCTCCGACACCTGCGGCCTGTGCCGCCGACAATGACCTTGCCTTCGGCCGCATCATCGAAGCCTTCAGTCACAGCCGATTCTGGAAAGACATGGTTATTTTCGGGATCGAGGACGACCCGCAGAACGGATTCGACCACGTTAGCGGTTACCGCACCACGGCTTACTGCATAAGCCCTTATACGAAGCGCGGAACCGTGATCAGCACCCAGTACAACACGACAAGCCTCCTCCGGACGATCGAACAGACCCTCGGCCTTCCCCCGATGAATCAATTCGATGCCACCGCCACTCCAATGTTCGACTGTTTCACCTCCACACCGGATTTCACACCTTTCGAGGCCGTGCCCAATCAAATTCCGCTCGACCAGATGAATCCGGATCCAAAGGATATCGCCGACTCCCTCCTGCGCCGGAATGC
>CAYPGQ010000164.1:0-7532 GCA_964410125.1 uncultured Eubacteriales bacterium | reverse complement strand
GAGACGTCCTCCAACGCATAGTCAAAGTCATCGATCCGCAGCCAGAAGATGTCATCATCGAAATCGGTGCGGGAAAGGGGGCTTTAACGTTTTGTCTGGCGAAAAAAGAGGCCAAAATTATCGCCCTCGAGAAGGATAAAACCTTGATACCTTATCTCAAAAAACAGGAGTTCCCTAATCTCACTGTGCTCGAAGAGGATGCGCTTAGGGTCAAATTCGAGGACCTTTTACAGAGAAAAGCAGGAAAAATTGTCGGCAACCTTCCGTATGCCATTTCCACCCCCCTAATGTTTAAAGTATTGGAAGAAAAAGAGTTTATAACCTCTTGTGTTTTCCTCCTTCAAAAGGAGGTCGCCCAGAGGATGTGCTCCCTACCCGGCACGAAAAAATATGCTCCCCTTTCTATCCTCTTCCAAAATGATTTCGAAGCCCATCTGCACTTCCGAGTCCCTGCCTCGTCTTTTTCACCACCTCCCCGAGTCGAGTCGGCTTTGCTCTCCCTCAGAAAACGTCCAGAGCCGCTCTCCCTGATCCCTTACCAGGAAGGTTTTGCCAAATTTCTCAAACGCGCCTTCCAGAGCCGCAGAAAAAAACTCTCGAATAACCTGAAAGCCCTCGATATTCCTCCATCCCGAATAAAGGATGCTTATCTCAAATGTGGCATCGAAGAAAAATGGCGTCCCGAACAGGTATCTCTCTCTCGATTCGTGGCCCTGTATACATACTTATTCGACAATCAGTCAAAACCATAACCTGAACTATTCAGGCCACCTCCACTCCTCTTCAATTTGATCGGCGGTCAAATAGCCTGATTCCTAAATCATCTCAGAGTCGGCAATTCTTGCAATTTTCAAACGGAACCAGGTAATACGCCTGCAAAATGTGTTATAATCTTGGGGATGCCGAAAAGGAAAACAAAAAAAAAGGCCCCGACTTCACGCAAATCCAAGCAAAAAAAAAGGGCCAAGACCCCAGAATTGAGCGGGTTAATCCTGATACTGGTTTCGCTCTTCCTGTTGATCAGTCTGATCAGTTACAATTCCCAAGATCCCTCATGGGCAAGCACAACTTCTCCAGGGGCAAAAGTGTACAATTACAGCGGCAAAGCAGGCGCTTCTACCTCGGAAGCCCTGCTCCAAGTTTTTGGTTTCACATCCTTCCTAATCCCTCTAGCACTCGTTTACCTCGGATTGCAGATTATTCTTCCCAAAAAAGATAAGCGCATCCTCTCCAGGACCCTGGGAATTGTTTTTCTTGTATTTATCCTCTGCGCTCTCCTGTACACACTTTTCCAAGATGTGAATTGGCGAGGAGCCCGTTTGGCATCTGGGGGTTTCATCGGGAATGTTCTTTCATCCTTTTTTGTCCAATATTTTAACCATGCAGGGACAATCCTCATCCTGATCGGTTTGCTTATTTTGTTTTTCATCTTCTCCACTAAACTTTCTATCGGCAAGATGGCTCAATTCATCTCAAAAATGATCCAGTTTATTTTTAAAGAGGTCCGCATCCGGATCACTCGCTACCAGAAAGCCAAGCTCAAGAAAAAAATGAAACGGAAAGTCATCGAAAAGTATGCGGCCCCTAAACCCGAACAGGAAAAGGAACTGGCAAAAAAGCCCAAGGAAAAGAAAAAAACTTCCAAAAAGGACGCCTCCGTACAACCCCCTCCTCTTTCACCTCCAAAAGAAAGGCCTCTTTTCCCTGAGATGGAAAAAAAAGGGGATTACAATTTTCCTCCGTTTAACCTTCTCGATCCCGGAAAAGAATCGGAACAAATCGACAAAAACGAGCTTTACGAAAAAAAACAAACCATCGAACAGAAGCTACGAGAATTCCGGATAGAAGGAGAAGTAAAAGAATACCACCCCGGCCCTATCATCACCACATATGAATTCTACCCCCAACCCGGGGTCAAAGTCAGTCAGGTGGCAAGCTATGCTGAAGACCTTTCACTGGCCCTCAAAGCCGAAGCAGTACGAATACAAAGAACACCGGGGAAATCTTCCCTCGGAGTGGAGGTTCCCAACAACAAGAGAGAGGTCATCAAAGTCCGGGATCTGATCGAAACAGAAAATTTTATGCGATCAAAGACAAAACTGGCCATTGCCCTAGGAAAATCCGTACATGGTGAGCCATACATCACAGACCTCTCTATCATGCCTCATCTCTTGATCGCCGGCGCCACGGGATCTGGAAAGAGCGTTGCTCTCAATACAATCATCACCAGCATCCTGTATAAAGCCAGTCCAGAAGAGGTCAAGCTCATCCTTATCGATCCCAAACGGCTAGAATTTTCCATCTATGACGGCATTCCTCACCTTCTGTGTCCTGTGGTCAGAAACCCCAGAAAGGCCGAAGCCGTCCTTCTGGACGTCATAAAAAAAATGGAGGCCCGTTACCTCAAGCTGGGATTGCTCCGTGTGCGAAACATCGAACAGTACAACAAACAGGTCCACATCCTTTTGAAAGAAAAAAAGGGTAAGATGGAAGAGCAGGGGATGGAAGACCTCAAGCCCTTGCCGTATATCTTGGTCATCATCGACGAGATGGCAGAGCTGATGATGATCGGCGCACAAGAAGTGGAATACTGCATTGCCCGGCTTGCTCAATTGGCCAGAGCTGTCGGGATCCATCTTGTTATGGCTACGCAACGGCCGTCGATCGATGTGATAACCGGTACGATCAAGAACAATTTTGCTTGTCGCATCGCATTCCGTGTCCCTTCCAAAATCGACTCCCGGATCATCCTCGACACCTCAGGAGCGGAAAAACTCCTGGGCATGGGAGACATGTTGTTTATGCCTCCTAACAATCCCCGGATCATCCGGCTCCATTGCTCCTTTGTGTCCCTTCCAGAAATCAACCGTTTGATCAAATATGTAAAAGACCAGGGCAAACCCACGTATGACAAAGAAATCATACATGTTCTCAAACGTCCGGCCTCCTATGTTGCGGAAAAACCCGATGAAAAAGACCCGATATTCGAAAAAGCTGTGGAACTGGTGCTTCACACTGGGCAAGCCTCTGCCTCCTACCTGCAAAGAAAATTCAAGCTGGGTTATGCCCGGGCGGCCCGCATTATCGATCAAATGGAATTGGAGGGGATCGTAGGCCCATCCGAAGGAAGTAAGCCACGGGAAATCCTGGTCAGCCGGGAAGCCTATATGAGGAAGCAAAGCGGGGAGGAATGATTGTTCCGCCGAACACGTCAGAAAAAACGGGCAAAAAAAGCCCTGGCAGATGATACCCTCCAAACAGCTCTCCACAGAGCCTCTTCCCAGCATTTTCAAAAATTTGATGCCATCACCAAAGATGTTCCTTGGGACCAGATAAAAGAAAAAGCTAAAGCGATCAGGGAGGACTGTATCAAGCGCCTTCCTGAACTCATCCAACAGTTTACTAGGGAAGCTCAAAAAGTCGGCTCCCATGTCTATCGAGCCGCGACCCCCTCTGAAGCACTTTCAGCAATAGAAAAAATACTCCAGGAAAAAAAGGCAAAAAATATCGTCAAATCCAAATCAATGGTTAGCGAAGAGATCGATCTCAACCACTTTCTGGAAAAAAAGGGGTACAGGGTCATCGAAACAGATTTGGGCGAATGGATCATTCAACTGGCCGGAGAAAGACCTTCCCACATCACCGCTCCAGCCCTTCACAAAACAAAAGAAGAAATCGCAAAACTCCTCAGTGAGCGCCTGCAATTGGAGGTTCCTCCTGACCCAAAAGAAATCGTGAAGCTGGCCAGGGCAAAGCTCAGGAAGGAGTTTATTCAGGCAGATGTGGGCATTTCTGGAGCCAACCTGGCCGTGGCCGAATCAGGAACCCTCGTGATCGTGAGCAACGAAGGCAACGCCAGGCTGGTCACCTCCCTGCCAGCCATTCATATCGCTGTAATCACAGCAGAAAAATTTGTCGAAACCCTCGAACAGGCCACATCGTTGGTGAAGGCTCTGGTTTTGGCCTCATCAGGCCTCAAATTGACAGCTTATGTGTCTTTCATTACGGGAACAAGCCGGACGACCGACATCGAGAAACAGCTTGTCATCGGAGTGCACGGTCCAGAAGAACTTCATATCATAATCCTGGATAACGGAAGACTGGAGGCAAGCAAGGATCAAGATTTTGATAAAATCCTTTCCTGTCTCAAATGTGGGGGGTGCATGTTCGTCTGCCCGATTTTCCAATCCCTGGGCGGACATGTTTATGGTGGACCGGTTTATACAGGTGGAGTCGGTCTTCTTCTTACAGCCTTGACTCATTCCATAAAAAAATCCGCGGAAGGCTGGGATTTCTGTTCCGATTGCAAAAAATGTGAGGAATTTTGTCCCGTGGGTCTCCCCACGGGTGAACTCCTCCTGAAGCTAAAGGGGAAAAAGGGCCCAAAATTTTGGGAATGGGCTATTTCAACGCTCCTCCGGAAAAAAAATCTAGCCGACCCAGGTATCAAGCTCCTTTCCATTCTCCAAAAGCCGTGGTACAAGGACGGATCTCTCAAAAACCTGCCTTTTTCTTGGGCAAAAGGAAAGGCCCTCCCCGCTTTGAAACAAGAGAAACATCCTGCTCGAGAGGAAAAAAACGAAGGCAAAAAGGTCTATTTCTTCGAGGGATGTCTGGCTGCTCTTTTTTTCCCAGGTATCCGGGAGGCCGTTTTTGCAAGCCTTACCCAACTTGGGTTTAAGATCGTTTCGCCAGAAGAGCGTGTTTGCTGTGGTGCACCCAGTCTACACCTAGGACATGAAAAAGACGTTATAAAACTGGCAAAAGAAAACCTGGACGCCTTAGCCAGAGAGAATCCGGACTATATTCTCACTATTTGCCCAACGGGAAATGCCATGCTGAAAAAGACTTATCCCCGTCTTTTTCCTGAATCCGAAGCATGGGCAGAAAAGACCTATGATTTCACGGAATTTATGGTCAAAAAGGGCCTGATTCCCGATGGACACCCAGTTCAAAAGATAAAAGATGTTTTTTATCATTACCCTTGTCACTATGTGAACGAACTTGGATTACGAGAGGAACCTCTGAAACTTCTGCAATCGCTCGGCTACAATCCTGTTGTAGAAGAAAAACCTTTTACCTGCTGCGGTTTCAGCGGAATTTTTTCGTTTAAAAATCCTGAGCTTGCAGCCCACCTTTGGCAAAAAAAAGAAAAAAAAATAAAAAAACAGGAAATGACTATGATAGCCACAGATTGCCCCGGATGCCTTTTTCAATTCAAGTCATACTTGGGAAAAGAAACGGACTCCTATGAAGTCTTTCACACGGCAGAGCTTTTTGCCCGCTATTTGATAGCAGATAAGTTCAGACAACATAAGAATAAGAAAACGACCGGCAATCTGCATCCTACGCAAAAATAAGCAACAAAATGCCGATACTCATATGAATATGAAATTTTCTTCAGAACATGAATGTTAGCATCGATGGATTTTATCAATAATTCAGGAACCTGGATTATTCACGAGTCAAGGCCCTCCACCCCACCCTAGTATTAATGGATGCCAGGCAGTGGCCTATGCAGCTGTAGTGAACTACCGCAAGTGGGCTGCAACGAAGTCGATGTGGTGAGATTGGCTTGCCCGAAGGATAAAAACGGTTGATTGAATTATAAAGGATTTGAAAATTCTGTTTTATTGAAAATAGCTAAAAGTATCAGCCATTTTTATAAATAATTCAGGAACCTGGATTATTTGCTGGTTGAGATTGCTGTAGCAGCAAGGAAGTGGTCCATGAGTTGTATTTGGTATACTACGATTGGGCTGGGACGAAACTGATGCAGTGATATCGACCAGCCCGAAGGGTATTAAATGCCGATGAATTTGAATAAATTCTTAGTTTTTTTAATGTTAATAAAGGCATCGGCATTTAATACAAATAATTCAGGCTAGTGTATGGAATAGTTGGAAAGGGATTGTTCTGTCTCCAGTTTGATCTGCTGCCATTTTTCCTCTGGGACAGAAAGAAAGGCATCCACAATATTGGGATCGAACTGAGTCCCTCGGACTCGTTCAATCTCATCGAAGGCCACTCTAAAACTTTCCCCTTTTCGATAGGGCCGGTCAGATGTAATGGCATCAAGAGTATCAGCGATGGCAAAGATCCTCGCTTCCAGAGGAATTTCTTCCCCTTTAAGGCCATAGGGATACCCTCGTCCGTTATAGCTTTCATGATGGAAGAGGACCACTCGGGACGCTTTTTGCAAAAACATAAATTCCTCGACCATCTCATAACCCAAGAAAGGATGTTCTTTGATGATTTCCCTCTCTTTATCCGTCAAGGGGCCGGGCTTCCTGAGTATGGAGTCAGGAATCCCGATCTTTCCGATATCATGGAGCATAGCGCCTCTCTCAATCTCTACAGAGAAGGCTCTGTCATCTATCTCCAGCGCTTTTGTCAGAAGAAGCGTGTATCGAGCGACAAGCTGGGAGTGCCCGACCGTGTCCTCATTGCCATCTGTTGTTGCAATCAAATACAAAAGATCGGAATGAAGATAAGCCTGGTTCTCCAGGAAGAGTTTGTCGGAGGCATAAAAATAATCCTGATTCAAAGACTCATACCGGCGGCTGATATCGCGGAGAATGTTTTTGGCTGAAAATATCTTCCTCGATCTATCGATGTCTACAAGTTTCGGAGTGGATTCCTGTGCTTCCTGAGTCAAAAAATCCAACCGCGACAACAACACCTGGCTTTCCTTCACCTTCGGAATACTCATTTGCTCCGTGGGAAAAGAGTATCCCAAACCATTCCAGGTCAAACCGGGATAGTAGGATGTTTTCATTCCGTGTTCGTCTTCGATCACAAGGGTCCTAGGTTGCTGGTGTAGTATTTTCTTTTCCATTAGCACACGTTTAGTCGATAGATTGTGTAATAAATTGAAACTTCTCCCCTCTAGGAGATCTTAACGGATATTTTCCTGATAAATCCCGCGCATCAATAGGCAAAACGACTCGTAGATCTGTAGGCAAAATTCGACTTCAATCTATTCATGCTTGTCCTGCCCGAAGACAGCCTGTCGGAAGACAGTCTGTCCGGAGGCAATGTTTCGAGAACTTCAAATCCCTGCTGTTCCAGTTTTCTTTCGATCAGGGCAAAAAAATCTATTTCATCTTTCATCTTAATCATTTTTTGACCATTGGCCTCCATTTCTATCCTCCAGTTCTTTAAGAGCGAAAATTTTAGTCGCCACTACTCCTCAAAGATTGAACATGAATGATTCATAAAAAATGTCAAAACCTTTTTTTATGCAGCAATATCAGGAATTTCCAGATATAGCTGCAAAATTTTTAAAAAATCTTCATAGAAAAATCGTGTTTTTAGATTGACATTTTTTACCCTTTGGGAGAGCTGATCCTCTGTTGCGAACGCAGTGAAGCAACCCCTGTAGATTGCCACGTCGTTTCACTCCTCGCAACGACGTCGCTTTGTTGCGGCCCATTCGCGGTGCATGAGCACAACTTCATGGGCCGACGCCTCGCCTCCTTTAATACTAGGGTGGGGTGGAGGGTACTAGGGTGGGGTGGAGGGTACTAGGG
>CAYPGQ010000163.1:0-7584 GCA_964410125.1 uncultured Eubacteriales bacterium | reverse complement strand
TCACCGGCCCCAGGCGTGCGGGAAAGTCAATATTCTGCCTCCAGCTTCTCCAGGGAAGGGAATTTGCTTATATCAATTTCGACGATGAAAATCTGGCGGGCTTGAAGATGGAAGATTTGAACCTCGTTCTCAAGGCTTTCTACGAGATCCACGACAAACCGGAATATCTGTTCCTCGATGAGGTTCAGAACATCGAGGGATGGGAACTTTTTGTCAACCGTTTGAAAAGATCCGGGTTCAACATCATCGTCACAGGGAGCAACGCGCGACTCTTGAGCCGGGAGCTGGCGACGCATTTGACGGGGCGCCACTTCGCACTCGAGCTTTTCCCTTTTTCCTTCCGCGAGTTCCTGGATTATTCAGGATTCGATCATGGGATTGAAGCTCCGACAACTGAGCAAATTGCGCTCATCATGAGAGAACTCGAAAGGTACATCTCTATCGGAGGTTTTCCCGAGACCTACAAGGAACCGGATCCCAAGAGATATCTCTCGTCCCTCTATTCATCGATCCTTACTCGCGACATTCTGCTTCGTCATCGTGTGAAATACATAAAGGCCCTTCGGGAGATGTCACATTATCTCTTCACCAATTTTTCCTGCCGGATGACGTCCAACAAATTGAAAAATATTTTCGGGTTCAAGAGTGTTCATACCGCTCAGAATTATTTTTCCTTTTTGGAAGAAAGTTATCTCATCTTTCAGATTGAAAAATTCTCCTTCAAAATCAAGGAAAAAAGTACCGCCCCCCGCAAGGTTTATGCGATCGACACTGGTTTGGTTCATAGTTTGCAGGGCCGGATTTCCCCTGATAGAGGCCGGTTTTACGAGAACATTGTCGCCGTGGAACTTTTGAGACGTAGAGGCCGCGAGCCCGATCTCGAGATCTATTACTGGCAGGATTATTCTGGCCGGGAAGTCGATTTTGTGCTGAAAAAAGGGCCGGCGGCTGTCGAACTGATCCAGGTATGTTTGTACCTGGAGGACTACGATGTTAGGGCCAGGGAGTTCAAATCCCTCGTGAGAGCGGGAAAAGAGCTCAAATGCTCCGAATTTCTCGTCATCACTTCGGAGAGAAGCGGAGTTGAAAAATTCAGAGGAAAAGCAATTCGACTCGTACCGCTTTGGCGATGGCTTCTAGAAGAGGAAAAATAACGGCATAGATTTCTGTAAAAATACGTATATAATCCGACCCAGAGTATATATATTTCCTTGAGTTGACTACAGCTTTGAAGCTAGTTTATGAAGATCGGGATTGGCGAGAGCTAATACTTTTTTTTTGATAGAACGAGAGTAGTATTCTCTCTCTGTTTTTGTTAATTTTTCTCCCCTCAGTTTCTTTAGGAAAATCTCTTTTTGTTTTTTTGAGAATATCTGTGACATCGCGTATTCCAATTCAAATTCGTCTTGCAGTTCAGCGACTTCTTTTAAATCGATTTCAGCACGTCTGAAATAATTTTTAAAAGAATTGACTACTCTTTCTGTGGACATGATTCCGTTGATATCGGAGAGATCTTTCTTTTCTTTGAATTGGTTTAAAAAATCAAGGAAGACTTTGCGCTCAAAAAAATCAGATCTATAAGGTTTGTCTGCAAAAGATAATTCCACTTCGAGATAATCGTAAAGGGCTAAAGACATCATCACTAATTTATGAAAAATCTTTTCTTCTTGGGATTCTTCTAGATGAGTCCGGACTTTCTCATAATCGAAAAGGCCCTTCTCTAGACTGTTGGCAAGCATTACCGGGAAGCCCTCCCATAAGCGTCTATCATTGCTTTTGACAACTTCCGCCAATGTTACATTGGCATCAATAGACTCTTCAGTCTCAAACATTGGATACCCCAATGCTTTTACCTTTTTCAACAGTTGGTTTTTATTCATCGAGAATCTTTTCCTCTTTCAAAAACTCAAGAAAATATTTGAAATTCTTCCGATTTCTCTCATCAGAAACATCATATGATGAAGTTTCATAGAATCTCGTTTTCAATTTTTTAATGTTAATCTCTTTGATTTTCTCCTTTAAAAGGGTCCGGCAGTCATTGATATCGATCGGCGTGTATCTGAACAGCTTAGTAATAATCAGATCGTAATAATTCAAAATACCAAGGTAAATTGATGAAAATTCTTTAACGGGTATATGATTTCCCATCTCTAAAGGAGATTCCAAGAGTTCTGTCGTGAAAATAGTTTTTCCTACGAATAAGTCAAAGATGAAACCTTGTTTTTTTTGCCACCCTGTTCCGGTTGTTCTTACATAGCCCAGATCAATCATTGTCTTGACTAAATATTCATATTCTTGTGTTTCTGGAATCAGAAAATCAACATCCTTTGTGGACTCCTTTAGATTTAGAAGCGTTAGTGCTGTACCTCCGCACGCGATAATTCGGACTTTTCTTTTCAAATACCTGTTCCAGATAGATAGTGTGTTTAACAATGTGGTTTTATCTATTCGATGTCTCATAATATCTACAAGCTATTGTATATATAGATACAATTATATGTATTAATATATACAATAAAACAATTAATTTGTCAATAACATAGTTTTTGTAGCGATCGTGGTAGCTGGAGTTCTCACAGAGGATATACACTAGACTATAATAATAAATAGGCGCAAACAGTATAATTGCGCCTATTTATTGACATTCTGCCTATTTTTTTGTATATTATAGAAGCAATGGCAAAATTTACAAGATCTCTAAAAAGTAAATTGTATCTCCTCCTTAAGGAATTGGGGGAGAATTCGACTTTCACCGTGGCGGATGCTGTAGGTGTTTTAAAAGCAAAAGAAACGACCGTCCGTTGGGTACTTTGGAACTTATGTGATAAAGGAAAAATTATGCGGATAGGAAAAGGCCTGTACACATTTAGATCCCAGGAGTACCAAAAAAGCCTTCCTCATTTGTCAACCTTGGCAAAAAGAGTAAAAAAGACTTTTGAGGAGGCAGGGTTTAAATATTTTATTTCTGGCCTGGATATCCTTGCTGGATATATGACCCACGTCCCCGAAAAATACCCTGTCCTTGTATTTGTGGAAAAAGCAAGTATTGATGAAGCTAATGAGCTACTTATAGGCCAAAAAATTGATTCCATAATTGGGGATAAAGTCTCTGACTATAAAAAAATCTATCGAATTTTTCCTCTTAACGAATTGACTATTCTCCGACCCACACAAGAATTCGATTATTCGAAAGATGGAATTGCAGAACCGGAGAAGGCTTTTGTAGATCTCTACTATGAAGTGACGAGAGCTTCTTTCCCTTTATCGCTTGAAGAGTTGGGAAGGATATTTTTGAACATGCACAGGAGAATTTTTATTAATGAGAAACGTTTATCTAAAGTGGCCATTAGACGAAACCTTCATCACGATATTAGATATATTTTAAATTACAAAAGAATTTCACCACACGCATTTGAATTTGCTGATATCCTTAAGCGTTTGGAAAGGGAATAATTGCGGTACAGAAAAGAGGCTCTGATCCACTCAATAAATTTTTTTGATCAATCTGCGATTTTAGAAAGAAAAGAAAGACTGGGTTTGACAAATGAAGCTCGAATTGAACTTTTTCTGTGGGATCTGGAGATTTTTTGTCAATTATATAAAAGGCTTGGTGACAGACTCGTATTGAAAGGCGGAGCAGCAGCTCAATTGTATCTTCCTGTTGATTGGCAAAGAACAAGTGTGGATATTGATATGATTTGCAGGGCAACAGAGGAGGAAATTAAGGCCTGTTTGAAAGATATAGAAAATGCTTTTATGGGGGAAGGCGATCTCCTGAAGTTTCGGCCTCATAGGCCAAAAAACGCAAAAACTGAACTTCCCTTGCTGACTTTTTTCCTTATGGTTCCATCTGAGGTCATCACTGATAATGACAATAAAGGCGTTCAGGAAATAAAAGTGGAATTCTTCATGGATATGGAGGAATGGCCTTCCCTTCAATTGAAAAATCCTGAAATTTTCGCAATGGAGACCGGCGGATCCTATATGATTCTTAAACTTGAAGCGATGATTGCTGATAAACTGACGACTTTGGGCCCCAATACTATTGGGATTCCTGATTTCCGTAGGGACGAATTGTGTAAACACCTTTACGATCTAGACGCGTTGCTTCATTTTCCAAATAAAGGAACCCACAATATATTGGAAGTAAAAGATTTGTACAAAAAAAGAGCTGAATTGGAATGTAAAAGCAGAAAAATCGCTTTTAACAAGCAGAAAATCGCTGCTGACATCAAAGAGTGGCTGAATAGTCTTTTTTTAATCGATTTTAGGAAAGATACTCAGCTAGAGAAGGACATCAATGATTTTCAGAGCCTTTATTTGAGGAAAGCAATAAACAGAGGTAAATCACAGTGGGCAATAATTGGAGAGAAACTGCGATTTTATTTGGCTAATCTCTGGATAGATGTTCCTTCAGAAAATGTGTGGAAAGAAGCGTTAGAATTGGAATCATTATTACAATTTAACAAATTGGAGGGCAAGGCAAGAGGAGATGCCATAAACAGATTTAAAAATACTTTTTCCGAGGCTTTTTCAAAATATTCCATTTCTCCGCAAAAGATGTTGAAAGGAAAAAATCCATCGAGGCAAATGTGGCATGTTATCAGTCCAAACAACGTCTCTGAAATAAAAAATTGGATTTCACTATTCCTAAAAGATCTTAGGGACCTGTAAATATGTTCATGTATAGTGAACAGCGTGAATTTCTGTTAAAAATGTATATTGTCCGAAGCAATAACTGATCTCTGGAGCGGCCGGCTGATCAGCGACAATTATTATTGCGTACAAAAATAGTTGACATCAATCAATCGCCTTTCAGGGTGATTTAGGGGGTGAATTGGGTTTATCAAGCATCTTCAATCGATAGAATCTCCACATCATCTGGTGAAAACGTGTAGCGATTGTGGTAGCTGGATTTATCTGTGAGAACAAGGAGAAGATTTTCTGGGATGAGGTGCTGCATGTTTCTTCGTATCATGTCAAGTCAGGATATAATGAGAAAAATGTCTTGAGCTAAACGTCCTTGCATAGGGATAGTAAAAGCGAGTATATTTATTAATAGAGAAGGGAAAACTAGATGAGAAAAAAGACATCTTCCGACATCGCCAGAGCTAAGAAAGCCATCGCCAAGAGAATGAATTCAACGACCGCCGAAAAGGCGAGAATTCATGTCATTTCCCAACAAAGCAAATGGGCGGTGATAGTAGAAGGATCTCAAAGGGCCTACAGGGTTTGTCCCACAAAGGAAGGGGCGGTTAAATCGGCAAAACATCTTGTGGAAAATGGACTCAAGAAAGAAATTGTCATCCATAAAAAGGATGGATCGGTCGAACGCCAGCTTAAATCGACTTCTGTTTCTGATGATAAAGCCATTGTTTCGCCCTGAAAATGCCCAAAAAACTCCCCAGTTTTGACAAGAACATATTTATAAACTGTCCATTCGACAGGGAGTACCTGCCATTATTAAGGCCGTTGTTATTCACTGTGGTCGAATGCGGTCTGGAACCAAGAATAGCCTCTGAGAGGCCTGATGCTGGTTTTACAAAAAAAGATATCGATGAGATGCCCGTGACCGAATTTGTTTATTTTATTAAGTCTTGGATAGGACAGAATCCTTAAATTGCCGGATTTCATCAATCGATTGCGTTTTACTTATGCCCATGAAATTGGTCATCTGATACTCCATGAAAAAGAGATTAGACAAGGTGACTTCCGCACCTCTGAAAATTGGATTCATTTTCATGAAGATTTTCTCGAGGATGATTTGAACTGGTTTGAGCAACATGCTTATGAATTTGCACATCCTCTGGCTTAAATCTATAGCGATCGTGGTAGCTAGAATCATCACAGAGGACCAGGAGAAGATTTTCAGGGGTGAGGTCAATTAAATGAGAAAAAAAATGAAAGTCTTTCGTTTATATAGGGTGAGAGCATAAAATCTTGATTGACAAACCTGCCTTGAGGGATTATAAAAATGTTAGAAAGACGGCTTCGAAATATGAAAACATCGGTGACCTTCCACGTATCTTTGCCCATAAAAATTACAAAGAAGAAAAAATATTACATCTCATGCTGTCCTGTGTTGGATGTGTGGTCCCAGGGCGACACAAGAACAGAAGCAACAGAAAACCTACGAGAAGCGCTCCAGTTGTTTCTTATCGACTGTTTTGAACGAAGTACCCTGGATAAAGTCTTAAAAGAAAGTGGATTTACGGTTGCGAGAACCCCACCTAAAAAGCAGATAGCTAGATTGAGACACAGAATAGATGTGGCCCTTCCTTTCATAATCGATGATCGTCAGGCAAAATGCCAAGGTTAGCTCCCAAACATTACCGAGTTCTCCAAAAAATATTTGAAAGGGTGGGATTTAAAGTCAAGCGGACTCGAGGTAGTCATATTATTATGAATAAACCTGGCATAGACAGGCCGATAGTTATTCCCAAATATGATGAAGTAGATGTTGATATTATCAAAGCCAATCTGAGGACGGCACAGTTGAGCAGGGAGGAATATTTTAAGCTTCTTGAAGGCTGACCGATAATTCAGTGTTTTAAATCTGCACATCCTCGGGCTTAAATCTATAGCGATCGTGGTAGCTGGATTTATCCGAGAGGACCTGAGGAAGTTTTATAAAATGTGATGTAAGAAACAGGGTGAGTTTGACGAACCAATTTTGAGGGATTATTGAAATGATTTGACAGTGATGACAATTGTCATTATAATTATGACAAATGTCGCAATTTAAAAAAGGATCCAACAAAATGGAATTTCAAGGCATGATTAAGGTTCTTGGCGGAGAAAAAGCTTTCCACAGAAGTTTGCGCAACCGTATCGACCTGATAGAACTGGGTAGAAAAGGTCTAACCAAAGCGGCTCTTCTTCATCTGGCAGAGTATCTAGGCTTGACTCTAGGCCAAATGGCTGATCTCCTCCCTATCACGGAGCGCACGATTCAGAGATACTCTGATGACCAACATTTCGGCCCTTCTGTTTCTGAACATATTCTCCAAATCGCCGAATGTGCTGCCAAAGGAATCAGAGTCTTTGAAGATAAAGGAAAATTTCTAGCCTGGTTACACCACCCAAACAAGGCATTGGGACAACAAACGCCGATGAACTTGTTGAGCTCGCGGTTCGGTTCAGAAATGGTCCTTGATGAGCTCGGCCGGATCGAATTCGGTGTTTTTTCTTGATGTTTGTCTACCGGATTGCGAAGAAAAAGCACATTGAAGATTTGTCTGGAACCGGGGCTCGTTTGTATGGGGGCCGCTGGAACCGCAAAGGGATCGGCCTTGTTTACACGTCAGAGAGCCGTGCGTTGGCTTTGGTTGAATTCTTGGTGAACGTTCCTTTTTCAATTCTTCCGCGTAAATTGTGTATTGCAGCAGTTGAGATAAAAGATGAAATCCGTCCCAAAGAAATCCCCCTGGAAGAGCTGCCAAAAAATTGGGGCAAGTTTCCCGCTCCTCAAGAGCTAGCCGAGATCGGGTCAAAGTGGGCTGTTTCGAATGAATCATTGGCTCTTCGTGTTCCCTCGGCGGTTGTGCCCCATGAATTCAACATCCTTCTCAATTCGTCTCATCC
>CAYPGQ010000162.1:0-7711 GCA_964410125.1 uncultured Eubacteriales bacterium | reverse complement strand
GCTGTTTGGGGGAATCAGCAAAAAGGGGGTTAGGGATTTATTGGAAGGGAGCCTGCCCAGCCAGCACAACAGACACGATATTATAATACAGTTTTTTATTTATAAAATCAATAGGATTTGTAAAAAAAAATATTTTTTTTCTTTCACTCCAGCTTAGCGATCCTGATTCTGCCAGAAATCGCAAGGGTTATTTTGTAGCTGCCCCAGGTATTGGATACCATTATAGAGGCCAGGTTTGAAACGGTTCCCTGAGGATGGAAAACAGGACTGTTGTTGGCTTGGATACTAACACCCTCCAGGATATTTCCCATCTCCATTTTCCAATCTCCGGTTTCTGGGTTATATTTCTCGATTGTGTATCCAGCCGGATTAAACAATATCCGAGATTTTGTACCATCAAAAATGGCTTTGAAGCGGGCGTAGTTCAACCTGGAATGAACTTCCCAAACGGCCTTTTGAAGTCTGTGTTTATCTGAAGAATTAAGAAAAGAACTGGACGCTAAACCCAACAAAATGGCAAAGATGGAAAGAAAAACCAAGACCTCTATGAGCGTAAATCCTTTCATATATTTTCCCTCCATTCTGTGATCTTAAAACAAAAAAGATACAAAACCGGCTGTTTTGTGAGGGGAGCATTCTGAAAAAAGTCGTCATTCTTGTGGAAAAAACGATTATCAAGCTTAACGCTGATTTTATTCTCATTGAGAGTCAGTTCCGACGTTTGAAGACTGCCGAGTATTTGAACCTTTTTATCCTCACCAAGAACGGTAACACCTTTGCCAGATGCTGTCACCGAAGCATGGACTTTAAGATCCTCAGGTGAATTTTCATCGATGATGATCTCGCCTGCCCTTTCCTCTCCATCCAAAAAATCATGTCCTGCAGCATGAATGATCAACTGGGAATCGGAGTCTCTGATATAAGGTACCCCCTCTTTCCATGTTACTCCCTGATAGATCAAATGGGAGGAGAGAGTAATCTCATCAGAAGATATTATCGTCAAGTTTACACCCCGCTTTACACAAGGGATTTCTTCCTGCACGGCCAAAAGAATTCTGCCATCTGCATCCTCATAACCTCCCCCCAAGGAAAGGATTTTTCCATTGACAATGATTATGCCGAGCGGAACAAAATCAAAGGTTTGGATTCCAACAGGACTGACGAAAATAGTCTTGCCATCTTCCGGGCTAAACCTTAGTATCCAAAGGTCCTGTCCTTGCTGAAACAAAATGATCTGATAATTGCCTTGGATGGCCAAAACCATTTCATCAAGATCCCCCTGCACAAACACACCTCCCAATCCAAGGTCATCTTGGATCAGATAAACTCCATCCGGCACGGGTTCATTATTCACTTCAAGCCCAAGAGCCAAGCGGAGTTTTGAAGCAGAAAGATCCTGTGGATGAAAAATCTTTATTTTTAACGCTTTGGCCAATTGTTGCACAGCTTGCTGAGGAAGAAGTCCTCCATCAGAAAAGGCTACTGGAGTGGGAAGATCGACCTGCTCGGATGGGATCATATGGATATCGTTTTCCTGTAAAAAAGCCCTTTTTTGCTCTGAAGTCATCGATTTATCCAACAGAAAGGCTATGGCAGGCAAAGGAATATGCCCTGCAAGAAGTTCCAATCTAGAATCAAGAGAGGATGCTTTTGCGGGTTTGAAACCTTGCAGTTTTCCAGTGGATGCGATCCTTCCTTTATAGTCAGCACAAAAATATTCCTGTTCCTCGCGGAGACTGAGCAACTGAAAATCCGTGAGACTCTCCCAAGCGAGTCTTTCCCAACTGTCAGCCAGGGCAACAGGCAGACCACACCCGAGTACTCTTTGAACAGCGGCATTTCCCTGTGCGTGGGAATTAACCAAAAATTGCGCCACATCATCATCTGTAAGCAGAATGGGCGATGCGGCAAGCGATAGCAGATCATGGAGATGATCGTAGCCCTGCTTGATGCCATTTTCCGAAGCATATTCCAGCAACATGGTATTTTTTCTGTATGCCGATATTTTGAGATAGACCTGGGTGAGATACAGCATGCCGAGTCCGAGCGTCGTGAAAATGACGAATAAAAAAACAGAAATAAGCGTAAAGGCTCCCCTGCGTTCTTTTTCATTTTTCCCACAGAATCGAGGCCATCGCAGTATTTTTCGGAAACACGGTGGTTTCATATTTCTTCTCCTCATCTACCTTCAGGGCGAGATCCAACCTAACCAAGTTGGCATCTCTGATATATTCAAATTCAAACGAGGCCACATCCTCCAGAAGAGGCTGAGCCGGACTGGCATTGACCTTTCTCCGAATCACGCCTTTGGTATCATCTAAAAATATTGAAATCCTTCTCAGCAAAACGACGCTGGTGTTCTCGAGCAAATAGTCGGACACGAGCGGGAAATCGATCACAACGCTATTCTGGTCTGCCGAGACTACGGAATGCACTTCACCCCCATAAGGGTTTATGATGCCTATAAGTTGTCCCTTTTTGATCTTCTTGGCATCTAAGCATAGTATCCTCTGCTGTCCAGAATACAAGGAATCTCCAATGGCTAAATCCTCATTTTTGCTTAAAACAATCAACGCCCCTTGTTCATCGCGAATCCCTTCAAGAACCTGTAGCGTCATGGCTTCTGAAAGGCCCAACCCCGCATCAAACAAATCTCTCCGTATCCTATCCAAAGCCGCATAAACTGCCGTATTGGATGTTTCCGATTCTTTAAGTTCCACAAAATGTTTTTTTAAACATATGAAACAATCGAGACTGAAAAGCACAATCAAAAGGAACAAAAACAGACTGATCAATCCTTCCAACAAAGAAAAGCCTCTTTGAACCGTTTTCATCTCAGAATCCCAACTCCTTGGAATAAAAAAGAACAAACCGAGCTATCCTATGGACACAACTCTCCGAATAACATGTCACCTCGATTTTTTTCATTTTCGAAGTGACATCGAACACCGTCCATTCTCGATGGAACATATCGTTTCTTTTTTGGCTTCTGATCCTCTCCACATTGGAACTTTCTTCAAGTTCTTTACTTTCAAAAGGGAGGGATTTCAAATACTCCAGTTTGTCAGATGCCAACTCAGCAGATTCAAGACTGCAATCGCTTGTCCTTTTGACATACAAGGAATGGAGAGTGAGTTGAGCGGCTCCCAAAAGAAGAATTGTAACGATCGCAAACGAAATTAGAAGTTCCAAAAGTGTGAATCCTCGCTTACTTTTCTTTTTCATTTTTTTCTCGCAAACAAAAAAGATTGCAGTTCTTGTGCCATCTCAAGCCTTGGTTTTTTCTCAAGGGAAAAAATCGAAAATCCCCAGAGGTGTCAACTTTAGGAGAAAGTTCAAATATAATCTGGACTTTCCTGCTAACAAAAGTTGACAACCCATAAATCACCTGACAAAATTAAGTAGACTTGGATTATTCATAAAAAATAAGGAAGGAATAGGGAAATGTTTGACAAAGAGGAAAAACCTAAAAATCTAGAGCAAGAAGTTGCGGATTTAAAGGAAGACATCGATCTTTTAAGAAAGCGAGTTGTTTCTCTCGAGGATGATATAAGGAGAGTGAAAGAGCAGCTGGGGAAAATATCGTTTACACCCGTCCTCTAAAATATTTAAATCCTCTCCTCCATTTCTTGCCTTTTTCATTTTAAATCGATATCCTATCCCCTACATTGAAAAGGGAATAGAGATAAAAGGAGGGATCAAATGATTTATCGAAAATCTTTAAGTCAAATCTATATTTTTGTTTTGATCATCATCATTTTCGCAGGACTCTCAAATAGCTGTACGAATACAACAAACACGACTTCAACTCATAATCGACTCAAAGATTATATAGACACGATCAAAGTCATCAACACCCACGAGCATCAGAGATGGTTCCCGCAATATAACGGCCATAACATCAACTTCTACACCCTACTCAACCACAGCTATCTCCAGGCCGACTTAGTTTCTGCTGGCACTACTCGATTTGACACGGACAGTATAAACGAAGGGGATCTCGATGCCCTATGGGAAACTTATGGACGGTCTCTCGATTTTTCACGAAACACCAGCTATTACAGCCATTTCCTCAAAGGTTTCAATATCCTCTATGGATACAATATCCCCTATTTCACCAAAGAAGGAATACGATCCCTTTCGGAACAGATCACAAATAATTATAAAAACCGGGACACCTGGTATGCGGAAGCCTTCGAAAAGGCCGGGTTCGAGACCATGTTTGTCGACCAGTACTGGGCCCCGTTCAATGTAGAGCTAGATCCCCAGTATTTTACATTGGTGTTTAACATCAATAACCTCGTCTCTGCTACTACGCAAAGAACGATGAAATACAGGGAGGAGGCCCCTCTCAGTGTTAACCTGTACAAGCTAGCTGACCATGAGGAATATACCATCACATCCCTGGACGATTATTTGGCTTTTGCTAAGCATATCTTCAAGAATTTTTTGGATCATAAGGTGGTATGTTTAAAAAATTCCATGGCATACGGACGGACACTCTATTATGAGGACGTTCCCTACGAAGAAGCCAAAGCTTTGTTTTCTCGCAACTCCTCAGCACTTTCCCTGGAGGACAAAAAAGCGCTGGAAGATTTCATGTTCCACTGGATTTGCAAAAAATCCATCGAACTCGACCTACCCATCCAGATCCACACAGGTTATCTTGCCGGAAACGGCAACAATCTTGAAAACGGCCGTCCGACCAAACTCAACAACCTGTTTCTGAAATACAGAAAAGCCAGGTTTTCCCTTTTTCACGGCGGTTATCCTTGGGTAGGCGAGTTTGCAGCCCTCGGCAAGATGTTCCCAAACGTTTATCTCGACCTGGTTTGGCTGCCGCAAATATCAAGAGAAGCAGCCGTTCGAGGGCTGGATGAAATGCTTGATTGTGTGCCCTATAACAAGTTTTTCTGGGGAGGCGACTGCCACTTTATCGAGGAGTCCACAGGGTCGCTCGAATTCGGCAAAGATGTCGTTGCCGAGGTCTTAGCCAAACGCGTGGAAAGAGGGTTGTTGACAGAAGATGTCGCTAAAGACATCGCCCGAAAAATCTTCCGCGACAACGCCATCCAGTTCTTCAAACTACAGCAGAAACTGGGAATCAAACTTTAATTGAAAACGGTTCTATTTTTCTTATCTATTTGATTACAATTTCCTTAGAGTCTTTTCCTGCCTTTTGTGATTTTGTATGAACCTTTAAAATGGCTTTCTGAGAAGGATCCTTAATCCGTACGATATAGGTCGTCTTATCGCTTTCGGAATGTCCATCGATCTGTCCCAGTTTGACCTTTTTCTCTCCAAGCAGTATTTCTACATTTTCATTTGGTTCGATTTCCAAAAGCACCGGCTCCACCATATTCACTTCAACGGCCTGTTGCATGGCCGTAGGGAAAAAACCTTTGTTCTTCACCTTGATGTCCACTTGATAGATGCCCCCTTCCTTATCAATAATTTCAGGTTTAGAGATCTTTATCTTCGGTGTTTGCGCGGCAAGATAGATCACAAAATTGTTCCCCATCTCACACTCTTTCTGGATCAACTCGCCTTCAGGGGGGCTTATTTTTCTCCGCTTCCATCCACCGATCTCTACCTCTCCGAGTGTGGGATGATCGAATTTATGCCAATCGATGAACACTTTTCCATCCATCTCTTCATCATTCCATTTAAACCATTCCTTTTCTGTAACCTCCCCGTCTTTATCGTAATCCGGGCTATCCCAGTGTTCATCCCCCATCGAAAAGATGCCGAAGAGATCGTACATGGTCTCGATCGAGCTCCCCCAGGCAAAGTAGCCCGGTTCACATTCACATCCGTCCAATGCACCTGCAAAATCATAAAAAGACTGCGCCTCCTCTTCATCGGGATACATACCTCTTGGGGCATTCTTTATTTTCCCATCCTTATCCCTGTATATCTGGGTCGATTTTCTGTTGGGCGTGTCGTAAGGCCAGTTCCAATCATACACGGAAGTAGCCAAATCCCATCCGGAATGCTCAAGACATCGTGCACTAACAACCCTGTATAATTCAAGATCCTGCCGGTGCTTGAAATCCTTGTCCGGACCAGAAGTCGGCGGACGCAAAATCACCCTTCCGCAGCAGTGATGCTGCACATAGATGGCGATATTGGGATGGGTAACGGCAAAGTCCACTTCCGCCCGTGTCGTACGCTCCTCCATCGGATACCGTCCTGCCCCACCCTGCACAGTGGCCGGTCTCCAGTTGCCCGGATAGTTTCTATTGGAGAGGAATCTTGTCCGGAAACTGTCTTCGTTGATCTTTTCATCCCCATCATTGTCTATCCCCTCGCTGTACGTTTTATAGTATGTGCCTCCTGTCTCATCAGGAGCTTTCCGGAGCATAATCCTCGGGTCTTTATCTGATATTTTCCATTCCCCTTTCGGATCTTTTTGTCTCATCTGGACAATGAATCCATCCCCATCGATATCCTCGGGCGGGTCTTCATCGAACAAAAAATCGCCGTCTTCATCTCTCGGGTCAGGATCCTCCCCTGCAGGCTTTCCTGTTAAATATGCCTCAGCCCCATCCATATCCAACCTGGGAACGATGTACCACACAAGGTTATCCACTGCTTTTGTTATTTCTTTTTTCTTGCCATAATTCGCAAGCAGGTCCCAAATGGTGTAGCAGCAGGACATGGCGGCAATCACTTCGCTCGAATGGATCTGATTCAAGAAGAATCCCGGTTTGTCCTCTTCTGCGCCGGTCTTCGGATTGTTGATTACGAACATCCAAACATCCCGCCCCATGTCCGACTTGTTTAATGACCTGAGCTCTGTCAACTCAGGATAGGCTTTATTCATATCTTTTAAAAAGTTGGTCAGCTCATCATATTCATAATAGTGATAAAAATCATACTTGCCCAATGGGGTGACTTTTTTAGATTTCCCTTGGCCTGAATATAGGGAAAAAGAAAATATAAGACAAAAACCTAAGAAAAAAATAATTCCTTTGCGCATTGCGAACTCCTTTTTGTTTATGCCGAAAATTCCCTCCTAAAGGGTGAGCAAAAATTAATCAAATTTCACAACGAAGTCAAGCTAAAAGCAAATTTTCATGGTTCTCTTCCATTTTGTTTGGGCCTCACTTTCAAGGAATCTCTTTGACATCAGGCATCTCCTCCGCTCTAGTTCGGATCTTTAACGCCATTCCCTCACCGCCCTTCTCGGCGGCTCTGAACTGCGCACATCAACACCCAATCTCTTTCATTCTATCCTCTGTTCCCATGCTTGCCCGCATCTCTAATCCTTTTGTAAAGTCGTGCTCAATACAACATCGCCGTCTGAGTCCGTCAGATTCCCTCGAAGAACGGCTCATGAAGGCTAGATCCTCAATGGCGCTGCGGAAATGCCTGATGTCTTTTTGTGTTAGAGCTTATCCACACAATCTAGAAGAGAATCATTTTTATTAATTTGATTGACCTTTTGTTAAAAAATTGATATTTTTTTGGCGACCCAGCGTGAAGGGAGCAGGGAATATGAAGTGTCCCAAATGTCACATAGACCATCCTGACACGCAACAATTCTGCGGACTCTGCGGCACCAAGCTTGTCTCGGATCAGCCCATAGAAAAAAAGAGCGTCCCCACAGAAACTGTCGAAGCCCCAAGGGAAGAATTGACAACAGGCTCCACCTTTGGAACAAGATTCCAGATCATCGAAGAGCTTGGCAAGGGCGGTATGGGCCGGG
>CAYPGQ010000161.1:0-7927 GCA_964410125.1 uncultured Eubacteriales bacterium | reverse complement strand
GTTCAAATTTTGTATGGGTGTGTTCAAGCACAAGAGGCAGCGTCATGCCGCTCTGTATCCAGTTCCCGTCAATCTTTGTCCCATCTTCAGAAAGCTTTCCATTATAAACGCCATCGATAGGAATTATTTCAAGGCGCACATCTTTGTCGCTAACAGTTATTTTATCGACCGGCACATCGGTTGCGTTCTGTTCAGGGACGTCATAGGTGGCAGTGAGCGTGTTGTCCGGAGTTCGAGAAATTGTGAAAACAATTCGCAGCTCCATCCCGGATAGTTTCAATGTTCCCTGCCAGATACCCTCAATCTCTCCGTTTGGGAAGGTAGATACCTGAACAGGATTGAGAAGAGTCAATGCTGCTGCGATGAGCAATACTAGAGACATCATGGTGAACCAAAAAAGAACGCGAATAATGTGATCATCAGAAAAATGGATAGCACTCCTGCCACGATAATGGTGTAGATGAGATTCCGCTGTCTTGCTTTCCTGTAGGCTATCATTTTATCATCCTGAGAAACTGGAGCAGGAATTTCTTTCGGCTTTTCCATTATTGCTAATTGTTTTGCCACATTTGCGAGCTCAGAGTCGGTTTCCAAATACTTCTCGACAAGGGCTCTGGTATCGGCACTCACTTCATTAGCCACATACAATGGCAATAGATCGAGAATGACATTTCTTGTTATATTCATAATCCTAAGCCTCCTTATCGATACATGTTGCGATCAACTTTTTACGAACCCGGTATACTTTTACTTTTGTAGCTGTAAGTGATAATCCCAGTACACGGGCAATTTCATCGTATGGGAGCTCATGCTGAATGCGCAAAACAAAAGCAGCACGGTCAATCTCAGGTAACGTCTGAAGAAGTCTCTGAACACTCTCCAATTTAAATTGAGATTCAATCAGTTTGTCCGGACCCGGAGCAGGATCAGGATATACATCCTCGAGGATAACCTGGCGCTTTTTTTTCCTCTGATGTTGTAGATAAATATTTCTTGAAATTGTGAAAAGATAGGCTTTCAGCGTTTCAGTGCGAATTTTACTATTGTGTACCCATGCGCGTATAAATGTCTCAGAAGTGATATCCTCTGCCTCTAAACTGTCACCTGCAAGCCAAAGAGTGAAGCGGTAAACTTCATTTGCATAGGACTCGTACAAATCTTGAAAGTTGATCATAAGTTTCCTTTGGTAAATCCTCAGATTATAATATGCATAAAGAAGAGAAATGTTACAATGTATTTCAGAATTGTTGTCAAATTAGAATTGCAAGGAGGAAATTCATGTATATTCGAAGAGCGCTGCTGACCGTTGTATTTGTACTGCTGGCAGGCCCACGCCGCCAGCGGGTATTATGATTTTGCCACCCCATACTTCGATGCCGATTACACTGTCGCCCACATGGATTTGGCCAAAGAACTGCAAAAAAACATCACCATGACCTATTACGAATCGGGACACATGATGTATGTCCGTAAAGTCGCACACCAGAAATTCCGCAAGGATATGGAAGACTTCATCCGGAATGCACTGGAAATGATAAAATAGACAGACATCATACTGGGGTTGCTTTAATCGAAGGCATTGAAATCAGAACGTTGACTCATGTCACTCCCCATATTTCCATTCTGTCGGCGGTCTTCGCTTTGGCCATCGTATTGATGACGGTGAGTGTGGATTTGACTCCCTCCTCCGGCACCAGGTTTTCCCTGGTAACGACCTGACTTTTCTGGATTATCACGATCACATCTTATAATGTTTTTCCAGTGTTTTTCATATTTTTTTGTCACATTGAAAAAAAACTTGACAAATATGAAAAAAAGTGTATTATTGTATTATAACATTATTGTATTATGACAATATCTGATAAGAGGAAAAAATGACTATCAGTTTCCTGCTGGATATGAAAAGTGGTATTCCTTTTTACCGGCAGATCATCGATCAGGTGAAGACCGCCATTGCTACCGGCGCGCTGGAGCCAGGTTATAAACTCCCTACGGTGCGTCAGCTTGCCGTAGAGCTTTCCATCAACCCGAACACAGTGAGCCGGGCTTATACTGAGCTGGAACTCACAGGATTAGTAGAAACCCAAATGGGATCAGGCACGTTTGTCAGCCACAGGGAAGTGAAGCAGGACGACGTAGAGCGGCAACGCATGCTTGATCAAATCTGCCAGGAGTTATTATCGAGGGCTTCCTCTTATGGCTTCACCCTCGATGACATTATGAAAAACCTCAAGCAGCGGAAAAGCCGCTGAAAAAGGAGAAAAAAATGAGTAAATCATTAGGCAGCTTCAAACTAGGTGCTCTGGAACGCTTTGCCACAAGCTTTCATGCCGACTTCCGTTTCGGCCCGCTTAACATCATGATCCTTGTGGTTCTCTGCCTCCTTGGACTTATGATCCATTTATCCGTGTTTCAGTTCCGCCTGCAGGTGGTGATCACCATGGTGGGAATAGCACTTATCCTGTCTGTCCTATTCCGCCTCTCTCAGATTTGGGAAGCGGTACTTGTGTTAACCACCATGGCCGCTTTGTGGACCTACTTGAATCACCGACCCGAGAGCTGGATTCTTGTGATCTCGGTGGTGACGGCAGGGTTAACTGCTCCTTGTATTCAGATAGCCTACCAGTGGGAAAAGGCAGTCATGCTGCGCCTTGGAAAGTTCCGCGGCCTTCGTGGTTCTGGCCTCTTCGCCTTGCTACCTGTGATTGACAAAGTAGCCAACTATGTGGACCAGAGGATCCGTGTTACTGACTTCAAGGCCGAAACCACCCTCACCAAGGATACAGTCCCTGTAAATGTCGATGCCATTGCCTTCTGGATGGTCTGGGACGCTGAGAAGTGTGTGCTGGAGGTTGAGAATTATACGGATGCGGTGTCTCTCTCCGCTCAGACAGGCCTGCGGGATGCCATCGGGAAGCATGAGCTCGGTGATATGCTTTCTCACAGAGACAGACTGGGTGGGGAGATCCAGCAGGGACTGGACGCCAAGACGAATGCCTGGGGAATTACGGTTCAGTCAGTGGAGATCAGGGATATCATCATCCCAAAGGGGCTGGAGGATGCCATGAGTCGAAAGGCCCAGGCCGAGCGCGAGCGCCAATCCCGCATAATCCTGAGCAAAGCTGAAACTGAGATTGCCAAGAAGTTCGCAGATGCCTCAGTCCACTACAAGGAAAATCCAGTCGCTCTTCACCTCCGAGCAATGAACATGGTCTTTGAGGGCCTTAAACAAAAGGGGTCCATGATCATAGTTCCCAGCACGGCTGTGGAGACTATGGGACTTGGTGCCCTTGGTGGCCTGACTGCCTTTGACCGCATCCTGAGCGAGAGCCAAGCCAAAGCTGAAAGCAAGAAGCCAACTGATACTGCCTCTGTCTTGGATGCTGAAGAAAAGAAGACAAGCGAAGAAGAGTAAGTCAGAAATAAGAAGCAATGTTAAATCGTTAAATTCATTATCTTCCAAATTATAAAAATTCTTGCTTAGTTTAACCGGAAAATCTACTATAATATAGCCACTTCGAAGGTGCGCCCGTAGCTCAGCGGATAGAGCGGTGGACTTCGAATCCAAAGGTCGGGGGTTCAAATCCCTCCGGGCGTGCCAGGCTTTTCCCCTGATTTCCAGGGTTAATCCTGATTTTGTCTTTTATACTACAGACCCGTAGTTTCAGCTATTTTAAACAATTTTTAGCACATATTTGCGTGTCAAATACTTAATCGTCTATCGCATTAGACATCATGAAGTATCCCCGAAGTCTTGAAAGAAAAAAACAATCCTTAATTCACTTGAAAAACCCTATCACCCAAGGCCCCCCTATCCATCGCGGTAGGCAGAAGTCTTCCATCGACATATCTACACTATACTTTTTATAGTTTTCTTATGGCAATTTGACACTCCCTCTGTTCCTTGATATTATTTTGCCGACCAGACATGGGAAAATAAGGGACAGCAATGGCAACGAAATGTCCTAATGACCTGGCCCCCTCATGTCGATCCAGCATGTGAGAGGGGCAGATCATCCAAATATCCTCTTCTATAAAGTATTTGTGGGGAATATTGAACAAAAGATGTTGTATATAGGATAGGGAAGAATATTGTCTTAGGAGAAAAACATGAAAAAGATGAGGCTGGAATTCGCTTTTGTTTTATTGGTTGCTTTCATTCAAGCACCTGTCGTGAATCCTGACAAACCCCTTAAGGGAGAATGGAATTTTAAGATCGAAAAAGTCTGGGAAATTGACAGAGCCGGAGATGATGTGTTGGGTAAGCCATTCAGTCTTACAGCGACGGAGGATGGAATCCTTTATGTCTATGACACAGCGAACAATGTGACTTTTATCTTCGATAAGGACGGAAATTTTATCAGAGCCTTTGCAAGGAGCGGTCAAGGTCCTGGAGAAGTCATGGGGCAAGAATTGATCCACCTTGTCAATCGGAAAGTTTTTATCCCGGCGCGGAATGGGATCAAAGTATTCACCAAGGACGGCGAATTTATCCAAACAGTGAAACAGGAGGGCAGGCAGCTTGATCCTAGTATTTTTTTGAACGAGGATGAGATCATATCCGCTCCAAGAACAGCTGTGTTTTTACCGGATGGCAAAGGAACCATCATCCGAAAAAACATTAAAACTGGGGAAGAGACGATAATTTCTGAATTTTCCCTTCAGGATTGGGGAATGGCTCAAAGCAGGGAACAACAGGTCGATATAATATCCATCGGATTTTCGCCCTTGATGATATTGGGATATGCACAGAAGAGGCTCTACTGGGGGATGAACACTTCTTATATGATAAATGTTACAGATCTGAGCGGAAAGAAGATCAGCTCTTTCTCCGTCAAAAGAAATAGCAGAAAGGTTTCTGATAATTTCAAAAAGAAATATTTTGATGCTCCCAATTTGCCCCCTGAGATGCTCACTCAAATCGCCGATAGCTTCCCTAACGACATTTCATTTTTTCATCGCATAGAAGTCCACAATGGATTAGTTTATGTATTTGTCCCAGATGTCGACCTGGAGAATAAAAGAGCCATGCTCAAACAGATTGACATTTTTTCCCCAGAAGGAGAGTATCTTTACCGGGCGCATATCAAATTCGAGAAAAATCGTCAGCACCTGTTCTCGCCTTTAAATAGCCTTATCATTCAAAACAAACATCTTTATGCAGTCTTATTGGACGAAGAATATAATGTGCTCATTGCTAAATATAAGATAGCACTCCCAAATGGGATTTGATCGATTGTTCACTAGGAGGAGTGTTCGAAAAACTGTGTAAACCTTCTTAGTGATATAATTCACAAGGAGGTTACATTGTACCCCTCAATATTCCTTGATATCCTTTTCATATCCTGGAACAAAGGGGTAAATGCTTAAAGTTAAGATAAGTTCTATCTGTTAATAATTCTAATGGTTGGTCTTTTGTCGAAACAATGAAGAAAAAATTGGAAGATCGATTGGTTAAGAATTTAGCAGAAAAAATAAAGAACAAATATGATGTTGTATATACAAATAGGAAACCATCTGCTTCCCCAAAAGTTAAGGAATATTTAAAGAAGGAACTTGGATATATTCCAATTCTTCAACCTGAAATTGACATCCTTTTAAAAGACAACCTTGAAAGATTGTATGCTATCGAGGCAAAACTATTTAAAGGAGAGATCACATACTCTCTTCCCTATTATGAAGGATTAGGGCAAGCTATTGCTCTGCATAAATATGGATTTGATTATGCAGCTTTGTATACTTTCTTCCTTACAGATACAAATATAAATAGTATGAATCGTTATGGAGCTGAAATTTGGACATTTATCCGCAATGATTTATGCCTTCCTCTAGATTTTACATATTTTCATGTTATTGAAAAGGAAAACGATTACGAGTTTAATGTAATGCAATATTCTCAAAGGCAGGTAGGGGTAAAATTGATACCAATTGATGATCCCAGATTTAATATTACATTTAAGCATCCGAATCCAATAAGAGATTATCCGCTTCCCATGAAGATAAGAGAAGCCATTGAAAAATGGCTTAGAAATGAGCTGTAAATATATTCACATTTGGATCAGTACATATGCTAAATAAATCCTGTAAAAGAAATGTGATATTAAATTTCACCATAAGTAAAGGAATATTAAATGGACATAGCCCCAAAGATAAAGAGAGATGAATGGCTAAACTTGAAATTAGATGACAAAAAAAGTTCTGATTGGATTAGGGCCATTTTTATATTTAATGAGAGAATTAATTCTAGATATTTAGAGCCTGTCGATATTCTCATTAAAGCTGACAATAAGCGTATTCCTTTAGAAAGAAGATACGGATTCGTTATTTTAGCTATTGACTGTCTTTTAATTGAAACATTACAGTCCTTTAGAGAAGGATTAACGGATACCGAAGGAAAATCAAGAGAAATGTTTGAGAAGTTTTTAACACGTACGGAGGGATTTCGAGAATACTTTAAAAAAAAGGATCAAGCTGTAAAATTTTTTTATGATTTTAGGTGTGGAATATTACATCAAGCCGAAGTTATGGGACCTTCTTTACTTTGGTCAGTAGGCCAGTTAAAAGGAGAAAATGCGGACGGCATTCCTTATATAAATAGAACAAAAGTACATGAATTTTTGAAAAATGAAGTAATCCGATACTCAGATAAATTAGCAGACCCAAACAATTCAGAATTGAGAAAGAATTTTAGATTTAAAATGGATTTTATAGCTAGGAAATAAAATATTGCTTAATATTTACAGTTCAGAGAAGAACTGAGCGAAATAATATTGCAACATGGGAGCTAGAGAATGGCATTAGTATTTCAATATGGATCTAATGTATCTTCAACCAGATTAAATTCAAAAAATCGTTTGAGAGGAGATGCACATTTTGTTGGAATAACCTACACAGAATATAAACATGAGCTTGAATTTTCTGTTTGGAGCAAAACTAACCAATGTGCTGCTGCAAACATTGTTCACGGATTAGGCAGAAAAATATGGGGGGTGCTTTTGCATTTAGCGATTTTTCGACCTCTGGAAGGACGCTGATCCTGGGATAGCTGAGGTGGAAGAAGCTAAGAAGAGGCTGGCTGGATTGGAGGGCCTGTAATCACACATCAATTCAATTTGACACTTCCCTGCATTCCTTGATATCCTTTTGCCGACCAAACATGGGAAAACAAGGGGATAGCAATGTCAGTAAAATGTCCTAAATGTCATCATGAGAATCCGGATGATACTGTCTATTGTGGTAAATGTGCCACACCTTTAAAATCCGCTGAAGAAATCTCTATTACTAAAACCATAATAACACCTACGGAAAGGCTGCAAAAGGGGAGCACTATCGCCGAAAGGTACCAGATCCTTGAAGAGCTGGGTAGAGGGGGGATGGGTGTAGTCTACAAAGCCGAAGACACAAAGCTAAAGCGCACTGTTGCCCTCAAGTTTCTCCCCCCAGAGTTAACACACATTCCTGATGTCAAAGAGCGATTCATGCGGGAGGCCCAGGCCGCGGCCGCCCTGGATCATCCCAACATATGTACTGTCTATGAATTTGACGAGGCTGAGGAGAAGACCTTCATTTCCATGGCCTATGTAGAAGGACAGAGCTTAAAGAAGAAGGTTGAATCAGGCCCGCTTGAGCTTGATGAAGCCCTTAGGATTGCCACGCAAGTCGCTGAAGGTTTGCAGAAAGCACATAAGAAAGGAGTAGTTCACAGGGACATCAAGAGTGCCAACATCATGGTGACGGAGGAAGGCGAGGCGAAGATCATGGATTTTGGACTGGCCAGGATGACAGGAGGGACTCTGTTAACCAAAGAAGGGATGACGATGGGGACGATTGCCTACATGTCTCCTGAGCAAGCTCGAGGAGAAGAGATTGATCATCGTACGGATATCTGGTCATTGGGTGTAGTTCTGTATGAGACATTCACCGGTCA
>CAYPGQ010000160.1:0-7977 GCA_964410125.1 uncultured Eubacteriales bacterium | reverse complement strand
ATTATAGACCTTATCTCTTGTCATTTAAAAATCATATAAGTCCTCACCTAAACTATTGACACCTGCATAAATAATGTCCTATACTATGGGCAGGAGGTGTCAAATGAGACCATCCGGAAGCCCAGAAACACTGGAACGCCGCCGATTCCGAGCTATGGATCTACTGGAAGATGGACTCCAGCCTGTTGAAGTCGCTAAAAAGATCAAGGTCGACCGGCGAAGTGTCCGCCGTTGGAAAGCAGCTTTCCGAAATCATGGCTCCAAGGCCATCAAGGCTAAGCCTTCTTCTGGTCGTCCTCCAAAACTTGATAAACAGGCCAAAAAAGATCTGGAAAAACGACTTCTTCAAGGAGCAAAAGCGGCTGGTTTTCAAACAGATCTTTGGACATGCCCCAGAGTCGCTAAACTGATTCAATCGAGTTTCGGTGTCCGATACCATGTGGATCACATAGGCCGCCTGCTTCATTCTTTGGGTTGGAGCCCTCAGAAACCACAGAGAAAGGCAGTGGAGAGGAACGAGGAGCAAATCCAGCAATGGATTAAAGTCGATTGGCCCCGCATTAAAAAAAAGCCTCGCGCCTGAAAGCCTTTTTGGTCTTTTTAGACGAAACTGGCTTTTTGATGATGCCTTTGGTCCGGCGGAGCTGGGCTCCTCGAGGCCATACACCTTATCTTTTTCATCGGACTCAGTCCCATAAAAAAGTCTCGGCAATTGCAGCTCTTTGTGTCTCTCCGGAAAGAGACCGGGTCCAACTCTATTTCCGGCTTCACCCTGATGCCAATATAAATGCCACATATGTTCTGGACTTCCTTAAAAATCTTTCACAGCAGCTGAAGTGCCCAATGGTTCTGATTTGGGATCGTTTCATGGCACATAAAGCAAATAAAGTTCAATCTTATATCCGAGGCTCCAAAACACTTCATTCTGAATTTTTGCCTCCCTATGCTCCAGAACTTAATCCTGTAGAGAATGTGTGGGGATATATGAAGAGGAATCCTATGGCGAATGATGCTCCGTATGATCTTTTGAGTCTGACTAAAAAGGCCCGTCGTCATGGCTTTTCTCTTCAGAAGAAGCAAAATCTTATTCGTTCTTTCGTGAAACATACTCCTCTTTTTTTACGCCTTAAATAGGACATTACTTATGCAGGTATCAATAATTGGGAGATGAACCTTAAATTTTTACCATTCTTTTCCAAAAAGGATCGTGCATTCATTTTTGAAAGGAGAATTCCATCATGCCTAAATATGCTTTGGGACTTGATTTCGGCACGGAATCAGTTCGCGCATTGGCTGTTGATTGCGCTACAGGAGATGAAGTTGTCGAAGCTGTCCAATCTTACGAACACGGCGTTATCACCCAAAACCTCCCTAGCACCAAAGAGCCGTTGCCGCATGATTTTGCATTACAGAATCCCCAAGATTACATAGAGTCCTGCACTATCGCTATATCTAAGGTTCTCCAACGTATCCAAGCTCGTGAAATCATAGGTATTGGCGTCGATTTCACAGCATGCACCATACTTCCTATAAAAAAAGATGGAACACCTATGATGAAAATTGGTAAATTCCGGAATAATCCTCACGCCTGGGTGAAACTGTGGAAACATCATGCTGCACAGCCAGAAGCTGATAAAATTAATCAAATTGCTCATGAAAGGAAAGAACCTTTCCTTAAATATTACAGCGGCATTATCTCAAGCGAATGGATGCTCCCAAAGAGTTATGAGATCTTCAATAAAGCCCCAGAGATCTATAAAGACACCGATATCATCATAGACGCGGGTGACTGGTTGGTCTATCAAATGACCGGAAAATTCTGCCGTAACGCTTGCGTAGCCGGATATAAGGGCCTTTGGAATGCAGAATCAGGATTCCCCTCCAAAGAATTTTATCAGGCTCTAGACCCTAAGCTTAAGGATTTAGACGAAAAGTGGCTGAAGAACATTGTTTACCCAGGACAACGAGTAGGAGGAATTTCTGAATCATTCGCAGCTCGGACTGGTCTACAGGAAGGAACATCTGTATCGGCAGCTACAATAGACGCTCACAGCGGAGTTCCTGGAATGGGAGTTTCCGATGAAGAACCGATAAGTATTATCATGGGAACTTCCTCTTGTCACATAGCTCTTTCCAAAAAGCTTCATTTCTTTAAAGGGTATGCAGGTGTGGTTAAAGATGGAATCATTCCCGGTTTCTATGGATATGAATCCGGACAATCAGCCGTAGGTGATATATTTGCCTGGTTCGCTAAAGATTTTCTGGAACCAGAAGGTGAACCCTTTCAAAAAATATCAGAAAAAGCCTCTGCCCTTAAGCCCGGTGAATCAGGACTTATCGCTCTTGACTGGATGAATGGAAACCGGAGTATCCTAATGAATGCTCACCTGACAGGATCAATCATCGGGCTTATGTTAGATACAAAACCCGAAGAAGTCTACAGGGCTCTTATCGAAGGCACAGCCTTTGGTACAAGAATCATCCTTAACACCCACAAAGAGGCAGGAATTCCTGTTAAAGAACTGGTTATCTGTGGAGGGCTGGTAAAGGATCCTTTGATTATTCAAATTTATGCTGATATTACAGGGCTTCCCTTTAAAGTGGCAGCATCAAAACAGGCTGTAGCTATAGGCGCTGCGATGTTAGGTGCAGTGGCTGCAGGTCCTGAAAATGGGGGATTTGATTCTTTCGAAAAGGCTATTTCATCGATGACCAAACCCCCTATCAAGACCTATTTGCCAGACAAAAACGCTAAGGCTATCTATGATAAACTCTTCGCAGTTTACAAACAATGTCATGATCTTTTTGGTCGTGAATTTCCAGATATAATGAAAAACTTAAAACAAATCAAAAAATTCATCCATGGAGGTCTTTTATGAACAAAATCGTCGATATATTCCTTCCCTTAGACAGCCGAGAAAAGCCTAATGAGCAGATTTGGCCTGTAGCTCAGTCTCAACTCGAAAATATCACTAAGGTCATCAAGCAATGCGGTTGGCAGATGAATGTTCTCAATCCAGATAGACCCATTGCCAGCGTTGCTGAAGGTATAAAGATTATTAAAAAAGCTAAAGGCGATCGTTTTATCAACTTTATGGCTGGCTGGTCGTATCCGGATTTTTCGGTCACTCCCATGTGGCAGCTTCCTAAAGACATTCCTAAACTTATGCTGGGTAGTGCTATTCCCGACTATCCTGGAGCCGTCGGTCTGTTGGCTACCGTTGCCGGCACCGCACATATGGGCATAAAGACGGACCGTCTGTTCATTGAAAATTTTGAGGACCACAATGTTTACACCGATGCCCTCGACAGTTTCCTCAACAAAAGAAATTATCAGCTTTATTTGCCTGATCCCATAAATGTTACAATCACTGATTCTCATAAAGAAAAAGCCAAACGGGTTGTCAACCAGCTGAAAGGTTCTATCTATGGAGCTATCGGACCTCGCTCTATGCAGATGTGGAACAAGATCTCTGAGGCGGATTTCTTGAAATATTTCGGTATTTCAAGGGAAGGTTTTGATGGACTCAGGCTCCTAAAAATGACAGAGAAGATTCCAGACAAAAGAGCTGAAGAGGCATTGAACTTTCTGATCGACAAAGGCATGGATATACGGTTGGGAACCAATCCGAAAAAACATCTGACCAAAGATATGGTCATTTTCCAGATGAAAGTCTACTTTGCACTGCTTGAACTTAAAAAACAATTCGGTCTTGACTTTTTGGGAGTTCAGGACCAACTGGAATGGATCGAGCACTATCCAGCGACAGATTTGGCCCTAGGAATTCTAAACAACAGGTTAAGGCCGGAATCTGACAATGAAACCGTTGTAGCAGCCACTGAGGCCGACGATGGGGCTGCCATCACAATGCAGGTGCCGAAGCTCCTCAACAATGGGGATCCTGTAGGTTTCAATGACTTTCGCTATTGGGATTCTGATAAGGGGCTGTACTGGTTTGTCAATTCCGGAGCCCTTGCTCCTTACTTTGCCCACGGAAGTCATGATTCCTTACAAGGCGCCTGGTCAGAGCGTCAAACCTACATGTATTTTAAAAAAGGAGGAGGAACCTGTTCAGTCGTAGTACGCATTCCTGGAGTAATCACTTGGGCCCGTTTTTCCTACCGCAACCATCAGCTCTACTTGGCTGCTGGAAGAGGAGTCACAGATGTTCCCACTGAGGAACAATGGAAAGAGCGGTCACAGAATTGCAGTGCGGATTGGCCCCACTGGTATATAAAACTGTGCGGCCGGGTAGAATGGAGCCTGAATACTAATCATCCTATGACAGTGCTGGGTGATCACTTTGCCGAATTGAAGGCGGTTGCCGAGGAATTGGCGATCCCTTTTGAGTGCATAGATCACTGCACACCTGAGCAAATAGAATAAGGAGTTGGCTCTTAGAAAAAACAGATAGGCTACTCAGTTACCTGCTTCCAGATTCTCAGGAAGTTGTACCCCATTATCTTTTTGATCTCCTCATCAGAATATCCCCGCTTCTTCAGACCGCGGGTGATATTGGGATAATCATGGACTCCCCGGATTCCCACAGGCGAAGGTGTACGAGGATACATATCAGCCCCAAGGCCAACATGATCTACTCCAGCGATCTTCACAGCGTGATCGATGTGATCGAGTAGATTTTCTATGGTGGGCTTATTCTCTAGAGGCCAATCTCGTCCCTGGCTGAGATGCTCGATAGTGATCCGTAGTTCCAAATCTTTTATTTTGGGGACTCTTTTAAAGAAAGGACGACTAATACTGCGGAGTCTTTGAGCCGCTTCATCGTATTCTTGTGAGAGATAGGTCAGCACAAAAACAATCCCAATCACTCCACCATTTTGAGCCAGGTTCTTTAGCATATCATCACTGACATTTCTGCGGTGGGGATTGATAGCCCTGCATCCAGAATGGGAGAAAATTATAGGATCTTCACTTATTTCAATCACATTATAAAAAGTCTCATCCGAAACATGCGAGACATCGATGACCATCCCGATCTTGTTCATCTCTTTAATAACTCTGCGACCTAATTCATTTAAACCATTCCATTTGGGTGGCCCTTTGCTTGAATCTGCCCACCCATGACTCACGTTATGAGTAAGAGTCATGGAAGAGACTCCTAGGCTATGGTATTTCCGCAGCAATTCCAAACTATCTTCGATGGCATGGCCTCCTTCGATGGCAAGCGGCATGGCAATTTTTCCTTCTGACACAATGCGTTCAACATCGGACCCGCTCCGGGCCAGCTCTACAGAATCCGAATTTTTCTCAATAGCCTCCTTCATTGCCCTCAACAATTTAAATGCTTGCCAAGCACTCTTATCAGGATACAGATAATTCTGGATAAATAAGGCTACGACCTGGACATCAACTCCACCTTCCTTAAGTCGCATAATATCTACATGTCCTCCAGGTAAGCGTTCGCCAATATCAAGACCTTCATAAAGAACTCGGTAAGCCAAATCATTGTGACAATCCCACACGATAGCTTCCTTATCCAGCTCCTCCACATCTTTTTCCACCAATGTATCCATGTGTGATGATGACCAAATCCCTGTGATTCCTACTAAAGAGATAAAAAGGAGAACATGTTTAGAGCGTCTTATTTTTTTCATAATTATTCCTCCTTTACTCTTGACCTTCTCATGGAAAAGCATAATTATTACCCATCTTTAACACTTGAAGAAATTATATTCCTTATTTTCAATAGATTACAAACGAGAAATTCTGGCAAGGCACTACATTTGACTGATTGAGGGGGGAGGTTTGACACCTGCAGCCATGAAGCATTCGTAGGCGACTCCCTCAAACTCACTCCGCAGCAAAAATGATTTGCCGTCAATCGAAATCTTTATCGCTTGGAGGGAGCGCAAATCCCTCATCACCCCAGGCCAGGAAGGAACCTCCCCCTTTTCCCTTAATCTTCCCCTCAACTCAATGAGCAACAAAAGGGCTAAATAACTCCAGAAGACATGACCCTTGGTGTTCTCTGAGGTCTGATGATAGACGGGGCGGGTGGAAAGAATATCCTTAAGAGTCCTGAAAACACATTCCACCAAAAGAAGATTTTTATATGTAACCGCCACCTCCTCTGATGATAATTCTGTGTTGGTGGTCGGAACAAATTTGCCATCAAAGCGGGCCTCCTTCTCTATCTTCTCTGGATCCAGCCTCAAAGATCCCTTCTTTATCTTCAGGTATTTTTTGTATCCTCTGTTGGTAATAACAGAGGAGGGCGCAATACTCAGCTTTCTCTTCAGCCCTTCGATGAGCTGCTCCCTGAGTTCTCTTTCTCTCTTATCCTCCTCAGGATTTAAACAGACGATGTATCTCTGCCCGTCAAGTTCAACCTCTTTGACACGAAGATTCTCCGCCACCACCCGATATCTTCCCCCACGAGAGAGAACCTCCTGCCTCACCCGTTTCATCTTCCGCAGCCGGACCGCCAGGATATACCCAAAATTCTCCTCCTCTAAAAACGAAATGTTCTTTTTACTCACCATCCCCCGGTCACAGACGAGTATCACCCTTTCTATGGAAAAACGCTCCTTTATCCGCCTCACCACTTCTTTTAAGCTTTCAATATCACTCATATTTCCGGGCCAAAACTCACAACAAAGGGGCTTGCCCTCTCTTGTCATCACCACCCCAACAATCATCTGTTTGGAGAAAGGATGGTAGTCCTTTGAGTTGCCGTACTCGGCTAACCCCTCAGGGCCTCCCCGCTCAAAATAGATGCTTGTGGTGTCGGAAAACACTAAATCAAGCTCCCGCAAAAAAAGGTCTCTCTCAGAGAAAAAAACTCTTCCTCCACCTCTTCCTTTATCTCTGCAGCATAGCCCATGGCCCGAATGAGATGATGATACCGCAGCTTGGAGCGAGAAGGATCATACACCCGCTCTATCCAACGACTTGCTTGAAGATCATAACCAGGTTCACTCAAACGATGCAGCACCGTGTAGAAAAGGGCCTGCTCCAGTGAAAACTCGATCTTCTTTCGCTTCTTGATCCTTTTAATGATCCTGGCTAACCCCATCTTCTCCCACAAACGTCTGAACACAAGAAAGTTCCCCCATTCCTTGGCCCAGCAGCTGAGAGATTCATCTTCCCTGAAGGCAGAAAGCACGGCTATCTTCTCAGAGAATTTGGCAAAGCTTTTGATCAGAGCATCGAGTTTACCGGATTGCTGGAGATGATCGAATCTTCCCAGGTTAGCGATGGTGCGCTGTTTGACACGTTTTCCTTCTCTGTAACTTTCGACGATGCAAAGATAGGTGCGGGGACCAGAGGTTTTTTTCGGAGGAACATGTCGTCACTAATATATTACATAATTTATCCATATATCAAGTAATAATTTAAATAAATAGGATTGAATGTGCACTACATTTTGAAAATTCTCAGAAAAATATGTTGATATTAAAGGAGTTACGAGTACAATTCCTTATGAAGTGTTAAAGATGGGTATTACAGACATATGGAGTGCACTTCAAATTGATGCCTGCCTTTTGATCCTTAGATAAGCCCTCTTCCATGAAGAGAAGGACTCACTTCTTAATGCTTCAGAGAAGGTTGAGAAATATGCTCTGATTTCATTTCATAATTGCAGGGAAGATCACTGTTTTTCTGGCCGCAAATCGGCCAGTAGCCTTGCGCATTCTTTTTCCCTTCAAATCCTTAATTTAAGTTGTATACCTTCTTAAATCCAGCCTCATGTGCCGCCTATGTTGTTTTTCTTCTCCGTTGCCCCCTCCGTAAATGGTCATGCATAAGGTCCATAAATTGTAGATTTACAATGAGTTAGTATTTTATGGCACTCTGTATAAGAGAAAAATTAAAAATTAGATAATTTTTTTAACGGCGCAACAGTGTTTATACTTTAATCCGCTCCCACAAGGGCACAGTTCATTTCTTCCAATCTTTTTCTGTTACGTAACTTTTAAAAGTGGACATTGGGAACACAAAAACAGACATATCGT
>CAYPGQ010000159.1:0-8577 GCA_964410125.1 uncultured Eubacteriales bacterium | reverse complement strand
CCTGATAATTAAGAGACTGTGCAGATGTGGACATTCATTCTCATGACGTATCCGGTATACGAGATCATTCCAGCGTTCCGGAGTGATCCCCTGTTCTTCCGGTGTGGATATTGGCCATTTGTCCTTTGGCCAAGGAGCTTGACCGAAAACTGGAATTATTAATCCCTGAAAGAACAGAAAGAATAAAGCAAAAACGGATGTTCTTATTTTATTAGACACAGTCATGATCTTTCTCCCATCACTTCAATTCTTTCGGTCTAAGATTTTTAATGATTTTTGCATCAACCCAATAGATGTTGCCTTTGCGGTTATCTTGGGAGTGGAAAAAGATATACTTTCCTTCTGAAGTTATCCAGGCACAAAAAGCACGCTGTTTTATATATTTCCCTAAAGAAACGGGGTCTGTCCATGATCCGTCAGTATTTTTAAAACTGACAAATAACCTGCAATCGCCATGTCTTGGCAGCGTTTTATTATCGAATATTAAATAACTTCCGTCCGGAGATATAACAGAATGCCCAGCATCAAATGGAGCTGCTTCAGATAAGTCTACGATCTCTTTAAAATCGGGATGAGGTTTGATTTCCCGCCCTGAATTTACGTAAACAGTCCCATCCAATGTCGCCGATGCATGAATACTCTGCGTTATGTATTTTGGTTCGGTCCAACCCATCCCGGTTTTTTTTATGAAATACATTGGGATTATTTTTTGAATCCCCTCTGAGATTGGCAGGGTCTTCGACGTAAAAAACCAGTATTGTCCGTCAGGGGATAAGGTTGGAAGAAAGACCTCGTCAAATTTTACAAATAACTCATGAATTTCTGGCTTGATCCATTTCCCATTTTCAATTCTAGTAGTAAAGATTGCCCCGCTCTGATATTCGTCATCTCCGTAACGGTCAAAAATGCACTCCTCTGCCCCGGGAGTAAAGATACAGACGAATTCACTGTATTTATCGACCGAAACAATCCCAGGTGCAAAGATTTCCGGCGTCATCCCAGGAGGCTTCTGGCCCAGATACGGTCCTTTCAAAATCGGAAAATCATCCCTCCGAGCATGACTACTCAATACAATAATGAACAATATGATCCAGATAAAACATGCTTTTGATCTCATAGGTTTCCTCTGTTACTTTAACTCTTTCGGTTTAAAATCTTCGATGATTTTTGCCGAAACCCAATATGTAACGGCTTTTTCTATTGTGGGGTTGTATCTGAGGAAGAAAAAATATTTCCCATCGGGCGATATCATCGGACAGTTTTCATTCAGTTCATTGTTAATTGGTTTGCTCATGTTGATCAATTTTGTCCATGATCCGTCGTTTTTATGAAAGCTGATGTAAAGATCACTTTCACCATTATTATCTGGCCGGTTCCAGCAAGATGCAATAATGAAGCCTTCATCTTTTGCAATAAACATATCGGCCTCGCTGTATTCTGTATTGGGGGGACAGCCAAGATTCTCGGGAAGACTGTAAGAACCGCCCACAAATCTTGAACAGTGAATGTCCAAGTCGCCGACAGATCCGGGTGTCGCAAAATATAGAGTTCCATCATTCGTGATTGATTGATAAGCTGTTGTTATGGTTTCAAAACCGGAATATTCGACAAGCTGTGGATCGCTCCAGCCTTCTTTTGTTCTTGTCGTGAACCATAAATAATGGCGTTCTACAGACGGCATTTCGCTTCCCGGAATGGGTCTCTTAGAGCGGAAAAAGAATCTGTTTCCGTCTGCGGACAGACACATGTTCAGGTCATTGAATTTACTGTTGAATGAAACCGGTTCAGGATCAGTCCAAATACCATCCATATTTCTCAGCCACATGATATCAGCGGAACGGTTGGAATCGAAGTCTGTTACAAAATAAAGTTCATTCCCATCTGGGGAAAATATGACATTAAACCAATTTTTATCTTCCAGAAAAAATCCCGGTGCAAAGACTTCGGGTTTCATCCCAGGCGGTTTCTGGCCAAGGTAGGGGCCTTTAAGGACAGGGACGGATTCTTTTTTTTCCTCTCGCTCCTTGAGTAAACGTTCCAACAGTTGTGAAACATCACCTATACTCGGCCTGATTTCCAATGCCTTCCTGCAGTTTGCGATGGCGTTATCCAAGTCTCCAAGTTGTCGATAAACCCGGGCAAGGCTATAGTAGACAAATGGATCTTCCGGAAATTTCTCAATAGTGAACTGCAGAACCGACAGCGCATTTTCTGTTTTATCAGGGTAGAGGGTAAAGAGATATCCGAGACCGGACAAGGAATCACTTAGATCAAAGTTCGGATCTTCCGACTTTAACTCTTCGAGAATATTCAGGCCTTTGGAAACACGTCCGTTCATAACACAAAAGCGAGCATAGCCTTCCTTGATCGAGAAGTCTTTCGGCAGCACTTCATCCAGGCTCGAAAAGAATAAATCGGCGTCTCCGGTTTTTTCTTCGACTATCATGTTTTTGCAAAGTGACAGAAACTCAAACGGCGAGAAACGCATGTCGTCCTTTTGATTCGAATAAAGTTTATTCAATGTATCGACAGCGGACTGGACACCATTTTTATCGTAATCTTGTTTGATGATGTCGGCGGCATTCTGTTTGGTGAGCATGGTATTTTTCAGATCGTTGATAAAGGAAAAGTCAACCCAGTAAAGATCGGAATCCTCTTCCGGCTCTTCACCGGACTTTTTCCCGATAAGACCTTTGTCAACATCTGTTTTCCTTCCGCTTAGGAAAAAGAAATAGTTGCCGTCAGGGGTTCCGTTTGCACACAGATCATAGCTGGAAGAGTTCAACGGGAGACCTAAATTGATCGGATGAGTCCAGTTTCCGTCTTCTTTACGAAAACAGATATAATTGTCGCTGTTTCCATAGCCGCTTGGACGTGTCGATCCGAAAATCAAAAAGCTCTCATCGGGTGCAACATAAGGATCGTATTCGATAAAATCCTTATTGATGGGCCAAGGAAGACGTTCTGCCTCCTGGTAATGTTTGTCGATACATCGGCTGGTCCATATATCATCTCCCCGCGTACCCGGTCTCCTCCATGTGAAGAAATAGACTGTACCATCTGACGCCGCCGATGGATAGGCTTCTCCGTAATCCGAGTTAGCCGGTGGAGGCAGCACCTCAGGCTCCGCCCAATCCGAACCGGTCCATTCGATCGTCCAGATGTTATCATCCTGCCGGCTATCATCAGGATGAGTCGGTCTTCCGGAATGGAAATACACATTTCGGCCGTGTGGACCCGTTGTGTAATTGGGATGACCTTGCAGCTCTTCAAAAGGTGCTCTTTGCGGCGCTGTCCAATTCCCATTTTTTTCATAGGTGAAATAGGTTTCATGACCTTTTTCGGTACCTGCCGAATACACACAGACCCGTGCCTCATTCAAAAAGGCGATATAGCTCTGAGAATAATGAGTGGTTATAAGCCCTGGAGCGAAGATTTCCGGTTCTGATCCAGGGGGAGTTTGACCCAGATAGGGTCCTTTCAAAACCGAGAAATCATCCATTGGCCTTAATTCTTCGATGATTTTTGCATCCACCCAGTAGATGTTCCCCTCTTTGGCATCGGGATTGTATCGGTTAAAAAAGAAATAGTTTCCATCCGGCGAGACCTGAGGACAGTTCTCACCGTATTGGGTATTGATAAGTTCCCCCATGTTTATCTCTTCTGTCCAAGTCCCATCGTCCTTATGAAATGTGATATACAAGTCCCCTTGGCCGCTGCCGATATTATCCGGATGGTCCCAGCATGAAATGATCATGTAGCTTTCATCCGGCGCGACAAACATATCTCCTTCGGTATCGATGGAATCGATAGCCGTGAAGACATGCTCGGGAATGACGTAGGCACCATTGACAGGTTTCGCGCGGTAAATTCCAAAGACTTCTACGTTTCTGTGGGCACAATAGAGGGTTCCATTGGCGGCTAAGGAGGGATATCCGGTTCGTACGGGAACATCACCACAGTATAGCGGCTTTGCATGGCTCCAGCCATCTTCTGTCCTTTCGACAAACCATAAATAAGAATGATCCTTGGGCTTTTTCCCGTCCGGCAAGGCCCTCCAGGAGCGGAAAATGAGCTTATTTCCATCCAAAGACATACACATATCATTATCGGATACCGTGCTGTTGAAATGAAGCATTTCCGGTTTTGTCCACACATCATTGATCCTTTTCATCCAAGCCATTCCACCTGAGTTGTCATTGTCCCTCTCATAGTAAACAAAATAGAATTCATTCCCATCCGGTGAAAAAACGGAACAGAATGCTCCCATTTTTTTCGTGTTTAGAATACCAGGAGCAAAGATTTCCGGCGTCATCCCAGGAGGCTTCTGGCCAAGATAGGGGCCCTTGAGAATCAGCGAATTATCCTGCTGAGCAAATCCATTTAAAAACAACAAGGCTGAAAACATGAATCCGATAAAAATGAATTTATGTTTCATCGTTTATTTCCTCAAATTCAATTCATCCGGTTTTGATTCATCAATGATTTTTAGGGAAACCCAATAAATATCTCCCCTGTTGCAGAAAAACAGGTATTTTTTATCCGGTGATATTGTCGCCAACATTTTGCCGCCGGGTAGATTTAATTTGCTGCTTAAATCCAATGAATCGCTCCAAGTACCATCCTCCTTTCGGAAACAAATAAATAAATTTTCATCAGAATCCCATTCACTTCCAGACTGTTGTGAATCATAAATAAGGAAGCTTTCATCTAGGGCAATGCTTGAATGATTACCACGTTTCCAACCAGCAGGTGGTGAGTTTAAAGCACCCAGAATTTCTTGAAACGGTGCAAACTTCCCATTTTCAAGCTTAGTTACGCCTAAATTTAAATAGATGTTTCCATTTTTTGAAGATGTAACAAACATCCCCTCACATAAATGTTTAGGTTCTCCCCAACTATTCCCCAATCTTTCCATAACCCAGATTTGAGTTGGTCTTCTTTTCTCTTTTGATCCCGGAAAAAGGCGGTTACTGTTAAAATACATCATTTTTCCATCCGGTGTTATGTGTGGTTCATTATCGATGTACTCGGTGTTAAAGCTGGCGGGTTTTGGAACAGTCCATCCCTCACTTAATAATTTGCATACCATCATACCTGCTCCATCAGCAAAGCGGAAAAAATAATACTCTTTGCCATCGGGTGTAAAGGTACCGCTAAACTCACGGTAATTTTGGGTTGAAACAATCCCAGGAGCAAATATTTTGGGCTGAAGTCCCGGCGGTTCTTGCCCAAAATATAATCCTTTGATACCAGTCTGTTCACCGGGTGTAAATCTCGGATCCTCTGCATTCTTTAAGGATTCCCTCTTCACATTTTGACAAAAAATAGAAGCTGTTAAGACAATGAGGGTGAAAATAAAAACAGTCTTTTTTGTTTGCATATTTTTTCTCCTTCACTTCAATTCTTTCGGCTTAAGATCATCAATAATCGTGATATCTACCCAATAAATATCTTCTAATCCATTTCCAGGTTTCGAATAACGATTTTTAAGTGCATCCAGTGATTGTGGTTTTTCAAAATAGGATCCGAAAGACTTCCGTTTGCTTGTAAAGAACAACACCTTGCCATCCGGCGATATTCCTGGAAACCGGTCTTGATTTTTAGAACAGATGGGTTCTCCCAGATTTGTCGGTTCCTTCCAGGTATCATCCGTTCGTCGATGGCTTATATAAATGTCACCTAAACCCAAATCATCCTTTCGTTCTGAAGCAAACAACAAATAGCTCTCATCCGGGGCAATATATGGACACCATGTATAAGTATCCTTCAGGTTGATTGGTTCTGCCAGCACCTGTGGCGCCTCATACTTGCCATTTATAAAACGGGAACGGGAAATGCAGAGATCGTATTTATATTCCTTATTTTCAGAAATAAAATAAAGTGTACCATCCCGGGTAATACTCGGTTGTCTCTCATCTTTCTCGGAATTCACCGGAAGACCCAAATTCACTGGTTCACTCCACCCATCCAGAGTTTTATTAACATACCAGATATCCCAATCTTTGGGCTTATCCTTCCCATTCAGAGAACGACAGGAACCAAAAAATAGCTTCTGACCATCAAAAGAGAAACAAGGCCCACCTTCCATATACTGTCCGGAAAACGGGGCAACTTCAGGCAGTGACCATTGTTCCTTCACCCGTTTTGAATAAAGAATAACCTGGGGAGCTTCAGTCTGCAAAGGAGCCAGAAATACAGACCAGAAAATCCATTTCCCATCCGGAGATAATGCAGGTGCACTGTGTTCATGATACCTGGTAGTCACAATCCCAGGGGCAAAATATTCAGGTGTTTTCCCTGGAGGTTTTTGGCCAAGATAGGGACCTTTGAGAACCGGAAATTTACTTTTCTGAGGAAATAGCATACCTGCTGTAATTATTAGCAAGCAAAAAACAACGACTGCTCTTTTCATCGTGATTTCTCTCTTTATTTCATAAGCAGATTACTCTTTCTTTTTATATCTTTGGTATTCATCCTCAGCCCGCTTCACCGTTTCGTGAGAAAAAAGCTCCTGGATGCGGGTGGGCGACTGTTTCTTGGCTATTTCATCAGCCACCTTGAGTACTGCAGTCTCATAGAATTGATGCCAATGATAGAGGTAAATGACACCATTCTTGAGGTCGAAGACATTCGAATACAACGTATTGCCGCCTGGGCCCTCCACATGGCAAGCGTCTAGTATGGACTTGAAATAATCCACTGTGAGACCTTTCTCATCCTTTATCTTCTCAAGCATCTCAACAGCTTTGTTGTACCGCCAGCAGGGATAGGAGCCACGGTATGTATTTTTTGGATTGGCCCTGTTGAAATTGGTAGAAACCAGGTACCCGTCTCCTTTTGGTTTCCTGGAGAATGCAAGTTCTCCATCCATCCCTGCACTGATGACAACGGCATCGCCTGTTGCATCCGCTAACAGCACCTGCCATTTGAGCGACGAACCCCAATTGTGCTTTTTAGCTAGGGCAATGGCTTCTTCCACACTAGCACAAGTTTGATAGATCTTTTTGATGATATCACCACGGCCCGGAAGCTCGGTATGAGGATTCAAAGGAGCTTCCGGCAAAGCGTTGAAATCAAAGGCCAGGCCTTTTTCATTTATGCCTCCTTGAGGGAAAAAGTTGTCAAAACCGAGAAAGACTCCACCGTATGCTTTTTCACCGGAAGGTTCAGTCCAGTAATACGTTTTTGGAATTCTGTAGTCCTCGTTATTTCCGTAAAGTGCGGTGTTGCCGAAAGAAGCAGCAAAAATCGTGCATGAACCAGGAATTTTGGCTTGTGGTGTTATTCCGGGTGATCTCTGGCCTTCAATGACTTTCGCCACGGCCTCAATTTTATTATCGGCAGGCGAGTTTGTTGTATGGGCCGGTGACACATCTCGCTCCTTTTCAAGCTTTTTCAACATCTCTTTTGCATTGTCGTTGTCGGGATTGAGTTCGAGCGATTTTTTATAGTTTTTGATCGCGTTTTTAACATCACCGGCATGCATATAAGCCTCACCCAGGCTGTCATATGCATTTGCTGACTCCGGGTGCAATTCCACATTCAGATTGAAAATCTCTATCGCCTCTTTCTTTTTTTCTTTGCCCATCAGCCTGTACCCCATGGCATTGAACTCGTTTTCATCAAAATAAAGTATATTCTCGGGATCGGATTTTATTTCCTGGTACTTTTTCATCCCCGCTTTTATCCCATTTATATCGATTGCCTGTTCGATGCAGTAGGAGGCCGATTCCTTGATGATCCTTTCTACCTGGTTCAACCTTTTCCAGATCATGGCCGCATCCGTATCTTCAATATCCAGAAATTTTCTGTAGTACTCTCCTGCTTTTTCGAAATCCCCCATTCCTCTGTAGGTCTCGCCGAGCCGCCAGAACGCATTTAATGATTTTGGATACAAGCTCAACTGGTATTCAAAAAGTGCGATGGCCTCTTTTGTTTTTCTCTGTTCGCTCAATTTATCGCCCTCGAACGTCATCATGAGCGATGGAGGGTCAACGGCAAAGCCATACTCCTCCGAGAGCTTTTCATAATAATCGATGATGTCCCTTACGGTGTTTGTCTGGAAATTTTCCGGCAATTTATGCCCAGGAAAAAACATCCTCAGTCCATCACTAAAAGGAAGAGGGGTGGTGAAATATCCCGAAGGTTCCCTGATTTCCAGCTTGAAACGGAAACCCTCAGGTTTATTGGATTCGAGAAGTTTGGCAAAATTCTCCACGTACTCCAAGTCCTGAGGGCGCTCGTTTTTTTCACATTTTATGTAAAGGAAATTCTTCAAAGATGTTGTTTTTGTAAAAAACGACTCCGCCATAGGAAAAAGAAAATCGGCATTGACGGGATCCATGAAAGGGTTTTCTGATATCAAGGCATTAAAAAGCGTGGGTTTGGAGATGAGAGAATACAGGCTGAGAATGGACGCGGTTTGGGGCCCAGCCAGGATTCTGAAATTTTTTGTCCTGTAATTATTGTCGACATAAGGAATCAATTCTTCCTCGATAAACCGTAAAAAATTATCCGCACCTCCTCCTTCACTGCGATACCTGGTTTTTACGGGCAGGAGATCCCTGTATCTGT
>CAYPGQ010000158.1:0-8593 GCA_964410125.1 uncultured Eubacteriales bacterium | reverse complement strand
GTGTTCAGTGGTGCTTAGCTGATGCCCTGACTTACGAAGAAAGGGAAGAGGAAGTTGAAGAAGAAGAAAAGCGAGAGGAGATGGAGGTCGGATTGGAATCACTGGTAAACAAATATGGATTACAAAAGATAATGGATACCATTGCCCGAATCTCAATGTCAAAGAAGGGCCTATAATTAATGGAAACTGTAGCCCCTTCCAAGGAGATCATAGATGTCATAAAAGAGAGCGGTGGAGAAGCCTTCAAATTATGCTATCAATGCGGATTATGCGATACTGTTTGTCCGTGGAACAGGGTTAGAACCTTTAGTATGCGCAAGATAGTCCGACAGGCTGCGTTCGGTTTAACTAAGATAGAAGTTGAAGATATGTGGCTTTGTACGACCTGTGGAAAATGCCCCCAGCAGTGCCCCAGGGACGTGAAACAAATAGAATCCGTTGTATCCCTGCGCAGGATAGCCACGGAATACGGGGTCTTTCCCGCTTCCGCTAAACCGGTTACCGCCATAAGCGCAAGCCTCGCTGGCGAAGGTAATCCCTTGAATGAAGAGCGAAAAAAGAGGGCTGAATGGGCAGAAGGTCATTCTGTAAAAACCTACACGGAGGGAATAGATTTTTTATATTTTCCCGGCTGCTATCTCTGCTATGATCCAAGGTTAGTGAAGGTAGCCAGAGCCACAGCCAATATACTCAACTTGGCAGGGACAGATTTTGGGATACTGGGTTCCAAGGAGAATTGCTGTGGAGAAAGTATCCGCAAGACCGGCGATGAGGAATTATTCAAACGCTTAGCCAGGGAAAACATCAAAACGTTTATCGAAAATGGGGTCAAGAAAATCCTTGTTTCTTCCCCTCACTGCTTTCACACGTTCAAAAACGAGTATCCCGAATTTATGGTGAACTTCGAGGTGGTCCATATCTCCCAATATTTACTCGAGCTTATCTGCGAAGGAAAGCTTGACCTCACCAAGGAGTATAGGAAGAAAGTGACCTATCATGACCCATGTTACCTGGGTCGACACAATGGCATATATGACGAACCCCGGGAGGCCTTAAAGAAGATACCTGGTATAGAACTGATCGAGATGGCTGATTCACTGGAAGACAGCCTCTGTTGCGGAGGGGGAGGAGGCAGGATTTGGATGGAAACTCCAAAGGGTGAAAGATTCTCCGACCTCAGAGTAGAGCAAGCTGTCGCGGCCGGGGCTGAGGTGCTGGTTACTTCCTGCCCATACTGCATCACCAATTTTGAGGACAGCAGGCTAGTCCTGGATTATGGTGAAGCCATAGAGATCAAGGACATAACAGAAATTCTCCAAGAAGTTATCTAATTTGAATAATCTAAATTAAAGGATAAAAAAGATAAATAGGCAAGAAACGATGGGCAAAAAGGAGCTGAAGGGCATCGTTTCAGACGTCGTATGCGATCGTTTTTCGGGCGAAGCATGGGGAACGGCATCCGTTCATCTACCCAGCGAGATGGCGTTCGAAATCTATGTGAATCGGCAGGAACTGGTCACCATCCTGTGCACTCCGACAAAACTGAATTGCCTTATCCTCGGATTTCTGTACGCTGAGGGAATCATCTCAGGCATGGACGATGTCGCAAGCATGAAAGTGTGTGAGGAGGATTCGCTGGTCGATGTGATGCTGGCCAATCCCGAATATAAATTGCCGACGAAACAGACGCTCACCTCTGGGTGCGGAGGCGGTGTAACGTTTAAAACTCAGGGGCAGAAGGTGGCTTCGGATCTTGTTGTATCACCCGAGGAAGTGCTGTTATTGATGAAGCAGCTTCAAGATCAGATGGAGCTCTACCGGATGTGTGGCGGCCTGCACGCTTCAGCGCTATGCGATTCCAAAAACCTGCTGGTCGTGGCTGAGGATATCGGGCGGCATAACACCTTGGACAAGATCCAGGGGGAATGTTTATTGAAGGGATTATCGACCAGAGATCGACTGCTGCTGAGCACCGGTCGCATTTCATCCGAGATGTTGCTCAAGGCGGCAAAGATGCAGGCCCCGGTTGTTGTTTCGCGGCACTCGCTGACGGGGAGCACCGTTTCGCTTGCCCGTGATCTGGGCATTACCCTGGTTGGCCATGCGCGTGGAAGCCGCCTGTCGGTGTATTCCCACCCGGAGCGACTACAAGCACATCAAACCTGATAAGGAAAAAGAGAAGTGGCAAAAGAACGAATTGAACAGCTCAGCAAAAGTATTGCGGACAGCCATTTTGGAGACGTTATGGTTGTCGGCGGAGGGATCAGCGGTATCCAGGCTGCACTCGATCTTGCCACTGCAGGTTTTAAGGTTTACCTGGTCGAAAAATCACCCACTATTGGCGGCAAGATGGCCCAGCTTGATAAGACCTTTCCCACAAATGATTGCTCCATGTGCATTGAATCTCCCAAGTTTATTGAATGTGACAGGCATCCCAACATAGAGATCCTGACCTATACTGAAGTTGACAGCGTAGAAGGGGAAGCAGGAGACTTCACGGTAACCCTGATTAAAAAGCCCAGATACATTATAGAGGAAAAATGCACGGGTTGTACTGTCTGTGTAGAGTACTGCCCGGTTTTGGTCCCTGATCCGTTTAATCAAAACTTATCGTCCAATAAAGCCATCCATATATATTTCTCTCAAGCAGTTCCCCTTGTCACTTATATAGATGAAAACTGCCTTTACCTTAAAGACAAGAAATGTAACATTTGCGTAGGAGTCTGTAAGAATGACGCCATAGATCTTCATCAAGAGGCGGAGAAGGTAGAAGTAAAAGTAGGGGCGATCGTTCTGTCCCCGGGCTATGAGACTTTTGACCCTAAGCTCCGGGGCGACTATGGTTATGGAAAGATGGAGAACGTGGTAACCAGTCTTGACTTTGAACGGCTCTTATGTGCCACCGGGCCACACGAAGGTGAGATACTGCGCCCTTCAGACAAAAAGCATCCACATAAAATAGCCTGGATTCACTGCGTCGGTTCCAGGGAGGTTATCCCTGGCGGTAACAGCTATTGTTCCGCAGTGTGCTGCACCTATATCCAGAAGCAGGTGATCCTGGCAAAAGACCATGACGCGAACACCCGGGCATTCATCTTTCATAACGATATTCGGTCCTTTGGCAAGGATTTCGAACGGTTCTACCAAAGAGCCGAGAATCTTCCCGGGGTCACCTTCATAAGAAGCTATGTGTCGATAGGAAAAGAGATACAGGAAACGAAGAATGTGACCATTCGATACGCGACGGATAAGGATGGGGTAAAGGAAGAAGAATTCGATCTGGTGGTATTGGGCGTTGGATTGAATCCTCCCGCCGATGTGCAGAACCTGGCGAATAAGTTCGGCATCGAGCTCAATTCTCACAGATTCTGTAAAACCAATCTTGTCAATCCTATGGAAACCACCCGTCCTGGAATTTATGCAAGCGGAGCCTTTCTGGGCCCGATGGATATCCCCGAGTCGGTTGTAACCGCCAGCGGGGCAAATGCCCTTATAGGTGAACTCCTTGATTACCGGCGAGGGAAGCTGGCCAGAGAAAGGATATATCCACCGGAAAGGGATGTCTCGCAAGAAGAAACCAGGGTGGGTGTCTTTGTGTGTCATTGTGGCGCCAATATCGGAAGAGTGATAGATGTCCCTTCCGTAGTTGAATATTCCTCCACCTTAGACAATGTTGTTCACGCTGAGGAAGGTCTCTTTGTGTGTTCTACTGATGCTGCCGAGCAAATATCAAACACGATCCGGGAAAAAGGGCTCAATCGCGTGGTTGTCGCCGCCTGCACCCCCAGGACACATGAGCCGCTGTTCAGGGACACGCTTCGGGAAGGGGGAATCAATCAATATTTCTTCGAAATGGCCAATATCAGAGAACATTGCTCCTGGGTTCACTCCAAACAAAAGGAAGAAGCCACCCAAAAGGCAAAGGATATTGTCCGGATGTCGGTCGCCCGAACTGTCAATTTGGAGCCCTTGCAGGAATTCGATCTGCCCGTTAACAAGACGGCCTTAGTGGTCGGAGGAGGCCTGGCGGGGATGACCAGTGCTCTGGCCTTAGCCAACCAGGGATTTGAGGTTTACCTGGTGGAAAAGGATACAGACCTGGGGGGAATGGCACGAAGAATTCATTTCACCCTGGAAGGGCTGGATGTTCAGGCATATTTGCGTGATCTTATACGCAAGGTTTATCAGCACCCTTTGGTACATGTATCTCATGATGCGACTATTACAGATGTTTCCGGTTATGTGGGAAATTTCATAACCACGGTAGAATCTGAAGGAAGGATCAAAGAGATACGCCATGGAGCAGCCATCCTTGCTACGGGTGCTGACGAATATAAACCCACTGAATACCTTTATGGGGAAGATGACAGGGTCTTGACCCAACTGGAGTTGGAGGAGCAAATCACCAAAGGAGAAAAAAGACTGATTAACTCCCGGAGTCTGGTGATGATCCAATGTGTCGGTTGCAGACAGGAAGACAGAAATTACTGCGCCCGGATATGTTGCAGCCAGGCTATAAAGAACGCCTTGAAACTAAAAGAGCTAAACCCCGAAATGGATATCTACATTCTCTTTCGGGATATGAGAACCTATGGGTTCAGAGAGGATTATTACCGTGAGGCAGCGGATAAAGATGTAAAGTTCATTCGCTGGGAACCGGATGACAAGCCCCTGGTGGAAGCTGCCACCGAGGAGGGCAAGTCTATTTTACGAGTAACTGTTCCTGATCCTATTTTAGGTCAAAGGCTCGCATTGGACGCCGATTTAATTGTTCTATCAGCCGCCGTTGTTCCCTCGGCAGGAAGCCAGGAAACAGCCCGATTATTCAAGGTATCTTTGAGTCCGGATGGTTTCTTCCAGGAAGCCCATGTAAAATTAAGGCCTGTTGACTTTGCTGCAGATGGCATTTTCCTGTGTGGGATAAATCACTATCCCAAGCATATATCGGAAACGATTAGCCAGGCGTATGGAGCTGCCGGCCGGGCTGTAACTCTTCTCTCACAGGATACAGTCACAGCCTCCGGCTCTGTGTGCGAGGTAAATGAGAGTGATTGTATATCGTGTGGGGCATGTATTACAGCTTGTACGTATGGTGCCATAGAGTTTCGTGAGACACCAAAAGGCAAAAAGGCCTGGGTGAATCCTATTCTATGCAAGGGCGATGGTCTCTGCAATGCAAAGTGTCCAACAGGGGCTATTATTCTAAAGCACTATACCGATGAAGAAGTCTTTTGCCAAATTGACGCGGCGATTCCGGACCTTGTGGAGCATCCAGCCAGCAAAGGAGTGAGTTGAGAATGGCTGCAGGGCATAAATTTGAACCGAGGATTTTAGGATTTCTCTGCAACTGGTGCTGTTACGCAGGCGCGGACCTTGCCGGTGTTTCCAGGTATCAATACCCCCCTAATATCCGGGTGATAAGGTTGATGTGTTCCGGCAGAGTCGACCCAGCGCACATATTCCGGGCTTTCTCGACCGGACAGGACGCTGTGTTTATCGGCGGTTGCCATCTTAACGACTGCCATTATGTAACCCATGGAAATTACGATGCTCTTGCTATGGTCTATATATGCAAAAAATTACTGGAGCACATCGGGCTGAGTCCCGAAAGGCTGAGACTTGAATGGGTATCCGCCGGTGAAGGAATCCGCTTTTCCAATATAATGAATGAATTTGTCCCCAGGATAGAGAAGTTGGGCCCCCTTGGCAAGGGCGAAGGCATAGACGAACATGAATTAAAGTTCAAACTTGAGGCGGTTACGAAGCTTATCCCCTATATTAAGCTGGTGCAATCGGAAAGGCTAAGAGTGTCTGTTCGAACAGAAGAAGCCTATAATAAATTTTTCACCAGTGAAGAATTCAACAGGTTATTTAATGAATTAATCGGTGATAAATTGACACTATACCAACATGTTTCAGCAAGAAATCAGGGCGTTAGGACAGTGGCTGTGGATAACGATAAAATCGATCGGATTATAAATAAGCATAAGGGTAAAGCACGTTCACTGATTCAAGTATTACTGGAGATTCAGAGCCAAAATCATTGGCTTCCTAAAGAAGTATTAGACAAGGTCAGCAAGAAACTGGACGTCCCGCTGAGTCGGGTAATGCAAATAGCCTCCTTTTATAAAACCTTCAGTTTGATTCCCAAGGAAAGTAATGAGTAAGGGAAGATTATGCCAAGACTAAATTCATCCTCTGAACTGGAAAGACTCAGGAAGGGTGTTTTGTCCAAAAGAGATCCCGACAAATCCTCCATTGCCATATGTGCGGGAATGAGCTGTCTCGGCCAAGGTAACGGCAAGGTTATCAGCACCTTTGAAGAAGAAGTCGACAAAAAAGATATAAAGACCAAAATCGATATTCGGGCGACTGGCTGCCATGGCTATTGTGAAAAAGGGCCTATGGTCGTTATCTATCCTGAAGAAATCTGCTATGTGGGGGTAACACCGGAGGATGTCCCAGAAATTGTCTCTGAGACTGTGCTAGGGAAAAAAGTGATCGACCGCCTCATTTATACCGACCCGAATACCGGCAAAAAAGCAGCACATCAGTCCGAAATACCTTTTTACAAGAACCAGATGCGGTACCTTTTTGGCAATAACACAAAAATCGATCCCAGGAGCATAGATGACTACCTGGCTGTTGGTGGTTATTCCGCTTTATCCAAATCGCTTTTTGAGATGAGCCCTGAGAAAGTTCTTGAAGAAATTAAGAAAGCCGACTTGCGCGGCCGGGGCGGCGGTGGATTCCCTGCCGGCCGGAAGTGGGAGACTGCACGTAATGCTCCCGGGAAAGAAAAGTACGTTATCGTCAACGCTCATGAAGGGGAACTCGGGGCGTATATGGATAGAGCCATCTTTACGGGAAATCCGCATAGTGTGCTGGAAGGCTTAATAATCGGCGCCTATGCTATCGGCTCACATCAAGGATTTATCTACACCCGTCATGACTCGCCTCAATTAAAAAACAATATCGATATTGCCGTCGCTAAAGCAGAGGAATACGGGCTTTTAGGTGAAAATATCCTTGGCTCCGGCTTCAACTTCAATGTTGAGGTACATCTTGATATTGGGATATTCGTTTCCGGCGAGTCCAGCGCATTGATGAGGTCGATAGAAGGGAATCCCCCGGAGCCAAGACCCAAATATATCCGCACTTCGGTAAGTGGTATTTGGGGAAAGCCGAGTGACTTGAATAATGTAGAAACCTGGGCTAACGTTCCCCTGATAATCAATAAGGGTTCCGAATGGTATTCCCGTACCGGGACAGCGCGGAGTAAGGGAACCAAACTTATATCCTTTTCCGGTAATATAGTTAATACAGGGGTCGCAGAAGTGCCTTTTGGAACCACCATCAGAGAGATCGTATACGGCATCGGTGGAGGAATTCCTAACGGAAAGAAACTCAAAGCGGTTCACTTTGGAGGACCTATGGGAGGATCTATTCCGGAGAGTCTCCTCGACACTCCTTTGGATTTTGATGAGCTGGCAAAACTGGGAGCTCCGATAGGTGCAGGCAGCATGCTGGTGTTGGATGAGGATACCAGTATGGTTGATGTAACCAGGTCTTTTCTCAAATTCCTCTCTGATGAGTCGTGCGGTAAATGCGTCCCATGCCGTGAAGGCATCCGGCAGATGCTTAAGATTCTTACTAATATTAGCGAAGGAAAGGGAAAAGAGGGAGACATCGAGCTTTTGGAGGAGATATCCGAGGTAACTGGAGCGGCCTCTTTGTGTGCTTTAGGGAAAACCGCTGCCGACCCGCTCCTGAGTACGCTGCGCTACTTCAGGGATGAGTACGAAACAAACATCGCCAAGGTGAAAAGCCCGGCAGAGAAGAGAGAATGATAATGGGTAAACATAAAAAGAAGAGTGAAATCGTTATTCAGATAGATGGAAAAGAAGTTAAAGCAGCGGAAGGGATGACCGTACTGGAGGCAGCCCAAAGTGCGGATATATTTATTCCTACGCTCTGTTTTCACGAGAAATTAGAACCTTATGGCGGATGCCGGATTTGCACAGTGGAAGCAGAAGTTCGCGGCTGGACAAAACTCGTTGCTGCCTGCCTTTACCCGGTAGAACAGGATCTGGTCGTGAGAACCAGGTCTGAGAAGGTCGATAAAATCCGTAAAATGATTTTGGAGTTTCTGCTGGCTCATGCCCCGGATTCCCCCCAATTGCAGGATTTGGCTCAAGAGTATGGAGCAGACAAAGACCGTTTTGAAAAAGAGTCCTCGTTTTGCATTCTTTGTGGTCTCTGTGTCAGATACTGTGCTGAAGTCAAGAAAAAAAATGCTGTTGGATTTGTTGACAACGGAGCAAGACGGGAGATAAGTTTCATCCCGGAAATAGCCTTGACAGAGTGCATTGACTGCAAAGAATGTTTTCCTCTCTGCCCAACATCGTATCTCCAGGCCGCGTTTCTTTTAACCGAATCTCTTGCTCTTTCTAGAGATTCTTCCTAAACCTCATAACCTGAAAAATGAGTTCTCAACAGGGTATACCCTTATATATTTTGCTTTCTTTTCTTTTTGTGCCTTTTACACACGGTAGAAGTCAGATAAGGGAGGAACTTCTCCTGGATGTCAGCA
>CAYPGQ010000157.1:0-8634 GCA_964410125.1 uncultured Eubacteriales bacterium | reverse complement strand
TTATTCGATAAATTTCCCGAGCTTGGATATTTCCTCGTTATAATATTTCCGGTAAAGAATTTCCCATTCCCGGCTTCCTTCTTTGATAGCCTTTTTTTGGGATTTGATTTTTTCTATAGCTCGCTGGTCAATCAAATCATACAACTTTAGTTCATCTTCGATGCTCCGCACTATACTCAGTCTGATCTCATTTGGTTCATCCAGAAATTCGACTTCTTCATCCTCGAATAGATAATCGAGGACCTGGCGGGCTAAAAAGTTTGTTTTTTCTCGCGAAAGCCGTATGCTCATAGAATTATCTTCCTTTCTTTTGCGAGTTTTGTCTTGATCATCCGAAACATCGTTTGGTACTCGATGTTATCTTTCCGGATTTTTTCCATGTGCTGACTTAGAATTTCCCTTACCTCCTGATCGAGCTTATCTTCATTTTGGAACTCTTCTAGGATTAAAATTTCCAATTCTTCGATAAGTTTATTCTTTTTTTCTGCGATGATTTTTTCTTGTTTTAAAAGATTGCGCGCGATGACAAAAGCCATGTGCTCAATTTGATTTTTGGTTAGTCTCATGTCCCCAATAAAATACACTACCTTTGATTAAAATTCAAGAATAAACCCAGACATGTTCGAATTTCTCGTTAAGGGAATGAGGAATCGGGACTTTATAGAGAGGTATTTTTCGAGTCAAAAACGAGGAAAGGATGCAGAGAGTTGTTTTCAGCCTTCTTTGTGGCAAAAGCGAGGAGTTTCCCTTGGGTGTCAAAAATCCTAAAAATGTCCGGCCTTTTTACATGTTCAGAAGTTGTATCTTCATCGGCGGAAAAAGAAACAGACATAGAATCTGGGCAAAAATATCTGCCTGATCGAACAAGGCTTGCCGTGCTGTCATTCACGACGATTTTTGGCAGTTCTGGCAAGAGGTCTTCAATCGGATGGAGAAATTGACTAGCTTGGTCCAACGAGAACATTTTTTCGATTTTTTCCAATGTATAGGATTTGCTTATATGGTACTTTCCTATCTCTGTCCTTAATAGCTGATCAAGGTGTGCCCCACATCCCAACTTTTGTCCAAGATCCTGTGCAATGGATCGAATATAGGTTCCAGACGAACATTTAACATCGAAATCCATATGAGGAGGGCAGTAGTTTTTCAGCCTGAAATAATGAATGATTACCTTATTCGATTTCAATTTGTATTCTTTTTTGCTGCGAACCCGCTTATAAAGGGCTTCGCCTTTATATTTTTTTGCTGAATAGGGTGGAGGGACCTGCTCAATCTCTCCTTGAAATGTTTTCATGTTTTCGAGCAGAAAATTTTCTTCTGGATACATTTTTGATTCTTTCGATACAGGCTTCCCCTCTGAATCATAGGAATCGGTGGCAATCCCCAGTCTTATCCGTCCTTCATAGGTCTTAGCTGAGTATAAATAAAATGGGAACAGCCTAGTAGCCTTGCCCACAGCCACGAGCAATAGACCTGTTGCTAAGGGATCAAGGGTGCCAAAGTGCCCAACTTTTTTTATGCCCAAAATTTTTCTGATGCGGATAACAATATCATGAGAAGTCATCCCTTTGGGCTTATAGACAAGAATAAGGCCATCCATGATGCGATTTAGGGGAGAGTATTAGGAGATTTCGGTGGCTGTTAGGAGCTCGCGAACTTTTTTTGGGATGTCCTGAATCAGCTCCTCATGCTTTCCTTTGACAGTAAATCCAGCAGCATGACGATGTCCCCCTCCTCCAAAATACTCGGCTATTTTAGCCGCATTGGCCGATCCTTTCGACCGAAGACTGACACGAAATGTATCCTCCTCCATCTGTTTAAAAAATAAAACCATCTTCACACCCTTGATGGATCGAGTCAGAGTCGTGATATCTTCCGTATCGATTTCTTTGAGATTCAATTTGTCGAGGTGTTCCTTTAACATCGTGATCACTGCAACATCTCCTGTTTCGCTCATTTGTAAAGTTGACAGAACGTAGCCAAGAAGTTTTATTTTTTCTGGAGGATTATTGTTAAACAGATGTTCCGAGACTTTTATCGGACTTGCTCCATGCGAGACGAGCTCGGAACAAGCTTTGAAGGCTTCCGCGTTGGTGTTCGAAAATTGAAAAGATCCTGTATCAGAGACAATTCCACAATATAAATGGCTGGCAATATCAGGGGTTATTGGGGCATCTAATTTTTTACAGAGTTTGACAGCCATTTCCGAAACGGCAGAAGCATGGGGATCGACCCAATTGATATCCGCGTAATAATCGTTAGAGAAATGATGGTCTATGTTGATTTTGAAATAGTCGTCTATGTTGAGATGGCCAGAACGGCCGACATTAGCACATTCGAGCAGGACAATTACATCGAACTTTTGAGGAGCAATCTGCCCGATTTGAATGTTTTCAACGTCTGGGTATTGATTAAAAGGGAAAGGGGTGTTGTCTTTGTTGATAATAGTCATATCTTTCCCGAGGTGTTTTCCAATAAAATATAGGGCAAGACTGGTGCAGATGGAGTCCCCGTCTGGCCTGAGATGTGATGTGATAACGATGCGTTGACTCTGGATAATTTTTTTACTAATTAGTTCAACAGGATCATTTTTCATTTTTGTTCAGTGTCTTAATTACGTTTTGGATTCTCTCTTCATATTCAAAGCTATCATCAAGAGAAAAAATTAGCAGTGGATTATACTTTAATTTTGTTTTAGAGGCAACAGCTTTTCGTAGATAACCTTGTCTTTCATTGAGAAGGCCCAAAATCTCTTGTTTTGGGGAATGACCTATGACACTCAAATAGACATGAGCGTTCTTGAGATCTTTGCTCATCGAAACGTGCGTGATCGTTATAAGTCCAGATGTAGAGTCCTGAAAGGATTCGATGACAAGACGACTGAGTTCTTTTTTTATCAAATTGGAAACTCTTTTTTGTCTTCGACTTTCTTGCATATTTTCTCCGATATGCCTGGTCTAAAAATAATATATTTCTTTTTTAAGAATTTCTCCCTCTATGTTTTCTTCAATTTCTCGGATGATTTTTTGGAATATCTTTTCACTCACGCTTTTCTGTGTGTTCAATGTCACCATTCCGATTTTAGATCGTTGCCATTTGTCCAGGTATGCCAGTTCGGCAAAGGCGATGTTATACTTTTTCTTCAGTCTGTCTTTGATTTTGTTTAACGTTTTACGTTTTTCTTTCAAGGAATGGGAATAAGGGATGTAAATTTCTAAAGTCAACAGTCCGATAATCATCGGAAAATTTGGCGCCTTGTTTTATTTTCGGGGTTCCAATTCTGTTTTGAATGCTTCGATGATATCACCGTCTTGTATATCCTTAAATGATTCAATACCGATCCCACACTCGTAGCCCTTTTTTACCTCAGCCACATTTTCTTTGATGTGTTTCAGAGAGGAAATTTTTCCTTGATGGACAACATCTTCACCCCTTATGACTTTCACCTGGGCATTCCTAGTGATTTGGCCATCGATGACCAGGCATCCTGCGATAGAACCGACTTTGGGAACACGGAATATTCTTTTAATCTCTGCCCGGCCTAAATAGACTTCTTTTTGAACGGGCTCCAGGAGGCCGCTGAGGGCATCCTTGACGTCTTTTGTCAATTGATAAATAACGTTATAGCTCCGGATTTCCACGTTTTCTGCCTTGGCCAGGTCCAGTATCTTTTGAGTAGCCTTGGTGTTGTAACCTAAAATAATGGCATTGGATGCAGAGGCCAGAAGCACATCTGTTTCGGTGATATTGCCAGTGGCATAATGAACAATTTTTATTTTGACCTCTTCTGTACTCAGGGAAGGAAGAATATCTGTCAAGACTTCCACTGATCCTTGGACATCAGCTTTGATTATTAGCGCTAATTCTTTTATTTTTCCCTCTTCGAATTTCTTAAATAGTTGATCCAGAGTGAGATGTTCAGGTTCGGGTGCTTCCTTTTTTTCTATCTGGGAATTCCGTATTTGTGATATCTTTTTCGCTTTTTCAGGATCCGGGATAACTTGGAAAATATCTCCAGCAGAAGGAACATCAGTAAAACCCAAGACTTCAACAGGGACCGAAAGGCCTGCGCTTTTTAATGGTTTTCCATTCTCATCGAACAAGGCTCTCACTTTCCCGTAAGTATTCCCAGAAATGAAGGACTTTCCCTGTTGGAGTGTTCCATGGAGAATGATGACTGTTGCCACAGGACCCTTTGTCGCATCTAAACGTGCTTCAAGGATTATTCCTTGCACTTCTATGTTCGGATTCGCTTTGAGCTCCATCATATCACTGAGAAGGAGTATCATTTCAAGAAGTTCATTCAGCTGGGTTTTTTCCTTGGCGGAAATTTCCACACTCACGATATCTCCACCCCAGCTCTCAACCAGAAGTCCTTCTTTTGAGAGTTGCTGTTTCACTTTTTCGATGTCAACATCTTTTTTGTCGATCTTATTAATGGCCACTATAATCGGGACGTCCGCAGCCTTGGCATGGTTGATTGCTTCTTTTGTTTGAGGCATCACTCCATCATCGGCCGCGACAACCAGAATGACGATATCCGTTAAATTCGCTCCTCTGGCTCTTAATTGAGTGAACGCTTCATGACCGGGTGTATCGATGAAAGTGATAGGCCTGTTGTTGTGCAAAACTCTGTAGGCACCGATATGTTGGGTAATGCCACCGTGTTCTTTTGCGACGATGTTAGATTTCCTTATCGCATCCAGGAGCGTTGTTTTACCATGATCGACATGTCCCAAGATGGTGACGACAGGTGGCTTGGTAACGAGTTCCTTTTTTTGGCTGACAGCTCGCTCTCGGACTTCTTCTTCATAGGTTTGGAGTTCCAGTTCCACCTTAAATCTCTCGGATATTATTTTTGCGATGGACTCATTGGCAACATCGTTGATCCCGAGAGTAAAACCTTTTTTTGTCAATGTTTCGATGACATCCTTCGAGCTAAAACCTGTTTTTTCGGCAATGTCCTTTAAGCTCATGCTATCCAAGATGCGGATGGTCTTAGTTGAATCTTTTTTCTTTTTTTCTGAGGGATTGTCTTTTTTTTGCGTTTCCATGTTTAACCTATTTGATTTCGATTCTCCAGCCTACGAGTTTAGACGCAAGCCTGACATTTATTCCTTTTTTTCCGATGGCTAAAGAGAGCTGATCCTTTGCAACGATAGCCTGCATTTTTTTTTCCGGTTTGTTGAGAATAAATACTTTCTCTATTTTTGCAGGACTCAAGGCGGCCTTTGCGTATTCTAAAGGATTATTCGACCATTCGATCACATCGATTTTTTCACCGTTCAACTCTTTACTTATGGCGAGAATTCTGTTCCCTTTGACTCCGATGCATGCTCCGATAGCATCGATATCTTCTTCTTTTGTATGGACGGCCACTTTGGCTCTTTCACCCGGCTGCCGGATAATGTCTTTTATTTCTATGTTTCCGTTGGCGATTTCCGGAATTTCGGTCTCCAAAAGTTTTTTTAAAAAATGGGTGTAAACTCTTGAAACAGTAACTTGGGGCCCACCCTTGTTTTCCTTATAGACATGCAAGATGACTGCCCTTATCCTATCCCCGCGTTTGAATTCTTCATCGGGGAGCTTCTCTCTATAAGGGAACAGGATTTCTGTTTTCTCAACTTCGATGATCATGTTTTTATTCGGTTCGATCCTTCGTAAAACACCGGTTACAATATCCCCCATCCGAGGGGCAAATGTGTTATAAATTTTTTCCTGTTCTGCATCACGCACTTTTTGAAGTATGACTTGTTTTGCTGCTTGTGCCGCGATTCGACCTAGAGTTTCCGATGGAAGTTCGATTTCAATGTACTTTCCGATAGTTGCCGTCGGATCGATTTTTCGAGCTGTTTGCAGGGAGATCTCTTGGGCTTCATCCTGGGGCTTAGTGCAGATTTTTTTGATGGCATAAACCCGCAGAAGCCCTTTTTCCGGAGTGAAATTAATATGAATATCTTCATTGTGGGAAAAATATTGAGCAGATGCCACCTTCAGAGATTCTTTGATGGCATTGACGATGACGATCGGTTCGACACTCCTCTCCTTGCTGAGTTGGAGAATCGTGTTCCATACGTTAACTTTCATCCTAATCTGCCTCGTTTTGTCTTGAAATATTCATTTTCCTATTCTTTTATTTTGATTATCAGCATTTTGTTTGTGAATAATTCAGACCTGTTTCTATCAGGGTAATAAAGATTGGGAATTATATCGGAAATGTAAAGGAATATCAAACTGGCTTACATAATCAATGGAGCAAAGACAAGACTCACAACGGCCATGAGCTTGATCAGAATATTCATCGAGGGGCCAGCAGTGTCTTTCAGCGGATCTCCAACAGTATCTCCAACCACAGCTGCAGCATGCACTTCGGTTCCTTTCCCTCCCAAATGGCCTTCTTCTATCCATTTTTTGGCGTTATCCCATGCAGCTCCAGTATTGGCCATGAAAATACCAAGAAGGACGCCGCATGCTGTCGCTCCCGCAAGAAAACCACCCAGTGCCTCAGGTCCCATCAGAAATCCGACAAGAAGAGGAGCAATAACAGCCAAAATTCCAGGGAGGATCATTTCGATTAAGGCTCCTCTGGTGACAATATCGATGCATTGGTCAGAATCCGGCTTTGTTTTGCCCTCCATCAATCCCTTGATTTCCTTGAATTGCCTTCGGATTTCGATCACCATTTTATTTCCAGTACGTCCCACAGCTTGCATGGTCAAAGAGGCAATGATAAACGGCATGAGTGCCCCCAGCAGCAATCCAACGACCGTTCCTACGTCGGTAAGGCTGATACTGAGCAATTCCTGCCCTGCTTCTCTAAGATATTTGTTAACGGTTTCTTGGTATGCGGAAAATAGCGCCAACGCGGTGAGTGCTGCCGAGCCTATGGCAAAGCCTTTCCCAATGGCTGCTGTCGTGTTTCCCAAAGAATCAAGTTTGTCCGTGATTTTTCTGATATTTTCGCCCGCGTTGGTCATCTCCGCAATGCCTCCTGCATTGTCTGCTATCGGACCGTAGGAATCTGTAGACATGACGATGCCTATCGTTGCCAGCATTCCTACTGCTGAGATGGCAATGCCATACAGGTTATACAGCTTGAAGGAAACAAAAATGGCAGCTGCGATGGTTAACAGGGGGAGGATTGTGCTTTGGAAACCGACGGCTAAACCTGTGATCAATATGGGCGCACTGCCGGTTTGGGCAGTCCGGGCAATGGTTTTCACGGGAGGACCAGATGTGAAATATTCACTTTCCAAGCCTATCAAGACACCAGCAACCATTCCGATCAACACAGACCAGAAAATATTCATGTGCCCTTCGACAGCACCCAGAAGACCTTTTATGCAGAAATAGGCACCCACGATGAATATGAATCCACTGATGTAGTAGGAATTTCTGAGGGCCGATTGAGGATTTATGTTTTTGAGCCAATTGATAGAAAACACTCCTATGATGGAGCTCACAAGACCCACCACGATCAACAGCAACGGAAGAGACATATGATTGATGGAAGGCTGAAGCGTTGTCCCGATGGCCAAAGATGCAATCACCGAACCGACATAGGACTCGAACAGGTCTGCACCCATACCCGCTGTGTCTCCGACGTTATCCCCGACATTGTCGGCGATCACACCAGGATTTCGAGGATCATCTTCCGGAATTCCGGCTTCGATTTTTCCCACGAGGTCTGCGCCAATGTCAGCGCTTTTTGTGAAGATCCCTCCACCGATACGCGCGAACAGGGCCACAGAACTGGCTCCCATGGCAAATCCATTGATGATCTCCATGTTCTTTGTGAAAAAATAGAAGATGCCGATGCCCACAACACCCAGGGCTGCCACAGAAATTCCCATTATGGCCCCACCCTGAAAGGCAATGGTCAGGGCTTTTGGTGTTCCCCCTTCTATGGCGCCCTGTGTGGCACGGACTGCCGAGCGAGTGGAACCTTTCAGCCCGATGAAACCAGCCAGCATAGAGCAACTGGCTCCGGTCAGGAAGGCCAAGCTTGTGTATACAGAAAACAGCCGCCATAGGACAACAAACATAACGGCAACAAAAATAAAAATGTAGGTGTACTCTCGTCTCAAGAAAACCATGGCTCCTGAATGCACAGCCTCCGAGATCTCCACCATCCTTTCGTTTCCTTGTGGATACCTCTTGATCATGAAGTACAAGGCCAGCGCAAAAACGAGTCCTAGAAATCCGATAATAAACGAATACGGTATCAAATTGAGCAACGACATTTTTTTTGCCTTTGTTCTGGGATTAAGCCTTCGATGTATAGCACAATTATTGCCAAATTTCAATTATCCTGAACTATTCATAAAAAATGCCGATGTTTTTTTTACTTCAACAATATCAGGAAGTTATCCTGACATTGCTGAAAAAACTTTTCAAGAAAAATTTTTAAATTTCCTTTTAGATGCAGGGTGGGGAAGGGTGGCCATCGGCATTTTTTACCCTTCGGGCGAACCGATCTTACTGCATCTGCTTTGTTGTGACCCATTTGCGGTGGACAACCACAGCTGCATAGGCCACGCCTCTCATCTGCAGCAACCTAGGTCCGTGAATAATCCAGGTTACCTCGAGAAAGAAGGAAATTCTGCCTTTTCGCCAAATAAACTGTAGGGTCCG
>CAYPGQ010000156.1:0-8729 GCA_964410125.1 uncultured Eubacteriales bacterium | reverse complement strand
GTATTTAGCAGACTCGGTTGTCGGCTTTCATTAGAATAGGGGACATGAAGCTCCTTGACGTTTCTCTGGATGACATAGACCCTCAGGATGAGCGGTTTCGTTTCTCTTATCATTATGATCCGGAGAAGCTCCTCCTTTCCCTGAAAGAAATTGGCCTTGTCAGCCCGCTGGTTGTCGTAAGGCGTGAGGGCCCCCGGTATATTCTCGTATCCGGATGGAAAAGAGTTTTTGCTTGTTGCGAGCTGTCTTTGTCACGTGTCCCGGTTTTTTTGCTCGAGGAAGATGACGATTGCCGCGCATTTTGTCTCAGCCTTTATGAAAATTTAGCCATCAGAAATTTCAACCTCCTCGAAAAGGCAGAAATATTGTGTAAGTTGAATGGATTTATTAAGGATGAGAAGAAAGTCGTCAAGCGGTTTTTTCCCCTTCTGGATATCCCTGCAACTTTATCCTATTTTGATATCTATCTCAAAATCGCTGGGTTAGATTCCCTTTGGAAAAAAATAATTTATGAAAAAAAGATGCCCTTGCCTTCGGCCCACCTCCTCACGGAATTTGCTCCCGAAGACCGGGAGCGACTTATCCCCTTGATCGTGCCGATGAGTTTGAACAAACTGAAACAATTTCTGGAAGACCTGTCCGAGTTATCAAAAAAAACAGGGGATTTGCCGAAGACCATACTGTCTACACCGGAAATTCAGTCTGTAACCCGAAACGACAACCTATCCTCCCTGCAAAAATCGGATAAAATCCGCGCCCTATTGCGAACGAGAAGGTATCCTCAACTCTCTGCGTGGAAAAAATCCTTCGTAACATCCCTCAAAAAAGCACGGCTTTCCAAAGATGTCGTTTTCGACTCCCCCTCTTTTTTCGAGGACGGAGAGTTTGGCGTGACCTTCAGTTTGAATGATAAAGAGGCCTTCCAGAAAAGACTTGCGAAGCTTCAGGATTTAGTCTCCGATGAAGCCCTCTTTTCGATATTCAACCTGGATTAGTCATAAAAAATGCCGATGGATGATTCCCTTTACTTCCCGGAAAAAGTTTTTGTCACCAAGGATAGCGAAAATTTACCTATAACCCGAAGGGTCCTCGAAAACACACGCCACATCCCGGTTGAATTCATACCGGATTCGAGGGAGTTGATCGCAGATGTGTTGATGTCTCGGGATCCTGTGGGGGTGGGGAAAAAATTATTGCTGGTTACGCACCAGAAGGGGGAGTATGTGAAACCCTGCCCCTGTACGCCCAAATATATCGGATGCAATTATTTTGTTATCAACACCGAACTCAACTGTCCTCTCGATTGTTCCTACTGTATCCTGCAACTTTATTTGGACGATCCTTTGATTACCATTCATGCGAATACGGCCAAACTTTTCCGACAGCTGGATAATTTCCTGCATAAAAACCGAAACCGCACCTTTCGTATCGGAACCGGAGAACTGGGGGATTCCCTTGCCCTGGATCACTTGACGAACCGTTCTTCAGAGCTTATCTCCCATTTTGCGGCTCACATGAATGCTCTCCTCGAGTTGAAGACAAAAACCGTGAACATCGAAAATATTTTGGAACACAAGCCACCGGAAAACATCGTCGTTGCCTGGTCTCTCAATTCCCATAAAATAGCTCATGCCGAAGAGATGGGCGCTCCATCCGTGCACGACAGGATCCAGGCGGCCCGCATCGCAACACAGGCTGGGTATAGAGTGGGCTTCCACTTCGATCCCATCATCCATCATAAGGGGTGGAAAGACGGATATGCGGAAATTATCGATGATTTAATGGCCCGTATCGATCGCAAAAAAATTGCCTGGATCAGCTTGGGCAGCCTGAGATTCCCACCTGCCCTTAAACCGGTTATTCAGAAGAGATTTGGCCGGACAAAAATTATCTACGATGAGTTTATCACTGGGAAAGATGGGAAACTGCGATACCCCAAGCCTCTAAGATTGCGGCTTTTTAAACATGTTTTTGATGATATAAAAAAGGCCGGCGGGGGAGAAATCCCCGTTTATTTTTGCATGGAAAGCGGAGACATCTGGAAGAAAGTGCAAAAAAAAACACCAAGGAGTAAGAAAGAAGTTGAAAGGCTTCTTACCTTACCCCTTGGTGTAAACGGCTTTTGATTATTCCTTATTCGACTCTTTCTGTCTTCTTCTCAGCTATGATCCCCATGATCTCGATATCCGCTTCTTTTATGTAAGGAATGAGGTCTAGAATAAGACCGTATTCCACTTCTTGATCTGCTCTCAAGTAGAGCTTTCTTTCGGAAGCCGTGATGAGGGCTTCTTCCAACATCATCTGAAGCGTTTCTTCAGTAGCAGGTTGTTCGTTCACGTAGATCGAGCCGTCTCTCTTGATGTAGAGAACAGCGTCCACACTCTCAGGTTGGTTAATTGCGTTGATAGCCGTGGGGAGTTCAACGTCGACGCCTTTCTGGATTAAAGGAGTCATCACCATGAAGATGATCAAAAGCACGAGAAGAACATCACACAAAGGGACGACATTCGGTTCGGATGGGATATCGCTGCCCTTTTTGGTGTTGACTTTTATGGCCATACTATACCTCTTAGTTGTCTCTTGATTGACTTATTTTAGACTTTATCTTCAGATTTTCGGATGAAGAAGTCAACGATTTCGGAACTTGTGTTGGCCATTTCTGAGCCGTAGACTTCGATTCTGGCAGACAAAAAGTTATAGCACCAGAGAGCGATAATGGCCACGCCGATTCCGAAGGCTGTTGTGATCAACGCTTCAGCGATTCCTTGAGATACCGCACCGATTCCTCCCGAACCTGTCACAGCCATGCCGCGGAACGCGTTGATGATTCCGAAAATCGTTCCGAATAGCCCTATGAACGGTGAAGACGTTGCGATCGTAGCCAAGGTGTTCGTTCCTCTCTTCATTTCTTGTGTGAAGATGTTCGAGGCTCTATCGCAGCCCCTCTGGGCCGTCCCAATCTGTTCCTCCAGATTGAGATTCGCTTGCTGCCCTTCAAGGAATTCTTTAATTCCTGCGGCGGTCACACGAGCTAAATGGCTTCCCTTGTAATCTTTCTTCGAGGAAAGAGTCAGGGCATCTTGTACCTGTCCTTTTTTCAATAGGTCAGCAAGTTTTGGAGCCACAGCCTTGGATTTGTTTCTGGCTTTGAAGAATACGATCTGTCTTTCGATAAAGAGATAGATTGACACGACGGACAGAAAGATTAGGATGATAGCAACTGCTTTAGCAATAGAACCCATTTCTGCCCACATATCCAAAAGACCCATTTGCATCATTTTGAAAACCTCCTTTTAAATGTCGAAAGCCATTTATTAGCTTTTCTTAGGATATATAGTTTATTTTAACTTGAACGTTACGGTAACTGTGAAGATAACGCCTCTTGGCCGACCGTTGATAACCATAGGCTCATACACCCACTGGCGAACCGCATCCTGGGCTGCTTGATCGAGAAGCGGGATCGAGCGGAGAACATTTATCCGCTGCACGCGTCCATAAATATCGGTGGTCGCTTCGATGATAACGACACCTTCCACTCTTGCCTGACGTGCAATCTCGGGATATAAGGGCTCGACCTTCTTGATCAGTTTCGGGGGCTTGATCTGCCCGATAGCTCTAATAGGGGCTTCCACCTCGCCGACAACTCCGCCGAGCACACCACCGACAACTCCGCCGAGCACTCCGCCGACCACTCCACCCTCGACGCCGCCTTCCACGCCGCCTTCGATACCCATATCCAGGAGTTCTTCTTCGATGATTTCGTCGGGGATTTCCACAGGGGCGACCAGTTGGCCGGGTTTAATGTTGGTCTGGGCTTTGACGGGTTTGATACGTGTTCTGGCTTTGGAGCTGGAGCGTTTTTTTGCCGGGGGAGGTGGAGGAGGAGGTGGAGGAGGTGGCGGAGCAAGGAATGCACTGTAAACTTCGACTTGGGGCAAGTTTACAGTGTTAAGAAGAGGGACGACGATCATGGCTGCAACAATGGACACATGGAGCAATAGAGCGATCGGAAAGGCAATGGCCTTTCTGAATTTCCCTTTTTCGCCGGTAATAAATGAATCTTTAAATAGTCCAGGAATTTCTTGCCTTGATTTCGGCTTAATCTTTTCAGCCATTTTGTTACCTCTTACCATTGTTTTTAGCGAAAGGATAAATCAAAGTATAAAGCAAAAAAGACTTTTTGACAAGCATTAATTACTTCCCTAATCCCTTCTTAGGTTTGAATATTTTTTTCCAGAAAGTCAATAAGGAACAGGACATGTAAATTGATGAATAAGTACCCGTTACCACACCGATAATCATGGTGAAAGCGAAGTCGTTAATGACTTCTCCTCCAAATATAAATAATGTTACAACTGTTAAAAAGGTTGTGCCCGAAGTGATAACTGTTCGGCTGAGTGTTTGGTTAATACTGGCATCCAGAAGGCTTCCAAAATCGAGTTTCCGGAGTGTTTTTAGATTATCTCTCACTCTGTCGAATATGACGATCGTATCGTTTAGTGAATATCCCACGATGGTCATGATGGCGGCTATCACCGGAAGGTTGATCTCGCGGTTTGTGAGGGAGAAAATGCCGACGGTCACGAGGATGTCGTGGGCAAGAGTTAATATGGCAGCCACTCCATAGGCAAATTTAAAACGGATCCCGATGTAGATGAGCATGCCGATTAAAGCCCAGACAGTGGCTAGGGTCGCTTTTTCACGAAGCTCCTTTCCGACTTGGGGACCGACGGTTTCCCTCCTTTTGATGGTCATGCTTCCCAGGAATGTCTTGTCCTTCAAGGTGTCCAGGACTTCGGCATCGATCCCTGCCTGTTCCAGTTGATCGTAACTTTCGATGATTCCTTTCAACTCTGCAGATTTGCGCAAATTGAGGATGGCATCGGCCGAAGTGTCGGCCTTTTCCGGGAAAGAGGCCGCGATGATGGTTCTCAAGTTGTTCCGTTCGATGACATTGAGATCCCGCATGCCCGAATCTATGGCTGATTGGTCCTCCTGAGTTTTTAAGGCATCGACAACCATGTTACCCATTAAGATGTGGGCTTCCAATTCCTGATCCTGAGCGTCTTCTGGAAGCATGGTTCGTATGATGTATTCCTTCTCTCCTTTTTCGACTTCCTGTATCTTGCTGGAGCCCAGGCCTGCTTTGCCCAAAGATTGTCTGAGCTCCTCGATCGGAACAACCGATTTGAAACGGATCTGGACAAGCGTTCCACCCGCAAAATCCACGCCTGTGTTCAGCCCTTTTCCGGCTGAAATATTGATCAGACCGATCGCGATAATTACGGCCGATATGCTGAGGGCGATAAGCTTGTATTTCATGAATTGGAAGTTGGGCTTTTTAAATATCTGCATTTCATATACTCAACTTTGCTTTCTGTTTTTTCTGGGACAAAGAGATGTCAAAAATCAGTCTCGAAACAAAAACCGCTGTGAACATGCTGGCTGAGATCCCTATAATTAAAGTGATGGCAAATCCGCGGATGGGTCCGGTCCCGAATTGGAAGAGAAAAATGGCCGCGATGATAGTTGTGACGTTGGCATCCAGGATCGTCTTGAAAGCTCGTGAAAATCCTGAGGAGATAGCACTTAACACACTCTTCCCTTGGGTAAGCTCCTCCCGAATTCTCTCAAAGACCAAGACATTGGCATCCACCGCCATCCCTATGGTCAAGATAATCCCGGCAATTCCAGGAAGCGTGAGATGAGCCTTAAAGTAAGCAAGGGCACCGGCTAAAATCAGGATATTGAGGATCAAGGCGGATACGGCGTTAACCCCGGCTATCTTGTAATAAAAAACCATGAATACAAAAATTAGGATCAAGGCGATGATGATAGAAGTCAGGCCCTTGCGAATGGAGTCTGCACCCAGGGATGGCCCGATGGTTCGCTCCTCCAGATATTTGATTGTGGCCGGAAGAGCGCCTGCACGAAGGGCAATTGTGAGATCATCGACAGTATTTGGATCGGAGAATCCCCGGATAATACCCGAGTCGGAAATTCTGTCCTCGATGGTTGCCACATTGATGATTTTTTTGTCCAAAATGACACACAAAGGTTTTTGCAGATTATCCGACGTGAACTTATAAAACCGTCTGCCGGCCTCTGGTGAGAGCCGAAAAGAAACGGCTGGATTATTCCACTCGTCACTGGACCGGCGGGCATCACGAAGATCTTTTCCGGATACTGTGGACACGCGGCTCACAAGGTAGTAGCCATCCAGGTTTCGTCGCGGATCTCCGGGTAGGATTTCCATCTCGAGAGGAACCTCCCCCCCGTGTTCCAAAAGCAATGTTTCTTGGTCTGGTGCGGGTCCTCCATGGACCAAACGCCATTCGAGTTTTGCGGTTGTCTTGAGGATGTTTTTCACTCGGTCCGGGTCTTCGATACCCGGGAGCTCGACGATAATCCTTTCCCCTGTAGCCCCGCCCTGCCGCTGGATCGGAATTTCTGAGAGTCCCAGTTCATCCACCCGGTTGCGGATGGTTTCGATAGATTGGCGAACAGCCTGGTCTCGGAAGTAAGTGACAGCGCTGGTTTCCATGGTCAGGGTGGCTTTGGATCCACTCACGGAGTTATCCCATTCCCTGAAATATTCATCTAAAAGATCACGGACTTCCCGTTCCTTTGTAACATCAAAGCCCTGCAGAGTGAAGCGTCCAATGCGGTCATCGTTTTTGGTAATAGAGCTATAGCTGATATCATCTTTTTTCATTCGTTCTTGCAGTCGTATGATTTCCTGGTCTGTTTCGGTGTTGATGGCATCATCGGTGACAACCTGCAAGACCAAATGCATCCCTCCCTGCAGGTCTAAACCGTATTGAATTTTTGTCCCTGGCGGGTAGGCAAGAAACACAGAGAGGGCGATAACAGCAACGACAAGAATAATTTTCCACTGTAGGTTTTTTTTCATCTTTATCTTTCTTTTAAATTAATTTCAGGCTAAAAAACATGAAGAACACCCAAGAAATACCTTGACTAACTTACTTTTTTATCAGACAAAAAAGCGGCGACCGCGTTTCTGGTGATATCGATTTTTACGTTGGATCCAATTTTGAGCTCGATCTTATCCTGTTGGACTCCCATCACGGTTCCGTAGATTCCCCCGGTTGTGACAATCTTATCGCCGGGTTTGAGTTGCCCAACCATTTCTTGATGTTTTTTTTGTTTTTTCCGCTGTGGCATGATAATCAGCAGATAAAAAATCACGAAAACCAGGACAAACGGAAGCAATGCCGTCACGATGCTTCCCTGGGGACGGGCAGCTTGCCCACCCTGCTGTAAAAATGAAAAAAGACTTGAAATAATCATACCGATTCACCCTCTTCTTTTTTATTCATTATACTATACTTCAATCCGCGAAATGAATTGGATTGAATAGAGTGCCTAATTTTTCGGAAGATGTCAAGATAAAAGTGAAGGTTATGAATAGTGTTGAGGATGGATGAACTTATCTCCTGTCTCTCGTAGAGATGCCTCAGGTAGGCCCTGGAGAAATTTTGGCAAGTGTAGCAGCTGCACTCCTCGTCTATCGGTCTTTTATCCCTCTCGTATTTTTTATTCTTTATCACGATTTTTCCCGAGTTGGTGAAGAGTGTTCCGTTCCTGGCGTTTCGCGTCGGGAGAACACAGTCGAAAAAATCTATCCCGGATTCGACAGCCTGGAGGATGTCTTTGACGTAGCCGATGCCCATCAAATAACGAGGCTTTTCTTTAGGGAGGATATTGTCGGTTTGCTCGACCATATCCATGAACTGAGTTTTGGGTTCTCCGATTCCCAATCCCCCCAATGCGTATCCGTCAAAATCAAGGGCCATTAATTCTTCGATACTCTGTTTACGAAGATCCCAGTAAATTCCACCCTGGCAGATCCCCCATAAAAGTTGTGATGATCCTTTTTTTTGCATGTGTGATTTGGAACGCTGGGCCCATTCCGTCGTGATTTTGGCCGCTTGTCTGGCTTCTTTTTTAGAGGAAGGATAGGGGCAGAAATAGTCCAAGAGCATCATGATATCAGTCCCCAATGTGCGCTGAATATCGATAATGTCCTCCGGGGTGAGAAAAATTTTTGTCCCGTCCAGATGGGAGGAAAATTCCACGCCTTCCTTTTTCACTTTTGTTAGGGGCGAAAGACTGTAGATTTGAAATCCACCGCTATCGGATAGGATAGGACCCGGCCAGGAAATAAAGGAATGAACACCCCCGAGCTTTTTTATGACGTCCATTCCAGGTCGAAGGTACAGGTGGTAAGCATTGACCAGGATGAGTTGGGCATTGAGGTTTTGGACCATGCTGTGGGAGAGAGCCTTGACCGTCCCCTGGCTTGCCACCGGGGCAAAAGCCGGGGTTTGGATCGGGCCATGATTGGTATGGATGATACCCGTTCGCGCCGAAGAGTTGGGGTCCGTTGCCGTTACCTCAAAAGTCTTTTTCATTTAACCTGAAATATTCATAAAAAATGCCGATACTTCTTATTATCCCAGCAATATCAGAATATTATCCTGATATTGCTGCGAATGACAATAAAAACATTTTCAAGATAGCATCCTTATATTTTCATCGGCATTTTTTACCCTACGGGCGAGCCAATCTTACCACATCGGCATCGTTGTAGCCCAATCGCAGTATACAGATACATCTCATGAGCCACTGCCTTGCCGCTGCAGCAATCTTGACTCGTGAATAATCCAGGTTGAAAAAGGCAAAAATGGGAACAGATTATCCAGAAA
>CAYPGQ010000155.1:0-8897 GCA_964410125.1 uncultured Eubacteriales bacterium | reverse complement strand
ACCAGCAGTTGGATAAGATCAAACTGGCCAAAGCCAAAGTCATCTGTGACCAGATAGAGCTCCTTTTCTTCGAATTGATGCAGATAAGTGATGAACTTTCCGCAGAGGAATTGGAAAAAATCCAGTTCCTTATACAAGAAAGACAACTGTTATTGAAAATTAAATTGATCAGGAAAGAACTGCAAAAAAATGGGGTTTAAAATGAATAGATTAAAACAAGTGGCCATGTATTTGGGAATTTTCCTGATAACATCTTTTTTCTTCCCAGCGTATGCGCACTCTCAGTCCGATGAGGAACTTTTCCAGGAAGCCAAGATCATGATCTTCGATAATGAATGGGAAAATGCCCAGGAAAAGCTGGAGGAGCTTCTCGAAGAAGATCCCGATAGTCCGCTGTATTCTCAAGCTCTTTTTTATTTGGGACGAACGCTGGAAAACCAGAAAGGGGAGGAGAGGGAAGCCATCGATGTTTTCAAAAAGTATATTTTGCGCCGCGATAGCAGCGAATTTTTAACCCAGGAGGCTGAAACCTCGATCATCAAACTCTCTTTCATTCTGTATGAAAAGGGGAGGACGTCCTATTTGAAAGAGATCAAAACCAGGCTGTATCGTCCCAACAGAATAGTCCGCTATTATGCGGCTATCCGATTGAGCTACGTTAAAGATAAGAGGGAAGCCAGCAAAGCCATCCCAGTTCTGGAAGAGATATTGGAAGAAGGAGAGGACCAAGAGTTCAAGGATATGGCCAGGATCGCCCTTCTCCGTATCGATCCGGAATATTTCCAGGATTATGAAGAAAAAAGGGACGAAAGACGGCCGATGTTGATGAAATTCAAAGTCATCAGCAAAAGGACACAAGAGGAAACATTCAGCATCAGCATTCCCTGGGCCTTGGCCGACCTGGCTCTCGCCAATATTCCGGAAGATGCAAAGGCCGAACTGAGGAAAGAAGGATATGATCTGGATCGAATCATGAAAGAAATCATCGAAGGGGGAAGGATTATCGAAATTGAAACCAAAGAAACCATTATCAAAATTTGGATTGATTGACAATATGGAGGAAAAGATGAAAAAAATTTCGCTATTTATATTGGTTGTTTTTGTCTCGATTATTGTTCTTTCGAACTTTATCCTAGCCAAGGAAGACTTCGACCTTCAGGCTATAAAAAAGGCTGTTAAAAGAAATCCTCAGTACAAAAAGGGCAGGGAGGTGCAATGGTTTAAGCTCTTGATCATGGATGGTGACTGCAAAAAAGATAAACTCGAAATCACCCTTCCCCTGTCTTTGGTGGATCTGCTTTTTGAGTGTACTAAAGATAAAAAAATGAATATCGATTGCGGCGATTATGACCTCGACATCAGGAAGCTCTACAAAGAGCTAAAAAGAAGGGGCCCGAAGTCTCTTATCGAAATCAGAGGCGAAGATGGTGTTTTGAAAATCTGGCTGGAATAATACAGGCTAGCCAAAAAATCACCCCCAAATTCATCCCTAAAGGCGATTGATATTTTTTCTGTAGGACTCTATATTTTGGGTACGATAAGTGCTGGCTATGGGCATTTCATAATCCCTCCTTTTGCTGATTCCCCCCTTTGTGGCCAGCACTTCCTCTATATCCAAAAAGTTTCTCTTCCCTTTTATGTGGCATAAATTCCAGTGGAAAAAGCTATCAGGTGTGTCCACAGCGCCATTGAGGATCTAGCCTTCACGAGTCGTTCTTCGAGGGAAACAATACAGGGACGTTCCATTCGGGGACACTCTATAATTTATTTTTATTAAGAAACCAGTTCGGTGATATAGGGTGTCCCCAGATGGGACGTCCCCATATTGACGGCGAGGATGTATTGAGCACGACTTTACTAAAGGATTAGAGATCCGGACAATCATAGGAACAGAGGCTAGAGTGGTTGAGATTAGGAGTTAACGAGCGGAGTTCCGGAGGCGCCGAGAAGGGCGATGTGGGAATGGCGTTAAAGATCCTCACTAGAGCGGAGGACATGCCTGATGGCGAAGGAACACCTTGAAAACAATCCCCACACAAAATGGAAGAGAACCAGCCTGGTGTGCAATCGATTCTAGGAGAAAAAAATTAGCGTCAGAATTTTTTAAGAAAAATTCAGGAGGGTTTTTCTTGGGAGAGGAAAACATTCCTCTTCAACTCAGAAACAGATTCATCCCGTTTCCCTTTGTTTTGGTGATTCTCGAGATATCCCCAAAGTTTGGCGAAATATTCCTCTCCGTTTGTTTGGAAGGGTTCGTAATATTCCACTCGCATGCCTCTGCTTTCAAAAAGGCTTCGCCACTGCTCCAACTTTTCTGGTGTTCGAACGGTAATTTCTGCGATGGGCCCACCCATTTGGATGGTTTCGGTGCTGTGTCGTTCGGGGGTCATTCTTTTCATCAGGTGTAAGAAAGATTGATTCATTACGTTGATTAACCGATTGGTTTCCCTGATTTCTTTCAATATTTCTTTCATGAGTTTCGATCCGTTTCGCATTTTTGACTCTCTTTTCAAAGTTTGGTGGTGATTAATATTGTTTAGTCGGATAAGTACGTGTATTTCGGAAGCATCTCTATTTCCTATTTTTTGAATTTTGGAAAAAAATGATATATAATAAATTAATCTTGTTGTGCTGGCTGGGCAAGGAGGATGTCACCCGCATCTGAATCTCTTTCACCTGTTCCCCGTACAGCCAGCCCCAGGAAGCCTTGATTCCCGTTTCCTGTTCTAAAAAATTCCTTTGATATTCATTGACAAAAATCCCGGCTCTTTTAATAATGTTAGCTTCGAAAGGATATTTCCGTGGCAAGACTTTACGAATTTCAGAGCAAAAAACTTCTTGAGGACGCAGGCATTAGGGTCCCAGAAGGAGATGTGGCGATCTCACCCGATGATGCTTACCGAATTACAGCAAAAATCGGAAAATCCGTGGTTCTGAAAATTCAGGTATGGGTGACGGGAAGAGCCGGAATCGGAGGAATCCAATTCGCAGATACTCCTGATGAGGCCAGGCAGAAAGCCCAGCAGATGCTCGGCATGAAGGTGAAAAACTTTGTGGTCGAAAAGGTGCTGGTCGAGGAAAAGTTGTCCATCACGAGCGAGTATTTTGTCGGTCTGGTTATCGATGATGCCCAAAAGACTCCTGTGCTCATTTTTTCTTCTGTCGGAGGTACAGGGATAGAGGAGATCGCCCGAACCCATCCTGATAGCGTTTCCCAAATTTCTATAGATGTTGTCAAAGGCTTGAAGGATTACCAGGCACGCAATCTTGTCCAGAAAACAGGAATATCCGGAAAGCTTCTCATCTCCCTTCCAGCTGTTCTTGTCAAACTGTACAAAGTAGCCCATAAATTCGATGCCCGGTTGGCCGAGATAAATCCCCTTGTCCTAACCGAGGATAATCATTTGTATGCAGCAGATTGCCATCTGGCCGTCGATGATTATGCTGTGTTTCGGCACCCTGAATTGGGGATAGATGTCGCCAGGGAGTTTGACAGGCCGCCGATGCCCCTGGAGAAAATTGCATATCAAGTGGAAGAAAAAGATTATCGAGGCACGTTTTATTTTTTGCAGATGGCGGAAGAAATTTCCAAAGAAGAAAAATTTATTGGATTTAACGGGGCAGGAGGTGGTGGCTCGATGATGTCCATGGATGCGGTGTTGAACAAGGGATTCAAACTCGCCAATTATTGCGATACGAGCGGCAATCCCTCAGCCAGCAAGGTCTACCGAGCAGCCAAAATCATTCTCTCTCAACCCAATATCAAGGGTTATTTTGCCTCTGGTTCTGGTGTTGCCAGCCAGGAACAGTATCACTCGGCAAGAGGTTTGGTGAAGGCTTTTCATGAAGAAGATCTGGATATTCCCGCGGTGATCCGTCTTGGGGGAAATTTCGAAGAAGAGGCCATCGCGATCCTGGCCGATTATTTGAAAGATATTCCTGCAAAAGTCGAAGGGTATGGACGGGATGATTCACCCGAGTTTTGCGCCAACAGGATGGAGGAATTGATCACCGAAAATGAAAGTGCTCCCCATAAAGTGAGGCCGATGAGTGATCCGGTTATTCCCGAGGGAGCCTATGCTTTTGAAACCTTTACCGGAAAAATCTCTTTCGATCATTCCCAATGTTTGAACTGCAAGAGTCACGGGTGTGTATCTTCGTGCAAACCCGAGATATTGAAACTGAGCAAGGGGAAGCCGGTCTTGTCCATCTCCGCAGAGGAAGCGAAAAAGGGAAAGTGTACCGAATGCCTGGCCTGTGAGATTTTCTGCCGATTTCACGAGCAAAATGCCATTACCATACATCTTCCGATTCCAGGATTGAAGGAATACCGGGATAAAATAAGATAGCCTGGATTATTCAGGATAGATTGATTTTTATAGAGATGACAAAATGTCGATTTTAGTTGACGAAAAATCAAGAGTTTGCGTGCAGGGAATTACGGGTCGGGAAGGAATGGTCCGCACACATTTGATGAAGGATTACGGAACCCTTGTTGTTGCTGGAGTTACACCCGGTAAGGGAGGCGGAGATGTTTACGGAATTCCCGTTTTTGATTCGGTACAGGAAGCCTGGGAGAAAGCCGGGCCGATAGATATCAGTGTAATTTTTGTCCCTGCTGCGCTTGTTAAAAATGCCGCCTTGGAAGCCATTGATGCCGGAGTGAAACTGTTGGTCCTTGTCCCTGACCGTGTCCCCATTTTTGATGTGCTCGAGGTCTCTCATTTTGCCAAAGAAAAAGGAGCCAATTTTGTGGGGCCCAACACCCTTGGCCTTGTCAGTCCAGGCAAAGCCGTTTTGGGCATGATCGGGGGAAGAGCCGAAAGGGCTCGCGAATGGTTTCGTCCAGGAAACGTCGGGGTAAGCTCTAGAAGCGGGGGGATGACGTCTGCGATTTCTTATTATTTGACAGAAGCCGGGTTGGGTCAGAGTACAATCGTTCATGTGGGAGGAGATGCGGTTTTAGGATTGTCCCATCCCGAAGTCGTGGAGCGGTTCGAACAGGATGATGAAACAGAGATGGTGGCCATATTCGGCGAGATCGGAACGACCCAGGAAGAAAGAGTGGCGGACTTGATCGAACAGGGAAAATTCACCAAACCTCTAATCGCCTATATCGGGGGAAAGGCTGCCAAATCCGGCACCCGGTTTTCCCATGCCGGCGCGATTGTGGAGGGAACTAGAGGTTCCTACCACAGCAAGGTGAAAAGATTAAAAGATGTCGGTGTCCATGTTGTCGATTCCGTATCTGCCATATCTCAAGTGGCCTTAAAACTCAAAAAAGGGGGAGCCTGATGAGCGATCTCCATTGGAAGACTGCCATAACTAAGATTGAACCGAACAAGGTGTCCATAAGGGGATATCCGGTTGACAAACTAATGGGCAACATCTCATTTGCCCAAGCTATCTATCTGGTGTTGACCGGCGAAATGCCATCGCCTGAGGTGGGCAAACTTGTCGATGCGATTTTTGTCTCCTCTGTGGACCACGGTGCCAGCCCTCCCTCGGTTCTTTCGGCACGCACAGTGGCTTCCACAGGTTCTGAATTGAATGCGGCGATAGCCTCTGGTGTTCTGGCCATATCCCGGTATCACGGTGGGGCCATCGAGGAGGGGATGAAGCTTTTTTGCGCCATTGCAGAAAGGATGGAAAAGGAGCAGAAATCGGAACAAGAAACAGCTCGAATTGTTTTGACAGAAATGCAGGGAAAAGGGAAGCGGGCGTCCGGTTTTGGCCACCGCATCCATTCCCGGGATCCGCGGACGCAGAAGCTCTTTGCTTTGGCTGAAGAGCTGAAAATTGCGGGAAAGCACGTTCGGATCGCGCGGGCCGTGGAGAAAGAATTGGAGAATTTGCTCGGGAAATCTCTCCCGATCAATGTGGATGGAGCGATTGCGGCTGTGCTGTGTGAATTGGGTATTTTGCCTGAAATCGGGAATGCTTTTTTTATCATTGCCCGTGTTCCGGGGCTTGTGTCTCACATCCATGAGGAATGGACACGGATGAGGCCGATGAGGCCGATTCATCCCCAAGATTTTGCTTATGACGGACCGGATGAAAGAGAGTTATAAATGAGAAAAAAGCTTTTATCTTTAATGCCTGAATTTCTGTTTATCAAGGACACAATTTTGCAAGAAAAAACCATTAATGTGTGGGAAGAGGCGATTGTCACAGGAAATTGGGACACCTCCGATCTGCTTGAAATGCCCTTCACACTCCTGGTGGAACAGACGCCGGTGAACATCATCACTCATACCAGGGCCGTCACAAGCTGTTCGCTGCAGATTGCGAATGTATTGTTGGAAGAGTACAAAGATCGGGTGATGATCAACAAGGATTTTCTTCTCTCTGGGGCTTTGCTCCACGATGTGGGAAAACTTTTTGAGTATGAAAAAGAAAACGGGATTTTTAAGAAAAGTGCAGCAGGCGAGCTCCTGCGGCATCCGATTTCTGGAGCAGCTTTTGCCTACAAGTTTGGGCTGCCCCAGGAGGTGCTTCATATCATCGCATGCCATTCCAAGGAAGGGGATGGTGCAAGGAAAACGGTCGAGGCTATAATCGTCAATCATTCCGATTTTATAAATTTTGAAACGTTAAAAATCTGAACGAGGGGAAGGTTGGGCCAAACATTTTCGGAAAAGGTATTGGGTGCCAAAGCCGGCAAGACGGTAAAGGCGGGAGAGATTGTCACCGTAAGCCCTGATTACATCCTATCACATGATAATTCCGCTGCCATCATCCAAGAATTCCGCAAACTGGCGATCGAAAGGGTCAAATGTGCCGAGAAGATCGTCATTGTCCTGGATCATGTGGTCCCGGCATCTACGGAAAAATACGCGCAGAATCATAAGGATATCCGAGAGTTTGTCAAGGAACAGGGCATTCCCCATTTTTTTGATGTGCATCATGGGATATGTCATCAGGTTTTTTCCGAAAATGGGTTTGCCTTACCGGGAAAGTTGATTTTGGGAGCCGATTCCCACACGACCAGTTATGGTGCCTTTGGAGCTTTTTCCGCTGGAATCGGCCGTTCGGAAGCCGCATCTGTCTGGGCGACCGATGAGATCTGGCTTAAAGTACCCGAAACCATCCGGATTGAAATGAGCGGAAAACTTCCTGCTATGGTCTTCGCGAAAGATATTATTCTAGACATCATCGGAAAAGAGGGAGCAGATCGCGCAAATTACAAAGCTGTCGAATTTGCAGGTCCAGCGGCCCTAGATTTCTCCTTGGCATCCCGGCTTGTCATGGCTAATATGGCTGCTGAGATGGGAGCCAAAAATGGGTATTTTATTCCGGATGAAAAAGCCTTAACCTGGCTCGAGGAAAGAGCTCAGAGTGAATTTGAAGTGGTGGCTTCAGACTCGGATACCAACTATGAGGTAGTCTTGGACTATGATATATCCGAGATCGAACCCCAGGTTGCCTGTCCACACACTGTGGATAATGTACATCCCGTCACCGAGGTCCAAGGAACGCCTTTCCATCAAGCGATCATCGGTACCTGCACGAACGGCCGTATCGAAGATTTAAAAGTGGCTGCCCAGATCCTGAGAGGAAAGAGGGTGCATCCGGACGTAAGGGTTTTGGTTATCCCGGCCTCACGGAAGGAATATTTGCAAGCCTTAAGACAGGGAGATTTGGAGATCCTGGTGGATGCCGGGTGCTTGGTGCTTAATCCGGGATGTGGCCCTTGCTTAGGGGCACATCAAGGCGTTCTTGCACCTGGAGAAGTAGCCATCAGCACGGCCAACAGGAATTTCCGGGGAAGAATGGGGAGCCGGGATTCGGCCATTTATCTTGCATCACCAGCAACCGTTGCTGCTTCTGCTCTGGAAGGGAAGGTTGCCGACCCGAGGAAATACGCATGAGCAAAGGAAAAGTCTGGAAATACGGGGACGATGTCAACACGGATGTGATTTTCCCCGGAAAGTATACCTATTCTGTCTTGGATCCTGAAGAAATGACCAAGCATGCCCTCGAGGATTTGGATCCCGAATTTGCGTGTGAGGTCAAACCCGGGGACATTGTTATGGCAGGGAAAAATTTCGGTTGCGGGAGCTCTCGTGAACAGGCGGCTACCTGTTTGAAGTATGCCGGTGTCCAAGCCGTTGTAGCAAAATCCTTTGCCCGCATTTTTTTCCGTAATGCCATAAACCAGGGTCTTCCGGTTGTCCAGTGCAGCGAGGCGGTGGACAACGTAGAAGGAGGGGAAGAAATCGCCATCGACTTTTCAAGAGGTGTGGTCAAAACCTCGAAAGGTGTTTTTGATTTTGCCCCGCTTCCCGAATCCATACTTCGCATCCTGGATGCAGGGGGACTGATACCCTATACTAAGACAAAAATGAGGAAAGAAAAAAAACAAGGAAACGATCATGCCTAAATACAAAATAGCGGTGCTACCAGGCGATGGCGTCGGTAAAGAGGTGATCGAGGCGGCCAAGATCGTGCTCGAAAAAATAAACCTCGATGCCGAATATGTGGAAGGAGATATCGGTTGGGAATTCTGGTGTCGAGAAGGGAATCCCCTCCCCGAGCGGACTATCGAACTGCTGAAGGGAACGGATGCTTGTCTTTTTGGCGCTATCACTTCCAAGCCGAAAGAAGATGCTCTCAAAGAGCTACATCCAGACCTATGCGACTTGGATTTATCCTATTTTAGCCCCATCGTACGGTTACGTCAGGAGTTCGATCTTTACACCAACCTTAGGCCTTGTAAAGCTTATCCGGGCAATCCTCTCAATTACCGGGATGATGTCGATCTGGTCATTTTTCGAGAAAATACCGAAGGGATGTATGCCGGAGTGGAGTTTTATCCCCTGCCCGATGAGGTGCGCAATGCTTTGCTCCTCCATCCCAAGATGAAGAGATTCCAGGATGTTCCGGCAGAAGAGATA
>CAYPGQ010000154.1:1744-9017 GCA_964410125.1 uncultured Eubacteriales bacterium | reverse complement strand
ATAAGAAATCTCGCATCTCGCCTGCCTTCTTTATTTAATACAATTTAAAGAAAAAGTCTAATCCCAGATTTTCATGACCGTATTGGACAGGGTTCCGATTCCTTCGATCTGAACATCCACTTTGTCACCGGGCACCATCGGGCCGATTCCCGCAGGCGTCCCTGTGGTGATGACATCCCCCGGGTTCAAAGTCATGATATTTGAGACGAATTTCACCAAAAAGGGCACGGAAAAAATCAGATTCCGCGTATTCCCCGACTGTTTCAGTTTTCCGTTGAGGAAGGTCTTGATCCTCAGCCTTGCGGGATCTATATCAGTGGCGATACACGGACCGATGGCGGCAAACGTATCGAAGGACTTTGCTCGCGTGAATTGAACATCTTTTACTTGTAAATCCCGGGCCGTCACATCGTTGAAGCATGTGTAACCTAGAATATGGTCATCAGTTTGATCGTCCGGGTGGAGCCGGCTTGCTCTTTTTTTGATGATTACCGCCAATTCTCCTTCAAAATCAACACGTTTTGTCATGGAAGGGTACACGATGATATCCTTCGGCCCCACAACCGCAGAAGAGGGTTTGAGAAAAATCAAAGGCTCCTCAGGCAGAGGTTTTCCCCGTTCCATGGCATGATCCTTATAGTTCAAGCCGATCGCGATGATTTTTGAGGGCATAACCGGGGGAAGGAGGGCCACATCGCCTACAGGTATGCCCTTTTTTGCTGTCTTGAATTTCCGGAACACCGACCCTTGGACCGGATAAAGCCTATCCTCTTTCAAAACTCCGGTGGATATTTTGGCGTTGTGCTTATAACGATAAATTTTCATCGCAACCTCTCTCTGATCCTATCGGAAATGGTCTTTGATTTTTGGCTTTCGTTTCCGTCCTTGTCCAGAGCCGTGACCGCATAGGCATACATCTTTCCCTTTTCAATCGCTCTGTCATTATATGCGCTCTCCTTTATGGGATCCGGAGTGAGCAGGCGAAATTCTGTCGCTCCCTCTTCCCGGCGCCATACTCGGTATCCTTCCATATCCTCTTCTGCGTTTGCATCCCAGCTGATGGCCAGAACAGCCTGGCCTGCTACGGAGATCAGACCCTTGGGCGGTTCAGGAGCAAAGGTATCCTTGGCCAAAATTTCCATTCCCTCGGAATCCTCACTTTCAAAATAAGGGGAGGTGTCCGTGGCAGAAGCCCGAATAGAATATCTATATGTTTGCCCAAAAACGAAGTTTCTGTCGTCGTATTTTTCCCCTTCTATCAGGATGGCATTCAGACGCTGCGGTTCTGCTTCACCCTCAGAACGATAAATGTTATACCCCTTTACATTGGGAGGAGAAGACTGGTCTCTGTTTTCTAAGGGAGGATTCCAGGTGATTTCGATCCGATCCAGAAACACCGCTGCCACCACTTCTGTCGGTGCAAGAGGAAGAATCATCGGCTTCAGGGAAATCAATACCGAGAACGGGGAATACCGTTTTTTTTCTTTTACACGAAGACCAAACGTGTATTTTTTGGACAAATAATCCTTCCCGGATAAATCGTAGGAATAAACCATAGATTCCTGAATATGATCTTTTGTAATCGTCGCAAGAAGTTCGGCCGTCTGCTCAAATTCCTCCACAGGAATTTCCGCTGTTTCTACCTCTTCGGCTGCTTTCCTTTCGAGAACCCAAATCTCGATTTTTTCGATCACAGACAGTGTGCTGCCATCTTCATAGGCTGTCGGATTCTGCCAAGTCAAGATTATTTGGTCGGCCTTCTGCACAACACGGACATTCTCAGCCGTTTGCGGAAATCTCACAAGCGGGGGCAGAATATTTCCTTTTTTTCCACAACAGAGGCAGAACAGTATAAGATTGGAAACAAGAAAGACTGAAAAAAATTTTTTCATCAAAGAATGAAGCGACTCAAGTCTTCGTCCTTGACGATATCTTCGAGCTGTTTTTTCACGTATTTTTTATCGATTTTGATTTTCTTTTTTTTCATGTCCGGTGCAGAAAAGGATATCTCTTCCATAACCTTTTCCATCACAGTGTGAAGCCTTCGCGCTCCGATGTTTTCCGTGGATTCATTCACCTTTTCGGCAATTTCGGCTATTTCTTCGATGGCATCTTGACTGAATTCGACACGAAGACCTTCCGTCACCATCAAGGCCTCATACTGTTTTATCAAAGCATTTTCGGGTTCGGTCAAAATACGGATAAAATCGCCCTTATCCAGAGAAGTCAATTCCACACGAATCGGAAATCGCCCTTGAAGTTCCGGGATCAGATCCGAAGGCTTAGCCACGTTAAAGGCACCGGCTCCGATGAACAGAACATGATCTGTCCGGATTAGTCCATACCGGGTGTTCACGGTCGTGCCTTCAATTATCGGCAATAGATCCCGCTGCACTCCCTCGCGGCTGACTTCGGGACCATGGCCTGTCTCTCTGCCAGAGATCTTGTCCACTTCGTCTAAAAAAATAATCCCGGAATGCTCCACTCTTTCGACAGCCAGACGGTTCACCTGGTCCATATCGATCAACTTCTGCTGTTCATCTTCCAGTAAATATTCTCTTGCTTCAGAAACCTTTACTTTTCTCCTCTTGGATTTCCCTCCCATCAATCCCGGAATCATCTCTTGGATGTGGATGCCGATCTCTTCGACTCCGCTGTTGGAGAAGATCTCAAACGGAGAGGCCATCTTTTCCCTGGTCTCGATCTCGATCAACCGCTCATCCAGAACGCCTTGCTTGAATTGTTTCCTCAGTTTTTCCCGGGTTTGTTTGAACCGCTCCATCTCCTCCTGAGCCTGATCAGGGGACTGTCTTCTCAACGGAGGAAGTAATATATCCATGATTTTTTCTTCCACATTTCTTTCGGCTTTTTCCCTAATCACTTCGATCTGTTCCTGTTTGACCACATCCACAGAAATCCTGACCAAATCCCTTATCATGGATTCCACATCCCTACCTACGTAACCAACCTCGGTAAACTTGCTGGCTTCGATCTTGAGAAACGGCGAAGAGGTGAGCTTGGCCAATCTTCGGGATATCTCTGTTTTGCCCACACCGGTCGGGCCGATCATTAGGATATTTTTCGGGGCGATTTCATCGGCAAGTTCCGGCGGAAGCTTCTGGCGCCGGTAACGGTTTCGAAGCGCAACGGCTACGGCCTTTTTGGCCGCATTTTGCCTGATAATATACTTATCCAGCTCCGCCACGGTCTCTTGTGGCGTGAGTTCGGCCCCATCAAATTTTTTACCTATTTTTTCGAGACTTTCCGGAAGTGCTATAGCCATTTAAAGTTCCTTTACGATGATTTGGTCGTTGGTGTAAACGCATATTTCCGCTGCAATATTCATAGCCTCAACGGCTATGTCCTTTGCAGCCAGGTCTGTTTTTTTTATCAACGCTCGGGCAGCGGCCAAGGCATAGGCTCCCCCGGAACCGATCGCCAGGATACCGTCATCCGGTTCCACAACATCCCCGGTCCCGGATATCAGGAATGAAAATTCCTTGTCCACCACGATCAGGAGGGCTTCCAGCCGTCGGAGGGCCTTGTCCATCCGCCAGTCCTTTGCCAGTTCTATGGCCGCACGGGAAAGGTTGCCTTGGTATTCCTCTAATTTTGTTTCGAAGCGGGCAAAAAGGGCAAAGGCATCCGAGGTTGCTCCGGAAAATCCGGCCAGGACATTCCCTTTGTACAGGGTTCGGATTTTTCTGGCCTTTTTCTTCAATACGGTTTGGCCGATGGTCACTTGGCCGTCCCCGGCAATGGCCACTTTTCCTTTATGCCGAATACATAAAATCGTTGTCGCATTTATCATGGGTCACCACTCGTTCCTTATATTAATGAATCTACCAAAGAATTTCAATGCGTTATGGGGACATATAAGCATCTCTATTTGCGTGATGCCAAAAGGCTTCATATAGGCTTTTGAGGATGGTCTTGCTTCCGTGAAGATTTTTAGTGCCATTCCCTCACAGTTATTCTCGGCGGCTGTGGAACTCCGCACGTTAACTCCCAATCTCTGCCATTTAGGCTCTCTTCCCGTGCTTGCCCGCATCTCCAATCCTTAAACAAAGTCGTGCTCAATACATCCTCACCGACAATTTGGGGACGTCCCCAAATTGTTTCCCTTGAAGAACGGTTCGTAATGGCTAAATCTTCAATGGTCGCCTCAATCATCCCCAAAAGCCTTATTTATCCTGGAAATAAGGATGCTTACCAATGATGTTGGGAATGTCCCCATTGACCTTATTATTGTTATATGGTATTCACATAAGTTACTAAAAAAGGACGGAGGAAAGCGTGAAAAAACAACACTGTAAAATTTCTATTTTAATTCTTGCAGCTTTATGTATTTTGTTTACCTATTCAGAGGCATTCGCCCAATCTCTGGACGAGAATATTCTGAAAAATATCAACTACCGGGAGATCGGCCCGACGCGCCAGAGCGGGAGATTCGTGGACTTTGCCGTTGTCGAACAGAACCCAACAACATTTTATGCGGCCACAGCATCGGGCCACCTGTGGAAGACTGTCAACAACGGAATCACATTCGAGCCGATATTCGAAAACGAAAAGGTCTTCTCTATCGGGGCTGTGGCTATCGCCCCTTCCGATCCCAATATCGTGTGGGTCGGCTCAGGGGAGGCCAACAATTCCCGGAGCTCCTACTGGGGTGATGGGATGTATAAATCGACCGATGCAGGAAAAACCTGGAAAAACATGGGGCTTGCAGAATCCCATCACATAGGGCGTATCATGATCCATCCGGAAAATCCGGATCTCGTGTATGTGGCGGCCCTCGGTCATCTGTACTCCATGAATCCCGACCGTGGCCTTTACATGACAGCCAACGGAGGCAAAACTTGGAAAAAGATATTGAGCCCTGTCGTCCGGGACAGGCACATCGGAGTGGTGGATGTGGTGATGGATCCGACCAATCCCGATATTCTATATGCGGCGACTTACGATAAAGAGCGCCTGCCCTGGACCTTTAATCTGGGAGGGCCAGGAAGCGGCATCCACAAAAGCACTGATGGCGGAAAAACCTGGAAGAAGCTGGGTGGAGGCCTTCCGGAAGGGATGCTGGGACGAATCGGGATCGATGTGTACCTGAGAAACGCGAACATCCTGTACGCATGCATCGAAAATGCGAACAAAAAAGGCATGTCCGACGAAGAAAGATACCAGGAATTGCTCGCCGGCAAATCCAGCCGCGGCATGATTGACGGGGAAGTCTATCGTAGTGAGGATGCAGGCGAAACCTGGACAAAAGCTTGTCCTGACGGACAGAGCATCGGAGGCGCTCCAGGCTATTACTACGGCCAAATCCGTATCGACCCCAACGATGACCAGGTCGTCCATGTTTTAAGTGCTTCCTCCTGGGGAACGAAAGATGGCGGAAAAACCTGGGACAGACGGCCTCTGGGATTCGGCGGCGATGACCACGCCCTGTGGATCGACCCTGACAACTCGAAGCACATCCTCCTGGGCTATGACCACGGCTTGGGCATAACCTACGACGGAGGAAAAAACTGGTATCACCCCGACAACCTGTCTTTAGCCCAATTTTATGCCGTGGGGTACGATTTCTCCTATCCCTACAGAGTTGCCGGAGGCCTCCAGGACAACGGTTCCAAGATGGGGCCAAGCACCAGCCGGGATGGACGAGTTATCCCATTCGAAGATTGGGAAAGAGTCGGAGGCGGGGACGGCATGTACAACGAGTTCGACTGGAAAACCAACCGTTACCTGTACAACGAATCCCAGTTCGGCCCGCTCCAGCGATGGGATCTGAAAACCGGAGAGAGCAAACGCATCGCATACAGCAGCCAAAATTCCAAGCTCCGCTGGAATTGGAATTCTCCGATCCTTGTTTCCCCCCATAACAGCGATGTCATCTACCATGCGGGCAACGTCCTCGTAAAATCCACGTTCCGCGGGGAAACTTGGAAGGAGATCAGCCCGGACCTGACCACCAACGACCCGAAAAAACTCACCACAGGCAAGGGCGGAGACGGAAACATCCAGTACTGCACGATCACCTCAATCGACGAATCCCCCCTTGTCCAAGGTTTGCTCTGGGTCGGTACGGATGACGGGAATGTGTGGATCACAAAGGATGACGGCAAAAACTGGACCAAATGCAACGACAAAATCACCGAAAACCCGGCCTATTGGGTGAGCAGGGTGGCAGCTTCCCCGAACGATCCAGGCACAGCCTATGTATCCTACACAGGATACCGGCGGGATGATTTCCGGCCTTTTGTGTACAAAACCATGGATTATGGAGAAACCTGGACATCCATCGCGGTCAATCTACCCGATGAGCCGATCAATGTGATCCGGGAACACCACAAAAATCCCAACCTTCTGTTTGTGGGAACAGAATTTGCCGTGTATGTCTCGATAGATGACGGAAAAAGCTGGAATAAAATGAAAAACAATATGCCCACTCAACCTGTCCATGACCTTAAGATCCACCCCCGAGATAACGACATCATCGTGGCCACACACGGACGCGGGATTTACATCGCAGACATCTCCCCGCTGGCAGAATTGACAAAAAAAGTTCTTGCGAAAGATGCCTATCTTTTTAACGTCGAATCAAAGATACGCTGGATCAACAACAAAATGAATGAGTACAGTTCTGCAAACTTTAACGGGCAGAGTGAACCCATCGGAATCCCTGTCTATTACTACCTGAAGCAGAAACCTCAAGGGGATGTAAAGATCAAAGTGTACAACGGCAACATGCTGATCAACGAGATCGAAGGAAACACCGAACCCGGCCTCAATAAGGTCCTTTGGATAATGGACCAGCGCAGAGAACGGACGGAAGCGGAAAAAAAGCAGGCAAAGCAGATGATGGAAAGGATGAGACAATACGGAGCAATGGCTAGTCGATTCATGAGGGGAATGGATCCCAATTATATCTCCAGCCCCGCTCCGCTCGGCAATTTCAAAATCGTCCTGACTGTCGATGGAAAAGAATTCACCAGGTATGCCTCCATCCTCCAGGATATCTGGTACGACAAATAAAGAATGCTGCAAAATCCATACCCGATAATCATCAATTTTCTTGTGCTGGTGTTTTTTTTGCTGGCTTTCCTCTCGGCAGAACTCAAAGGAAAATTGATCCTGCTGGGAATAGCTGTTGTTCTGTTCGGTCTTCCCAGCATCATTTCATTCGGCAGCGTTGCTTGGATTATATATGCCTCAAAGGTTATTTTCGGCCTGGGATGTTACCTGTTCATCCGGAAACAGGGTTTTTTATGAG
>CAYPGQ010000154.1:0-1644 GCA_964410125.1 uncultured Eubacteriales bacterium | reverse complement strand
TCACTTAGTCCAATTCTCAATTTTTAGATTCGGAACTCTATTGAATTCCTTTTCATTATTTGTGACAAGAATGCAGCCCATGGAAAGGGCATGCGCGGCAATAAGCATATCCAGTGCTCCAATAGGAGTGTCCTGCTTTTCCAAGTGATATCTGACATCTCCATAATACTGTGATGCTTTATGGTCATAGGCAAGGATCTCTAAAGGAGCAGCGAATTGAGCTAATGCCAGGTGATTTTGTTCTGGCTTTAAACTTTTCACCGCACCATAAACGAGTTCACTCAAGGTTATGGAAGAGATGCCGATATTCGAAATTCGGGCTTTCTGAAATCTTTTTATAACATACGCAGGTTTTTTCTTAATGATATAGATGCACATATTTGTATCAAGCATGTATATCATTAAAGATTTTCCCTTTTATCCTGAGTGGGTTGTTCCCGGCTTTCCATAAAGTCATCGGTAAATTGATCAAGGCTTTTTACTAGAGATGACCAGGGTGAATCTTTCGGTATAAGGATGACTATATTTCCGATTCTTTTAATAAAAACATCATCTCCGGGCATCCGGAATTCTTTAGGCAGTCTAACAGCCTGGCTTCGTCCGTTCATGAATATTTTTGCGGTTTGCAAGAGGAGACTCCTTTTTTTATGATATATACCATAATATATATCAATTATAAAACCCTGTCAAGCAAGATAAGTATTGATCCTCCCTAGAATAAGTAGACGTTAAAACTGGTTTTTGATTTCGGTCTCAACAATAAAAAATTTATAGTTTTCAAAAACGGTAGTAATTTCATTTCGTATATATCTTTTATTTTCGACTCACAAAATTTAATTTCAGCCGATGCCTTTCCTTTTTTTGCAGGATCCAGTTCCATCGCTTTTTTGAAATCTTCGATGGCATTTTTGTATTGTTTTAATCCCCGCCAGGCACTTCCTCTGTTGAAATAGGCTGTTGCATAGTCTGGTTTTATTTTTATCGCCTGAGTGAAATCCTTGATGGCTCTTTCATAATCTCCTTCCTCTACTAATAGACACCCACGGTTGTTAAAGGCATTGATATGACTGGGTTCGATTTCGATGACTTTTGTATAGTCCATCAGTGCATTGTTGGAATCACCTAACTCCTCACATGCAATACCCCGATTGTAATAAGCCAGAGTATAATCAGGATCAATTTCTATGGCTTTTGTAAAATCCTTTACTGCATTAACGGGATCGCCCAATTCTAGAAATGCAATACCTCGGTTGTAGTATGCGCGGGCATAATCGGGATCGACTATTATTGCTCGATTATAGTCCTCAATAGCCCCCTCAAGGTCTCCTGAACGGAATTTTTCTATCCCGCTGTTGTTGAATTTAGCGGCATAATAACATCCCTGAGAAATCACAACAAAAAGGATTAACAGAAAAAGCCGACATTTCATCCCTGATGCCAGTTTGTGCATCGATTCCCTCGTTCTCATATTAAATCTCGGAGTTGGATAAGTCAACGTATCAGAAGGAAGCATCTCTATTTCCGTGATAAATTGGGCTTTTGGGGATGGTTGAAGTGACTATTGAAGATTTAGTCTTCACGAACTGTTCTTTGAGGGTAACAATATGGGAATATCCCCATATTGTCGGCGAGGATGTATTGAGC
>CAYPGQ010000153.1:0-9106 GCA_964410125.1 uncultured Eubacteriales bacterium | reverse complement strand
AGGTGACTGCTTGGAGCAATTTATTATTGTTTATTACGTTTATAAAACAATCTACATCATTATGAGGAAAAGGGAGATAAGATGGCAAAAAGAATAACGATAGACCCAATAACGAGGCTTGAAGGTCATGGGAAGATAGAAATATTTCTTAATGACCAGGGAAATGTGGAGAAGGCTTTTTTCCAGGTTCCTGAACTGAGGGGATTTGAGAAATTTTCTGAGGGACGCATGGCAGAGGAAATGCCAAGAATTACTCCCAAGATATGTGGCGTATGTCCCACTGCCCATCATATGGCATCTGGCAAGGCGCTTGATGATTTGTTCCATGTAACACCCCCGTCACCAGCCAAGAAGATAAGGGAGCTTATTAACTCTGCTTTCATGGCAGAAGACCATACTCTCCACTTTTTCTTTCTTGGGGGACCTGATTTTATTGTTGGGCCACAGGCACCTGCAGGAGAGAGGAATATTTTGGGCGTAATTCAGAAAGTTGGCCTTGATGCAGGCAAGAAGGTTATAGATATCAGAAAGCGGCTGCGCAATATCATTACAAAGCAGGGAGGCAGGGTTATTCACCCCGTATGTAATCTTCCCGGGGGTTTATCCAAGGGAGTTACCAAGGAAGACAGAGAAGAATATATCCAGACAGGAAAAGATGCGGTAGAATTTGCCAGATTCGCTTTGAAAGCTTTTGAAGACATTGTTCTCAAGAACAAAGAGTACGTAGATGTCATTGTAGGAGATATTTACAAACACAAAACTTATTATATGGGACTTGTTGATGAGGACAATAAAGTAAATTTTTATGACGGAGATATTAGAGTAGTTGACCCTGAAGGCAAGGAGTTTGCCAAGTTCAAGTCTCAGGAGTATCTGAATCATATTGAGGAGCATGTTGAGCCGTGGAGCTACATGAAATTTCCATACCTCAAAGATGTAGGCTGGAAAGGATTCGTTGATGGGAAGGGCAGCGGAGTTTATCGAGTAGCTCCTCTTGCAAGACTAAATGCGTCCGATGGTATGGCAACGCCACTTGCTCAAGTGGAATATGAAAAAATGTATAATATTTTAGGTGGTAAGCCAGCACACAACACTCTCGCCTATCATTGGGCAAGGCTTGTGGAACTTCTCTATGCAGCTGAAAGGCTTTTGGAGCTAGCACAGGACGAGGAAATTCTCGACCCAGATGTTAGAAATATTCCAACGGCTGTTCCTGATGAAGGAATTGGCGTAGTAGAAGCACCAAGGGGTACTCTCTATCATCATTATAAAACAGATGATAATGGTGTTATTACGGGCGTCAATTTAATAGTTGCTACCGTTAATAATGCTGCTGCAATATGTATGTCAATAGAAAAAGCGGCAAAAGGGCTCATAAAGGAGGGAAAGGTATCTGAGGGATTACTTAATATGGTAGAAATGGCATTCCGTGCATACGACCCTTGCCTTGCTTGCGCTACCCATTCACTGCCCGGGCATATGCCTCTTGAGATCAATATTAGAGATCATGAAGCAAATATAATAGAGACGGTCAGAAGGCTGTAAAAATATTTGCAACCCTCCTTCATCATTATTGCGGATTGATATTCTTCATCTTCAAAAATGAAAACTCTTATATTGGGAGTTGGAAATCCAATTCTTACAGATGATTCGGTAGGCATCTGTGCAGCAAATGAAATCAAGAAGCTTTTCCTTCCTAATGTTGAGGTGATAGAAACAAGTCTGGCGGGAATTTCACTGCTTGAGTATGTTGTTGGTTATGAAAGACTTATCATAATTGATTCCATAAAAACAGAAAAAGAAGCACCTGGCACCCTTTACAAACTAAAACTGGAAGACTTAGGCAATTCTGCAACTCTATCATACTCACATGGAATGAATATTAGGACTGCAATTGAACTCGGAAGAAAGCTGGGATATAAAATACCAAAAATTATTGAAATTTATGCAATAGAGATAAAAGATAATACTACATTTGGTGAGGAATGTACTCCTGCGGTAAAAAGTAAAATTCCAGGAATCGTAGATGAAATAACAAAGATAATAAAATCCGATTCACCGCCCTCTTAATCGTAAGTTCTCAATAATTGGGGATGGATTATATTTGTGTCTAATCACTGGATTCCTGCTACCCGCCTTCGCGGGCACAAGCTTCGCAGAGCCTGCCCCTGTGAAAACAGGGGAATGACACACACTTACATTCAATCGTCATTCCCGCGGAGGCGGGAATCCATAGCTACTACTCACACTTATTGAGAAGTTATTCTTAATCTTCCACACTTGTCAATTCCTCTTCTTCAAATGTCGTAACAGGGATTTTATCCTCAACATCCTTTCCGGGTATGTATTCGAACACATCCTGTACTGCCTTTCCTGTTTTCCTGAAAATACTCGCAACTGGAATATCGACAGGACACACGTCACTGCACATCCCGCAGCTCACACAGGAAAGGCCTATATGGATCATCCGGCCTATCTGGAAACCTAGGGAACCCGGAGGTGTTCTTACGCCTCCCCTCTTGCGTAGCTCTGTTTCATATTTATCCGCCCCGTATTCGCCACGGGAAGAATCAAATTCACACAAGCGGCAGTAACAAATCGGGCAGACCGACCGACATCCGTGACAGCCGATACAGGTACTGAACATTTGCACCAGCCCATCCAATCCCGATAACTTTTTTTCCAAATCAGCCAGTATCTTTTCTTCGTTTTTCTGCCGCAACTGCCGGATAGTCTCCGTGCCTTTTGTCACTAGTTCGGATTCACTTGTCTTCCCATCCATCTCTTTCAGCAGCTCAGCGCCCTTTTCTGTATTCGCGAACAATTTGCATTCTTTCCCTGTATCCTTCTCGCCTGCTATGGGTATGACAATGTTGGCTCCGATCGGAACAAAATGCTCACAGCACGAACACGTGTCGCGCATTCCCTCAGGCAGTTTTCCATCAGCTATTGCTGACCAGTAATCCTTCAACAGTTTGTCCTCGTTCTCACGAATAAATGTTTTTAAAGGATAAACTCCCGGGCAAATCGAACTGACTGTTATGATATTGTCCAAACTGCCCTGCTGACGCTTTACAAGCTCCACGAATGCTCGCTGCTCGCATGGACGCAAGACTACCGCAACAGGCTCATCGAACGGGCCTTTGGATGTAAGGCGAGAGAGACACTTACCGGCGTTGTGCGGCATGACCGGGTAAAAAGGGACCGCTTCCGCCATCTTCTCCGGATCAGTGATCAGGCTGTAGCTGACCCCGCCGGACGTCCCTTCTCTCGTCAGTACTGCCACGCTTCGTACTTTCTTGCTTTCCAGAAGAAAACGCAGAAAATCTCTGGTTCCGTCTGAAACCGTTTTATCTATTTTCAACATCTTTGTCATTCCAAGTCTCCAAGTACTCGCGGCCGGTCACAGCCTACTTATTTGTCCTCTACTTCCGTCAATTCATCCAGTTCGAATGTCCTGAGCGGCTGTGCCTCATCGGAACTTTTGCCCGGCACATAGTCAAACATCGCCTGAGTTTTCTCGGCTACAACGCTGAATATTTGTCCAACCGGTATGTCCACCGGGCATACGTCTTCACACATTCCGCAGGACACACACGACAAGCTCATGTGTGACATCCGGCCCAAATGGAACTGCAGAAGTTCATCCGTACATTTCATCACTCCTTGGGCCTGCGCACGATCAAGATATTCCCCACCTGTTTCCCGGAAAGTTACCTTATCAGAAAAGCAGAGCCGACAATAGCAGATCGGGCATACACTGCGGCAGTTGTGACATTCTATACACCGGCTGAATACCTCCACCAAACCGTTCAGCCCTTTTATTGTTTCCCTTGTTTTTGTCAGAGCTTTTTCCCTGGCCTCAGTACGTTGCTTTTGCAACTTTTCTGTTTGCTTTACCCAGTTCCCGGCATCTTGTTTCTTATCAATACCCAGTTTCTCCAGCACACTTTCCCCGTCGGCGCTCATGGGAATAAGCAACACTTGTCCTTTATCTACACCCATGGTTGCAGCATGTATATCAACCTCCTGGGCCTGTTCATCTCCAACAACACTGAATGACGTACAGATTTCGCAAAGAGGCCGGAATTTTTTGCCTGCGCTGGACGGGTCCTCCAGGTAATCGGAGAGGGGTGTTACGCCGTTACAATCCACACTGATAAAGAAAACGTTCTCCAAATCCGTCTGCTCCAACTTGGAAAGCTCTATAGCAGCCCGAATTTCGCACATCCGCATTACTGCGGCGATTTTCCTGCTTTTCCCGTGCCTGGTCAGGGCCTGTAGCACTTTGCCCCCTTGAACAGACATCACCGGGGGCATTATCTCGGCCTTGTCCAGAAGGTCGGTATTATCCGTCAAAACGTAGTTGTATCCCTCGTTTGTACGTATTGGCACAAGAACGGCCTCAAAGATTTTCTTCTCCAGCGAGCTCTTCAAAAGCCCGGCTATAGCTTTACTCGTCCCTTCAGTTGTTTTGATTACATACCCTTCTTTCATCGCAATATCTCTATTACTTCCCTGTAGATTTGAGTCGGTGTAAATTGCTGATGTGTTGCCGCTCCGGAGGGACATGCAGCCGCGCAATTCCCGCATCCCTTGCAGAGTACCTCGTTGACCACACAAACTCCTCTCGATTCATCATACTCGATTGCGCTGTAACAGCATACCGTCAGACAAGTTCTACAGCCCGTACACAAACTCTCGGATATTTTCGAAGTCCTGGCTTCTGTTTCCAGTTTTCGACCCGGAACCAATGATGAAAGTATCTTCCCCGCTGCCGCTTCCGACTGCGAGACAGTGTCCCGTACGGTTTTGGGCCCTGAGACAGTCCCGGCCAGGCATACTCCTTCGACGGTTGTAGTGACCGGGCCTATTTTCTCGTGTTCTTCCGTAAGAAATCCTCCCTTTCCCTTTTCAACACCCAGCATTTCGGAAATCTTCGAGGTGTCTTCTGCCGGTTCTATCGCGGGCAGAAGGACCACCATGTCTACGGTATCAACTTTACCATCGTGATCTATTTTGATATTTTTATCGGACTCCGACAATTTAACTGTTTCTTTGCAGACAAACTCCGCTCCCGCATTCCGGGTCTCCTCGTAGAAAGCCTGCGCTCCGGAGCCCGGAACACAGAGATCCTGATAAAAATGCGTTGTTGAAACGGCCGGAATCTTTTCTTTCAGATAGCGAGATATCTTCATCCCCACTCTGCAGCACACGTCCGAGCAGTACCCTTTATCTTTCCGACCAACGCAATGAATAATTCCAACGCTTTTCGGTTCTTTTCCGTTCTCGAGAGTAATGTTTCCTTTTAGATTCATTTCTTCAAGTTCGAGGGCAGTAACAACATTTTTTATCTTTCCGTACCCGTATTCCGCCAGGGCACCGGGATCGAAAAGGTCCGCACCTGTGGCCACTACAACAGCTCCCACATTGAACTCCCGGGGCTCGGATTCTTTTTCGCGGACAGTAACCACAAAGTTTCCGAAAAAGCCGAGGATTTTCTCCACGACTGTACCTGTTAGTACCTCGATATTATCGTCTTCTTTCAACTTCTTGACGCGGCTTTCCGTAATCTCACTGCCTTTAAGCATATCCGGAAAGAGTTTCTCGTTTCTTGAAACCATTCCTCCGAGTTCTGTATTCTTTTCAACCAGAAACACTTTTCGGTCCGGACTGCTCAGCAGCAGGGCCGCCGACATTCCGGCTATACCTCCACCTAAAACCAGCACATCTGCATTACATTCAATTTCTTTTTGTTCCAACGGGGCGTGATACCGGACACGCCGGACGGCTGCTTTCATGTGCCTGATTGCCCGTTCGGTAGCTTTTTCTTTGTCTGGCGTTATCCATGCAATCTGCTCCCGGAGATTGGCCATCTGCATCAGGAAAGGATTCATCCCGCCTTCCTCACATATGCCCATAAAAGTCGCCTCATGCTGTTTCGGGGAACACGCTCCAACCACCAAGTGCGTAAATCCATGTTCTTTTATCTGTTCGGCAAGGTATTTCTTCCCGTCCGGGGAACACAGCAGTTTATACCTCTTGATAACAGTGACATTCTCCATGCCCGACACAGCTTCGATAATCCTGTCTATATCCATAGCATCCGCTATGTTCGGCCCGCATTCACAAACATAAACGCCGATTTTTCTGTCCATTACACTCTTCTTCTCCATTACACTCCTCTTCGCTCAACCAAGTAATGCAAGTACCTTCCCTGCCGCTGCGTCGGCCTGGGCGATTGTTTTGCCAATGTCTTCAGGCCCGAGAACGCACCCCGCGAGATAAATCCCCTCACGGCCGCTCTCCTCCGGTGAACGGTCACTCGATTGAAAACCAAAGAAACCGTTTCCATCCTGTTCGACGCCCAGTACTCCGGCCAATTCCGATGCTCCTTTGGCGGGCACGATGGCAGGTGCAAGAACCACCATATCCACATCCAGTGTTTTATCCTGGTCCGCCAAGGATTTATATTTAATCCGCACCTTACCGTTCTGATGCGCTATTTTCAGATCTTGGAACCGAACCGACTCCGTTTTATCTTTTAAATGCTCGAAAAATGGTTGGTAGCTCTTCCCAGGCATACAAAGGTCGCTGTAGAAGTCATACAGTGTTATTTCCGGCAGTTTGTCTTTTAAGTAATGAATAAACTTGAAACTGTACATACAGCATACACCGGAACAGTAACCCGCCTTTTCGCGTCCCACACAGTGAATCATTGCCGCGGATGCCGGTTCTTTACCGTTTCTTAAAGTAATCTTTCCCTCAGTTGGCCCGTTCGATGCATACAACCTTTCCATCTCAAGTGCGGTATACACGTTCGCTTCGCCGTTGTAACCATAGTCAGAAATCTGTTCCGAACCCATAAGATCAAACCCGGTAGTTACAATTATTGCACCAACATTGAGTTCCACTTCTTCATCTTTCTGGTTGAAATCGATTGCCTCAAACATGCAGGCTTCCTTGCACAACTGGCAATCTTCTCCCTTCGTAAATCTCACGCAATTTTCTGTATCTATCGATGGGGCATTCGGCAGCGCACCTGGACAGGGGATATATATAGCCTTTCTCTCACCCAGATTCTCCTCGAACTCATTTCGCAGACTTACCGGACAGGGATCAAAACACTCGTTACAGCCTATGCAGTCCTCAAGGCTCACGTATCTTGCCTTTTTTTCAATTTTTACCGTAAAATTACCCGCTTCTCCTTGAATTTCCTTTACCTTGCTAAGCGTAAGCAATTCGATCTTCTCATTCTGAAGCACTTCCTGCTGTTTAGGCGCTGCCATACATGTGGAGCATTCCATGTTGGCAAAGACTTCTTCGAACTTGATAACCTTTCCACCGAACAGCGGCTCCTTCTCCACGAGGCAGACATTCTTGTCGGCAGCAGCCAGTGTAAGGCTGGCCTCGATCCCGGCCATTCCCGCACCAATTACCAGTACTTGATCCTTCGCCTTTTGCTGTTTTTTAGTCATAGTCTTCCTCCAGCACCAAAAAGTGTTTTATGTCTTCTGCTTTACAGGGTTCGGGCCCAACTGCTTGATCTTTTCGGAAAACTCCCGCACTACCTCTGCATAGCGCGGTCCTTCCGACGCAGAAACCCAGGAAAGCCTCAATCGTTCCCCTTCGAGTTCAAGCGTATCGAAAATATCTCTTAAAACCGCAAATCGCCTGCGCGCATAATAATTACCTTTGTCATAGTGACAATCTCCCGGATGACATCCGGCAATCAACACGCCGTCGGCCCCGCGCAGAAAAGCTGTGATCACCATTACCGGATCAACCCGGCTCGAACACATTACCTTCACGGGTGTTATGGTAGGCGGCATCTCGAGTTTGCTCGAACCCGCCACATCCGCACCGGCATATGAACACCAGTTGCACAAAAAAGCAACTATACGCGGCTCAAATTCCTCTCTCATCTTTTCTTCCTTTTCTTGTCCTTCAGGCAACACAGCCTCCACTCCGACAAGCTGATAGAGATAGCCAACGGGAACTCTGAATCCAATCCCCGTTAGCCATTAACTATCAATCATTAAAAACTAGAATTGAATCTGTGCTGTATGCTTGCTACCCTCGGTATTACAGAAAAGCAGCGTCTTTCCCGTCTTCTGGCACCATGCCTCAACATCTTTGGGGAAAGACTCACAATTGGCTGTCACCTCCAACATGTCTCCCGGCTGCAATTCTTTTGCCTTCACTGCCATCTTTAGAACCGGCTGTGGGCATTTCAGTCCCAGGGTATCCAACGTATAATTAGCCATTATTTCTTCCTCCTTTTATTTTCGTATGTCAATCTTTGGCTTTGTCCCAAAGTGACGGGATTAATGTTCATGCAGTAAAAGAGATTCTCCAATTGTCATTGCGAGTGACCGTAGGGAGCACGGCAATCTTTTAGAAAAAGGATTGACTTCTTTTATAAGAGATCGCCACGTCGTTTCACTCCTCGCGAAAACACAGAATCCCGTCACTTTGGGACAAAGCCCAATCTTTAGAACGAGAACGTAATTGTCGCGTCCTTAATCTCGTTGACAAAGGTTGTGGCCCCGATAATTTCAACGCCCTCCCTGAAGTCTTCCTTCTTCAAGTCCTTTGCCTCGAGGGCAAGCTCGCACGCGTAGACTTTGGCCCCGAGTTCCACCAAACCATTGTAAAGCTCAATCAAATTCGGGAGCCCTTTCATGTCCTGCATTTTTTCCATTTCGCCTTTCACCAGGACCGGTGCTCCGCCCGGGGTAAAAAAGAGGATTACCTCATCACCCGATGCCACTGCTGAAGACCCGAGAATACAGGTTGGATAAATATTCGGTGCTGCCGAGCCATTACATGTAATTGCCATCTTTGCCATCTTTTTTCTCTCCTTATTTAATTTTCAAAAATATCATCATTATAGTTTATTTCATTGTTTCAAGCTATAAATTGTCTTTTCAACTTAGCATACTGTCTTCTCATATAAACACTTCCCTTCGAGCCGGGCTAGGACCTAATTTACGTATCTCCTCTGTGAACTCCTTTACTACCTCCGCATAGCGCGGTCCATCAGAGGCCGAAACCCACGAAAGCCGGAGACGCTCAGGCTCCAATCCGAGACTCTCAAAGGTCT
>CAYPGQ010000152.1:0-9120 GCA_964410125.1 uncultured Eubacteriales bacterium | reverse complement strand
AATGCTCTTAAATTATTGATATTAATTAATTTAAGAGTTTTGCATAAAGCTTTAATTCATTCAATAAGGAGGGAATAGTATGTTTTCATCGAACAAGCAAAAATTAAAGGAGTTCTCTTTCTTGTCAAAGCCAATTTATGTTCTGTTGGCCTTCTGCATGATCCTGCATCTTGGTTTAACACCAGTTGCAGCACAGCAGAAAATAGATGAGGAGTACACGGCAAAGATCAGGGGATTTTCGACGGATGAACATTTTCTCCCCAAGTGGATGGACAATCTGCCGTACTCGGAAGATATCCCAACACCTTTAGATATTCTCGGACACATCGCCGGTGCGCGCGATATCCTGACATACACAAAGGATGTCAACAAATACATGCGGGCTTTGGCAGAGGCATCACCTCGTGTTAAGCTTTTTCCTGCCGGCACTTCCGAGGAAGGCCGAGAGCGGATATTTGTGGTGATTGGGGATGAGAGCACAATACAAAATCTCGACCGATACAAAGAAATAAATGCCAAATTGGCCGATCCGAGGACGATAAGCGAAGCCGAAGCTCAGAAACTCATCAAAGAAGCCAAGCCCATGTACTGGGCGACCGGAGCCATGCATTCGGGAGAGACCGGCTCACCCGAGATGTTAATGGAGTTGGCTTACCGCCTGGCTGTGGGTGAATCTCCGTTTATCAAAACGATCCGCGATAATGCCATCATCCTGATCACGCCTGTTCTGGAAGTGGACGGACGCGAGAAGGTGGTGGATATTTCCATGGCCAAGCGAAAAGATCCCGAAGCCAGCTTCTCATCTCGGCTGCTTTATTGGGGGAAATATGTGGCCCACGACAATAACCGCGATAACCTGGCATTGAGTCTGGATTTAAGTAAACACATCATGGAAACTTTTCTGGAGTTTCATCCCCAGGTCCTGCATGACCTGCACGAATCGGCCTCTCATCTTTATGTGTCCACCGGGACTGGGCCGTACAATGCTTGGTTAGATCCGATTCTTATCGATGAATGGCACATGATTGCCTACCAGGAGGTCAATGAGATGACCAGAGAAGGAGTGCCTGGGGTATGGACGCATGGTTTTTATGATGGCTGGGCTCCCAACTATGCTTTTTATGCAGCAAATGGGCACAATGCCATCGGCCGTTTTTACGAAACTCAGGGGGCCGGCGATGGAAGCACTCGGATCATAACGACGCGTGGCGACCGCGCCTGGTACCGGCCTAATCCTCCGCTCAGGCGTACCCTGTGGTCCATACGCAATAACGTCAACATGCAGGGCAGCGGCATCCAAATCGCCATGAACTATGTGGCGAAAAACCGGGAAAAATTCATGGAAAACTTTTATCTCAAGAGCAAACGTTCTGTAGCCAAAGCCCATACCGAAGGGCCGGCTGCGTATGTTTTTCCCGGTGACGATCCGAGGCCAGGACAGGTTGCCCGTCTACTGACGCTGCTCGACCGTCAAGGTGTCGAAATCCATAAGGCCGATAAGGAAATTAAAATAGGCAAAGACACCTACCCAAAAGGAAGTTACATCGTGAGGATGGATCAGCCATATTCCCGTATGGCAGACATGATGCTGGACCGCCAGTATTTCAACATCAGTGATCCCAGGCCCTATGATGATGTCGGATGGACCATGGGACCGCTTTACAACGTTAAAACTGTCCGTGTAGAAGATGCCAAGATCCTTTCTGCAACGATGAATCTTGTGAAAGATCTCGCAGTTCCTGGGGGAGTTAAAAAACTAAAAAGGGGAAAAACAAAAGCTTTTCTGGTCAATCAGAATGCCGATAATCTTCTTGCCACCTTTCGGTTTAAAAATGCAGGCCTCAAGATGCACGCTGCCGAGAAAGGATTCAAGGTGGAGAAGAAAAAATTCAATGCTGGGACATTCATCATCAAAGCGGATGAAAATGCAGAGGACATCGATTCACTCCTCGATGAGGAAGGAAAAAGCTTCGGATTCACTGCATGGGGTGTTGCAGAACTTCCGGACGTTCCGATGCATGAGGTAACGGTTCCTCGTGTAGCCCTGATGCATACCTGGCAATCCACTCAGACAGAAGGCTGGGTGCGCATTGCCTTGGATGAGCTGAAAATCCCGTATGATTACATTTCCGTGCATGATGTGCGTGACAGCGGGCAGCTCCGGGATAAATATGATGTGATTTTATTTGGTCCCTCATCCAGCAGTGCACTGAGCATCGTGCAGGGAGTTACTGGAGACAAGCCCATGCCCTGGAAAAAAACAGAGCTTACTCCCAACCTCGGCTGTCAGGATTCCACCGACGATATGCGCGGGGGAATAGAGCTGGAAGGGGTACTGCATCTGCGTGATTTCGTGAATGATGGAGGTCTTTTCATAACCTTGACGAGCAGTTCGTCGCTTCCGATACACTTTGGTCTCGCACAAGGTATCACGATAAAGCAGACCAACGAGCTTTGGGCCCGGGGAGGTGTATTTCAGGCTGAAGTGGCGGACATGTCCAGCCCGATTGCGTACGGCTACGACAAAGATGTGGGTGTCTATTTCAATTCTTCTCCTGTTTTTGCCTTGGGAAGTGCGGGTGGCCGCAGATTTCGCTCCATGCAAGCAGGTTCGAGCGATCGTGTGACCGGCCGTGGGAGCAAGGATGATCCGGATATTCTCCAAGGGAGATCAAAAGACTTGGGCAAGGAGACAATCGAGGAATTCCAGAAAATGCAGAAGGAAAAAAAGGAAAAGGAGGGTGAGCAACGACCGAGTGCCCGTACCGGAACAACGCGTGTGCGGCCCCGAATTGTGCTCCGCTTTACCAGGGATGAGAAAAAGCTTCTGATCAGCGGCGGCTTGTCCGGAGGCAGTGAATTAGCCGGTGCTCCAGCCGTCGTGGATTGCAAGCTTGGTGAAGGCCACGTGGTCCTTTTCAGTATCAACCCGATGTGGCGCCATCAAACCCACGGGTCCTATGCTCTAGTCTTGAATGCCATGCTGCATTATGACCACTTAGATGCTGGGAAGTAAAATCTGAACTTAGCCTAGTTTTTTTTCATTTTTTTTATTTTATCTTGAACTTTTTTGTTTTTGTGTCGTATAATATATTGTGAATACTAAGCAACGAATAATTCGTTACAAATATAATTGAAAGGGTGAAACAATGGATATGTTATCGAGGATCGAGGAAATTTTGCTGCTGGCCATCTGGAAACTCAAGGATAATGCTTATGGGATTTCTGTAAGAGAGCAGGTGGAAAGTGACACCGGAGTGAAATGGATGTCGGGCGCTATCTATGCTCCGTTGAACCGGCTTAAGAAAAACGGGTATGTCCGCACCATACAGGACAAAAACTCAGCCAAGAAGGGAGGAAGACCGCGCATCTATTATCAACTTACCAAATTGGGCAAAAAAAAGTTGGCTACTATTCAAGAGGTCAATCAATCCATCTGGATGGATGTTCCAGACCTTAAAAAAGAATTCAAAGCATGACTATAAGGGAATTTCGGCCGCCGCGATGGATTTGGTTTATCCTGCGGTGGTTTGCCGACGATGAGATGTTGGACTCGATGGAGGAAGACCTGGAGGCCCGTTGTGCCAAAGCAGCTGAGAAGTACGGCTCCCTGAAGGCCCGGATCTTGTGTAATCTTCAGGGGATTTTGCTTATTGTCTCATTTTCGATCGAATCATTTTTATGGGGGATAACCATGTTCAGAAACTACATAAAGGTGGCGTTCCGCCACATCAAACGGAGAAAAATCTATTCTTTCATCAATATCCTGGGATTGACGATCGGGATGGCCTGTTTCATTCTGATCGGCCTATGGGTGAAGGATGAATTGAGTTTTGACCGTTTTCATCAGAAAAAAGACCGGATTTACCGTGTCCTCAACAGGGGGCAGGATGGGTGGGCCGGTTTCAATATCACGTATGCTCTGGGACCGGCGCTTAAAGCTGAATACCCGGAAGTGGAAGAAGCCTGTCGTGTATGCCTCTGGTACGGGTCACATGTGAAGTATCAAGATAAAATCTATGCGGAACGCAACATCTATCTTTCTGATCCCAGTTTTTTCAATATCTTTTCTTTCCCGTTTATTCGAGGAAATCCCGAAACGGCCCTTTCTGATAAGTATTCTATAGTTCTTACCGAACAGATGGCGCAAAAGTATTTCGGCGATGAAGACGCCATCGGCAAGGTCCTTCACCTAGCTCTATTGAAAGGCGATTTTACGGTAACGGGGATTATCGAAAACATCCCTATGAATTCCCATCTTCGCTTCGACTTTATCGGAAGAATCGAGTTTCTCGGCGAAGACAGACTAGCCCGTTGGGAGGAATGGTCAGGGCCCAACTATGTTCTCTTGCAGCCGAATGTTTCCCCAGCGGATTTCGAGACAAAGATTGCCGGAATATACAAAAAAAATGTCAGTCCGGAAGCGACCTATGTGCCGGAACTCCAGCCACTCACCCAGGTTCATTTGTATGAACCAGGACGTCCAGGTCAGGCTAGAAGGGTCGCTATGTTCTCGGTAATCGCCCTGTTTATCCTGCTCATGGCCTGCATCAATTTCATGAATCTGGCAACCGCCCAATCCTCCAAGCGTTCCAAGGAAGTAGGAATGCGGAAGGTGATCGGTGCTTTACGGCGCCAGATCATCCGGCAGTTTTTAGGGGAAGCCGTCCTGATCGCCCTTTTTGCGCTAATCCTGGCTCTGATTGCAGTGGAAGCGCTACTTCCCTATTTTAATCAATTCACCGGGAAGGCCTTGGTGCTGTTATCCGGAGCCAGTGTTCCCCTCTTCCTCACACTTTTGCTCGTTGCCCTTGGAACGGGAATTCTTGCGGGAAGCTATCCCTCGCTTTTCCTCTCTGCTTTCCAACCTGTCCAAACCCTGAAAAGCCAATATTCATTCAGAAACAAAGGTGGAGGAATCCGCAAGGCCTTGATTGTCATCCAATTCGCCATCTCGGTTGGACTGATCGTTTGTACTCTGTTGGTCTCGAGCCAGTTGCGCTTTATACAAAGACGGGACTTGGGACTTGACCGGGATCATATCGTTAGCGCCTATGTTTATCCCATACTCAATCCCCGTTTTCAGGAATTTAAAAATTATCTACTTGCCCAACAGGGAATTCTAAATGTTACCTCAGCGGCCCAATTTCCTTTCCGAGTGGGGGAAAATATCCAGATTAACTGGGAGGGGAATCCAACCGGTGAGATGATGTCTGTGGACTACACATGTGTCGACTATGACTTTTTCAGGACCTTCGATATGCATATCATCCAAGGACGCACGTTTTCAAGGGAATTTGCCACAGACGAGGCTACATCCTGCATCATCAATGAGGCTGCAGCTCAAAGAATGGGGCTGGACAATCCGATCGGGACTAATATTTATATGAACCACCCTGCCTGGCCGGAATCTTTTCGACCCGCCCGCGTTATCGGAGTGGTCAAAGATTTCCATTCCCGTTCCTTGCACACAGTCATCCGGCCGTTTGTCTTCAGGATGTATAAGCCCTGGCATCAATATGCATTCATCAAGATCGATGGATCACAGATTCAGCAAGCCCTTGCCCATATCGAGGAAGCTTACAAAACCTACTCACCGGGCATCTCGTTCGACTACCTTTTCTTGGATGAGGTGTTCGATCAGCAATACACGTCAGAGAGACAATTGGGAGAGTTGTTCAACGGATTCAGCCTGCTTTCCGTAATTATTGCATGCTTGGGTCTCTTCGGGCTGGCCTCGTACACGACCGAGCAGAAGACCAAGGAGATCGGGATACGCAAGGTTTTGGGAGCCTCGATTCCAGGGATAGTGGCGATGACAGCCCGGGAATTTCTCAAATGGATTCTTATAGCCAACCTGCTTGCTTGGCCGATTGCCTACTTTGTGATGTCAAAATGGTTGGAGGATTTTGCCTATAAGGTGAGCATAGGGCCTATGATTTTCTTGATGTCAGCTGGTCTGACCCTGATCGTAGCGGTGCTGACGGTGAGCTATCACTCCCTCAAAGCCGCTCTGGCCAATCCTGTTGACTCTCTCCGCTACGAATAACACCCTCTGGAGTCAATTTTTTCTATTCATAACGGAGTGATTCTGCTGGGTTGGCGGTCGCGGCTCGGATGGACTGGAAACTAACTGTGAGTAAAGCGACGGCCAAAACGAGAAAGGCGGATAATACAAATATCAGGATGTTGATATCAGCACGGTAAGCAAAATTTTTCAGCCATCTGCTCATGATGTAATAAGCCGCAGGCCAAGCGATAACATTCGCAAGCAACACCCATTTGGTGAACTGTTTGGAAAGCATGAAAACAATTCCCGTTACAGAAGCGCCGAGGACTTTCCGTATGCCGATTTCTTTGGTCCGGCTTTCCGCTGTGAATGATGCCAATCCCAGCAGTCCCAGACAGGCGATTAAAAGCCCCAGAACAGTAAAAATGCCGAATATTCTTCCGACCTGCTCATCCGAACGATACTGATGGTCGAAGTCCGTATCCAGAAAAAAACTCTCGAAAGGATTATTCGGGAACATGGATTTCCATTGCGATTCAATAAAGGCCAGAGTTTCCTTGAGATCGGAAATATCTATGGAAAGGGTGATGTACCTGAATAACTGGGGATTAAACTCCATTACGAGAGGCTCGACCTGAGTTTGCAATCCTCGGTAGTGGAAATTCTTCGTCACTCCGATGATCGGATTGATCCGCCCCCCGAATCCAGTTTTAAGACGTTTTGTTATGGCCTCTTCCGGATTACTCCAGCCAAAGGCTGTGACAGCCACTTCATTGATTAAAAAGGCTCCTGCGACATCTGTGCTCATGTCCTTTTGGAAGGCTCTTCCTGCGACCATTTCGATCCCATAGTCAGGAATAAAATCAGGGTCAAAGTACATGTGAAACATGGATTGGTTTTTCGGATCTTCCTCCCCAACAAGAGAGATGGCGAAATTGGATACCCCTCTTCCCGGCACGGTTGAGGAAACGGTCGCATCGGAAATGGAGGGATGCTTGGAAAAAAGGTCTTTTACTGTTTCGTAATTTTCCTGTATGGAGATTCCACCCCTTAACGGAAGGATAAGCTTCTGTTCCTTTTCAAAACCCAAGTGCTGGTTTTTCATGAAGTTGAATTGCCGGGCCATGAGCAGAGTGCCGACTATAAGCACGACTGATATGGCAAACTGAACAACCACGAGCACATTTCGCATGGCAAAACCGCGAGACCCACTCCTTAGACTTCCTTTTAGAGTGGCGATCGGCCGGAAGGCGGATAGCACAAGAGCAGGGTAGACTCCTGCAGCTAGCCCAATCAGAATCCCACCGCCGATCAGAGAGACTAGAATCACAGGATTCAAGAGTTGGCCGAAATTCAAGACGATACCAGTCACGTTGTTTATAAAAGGAATGACGAATTTAGCTATGATCATTGCAAAACATAATGACAATAGCGCAACAAAGAGGGATTCACCTAAAAATTGGCTGATGAGCTGGAACCTTTTAGCTCCCACAACCTTGCGCATGCCCACTTCTTTTGCCCGGTTGGCCGAACGGGCAGTGGAAAGATTCATAAAGTTTAAACATGCAATAAGAAGGATGAAAAGGCCTACAAAGGAGAAGATGGTGACATACTGCGGATTCCCTGAGGGCTCGACTTCATAACGGATGTGAGAGTGTAGATGTATGCTGGAGATGGGCTGTAAAAAGTAGTGATAAGTATTTCCCCATTCTTTTAGCTGCTTTTCCACATACTTATTCGCAAGGCTGCTGGCTTGTTGGGAAAATTCTTCTACGTTCACATTCGGCTTGAGTTTCAGATAGGTGTAAAACATGGTGGAATACCAATTGGTCATCTCACTCCAGCTAGCAATTGATTCCATCGAAGCGATCAGGCCATATTTCAAGTGGGTGTTTTCCGGGGGATCGACAATAACCCCTGTGACCTCAAAGGTGTCGTTATTGATCTCCAGGGTTTTGCCTAGGGGATTATCGTGCCCGAAATACTTCAGAGCTATCCTTTCAGAAATGACCAGAGTGCGAGGTCTCTTCAGTGCTTCTTGGGGATTTCCCTGAATAAAAGGGATGGTCAAAACATCGAACAGTTCCGGGTCCGCATACATGAATCGATCTTCATAAAAAAAGGTGTCCGCCCGTCTAACCAGTCGACTGCTTGTTGTCAATGAACGGGCAGCCTGTTCGACCTGGGGATAATCGGTCTTCAATGTCGGGGCAACCATCGGCGAGATCGGGGCAAAAACCCGGTTTGCGGTTGGGGTGCGGATGTCCTGGGCGATCCGGTAGACCCTATCCCCGTCCTTATGATATGTATCGTAGCTCAATTCATGGCGGACATAAATTAGAATCAACAGACAGACAGCCATCCCGATGGCGAATCCGGCGATATTGATAAACGAATATCCCTTGTGGCGCTGGAAATTTCTCAGGGCGATTTTTAAATAATTTTTAAACATTATGGTCCTCCAGTATAGTTTTTCCAAAATAATTCCTGGGATTGATTCCAGCACCCGGAGCCAGAACCATAATAATGCACGCCGTTTTGATCCACATGCGCATTTATATTGATAGATTTCATCGATATCACCGTAAAATTCATTAAAATCTTCCCCACTGAGGAACAGCTTCATTAGAGCGCAAGGGATGAGCGGGGATTTAGTTTTATGATTCGTCATCTATTTCGCTTTTTTCTCTAGACTGATGCCCTCAATTCCGCCCCATATCGCAGAATGAATGCTGAGTATCTTTTCCAAGGCTGAAACGCCTTCAGGAGTGATCTTATAATAATACCGGGTTCTACCACCGCGTTCCGAAACGGGATTGCTCGCCATTTTTTCCACATACCCTTTGGCCTTCAATTTTTTCAAGGTTTTATATATGACACCAAACGGCCAATGCCGCCCGATGTCGTTGTTGACCTGCTCTCTTATGGTCACGCCGTAGGCGTTTCCTTTTATTAGTGTGCAAAATGCACTTATATATTAAGACGCAGAAAAAACAAAAAGGTTTGCAAAAACTTCAAATGAACCATTAATCCATTTTTTTCGTAATGAGTAATGAGCCTGGATTATTCAGTGCGCCACGATGGTGCAATAGACCAGCGGATGAAAGTTC
>CAYPGQ010000151.1:0-9248 GCA_964410125.1 uncultured Eubacteriales bacterium | reverse complement strand
TGGCAGGTCAAATATCACCTTATTGCATTGTCCAGTTTTTGGGGAGTAGTTCATATAGCTTTGACGAAACAAAAAACATGATAACTCTCGAGTACAACAGCAACTTCTCCCACAAAGGAATAATCAAAACTTTGATTCCCTGGAGCCGCTCACCCGACAAAAAAACTCATCTTGAAAAACTGTTTAATGTCTTCATCGACGGGAAAAAGATCAAATCTGATTTCAACTCCCGCCGCCTCGAAATTCTTTACATGGAGCCAGGCAAATAACCTCCTCTATCTTTCCCTAAACTGGATTTTTCCTACGGCAACGCCCAGGTTCCTGGGATCATGCGCTCCTGTTACTTTGAGGGGATTCCATGTCCGCGAAAGTGGGGAAAGTCCACTCCTCGCCTTAAATCACTTAGATAAGAAAAAGCTATGAGCTTTTATCCCATTCCTCAAAACTTATCCCAGCTTGGCGAAGAATCTCTTTTAAAAGACTTATATGAACATCTTCTCCTTTATGTGGATTGGGAATGCGTATTTTTTGTCTTCCTTTTATCATAAACTGATGTTTCCCCCCAGAAAAAGGACCTTTAAAACCTAGTTTCCTGAATTTTTTTATTAATTCTCTTCTGGAAATAGTATTGGACACTTATAATGCTTTAACTTCTCTTATTCTTAATACAGTTCCAGAAATTTCTGGAATTGGGTCATTATCCTTCAGTTTCAGAACTATCCACTCTTCCAAAACTTCTGAAAGTTCTCTTCTGCAAAATTCCACATTAGCACCATTTGCCCAGACTCCATCAAAGCCTGGGATTTCTGCAAACCAACTTCCATCTTCTAATTTTTTATACTCAGCTTTCTCTAAGGCCTTTTGAATATATTTAAATAACATTTATTACCTCTACTTATTTATAAAACATTTTACTAATTTCATCAACACATTGTTTGCCCATTCCCTTCTTCTTCATCAGTTCAGCAGTATGGGCAGTATTCTTATACATATCAGCTTTCTCGAAATGACAGCAAGCCTTTCTCTGTCCACCTCAATCTGAGGAGCCACGAAGATCTCCTCAAAAACAGGAATCACACTCCCTCTGCTTCCCAGCACATTCCCGAACCTTACGCTGATAAACCGGGTCTTATTCTCCTGGTCAAACACCTTGAGCATCTCTTCACAGCTTCTCTTGGAAGCTCCCATGATGCTGGTCGGATTGATGGCTTTATCTGTAGAAATAAAGATGAACTTCTCCATTCCGTATTTGACGGCCAACCCGGCCAGCACCCTTGTTCCAAGAACATTGGTCTTTACTGCCTCGTCCGGATGGTATTCCAGGACAGGCACATGTTTATAGGCCGCTGAATGGAGCATAATTTCAGGAGAATAGGGGGAAAAAAGCCTGGAGCTCTGAGGGTGAATATCCCTGTTTTCTCTCCTACCACCTTTATTTAAGAGAAAATTACCGGACAGTCCGTTTCGACAACCGCCGCTTTCCCCTGCCCGATGTGATCGAGCCCGGTCAGACATTCGATATGCCAATCACGCTGCGGGCCCCGATCGAGGCGGATAGATACATCATCATGTTCGACATGGTGAGGGAAGGGCAATCGTGGTTTCGCGATTTTGGCTCCCGCACGGCTGTGATCGGATTCGATGTCACGGAAAAAGAATGGCCGGAGGATAACACCAAAATTCATTCCAGCCAACAGGAGATCGACAAGATCCTGAAGCTCATCCGTCTTACGCTTCACCAGAATGAAGTGATATTCTCCGGGAAGACAGGAAAAATATCAGGTTTTGCAGCAGGGGTGGATTATCCTCAGATCTGGCTTCGGGATGCCAACACTATCCTTCCTGCCTCACGCTATTTTTATGACCGATCCTTTCTTGCCTCATGGCTCGAGGAGCACCTGGCTTTTCAAAAAGAAAACGGATCGCTGGAGGATTGGATCGATTCTAGAGGAAAATCGGACAAAAACACGACCGAAACCGATCAAGAGTCCAGCGCGGTTCAGGCTGCTTTCCAAATATTCAACCTGTTGGAACCCCGGTGGCTGGAAAAGCCGATCGATGGGATCAGAATCATCGATAGGCTAGATAAAGCATTGGAGTTTGTTTGCAAATCCCGCTGGAACGAAGAGTTCGGCCTCGTTACAGGCGCCCACACTGCAGATTGGGGAGATGTGGACTTGGTTGACAGCGACCAGAAGGCCATCTACGTGGACGACAGAACTCACTGGACAGCCGACATCTATGACCAGAGCATGTTCTACGAAGCCTGCCTGAACCTGGCAGAAATGTGGGATGCTCTTGGCGAGAGGAATAGAGGGATCTTCTGGCAAGAAAAAGCCAGATCGATAAAGGACAAGACCAACAAATGGCTCTGGCAGGAGGATAAAGGTTTTTACAAAGTCCACGTGCATCTGGATTCTCTTCGCCATGGGGGGAAACACAGTCGCGATCAACTCCGGTCTGGCCGATGCCGAAAAAAGCCGAAGAATCATCCAAGAGGCGTTGAAGCGGCAGGAAACCTATGATGTCTCCACCATAAGCGGAACTCTCCTTCCGCCCTACCCAAAAAATTTCTTCAAACATCCGCTGCTGGACGATCCCTATGAATACCAGAACGGAGCCCAGTGGGATTGGTTCGGCGCTCGGTTGATCTATGCCATGTTCCAGCATGGTTTCAGCCAAACAGCCAAAGAAAAATGGCTCGAGATCATCCAAAAAAATGTGGACAACAGAGGATTTTTCGAGTGGGACAACAAAGAAGGCGTTGGCCTGGGCAGCGACTTTTATGCTGGCACAGCAGGAAGCATGGGGAAAGCCCTGTTCGAGGGTTATTTCGGGATCAAGCTCACAAGCGATGCCCTGAGTATCGAGCCAAAGCTGGGTAAGGAATCTGGGCAAATCCATGTCTACCAACCAGCCAACGATCTTTTCGTGGAGTACGACTATAAATTCGACGAAAGCGAAGGCCAGCTTTCCCTGAGCTACAACAGCAATTTTCCTCATAAGGGGAAGCTCAGGATTCTCTGCTCCTTGTTTGATTTACGGAATAGAAATGAAGAACTGAAAAAGACGTTTGAGGTTCAAATGGATGGCAGGGATACTGACTTCGACATTGAAACCAAAAATTCCGACTCATTTATCATCATTAAATAAAACTTCGCAGCAGGGTTAGTAAACATATAAATTAGTTTCTGCTGTATTAACTCCGACTAAATATAATGAAAGATATAAAAACATGAAATGAGAACACATATGAGAAAATATTCCATTCCATTGTTTCTCATCCCTATAGTACTCTTGGCCCCTATCCAAGAAGAAGTGGATCATCGTATCCAGCCTGAAGAGCGGACTTATGTTTATGGTGCGGAAAACCACACCTTGCATAATTACCACCATTCCGACGAATGGTCAGGAGTTGCATGGATCACTGCAGGAAAAAAATCCCATGTGAATGCCGCCTGTTTCGACAGGAGAGATGGATCATTGTATGTATTCGAAAACAGAGCAGATGGAGACAAACCGATAATTCATGTTTGGGAAGTGATTTCCGACTCTGATCCAATCCCGCGCAAAAGAAAAAAAACCTCTATCCGAAGATAATAGTTCGACACCGTTAAGCGCCAAAAAAGGAAGCCAGACGGCTGTTTGGGATCCTTGATTTTCGGTTCTATGCCCTTGCTGGATGGTATTCGAGAATTGCTTTTTGGTCGTCACAAAGGCTTAGAAGGCCTCAGCAAAATTCTAATAAAAGAAAATCTGCAGATGAGTCTGTTCGACCCCTAAAATTTTTAGGGGAACTCCAGTTATTTATGCTTATTTATGCAGCTTGATATCAATCCTTCGAATATATGTACTCATTCATTATTTTACTAGCTTTATCAAGAATCAGTTAGTATAATAAAAAAAATTCATGGTGAAACCAATGATTCATATTTGCATAAAACTCCAACTGACAGTAAACTCTAACGCTCATGGACTCTTTTAGATTATTTTTAGCAACCGAGCTAACTCCCAAATGTTTTCTGTTTTCTTATTCCTCAGAAATAACTAAATCTAATTTGATTTTTCTTATGCAGAGTTTTCTTTGTTATAATAGTTTGGTTTTTTGAGTGAAAATTTAAAAAATGTAAAAAATAGAGCAATCTGAATAGAATATTTGGATAAAGGGAAAGTATTGAAGCACATTTAAAAATGATGTAAGGGCGGTAGCGTATTTAAAATTCAGATCAGAATGTATGAAAAAAAATTAAATAGAGAAAAAAGAACAGTCATAATAGGATTAGACGGGGTGCCTTTCAGATTAATTGATAAATTTACGAAGAATAATATTATGCCAGAAACAAAGAAGCTAATTGAAAAGGGTACTTTCAAGCAGATGGAATCAACTATCCCTGAGATATCTTCTGTTGCTTGGAGTTCGATTATCACAGGGAAAAATCCAGGAGAACATGGAATATTTGGTTATACAGACATTCCAATCGGTACATATAGGTTATCTTTTCCTAATTTTAATAACCTAAAAGCTCCCCCCTTTTGGCAAAAAGACTCCATGGGAAGATCCATCATCATCAATGTTCCTTCAACTTTCCCTGTTAAACCGCTCAATGGTGTCCATATTTCAGGTTTTGTTTCTCTCGATTTAAAACGAAGTGTGTATCCTGACTCTTTAATACAAAAGTTGACTGATATCGGCTATCAAATCGATGTGGATTCTTCCAAAGCCCATAAATCAATTGATCTGTTCCTAGAAGACCTGGATAGGACATTAAAATCAAGGATTTCAGCTTATAAGTATTTATGGGAAAAAGAAAAATGGCAAACATTTATGTTGGTCTTCACAGGTACTGATAGACTTTCGCATTTTTTATGGGATGCATACGAAAATGAAAACCACAAATACCACTCAGCATTTACCAAACATTTTTGTCAAATAGACGAAGTAATTGGAGAAATTGTCAACAATCTGTATGAAGATGATTTGCTTATATTGTTATCAGATCATGGCTTTGAATTACTAGAAAAAGAAGTTAATATAAACTATTTATTAAAAAAAAATGGATTTCTAAAATTAAAGCCCGAGTCCAGAAGAAGTTTTGCCGATATGGAAACTGGCACAAAAGCTTTTGCACTCGAACCGGCTCGGATATATATAAATCTAAAGGACAAATATCCCAGGGGTTCAGTGAAGAAAGATGAATACAGAGGCATAATCAAGGATCTTACTTCAATTTTTGAGGATTTAGAATTGAAAGGAAGAAAAATAATAAAGAAGACCTATAGGAAAGAAGAAATCTATAAAGGGCCTTATATGAATCAGGCTCCCGATTTAGTTCTTGTTCCAAATAAAGGTTTCAATTTAAAAGCCAGTGTAAAAGCAGACCAACTCTTTGAAAAAAGTATTTTTGCTGGCAAGCATACACAACATGATGCTTTTCTTTTAATTAATAATTTAGCTGAAAAAAATATTCTACCTGATGAAATAACAGTTTCTGATGTATGCCACCTAATAGAAACATTACAAACCGAAAATATGAATTTAAGGAGAAAAATAGATGCATAATAAAGATTGCACTTGCTGGAATTGTCCGGCTATCGATCTTGTGGGAAAAGTCGATTTCAGAGCTTGTGGTCAATCAGTAGAGGACTTTAGGAAAAGAATGGGCCTTGAAGAAGACTCTTTCCAATTGATTGCAGAATGCAAAAGACGACGAGAGCTTGGACTTTTTGATCCCATGTCTGTTACTTTTAAAGAATGTCCTGAATGGGAAAAAACTCAATATGGTTATCTTCTGAAAGACATGCGCGTGATGATTTTAGGTATCGATGGATACTTGGGCTGGGCACTAGCCCTATGGCTTGGAAGTCAAGGCTGTCAAGTTAGCGGGGTTGACAATTACAGCCGGAGAGATTGGGTTAAGGAAAGAGGCGCCCATACAGTTATTCCTATCTCTAGAATGAGTGAGAGACTACATACAGCCAAAGAAGTATTGAATATAGATATAAACTATCGGGAGATCGACATACTTAATGAACGAGATAGACTCAAGGAATTCATTGATGAAGTGAAGCCTGAAGTTATAGTCCACTATGGAGAGTGCCCCAGTGCTCCTTATAGTATGATTGATGCAGACCATGCAATATTCGTGCAAAAAAATAATGTGCTGGGGACTTTGGGAGTTTTGTTCTCAATGAAAGAGTTGGTTCCAGAGACCTCTTTAATCAAACTTGGTACTATGGGGGAATATGGAACGCCCTTGACTGGTCGCCCTCTCTTCGAGGGTATGTTTCCTGCAGATGCAGTTCTGCAATGGGATAATCGAGAATGGAGTCTGGGGGGGGAATTGACTCCTCGGGATCCAGTTAGTTTTTACCATGCAAGCAAAGTTCAAGATACAATCAATATTTATGAAGCCTGTAAATACTGGTGGCTACGTTCATACGATGTAATGCAGGGAGTCATATATGGAGTCCATACAGAACAAGTTTCAGCTGACCCACGCCTCCGAACACGTTTAGATATTGATGAATGGTTTGGTACTGTCATCAATCGTTTTGTAGCTCAGGCAATCATTGGAATCCCTTTAACTCTGCATGGATCCGGTGAACAGATCCGTGGTTTAATTGCGTTAGAAGATGCCATGCAATGTATGACGCGCCTGATAGCATCACCCCCTGAACCAGGTCAATACGCTGTTGTAAACCAAATGTCGGGATATTATAGCTTGAGGGAACTAGCAAAGACAGTCGCTAAAATTGGAAAGGAAGAATTCAATCTGCCCGTTAAAATACAGCGAGTGGAAAATCCCCGTGTAGAATCAGAAAGACATCCCTTCGAACCCATCTATGAGAATTTAACTAAAAAATTTGGATTCAAGCCCTCCGTCACACTTGAGGAAGAAATATACAGAATGTTTAAATTGTTCATCCAACCTGATATTAAAAGCCGAATTGAAGAAAAAAAGCATCATATTATTCCCAAAACATGGTGGTCTGGGGAGAAAAGGAAAGTGGAAACCATAGAGATACTTAAATAAAAGGAAGAAATATAAAAGAGAGGAAAAAGATTTGAGGTTAACAGACGATAATTTCGAAAAGGAAGTCATAAAATCTCCAATTCCTGTCTTTATTGATTTCTGGGCTTCCTGGTGCCTACCTAGCCAAATGATGATGCCTGTCATAGAGAAACTCCATAAGGAATACGACGGGAAGGTAAAGATAGGAAAATTGAATGTGGATCAGAATCCAAGAACTAGAGAAAAATTCGGCATTAAAGGATGTCCAACATTTATACTTTTTGAAGATGGGAAAGAGCTTGTACGAAAAGTTGGAGCTCATTCTGAAATTCAGCTGCGTCGTATTATCGATACAATTCTATAGGATCATTATAAGTTTTTCATCAGGAATTTATATTGGAGGAGATTAATGAAAGTGTTTATTGCAGGAATTGATGGCTACCTAGGATGGTCATTATCTCAGTATCTCACAAAAAAGGGTCATATCGTAGGTGGTACAGATTTGTTCTTGAGAAGAGAGTGGGTAACTGAAATGAACTCACAGTCAGCAATCTCATAAGAAATATGGACGAAAGACTACTGACAAGGTTTGATTTTGACCAATGCTTTGGTACTGCTGTCAACAGATATTGTGCGGAAGCTGCTATAGGTCACCCTCTAACTCCCTTTGGAAAAGGGCACCAGAGAAGAGGATTCTTACCTTTGAGGGATTCGATGCAATGTCTCACAATAGCTATCGAAAATCCTCCAGAAGAAGGAGAATACCGGGTGTTTAACCAATTTGAAGAGGTTTATAACGTTACAGAGTTAGCATTAAAAGTGCAAAAAGTAGGCAATGAATTTGATTTGAATGTTGAAGTCAAAAATTTGGAAAATCCTCGCAAAGAAATGGAAGAGCACTATTACAATCCGGATCATAAACACCTGCTGAATCTCGGTTATCAACCAACTCATGATGTCGAACAAGAAATGAGGATTATGATAAAGGATTTAATGAAGTACAAAGATAGGATTTTAGAAAAAAAAGAAGTCTTAATTCCTGATATCAGATGGGATGGAACAAGGAGAAAAGTCGGTTTCTTAAATAAGGACAAAAATATTCAAGAGAGCCCATTTATTACAAAGTAATTTGAAAAAAATCTCTGCAGTGATTCCTGCTTACAACGAAGAAAATAGAATTATTGATGTCATTTGTGAGGTAAAAAATTATGTTGATGAAGTGTTGGTTATTGACGATTGTAGCTCAGATAAAACTGCAGAAGTGGCAGTGAGGGCTGGAGCAATAGTTATCACTAACAAGGAAAATAAAGGATATATTAAGTCTATAAAGGTTGGATTCAGAAAAGCTAAGGGGGATATAATAATTACTCTAGATGCTGATGGAGAGCATAATCCAGCAGAAATTCCCAATCTTATTCAACCTATTATAGAAGGACATGCAGATTTAGTTTTAGGGAAAAGGCAGAAAATCCCAAGGCTCTCGGAACGTTTCCTGAATTGGTTAACAAATCGCAAACTAAAAATTAAAGATTCTGGAACAGGATATAGAGCCATAAAGAAAGAATTGGCCTTAAAACTCAATCTGGAAGGAGTGTGCACTTGTGGAGTATTTACACTTGAATCTTTTGTTAACGGTGCCAAACTTGCAGAGGTCCCGATTAAAATAAGATTCATTAATAAAAAAAGAAAAATTGCTTGGCACCATATCGCTCAATTTTTTCATATACTGAGATGGATCATAAGAAAATAAAGCCGTATTAACCTGAACTATTCATAAAAAATGCCGATGCTTTTTTTATTTCAGCAATATCAGGAAGTTATCCTGACATTGCTGAAAAAACTTCTCAAAAAGAATCTTTTTATATTCATCGGCATTTTTTACCCTTCGGGCGAGCCGATCTCACAGCATCTGCTTCGTTGCGATCCATTTGCGGTACACTTGTACAGCGGCATGGACCGCCGCCTCGCATCTGCAGCAAGCTAGGCTCGTTAATAATCCAGGTTAAGTAGGGTCCACTGAAAAAATATTTTGATCCTTTCGCCATATACTCAATCTTTCGTTTATATCATTTTCCTGATTCCAGTTCTTACCTTATTTCATCTATCTCATGTTCTGTTCACTGCCGCCTTCAAGTTCATCGCCAGAATCCCAGCCCTTACCCACATCTCTGAGCCATCCTTTATGGAATATCTGACTCCGTCGAGTCTGTAATGTTCTTTTCCATTGCCGAAACT
>CAYPGQ010000150.1:0-9275 GCA_964410125.1 uncultured Eubacteriales bacterium | reverse complement strand
CGTGTACCTCTTTCCTTTTTCCCTCTTGTTTGTTCCGCATTTTGCAGAAGTCTTAGTAACAGTCTTATAAAAACTGTTATAATTATTCATTAAGAAATCATTGTAGAAATGTCCTTTTTTGTCACTCTAAGTCTTTTTTTGTTTTAAGAATGCAAAACGTTGATAAATTTTCTCTAACTAAAAAGCAAATTCCTTTTTGGTTTAGAAAAGCTTTCCCCATCCAATTTGTTAGTTATTCTTGTTGATTCCCTTTATAGCACATAACATAGCAAAAATTTGATGTTAAAATGCGGTATAATGAATATAACATTCCTTTGAAGTAAAGCCGCACCATTCTTGAAATGTTTCTTAACCTGCTCAACTCAGGATAATATAATATTGCAATTTTTAATCCAATCCTGGAGTTGACTAGCATTCGTCCGTAGCCATTCAATATATTTTTCGTCTTCAACCTTTATTGGATTACGAATTAAAGTTGCTATACTTGGGTTTGATAAAGATCTGTCTAGATCCATTTTGATTTCATCCAGCGAGGCATCGAGATGAATCTTGCAAATTGCTCGGTTGAATTCATACAACAGGAAACCGGGCACTCTGGCTTTATTTCTTATCTCAATTGCTTTACTTAATTCTTCTTCTGCCCGTTTCCAATCTGGATTCTCTTTGTCTTTTAAGGCATACGCAAGTTGGCCATGATTACGATGGTATTTATTGTCAATATCACATTCAATCAATGCTTCAAACACAGGTATAGCTTTATGGAGAAGATTTCGCCTGGATTTTTCCATAAGTGTTCTTCTAGCCTGACGGGCCATATTGAAAATCATAACTCTGTGGCTTGATGAGGTTTCTAGGATTGCCTCTTTCAAATCGTTTTCATTTATCTGTGGTGAGTCAGGATCAAGATCCAATTGTTTATTTACTAACGCCATTGCATCTGCATCCTGAATGTTTTGACCTTCAACCTTATCAATTCTTCTCTCCATTTCTCCAAGTTGCTCCGCTAATACTTTTTCTATTAAAGCTCGGCCGCCATATCCTCCTATAATAGTTACAGCTATGATTTTAACTGATTCAAATCCTCCTGAGAAAAAATCAAAAGAGCCAGGAATAATCATGAAAACGACGAAACCTCCTGCCATACCGAACAAAATATCCATTAAAAAACCAGGATTAAAGCTGTGTTTTAATTCTAGGTTGCGATGAGGCAGGATGAATGCTTTTTCTCTAATTCCATATAGAAGACCTCCAAACATTCCTGCAAAACCTATCAATAGCCAATGCCACCATTTAAAATGTCCTTCACTAAATTTCTGATCAACAGAAGTTCTTTGTGGAGGTTTAGCCTCTTGTTGTGTAGGTTTAACTTGTTTTTTTGGGGGCTTCTGAACTAGAGAACTCTCAGTCACAGTCTTTGAGTTATCATCGTCTGGTTGATTTGTTTTAAATTTTGCCCAAACTAGCTTATGGTCTGAAATTTTAAATCCCTCATCTTCCGTTAAACTAAAATCCGTCCAAAATGTGTAAACTCCCGATTCATCTGAATATTCAGCAGTATGATTACCTTGAAAAATTATGTTATCGTATGCCCTACCTCCTCTTGTATTTGTTTCTTCTAGAATAGTAAATACAATATTAGGAATCTCAGCTATCACATCCATAACGATATAACTATCCACAGTAACTCCTGGTGCTTTCGCGTTAAAATCACCAAGTAGAACAATATCATCTTCATTTGGGGTCTTTTCCTGAAAATCTAGATAGGCCGCTTTAAGTGCAGGAATCTCGGTGCCGACCTCATCCGGATCTGTGTGGATAGTCATTAAATAGAAATCAAAATTACCGGCCTTAAACATCGCGTAAAAAGGTTCTCTTGCGAATTCATCTCCTGGTTCGATCCCATATCCCGTTGTGTTCGGTATAAAATCAATTACGTCATCATCATAAATAAATAGATATTGTTCTTTTCTATTTCTTCCAACCCTGTCACTTGAAACAACTTCAAAGTTCTTACCGCTCTCATTCATTTTTGCAATAAGTTCCTCTGGTAAAGCTAGAGTTGCATCTTGAACTTCCTGTATTGCAGTTATGTCATACTTTTCGAGGACACTTACTATGATGTCAATTCGGGCAGGGTCGTTAAGCTTGGTTTGGCCAAAATTTTTCAAATTCCAACTTGCGACAGCTATTTCTTGTCCGTTTTCAACGGTAGCATCACTTGATTCAGCTCGATTGGAATTTTTGTTACTCCATATAAAACTGATCAATAAAAAAGACAAAAGGATAATAAAAACAAGTTTGATATTGAGTCTCATTCTGCCCTCCCATTACGATAATTTGTTTTTTTCTAATATCCCCATCCTTTCTAAATGGATATTGGTTCGTTTTACCAATCGAAAGATTTCCTTGACGATTTTTTTGCATCGTCATTTATTTTATTAAAAAGCTAACGCCATCCATGCCAGTTTTTTAGTATTTTGTATGGCCAATTTCCAGAATAGTCTCCTTTCATTGCTTTTATTAGGGCCTTTTTAAATCGTCGCTGGTCCATCCTCCAGCACTTCTTCCGAGAAGGCCCTGTGGAACCGCCCCATCCTTTGTACTTGGATTTTGTACCCCACAGCCCTTTGTATTTCAGCCAGGGCTGTTTGTCCAGAATGATGGGATCATCCCATGGAATAAATTCGGTCTTGCTTGTATCTACTCCAGCGTCATCCAAGATGTTAATAATAACATTCTTATTTACAGGGGAATAATCTGGAAATATACATAACTTGTCTGTCTGCCTGTAGTCAGTCTGCCCTATTACCTTCGCCTTGAATATTCTTGTTCCATGAATTGAGAAACCGGGTGTCGGATACCCTCCGTGTGCTCCTTCTGCCACAAAGATAAATGGATGATCACTAAATTGAAAGTTCCATCCCATTTCTTTCTTGTTCTCGACTTCCTTCCAATCAGATATCCATATGGAAAGCTTTTGTGGTTTGCTATTGAATTTTACAGTCCAGGTTACATGGTGCATGTGATATATTGCATAGGCTCGAGAGTTATCCTTTTTAATAAACACTTCCAACGTCGAATCCCAGTCGCTAACATGCTTGTTCCATGAATCATTGAATATGTAAAAGAAATAATACTGGACGACATAATAATCTCCGAAGATTCCATTATCCAAGCCTTTTATCGATTTGGAATCGCGATCATTGCGGTCTGTAATACTGATCTCTCTCACGCGCGCATGATATCTCGGAAAAGGATCCCTTGCATTTAAATCCGCAAAAGGATTGTTTCCATATTTCTCCCGAACGTATGCCGAAAGCGCATCAGGCCCCATTTCGGGCCCGTCGTAGTCTGAATTCAAGCCGAAATTGTTATAATCAATCTCGGGAATATCCATGTGATACCTTTTCGAATCCTTCAAATCACCCAGTTCGTCTAATTTAAAAGATTTCATGTTCGACTCGAACTTGCCAACTTTGGCAAATTTTTCCATGACTCCGCAATTTTCGGGTAGAAACGCATCATTATCATGCATCCAAAGAATGGGAGCGTATCTTTTGATAAGGTCAATTTTTTCTTTGTTTGTCATTGTTGTGCCTTTCTCTTATTAGAATCTTTGCACATTTAATGAGATTTTATTTTCTCAATAAATTTATAAATTGCTTTTACAATCTTTAAAGAAAAAAGCCTCTCCTTTGATTTGGAAATTTCAGTCCCCTCCTGCTTGGATTATTATGTATATTACCATTGATTGCTAAGTTACTATGGAGATGTTGGCCTCTATTGCTAATTAATTGAAAACTTTTTAGTCAATGAGAATTTACTCCTCCTTCCTCCTATATTGGATGCATCATTTGTTTGAACCACAATTTCTGTTCATTCCGTAAAGCAATCTCTTGTTATAAAATCAACCAATACCTTCAAAAATCTTCTGATTATTATTCTCATTACATTCTGGAAGTTCATTCTTGTAATCCGCAGTGACTTCCAAGGTAACATCAGGATTATATACCCAATAAGGTAAGTAGAACGTAATCGTTACAGTGCCTCCTCCGGCTGGAAGTCCAGGAGTCATAGCCACGTCGTTATATGGTGCTCCAGTGTCCTGGTGAGTCGTGGGATCAATTACTCGAGCCAGCGTGGGCCCGGCATCAGCATTACCAATGTTTTTAATAACAGCACGGATTACTGAGCGTTTATTTGCATTATCCCAAATCGGTTTCTCAATTCTTTCGACAATTAAATCGGGACAAGCAAAAAGACATTGCGGAGTTATGCGCTCAATGTCCATTGTTTCTATATAACCATTCGAACCGGCCACAGTATAAACAGCAACAACGTCAAGTTTAAATTGACTTTTAATAACTACAAATCCTTTAATTAATTTTTCTCTGGATTCAACTAATCGGTAGATGTCCGGACAATCAATCTCTGAAGCCTCATCAGGTTCTAATTTTCCTTTGATGAACCTCGATACAGGCCCAGGTTTCATTCCAGGCAGTGCAACAGCAACTTTATACCTAAAAATTATCCCTTCATTGGATGGATTGTGTAAATTAATTGAAGTAAAATATTTCCCTTTAGCGATTATTTTTCCATCTGACGATCCACAAATAATTTTTACTACATACTGGTGAACCTCTCCCTCTTGAGCAGTAATAAAGTCTGCTGAGGAAAAAAGGAATACAATCAACAAAAAGACGAAAAAACAATTTTTTTTCATAGCTCACCTCCATTAAAGTTACTTAAGATTGATAATCAATCTTATATATAGAATGAAAAAATACTTTTTAATTACTTGTAGTTTTTTCCCTACGATGCTGATTTTTCAATTTTGGAAATTCAGAGAAAAAAGATTAAACAATGGCAAGCCTTATCCTGAAACCAGAAATTGTAGTCTGATGTTGAGATAGAAGGATGACATCTAATTTTAATGAACCTTTTCTCTCTACGCTGGATCTTTAAGTAAGCTAGATTCCAAACTGCCCTGTTGGAACATATTCGTGTTTAAAAAGTACCCACCAGTCTCTGGCCAATCCTTTCAAAATATAATCATAGGGCAGCCAACCATAGCCTGAATCACCCCAACCTGTACCCCAAGAGTTTCTGAACAGAATAGCTCCTTTTGTTTCCTTCCCACATGTTGTATTCTTGATTTTCAATTCATCATCGTATCCAATGGCCACAATACCATGACCTCCACGAATCCTTTCTCCTGGGCATGGAAATGGAATTTTTCCTGTGCTTGCTGCCTGACTGTAGGAATCGTAAACTGTGAACCCAAAGAATGAAGGTAGTTTTGCTGCCAAATACGCTTTAACCCTTTGGAGGGTTACTGCTGATGGGATTCCAGGCGGGTCTAATCGAAAGTATCTTACAGTCTGATAGTTTTGGCCGTAGGCGTACAGAAAAGCGGGTGGCTCATCATCAAAGGTCCGTTCTCCAGCAGGACCTGGATGCCTTCTGGTAGTGTAGAGCCAGTATTTTTCAGGTGGAACTCCAAAAAGTACCATTGCACCCATCGTGGTTCTCATATAGGCTCCAGTATCCCCTGCCCAACCCAACAGCTTCCTTGTTATCTTATAAAGAAAAAGTTTGGATGCATCAATGTGATTGCCAAAGGCTTTCTTTTCGTAAAATTCAATCAATCCCACTCCGGCTTGGGCTGTACACGATCCAAGTGAACCTTGATTTTGAATCGGGGAACACCATTGCCTAAGATCTACATTAGCCGGTAGACTTAACTTATCTGGCTCCGCCAATCCTAATTCCTGAATATCTTCTTTGATCTTTTCATGCTCCGGTGAATAATCCCTGTAATCAGGAAGATCAGGGAACCAACCCATCCCTAATTGCCCATTGATTCCTTCCATTATTTTACCTCCTTTTATTAATTTTCCAAGGCGATATTTCGCCTTACATCCAGATAATGCCCCATGGCTCTGAGCTCAGACTGAATCTTGCATAGTTTTCTATGAGTTTCTTTAAGATTTCGTGGTACGACGAACCTTTATGTACATCTCGCCATTTCACAGAAAAATTACAATAATTGATGATGAGTCGTCCTCAAACTTATTTTCCCTCTGCCGTAGATTTAGAAATTTTATCAGCTTTATAAATATGGTCAGATAATCAGTGTTTGTCAAGCCATTCAGACAAAATGTCACTTTATTTCACATTATGCCACATTATGTCACATTCAAATTGGATTAATCCTCCTCCTAATACAAAGCAGCGGAGTACTGCCTGTGAGAAAATCCAGGAACGAGAATTGTTTTATAGAATGAAGTGATTAATTCCCTGATTTTTACGTAGGGGTCATTTGTAATTTATGGGGAGCCGGAATATCCTGGCTCCTCTCGCCTTTTTGTGTCTAATGATATTTTATTAAAAGAATATCTTGACTCCTACATTCAGCAAGAACCCTCCGATATCGATATTTAGACCTGTACTGCTTATACCTAAGGTTTCATTTAAAGGGTGATCAATTTTGCCTTTTGCCATGACGTATTTTCCTTCGGCAACAATACCGAAGTTAGAACCAAGCATGTTCATTTACAAAATATCACATCTTTTCTGATGGCATAAAAAATGGTTTCCAGTTGCCTCAATTACGGATAACTCGATCTGCATCAATTTAATATCCAGCAATTTTTTTAAAAAATTCTCTTCAAACGACCGGGCCAAACAGCTAATTTCTTCCGCCTCTTCCGTTTTTTTGGAATCTTTATTTGCCGATCATACCAGATTCTGTACATTTTATGCATCTGATCTTCTAAAATTGAACAAATCCAGTAACATGCATAGATTACCTTATGGACATCACATGATTTTTCTTCTTCATCACTGCATTTGCATTTATATATCCATTGAGAAAATATTTGATAATAGAGTCTAAGTTCCTTATCTCCTTCTAAAAGTTTCACAAACTCGTGAGCAGGAAGGAATCCCTCATTAGTCTGGCATCGTTTAATCAGAAGAGAGATGTCGAAAATGTTATATGGAAGTCCATCGTATACTTCAAAAATCCTCTGTTTGTAATCCATCTCTGCTTCAATTTCTGTGAAAAGTGGTCGAGGCCTTTCCTGGGTAAGGCGATTACAATAGTAAACGCAGGACAAAAGGTAGTAGAAACTAATCTGTATTTGACGTTCTGTTTTTTCCTTTTGTCTTATGGACCATAGAGTTTGGTTTAGGGCGTTTCTCAGACTTTCACTTGAACTTGAAATCTGTGCGTAATATTTCTCAACAAGATGGCTTATACGATCTATCATTTTCTGGTCGAGAGCTTGACGGAATTGTCGCCTTAAACTTAGCCAGTTATAGAGAATGGTCAGGAATGTTGAGAGGATTACACCAATTCCCAAGTATGAAAACAGCTTTAATACATTTTCCATTTTTAACCACCTTGTGGCTAATTATTTGGGGATTTTCCAAGTGGAAACTTTAGGATAGAATGGTTTTATCCTCAAAGCATCTCGGATCTCATTCTTTTTTTCTGCTCTAATGACTTCGGCTAACAAATCCTTCTTAAAAGTTTTAATTGAACCTTTAGATTTCGTTAGATCTTTTCTGGCTTGCATACTCTCCAAGGACTTTCCCAGATTCTGCTCCAACCTAGGATCTTCAAGATTAAACTTAGATACAATTTTATGAAGTTCCTGGTAGAGCTTTTTTACTCGCTCGTAATTACCAGCGTGAACGACCTCACCAGTGATGGGTGCAAAGTAGGCTTTCTTTTTTCCTTCCTTTGGTTTACCTTTAGAAATATAACCTCTTTCTTTGAAACGATTACAAACCCTAGAAACATAGTTAGAATCCAAACCTCGTTTTTTTGCCATATAAATTGCGGTTAATGGCTTCTTTGCTTTAGAAACAGAATTATAAATAGAACAACCAATCTTTACCGACTTCATACTATTTATTGGGAGGCAGTAGTATTCGATTTTCTTTATGATTTTTCTTCTGACTTTGAATTCTTCATAAAGTTCTTCAAGTGCGTCTCGTAATTTATGCTTATTTTTTTCCACATATCTATTAAGCCACTCAAAGGCTCGGCAGTTGGTGTGAGTACTACTAAGTTTTGTAAGTATTCGGATCTTTAGGGCGTCTAGGTCGGGCATATATTCTTCCTAAAATTACCTAAAAAATGGAAAAACTCTGAAATAACCTGAATATTCCGGAATGATGGGATCTGCCCTTTGAATAGAGAAAGTCTCATCCTCTTTTTTCTGGATTTTCATCATCTATCCCAGATTTTTTATATCATATCAAAAAATGTTTGTCAACTTAAATGCAAAGGAGTAAAATTACATTGGCTCTCTTGGGCCGGCTGGAGAGAGTTCCCATCTTTTGGTTCCCATCATCAACCCCCTTTTGCTGACACAGCCGGCATTCATCATATGACTTCGACTTACTACATGGATATTCTTATAAGGATCAAATAGTGGAATTAACTTTGAGAAAATCTAGAAATGAGAATCGTTATATAAAGCGAGGTGATTCTCCAGCTTATGCTGTCTTTCTCAATATCGGGAGGCCAGGCTAATCCCTCGCTTCCGCTCGCCTCAATCGCTAAATCTGTATCTCGAATGTAAAAAGGACCTTTGCACCATGTATAGGGCCTTCTATATTCAGTCTTTTGACATTGAATTGATTTTCAAACTTCTCGGACCCAAGGGCGGTTGCTACTTCCTATCTTCTTTCCGCTTCCCTACCGTATCCGATTACGGCGTCCACGAACAAGGATTTGGTGCCGGGGTTGGTCATCCTGATCATGTCCACGCCCGCGCTGCCTTCAAACCAGACACAAAAGCCGGTCGCCGACAGTCCCAGAGGTATCCAGACGTAGTGTTGTTTGCCCTGCGTGTTCTTCATCGGAAGCCAGCCTTCAAGGCCGAAGTCCTTCTCTCCTTTACCAACTACTGAGCCGCTGTCCGCCAGTCCTGCGCCGCCTTCTGACCAGCCGCTGATACTTGGGAAGGGATAAAGCTTGTTCTCCATGAGCACGACAAGCTGCCCGCCCGGCAGGATTTCCGCATTGCGGCTGTCCGGCGCACCCAAGGAAGCTTTCGCGTTTTGGATGTTTTTTTCGAAAACAACCCGGAGGGCATAAAATTTCGGCCTTTCCGGCTGACCCTGCCCCTGCGTCTTTCCAGGAAAACCGCTCGGATCGTGGGCCAGGAGGGCGGCCGACAGGAAAAGGAGAAGGCCGGACAACAGCAATCTTCTTTTTCTCATGTCCGCCACTCTTTCGCTTACATAATATTATATCA
>CAYPGQ010000149.1:0-9404 GCA_964410125.1 uncultured Eubacteriales bacterium | reverse complement strand
TTTTCGGAGAAAGGTATCGCCTTTAAGGGTGAGACAATTTTTGTAAAAATCACCTTGCCAATCCTCCCATCAGGTGATTGACGGTGTTTGGTATCTCTGAGAATATAATGGGCGTTTACACACGAATCATGACTTTAAAAACAAATGTTGAACACAGAAGAGAAAAATCGATCGTTTCATTCGTCTCTATTGATGGAGAAAAAGTGTTGACAAAAAATGTCAATTTATCTAATGTGGAAGCTCCGGTGGAGATTCATTATTAAGGAGAATTCATGGGATCCAACCTAGGCGAACTTCTTATTCAGGAAAAGCTGCTCGATTCAGAACAACTGAAGAGCGCTCTAGATTTCCATAAGAAGAATGACGTGGGGATAGGATCGGCTATTGTCAGCTTGGGGTATCTTTCCGAAGAAGAAATGGCGCAGGCGCTCAGCCGGCAATTGGGCTATCCTTACATAAACCTGGACCAGTTCGAAGTTTATCCCGATGTCATCAGCCTTATCCCGATCGAAATTGCCAAAAAGTATCTGATTATGCCGATTCACCGCATCCGGTCGTTTTTAACCCTGGCTATGGTCGATCCGACCGATCTAGGGATTATCGAAGACGTGAGGTTTCGGACAGGGCTGAGTATTCAACCTGTTATCGCTTCTGAATCGGGCATCATGAATGCCATCTCCAAATATTATGGATCTTCCGATGCTTTGCGTGTGAAACAGATCGTGGATGAAATAGAGCAGGCAGAAGATACCAGCGTAAACATCATCGAAGAAGAGGAAGAGGATTATGATATCGAAGAACTGGTACATTCCACTGAAGAAGCTCCGATCATAACTCTTGTCAACACCATTTTCATCGATTCCATTAAAAAGGGTGCGAGTGACGTCCATTTTGAGCCCTACGAGAAAAATTTCCGCGTGAGATACCGTCTTGATGGAACCTTGCATGAGATGATGAATCTGGCTCTCAAGTTTAAAAATCCTGTCACATCTCGTGTCAAGATTCTTTCTAATATGGATATTGCCGAAAAGAGATTGCCGCAGGATGGTCGAATCAAGATGAGGGTGAAGCTGGAAAACGGCGACCGAAAAGAAGTCGACATGCGTGTCTCGAGCGTGCCTGCCATCTTCGGAGAGAAGGTCGTGGTCCGGATTCTCGATAAGGCCATGCTGCAGTTGGATATGACTAAATTAGGATTTGAAGAAGAATCCCTGAATGTTTTCAAGAGCATGATCCTCAGACCTTGGGGTATTATCCTCGTGACGGGTCCTACAGGAAGCGGTAAGACAAACACCCTTTATTCGGCCATTTCCAACCTGAATTCGATGGAAAAGAATATCATGACGGCAGAAGATCCTGTCGAGTTTTACATGTCCGGAATAAACCAGGTAAATATAAGAGATGCGATCGGGTTGAACTTCGCCACTTCTCTCAGGAGTTTTTTGCGTCAGGACCCGGACATCATGCTTGTCGGTGAGATGAGAGATTTTGAGACTGTGGACATCGCCATCAAGGCCGCCCTGACAGGGCATCTTGTTTTTTCCACTGTCCATACCAACGACGCGGCCAGCACGATCCTTCGGTTGGTCAACATGAATGTAGAACCCTTTTTGATCGCCGATTCGGTTGTTCTTGTCGTGGCACAAAGGCTTGTCCGAAGATTGTGCCCAGAGTGTCGCACGCGCCACAACCTGACGCCAGAAGCCCTGATGGATATTGGGTTTTCCAAAGAGGAGACCGCCAAACTAAAGGTCTACAAGCCAGCCGGATGCAATGAGTGTCACAACACAGGATACAAAGGAAGAATCGGCCTGTTCGAAGTGATGGAAGTAACCGATGATATCAGAGATTTGATCCTGTCCAGGGCTCAGTCCAAAGAAATCAAGAAAAAATCCATGGAAAACGGTATGACCACCTTGAGAAGAAGTGGTCTAAAAAAGATTATGGAAGGAACCACTTCTGTTGAAGAAGTGTTGAGAGAAACGATCAAAGATTCGGAGGTTTGATATGGGCATAACAATACAAGAATTGCTGAAATTAACTGTTGAGAAAGATGCCAGCGATTTGCATATCACCACACATATTCCCCCCCGCATTAGGGTTAACGGCACATTGGTTTCACTTGATTACCCCCCTATGACGCCTTCTGAAACCAAGAGTATCATCTACAGCCTGTTGACAGATAGACAAAAAAAGCGGTTCGAGGAAAAGATGGAACTGGATTTCTCCTTTGGGATCAAAGAGATGGGACGTTTTCGAGGAAATGTGTTCATGCAAAAAGGTGCTGTTGCAGCAGCCTTCCGCCGGTTCCTCCCAATCATGTGGAGCTTCTCACAGTTGGGTATTCCACAAAGACTGGCCAAGCTGTGTTATCTACCCAGGGGATTGGTCCTTGTAACGGGTCCCACAGGATGCGGAAAGTCGACAACTCTTGCCTGTTTGATCGACCATGTCAACAAGGAAAGACCCGTCCATATTGTCACAATCGAAGACCCCATCGAATATTATATCACGCCAAAAAAAGCCATTGTCAACCAGAGGGAACTTTTGGTCGATACTCTTTCTTATCCGAATGCTTTGCGCTCGGTTCTGCGGGAAGATCCGGATGTTGTTCTTGTTGGTGAGATGAGAGATTTGGAGACGGTCGAAGCTACCCTTCGCGTGGCTGAAACAGGCCATCTGACCTTTTCTACCCTGCACACGAATTCCGCTGCTGAAAGCATTTCGAGAATCATCGATATTTTCCCTTCCCAGTACCAAGCCCAGGTGAGGATCATGCTATCTATGAGCTTGGAAGCGGTGATTACCCAATCACTCCTGCCTCGAGCCGACGGCAGAGGTCGGGTTCTGGCCATGGAAATTCTTATCCCTAATCCCGCCATCCGGAATTTGATCCGCGAGAACAAGATTCATCAGATTTATTCATCCATGCAGATGGGACAAGAGAAATTCGGCATGCAGACATTCAATCAGTCCCTGGCTAGCCTGTATTTCAAAAAGGCCATCACTCTCGAGATGGCCTTGAATGTGTCCTCTAAACCAGAGGAATTAACAGATATTATCCAGCGGAGGGAAGGGCTCAAGGTGACTTCGGTAAGCTTTACTCCGGATCAAATAAGAAAATAGAAAGGGGTTTATAATGCCTACATTTCGATGGAAAGGAAAAAACCGTTACGGCGATGTTGTCGGGGGGACCCGTATTGCGCGTGATGTGGATGATTTATCCAAAGCCTTGCAGCGGGAACAGATCACGGTTATGGATATTTCTGCTGCAAGAAAAAAGATAGAGCTCCCTTTTCTCCAAAGACAAAAAGTCAAGTTGAAAGATTTGGCTATCTACAGTCGACAACTCTCTGTACTGATAGATGCTGAACTTCCGCTGATACAGAGTCTTAATATTCTGGCCGAGCAGACAAAGAATAAATACTTCAAGAATGTTATTAAGGATATTAGAGAAGATGTGGAGGCGGGATCCACTTTGAATCAGGCCAAGCGCAAATTTCCCAATGTCTTCGATGATTTGTATTGCAACCTTGTTGCCTCCGGGGAACAGAGTGGTTCTCTGGATATTATGTTGAGACGGCTGGCAGAATTCTTGGAAAAAATCGTCAGGTTGAAGGCACAGGTTCGCCAGGCCATGATATATCCTGTTGCCGTTTTATCGTTTTCAATTATAGTGGTCATTTTCATGCTGTGGAAGGTCATTCCCGTGTTTGCCTCGATTTTCCTTGAACTCGGTGCAGAACTACCCTTTTTGACCTCCATTGTTTTATCCCTGAGCATCTTCATCCAGAAATATATTCTCTTTATCGTCATCGGTATTGTTGCCGTTATATTTAGCCTTCGGTATTGGAGAAAAACAGATTCAGGCCGAAAGATCATCGATAAGTTTTTATTGCGGATGCCTCTTTTTGGAAAACTGCTCGAAAAGGTCGGCCTGTCGCGAGTGACTCGGACATTAAGCACGCTCCTTTCCGGAGGCGTCCCGATGCTGGAGAGCATGAAGATCACGTCTGCGACCGCAGGAAATGTCATCGTTGAGGATTTCATCATGCAGGCAAGGTCTATGGTTGCAGAGGGAACAAGCCTGAGAGATGCCTTGAGGGAAAAGGGACGCTTTCCGTTCATGATGATACAAATGGTGGGTGTCGGAGAGGCCACCGGAACACTGGATGAAATGTTGACCAAATTGGCCGACTTTTACGATGAAGAGGTGGAATATTCCGTGGCAAGCCTGCTTTCTGTGTTGGAGCCCATTTTGCTGATTTTTGTGGGTTTGATCGTCGGGTCGATCGTCGTTTCCATGTATCTGCCGATTTTTGATCTTATGAGCAAATTCTAAGAGAAGACGGGCAGGAATATGACATTCAGGAATTTCATTGAATAGCTGTCTTCAAAAAAAGGATCAGAGGATTGAAGAGAAGAAAAGACATTTTTTGGCTTATTCTCCTGCGACTGATCATCGTCACCGCTCTTGCTGTGTCTGCGATCATCATTCAGTTTAGCACCTCCACATTCCTCCCTCTCACGTTCTTTTATTACCTGATTATTGCCACCTACGTATTGTCTATCGGATATCTTCTCCTGTACTATTGGGGCAGGTTTCAGACTTTCCAAGCTTGCCTCCAGATTTTTTTTGACCTTCTGTTAATCACAGCCTTTGTATATGTTTCTGGCGGATTAAGAGGATCTTTTTATTTCCTGTATATCTTCGGCATCATCGCTGCAAGTATCGTTCTCTCGAAGCGGGCCGCCTATTTAACGGCAGCATTATCTGGTGTATTTTTCGGGATTCTTGTCAACGGAATGCATTTGGGTTTTTTACCGCATTTAGGTTCCGACCCACCGACCGAGTTGTCTCCAGGTACTGTTATCAACAATATCTTTATTTCCTGGAGCATGTTTTTTATTGTGGCTTTTCTCTTGAATTATATGAAGGAAAGGCTTAGACGGACAGCAGAAGAGCTGCGTTTGGCAGAAAGGGAGTTGGAGATTAAAAAGCGATTGGCCCTTGCTGGCGAATTTTCCGCTCATCTTGCCCATGAAATACGTAATCCTCTTACTGCCATTTCAGGTTCGGTTCAAGTGCTGAGGAATGAGCTTGAACTGGCAGATGAACAAAAGGAATTGATGGATAACATCGTAGAACAATCTAGCCGTGTATCCCAATCCATCGAGCAGTTCCTGAGCCTTATATCACCGGATAAAAAGACATTTTCCGATGTGAATCTAGCTTCTGTTGTGGATGAAATGCTCCTTTTATTGGAGGACAGCGGGGAGTTGGACGGCAATTTCCGCTTGAACGGGAATTACAAAAGTTCGAATATTTCCTATTTTGGAAATACCGATCAATTCAAACAGATGTTCTGGAATCTCATCAGAAACGCCATCAAAGCTTCACCGAAGGGAGGGACCATCACCATCGATATTGACCAAGAACAGAGGAGTGAAGTCCATGTGAAAATTGTGGATATGGGGAACGGTCTGAAAGATGAGGAGAGGAAAAAACTTATAGAACCAATCCTTTCTTCTGGATTCCACTCTGGATCGGAAATCGGCATGGCCGTTGTCCGCAGGATTGTTGACGATTATAACGGAAAGATACACGTGCGTCCCAATCGGGAAAAAGGGACTGAGGTTGTGATTGTTCTGCCAAAGTTGCAGGCAAACTCCGATTCAAGGGTGAGATTGTAGGAAGATGGAAAAAATACTCGTCATCGATGATGAAAAAAGCATCCTCGATCTTTTGAGCGTGGTATTCGAAAAAGAAGGTTATAAGGTGGAAACCTCCCTCTCGGCAACCAGAGCAGTGGAGCTGATGGGAAATGAAGACTTTGATATTATTGTCTCGGATATCAAGATGCCAAAGATGAGCGGGATGGAACTCCTCAGTTATGTTAGAAACAACAGACCGGACATTCCGATTGTCATGATTACAGCATACGGTACGATAAAACAAGCTGTGGAAGCCTTAAAAGCGGGGGCTATGGATTATATCGTCAAGCCCTTTGATGTGGAAGAGCTGAAGATTATCGTGGCGCAGGGCCTAGAGAAAAAACGGTTGAAGGAAGAAAATCTTTTTCTTAAAAAAGAGCTCAAGGAAAAATATGATTTCGAAAACATGATTGGGAAGAGCAAGATGATGCAAGAAGTCTATAACCTGATTGAAAAGGTTGCCGTAACAGATTCCACCGTGCTTATTACTGGTGAAAGCGGAACCGGGAAGGAGATCGCGGCTCGTGCGATCCATTACCTAGGCACACGCCGAGAAAGGGCATTTGTTTCGATTAACTGCGGAGCCCTCCCCGAGAATCTTCTTGAAAGCGAGCTTTTTGGGCACGTCAAAGGGTCCTTCACAGGAGCTGTGGTCAACAAGAAGGGCATGTTTGAGGTAGCCGAAAAGGGCACGCTGTTTTTAGATGAGGTGGGCGAGATGTCTCCTTGGACACAGGTAAAACTCCTTCGAGCCCTGCAGGATAAAAAGATCAGAAGGGTGGGCGGCACCGAAGAAGTCCAGGTGGATGTTCGGATCATCGCTGCATCTAACCAAGACCTGAAAAAAAGTATCAATCAAGGGAATTTCCGCGAAGATCTTTTTTATCGTTTGAATGTTATTTCTTTTGAAATGCCTCCCCTTCGGAAAAGAAAAGAAGACATTCCTTTGCTTGTCACGCATTTCCTAGAAAAGTACTGCAATAGGATGGGGCGGCAAATGAAAAGGATCGTACCAGAAGTCGTAGATGTGTTGGAGTCCTACTCTTGGCCCGGCAATGTTCGGGAACTGGAAAATGTTATCGAGAGAGTTGTTGCTATCGAAGAGAGGGAAACGATCACCAAGGGAAGTCTTCCTAAAGAAATGCTCCAACCGAGTGAAAAACAGGATGCAACCCCTGTTCTTCATCAAGGTTTTGACATGAATGCAGTGATGGATGAAATTTCGTCCGGTTATGTCAAACAAGCCCTTCAGTTTTCGAGAGGGAACCTGAAAGAGGCGGCCAATATTCTTGGGATTAATTACCGCTCTTTGAGGTATCTTGTCGAAAAGCATGGTTTGAAAAATGCCAACAGAGAGAATAAGGGCAGTTTTGAGGAAGAGCATGTGGTATAAAGCAGAAAATGTCAAATATTGGCAGCGGCGTGACAATAAATGTCAATTTGAGCTGGGAGGAAAAGCTCGCATGATTATAAAATGTTTATTATCAGCCACTTATATCAATTGCGGCTTGGCACAAAAGTTGCAATACTGTTGTTCCCCGAATAAAAACACTTACTGGTGATAGAAAATAAAAACCACCAGGAGTAAAAAAAGGAGGTTTTAAATGTTAAAAAAAGCGAGAGGTTTTACGCTGATTGAGTTACTGATTGTTGTAGCCATCATCGGAATTCTTGCTGCACTTCTCATTCCTAATGCGATTACAGCTATTCAGAAGGCCAAACAGAAAGGCGCGATGAAAGACATTAACACTATCTCAACCGGAGCAATTGACTTCATCACAGACCAGGGATCTTGGACCAACGCCACCCCTGCCATTGCCCACAATGGTAGCCTGACTGCCAGCGATGCTTTTATTAATGCTCTGTCTCCGTTCTATGTCAAAGTTATTCCTGTGAATGACCAATGGGGAGAGCCTTTCAAGGTCTATCTTGCCACAGCTTGTGTCCGAAGAGGTATCATTGCGGCTGATGTTGGAACCGACGACTTCATTATCGAGTCCTGGGGTAGAAACAATCTTGGCGACGGTTGGAACTACGTTACCGGCACACCCACAGCAGGTATGTACGTTATTGATCAAATGCAGGACTTCAATTACGACCTGATTAGTTGGAGTGGTTCCTGGATTCGCGCGCCGAGAACAGCAGTTCAGTAAGCTGGAAACTTGAGCTAGTCTCAATTTTCGCTTTTACGGAGAAGGGCGATACGGGTAACGACCGTATCGCCCTTTTTCTTTTTTATCTAATTTTTCCCACCTTCAGTCTCCAAAAAGGGGACGGTTCTATTTTTTAGCAGGGGTCAAACCTTGATATTGGACAAATATAAAAGATTTCCATTCCTAGCTAACCTGAATTATTAATAAACATGATTTTTTTACCGGGGTTTAATGCGATATGAATTGAAATCAGGGACATGTACCGATTTTCCGAAATCGGTAACGTGTCCCTTGATTTTAAGCTCGCACACAAATAATTCAGGGCAACCGGGATAATTTATGAGGTATCCAGGCTAAAGATTCTAAGCCTTTATTAATTTGTCCAATATCAAGGTTTGATCCCAATAAAGCAAAAAAAATAGAGTCGTCCCCTTTTTACTATTTTAGAAAAGATATGATATAATCTGTGTCCTCAAGGATGCGGACTATAATCCTATTCACTCTATATGTTTTGATCACCCTCCTTCTGACGCCTGTTCTGTTTTGCTGCTACCTGTTCAAAAGCTCGCGGCCTTTGCTCTGGGCTGGTAAAAAGGCCATGAGACTTGGTCCAAAAATTCTCGGGATTCGGATAGAGGTGACCGGAGTCGATGTTTTTGAAAAAGATAAATCCTACATATTCATGTCCAACCACTTGAGTTTTCTCGATGGTCCCTTGCTTTTTTTCGTTATCCCCCATCCCCTCCGTGTGATTTTAAAAAGAGAGATATTCAGAATTCCTATCATCGGCTTGGGAATGAAACAAGTGGAGTTTGTCCCTGTTGACAGGAAAGGCATCCGGGGCGGGAAAAAGAGCATTGATCATGCCGCCCGGCTGATGAAAGAAAAAAGGTATTCATTTTTGATTTTTCCAGAGGGAACGCGAAGCCGCACTGGTAAACTCCAAGAATTTAGGCGAGGGGGTTTTTTTCTTGCACAGGCCAGCCAATCTGCGATCGTTCCGATATCTATTCAAGGTACCTACGAACTCATGCCCAAAGGCAGCTTTTTTGTGAAGAAGGGGACGATCAAGGTTTCTTTCCATCCGCCGGTTTTTGTTAAGGGAAATCACAAAGAGGATCTTCCTGTACTTTTGGAAGAGGTGAGAGGCGTGATTCGATCTGGGCTGGCTGAAGATAAAAAAGACAGGATGCCTTAAAATCAGAAAACCGATTAGCCAGGATTATTCACGGACCTAAGTTGCTGCAGATGAGAGGAGTGGCCCATGCAGCTGTGGTTGTCCACCGCAAATGGGTCACAACAAAGCAGATGCAGTAAGATCGGTTCGCCCGAAGGGTAAAGAATGCCGATGAATATAAAAAGATTCTTCTTGAAAAGTTTTTTCAGCAATGTCAGGATAGCTTCCTGACATTGCTGAAGCAAAAAAGCATCGGCATTTTTTATGAATAGTTCAGGTTAGGAGAATGGGATGAAATATAAAGATTTAATCGAAAAACAAGCACAGATCCTCCAGGATTTTTTCGAGAACAAGGAAAC